>NZ_CAMGVQ010000014.1:0-80007 GCF_946062555.1 uncultured Fibrobacter sp.
CTAAAGTCCGATTTTCATCATGACCTAAAAAATAACGCAGCCGTACATTCGTCAATGTGTCCTGCGACAAGTTCGTCAACCGCAACCGTAACGTAATCTGACTAGGATTGTTCCATTGTTCATCAAAGGCTTCTACAAGAATGTCGGATTGAGCCCATGCAAATAGCGAATCGAAGAAAAGGAAAAAAATCATTTGTTTAAAGTTCATTTTCATTCCGCTTTCTCCTAAGAAAACTTTCAAAAAACAAATCCGCCGACTTCGCGCCCGCAGATGCGTTCAATTTCAGCAGATTTCGGAGTAACTTTTACAATTTGCATGACTTATTTTTTCCTTGAAACTCCAGCGAGGTCACGGACCTTACGGGCTGTCAACTTTTTCGCTTTCTCAGGTGCAGTAGCTTCTTTCGCCTTGGCCGGTTCAACAGGCTTCACGTCGATATGCTTGTACGCGCTCTCGATTGCCTTGTTGTCCACCAGAATCTTGTAGGTAAGGCCATCGACAAACGCCATCCAGGACGCCTCGATGATGTTGCTGGAAACACCTACCACATTCCAGTAGCCCTTCTCGTCGCCAAAGGTCGTCCACACACGCACGGTAGCGTCGGATGCCACGTTGCTTCCAAGCACGCGCACCTTATAGTCGTCAAGCTTGACCTTCGCCATATTCGGGAAGAACGGGAGCAATGCCTTGCGGAGCGCCGCATCCAGAGCATTTACCGGGCCGTCGCCTTCGCTCACCTGGTGACTGATTTTGTCGCCAACCTGAAGCTTGACCGTCGCCTGCGACACAGAAACCCCCTGCGGAGTCTTGTCTTCGATAACGCGGTAGTTCAGCACCTTGAACGGTTCTTCCACCATTCCCAGCTGGCGGTACACAAGCATCTTGAAGCTAGCCTCAGCGCTATCGAAATGCCAACCGGCGTTTTCGCGTTCCTTGATGAGCGTAAGGAGCTTACCCACCACCGGATCCTTCTTGTCGATACCCGGCTTGATGGCCTTGAGTTTTTCCACAACCAGGGAACCACCCGCCTGGTCACTGGTGACAAACACGCGGTCGTTACCGACGGCGTGCGGATCAATGTGTTCGAAGCTGCGAGAAACCTTCATCACGCCATCGATGTGTGCTCCGCCCTTATGCGCAAAGGCCGCATCGCCCACATACGGAGCATGCACATCGCTCGGCAAGTTAACGATCTGGTCCACGTTGCTGCTCAACTGACGAAGCCTAGCCATCTTCTTTGCGGCAAAGAACTTCGCGCCCATCTTGAAATGGAGGTCTGCAGCAATGGTCGTGAGGTTCGCGTTACCGCAACGTTCGCCGTAACCGTTTACCACGCCTTGCACCATGGTCGCACCGTTCTTGACGGCATAGATGCTATTGCACACGGCAAGTCCCGCATCGTTATGCACATGGATTCCAATCGGTGTCGAAATTTTCTTCTTCACTTCCTTCACGATTTCTTCGAGTTCCCACGGCATCGTTCCGCCATTGGTATCGCACAGCACGATGCAGTCGGCGTGGCCGAGTTCCGCGGCCTTCAGTGTCTCGATGGCGTACTCGGGATTCGCCTTGTAACCATCAAAGAAATGTTCCGCATCGTAAATCACCTCTTCGGAACGTTCCTTGAGGTATGCCACCGAGGACTCGATCATGTCGAGGTTCTCTTCGAGCGTCGTGCGGATGACATCGGTCACATGCAGGTCCCAGCTCTTTCCGAAAATCGTCTTGACGGGTGCACCGGACTTCACGAGCGCCTGCAGCAGCGGGTCGTTCTCGGGCAAAACCTTCGGGCGACGAGTCGAACCGAAGGCGGCAATCTTCGCATGTTTCAGTTTAACTTCTTTAATCTTCTGGAAGAATTCCTCGTCGGTGGGATTGCTGGGGTTCGGCCAGCCACCTTCGATGTAGTCAAAACCGAAATGGTCAAGAATTCGCGCAATCTGCAACTTGTCGGCAAGAGAAAGGCTTATCTTACGGTCTTGATTACCGTCACGGAGAGTCGTATCGTATAGAGAGATTTTCATAGGCGCAAATATAGAAAAAGAAACTTTCTAAAAACGGAGATGCCCGGTCGAAGCCGGGCATGACAACGTGCGGTTCAGCCGCATTCTATCATTAAGGACTACGATTTTTTCTTCTTGTCCTTGTTGTAATACCCGTACTTGCCGTAGTAGCCGTAACCACCGTAGCCATACCCATGGCCCTCGTGTTCGCAGAAGTTCATCACGAACGCACGCGACTTGCCTTCGCAGCAACGGTCGAGTTTCATCATGGATTCCTTGATCTGGTCCATAGAATGTTTGCCGTAATGCAGCACGAACAGGACAAAGTCGACTATTGGGTAAATCAATTCGGAGTCCGTCACCAATTCCAGAGGCGGAGTATCGACAATCACGATATCATATTTGGACTTGACTTCTTCAAGAAGATTCTTGAAGGTATCTCCACGCAAAAGTTCACTCGGAGAAACATCGGTCTTACCGGCACCCAGTACAAACAAATTTTTCGTAATGGAATCAGCAATGGCAGAATCCAAAGAACAATGTCCCGAAAGAACATCGCCAAGGCCCTGCTTACGATGACTATAAACTACACCGCGACGCATGTCAGCATCGATCAACAGAGTTTTCTTGCCAGAACCGGCAAACAAGGCTGCGACATTCTTAGAAACAAATGATTTTCCCACACCCGGAATCATACCTGCCACCATCATGACACGCAGATCCGTCGTCGCAAATTCAATAGCGGTATAAAGGGAACGTAGGGCCTCGCTCGAAGGAGACTCGGGATCGTCTTCTACAAGGGGTTTCGTATTCTTGCCCTTATTGCGCTTAGAAAGAAATGCATTTTCGGCCTTCGGAATCTTGGCATAAACACTGATACCTGTTTCGCGTTCAATTTCGAGAGAACTACGAACTCCGCGCTTGGTCATCTGCAGCAAGTAAATCAGCAGGGCCCCAAAGAGGAAACAGCCGCCGACACAGCCCGCAAAGATAACCTTCTTGTTCGGCTTGCTCGGCTTACGTTCAATCTGGGCATAGTCCACGATGCGCACATTGCCGACTTCGCCAGCACGCACCACGCGGAGCTGTTGAATGTTGTTAAGCATCGCAGTGTACTGAGCATTGTTCACAGCCACCTCTTCTTGCAAGCTCAACACGTCCTGCTGTGTACGCGGCATATTTTCAGCAGACTTTTTCAACCTAGAAAGTTCAGAGCGCAAGCGGCTCTGCTGTTGCATAATGGTCTGCACCGCCGGGTGTTCTTCCTTGAACAAACGTGTTGCTTCTTGACGCTGTTGGTCCAGTTCAAGAATTTGCTTTTCAAGTTCGGCAACCTTTTCAAGGTGAGCCCTCGTTTCACCCGACATATCCACAGAACCGATTTTCAAGCGGTAATCGGCCAGTGCCTTTTCTGCGGTATCCAATTTGGCCTTGACACCGGGGAGCTGCGCTTCCAAGAACTCCAAAGTCTTTTCGGCTTCGGCACTGCGCATTTCGACATTCTGACGCAGATAGATATTGGCAATGGAATTCAACACAGACGCGGCCTTGTCTGCATAGCGGTTGGTATAAGAGACTCCGATAATTCCCGTCTGTTTGCCTTTTTCCGCGACATCCAGCGATTTTACCAACCCACGAACCGCGTCTAGAGGTTCGGACTGCGCGATTACAAATTTCTGCCCCGGAGTCGCCAACAGGCGCTTTACCTGAATGACCAAAGTATCGCCACCATAGGCCGCAGTCAGGCGCTCCCCTACCGGACCCTGCAACAGTTTCACCCCCTCCGGCGTGTAAACGGCAATTTCGTTTTCACTAACCACTTCGGCAGTCCATTTTTCAATACGGGCTATTTCCGGAATATAAAGATTTTCAAGATCCATGCGGCCCTGCTTATGCAGCAAGCGATCCAGAGCACCAACCGGGTAAGCGTTGAAGCAAAGGTGTTCCTGTTCCACCACAAAGCTCAACACCATGCGGCTTTTCAAGAGTTCAATTTCTGCTTCGGCGGGGCTCGCTACATCCAGAAGGGCTCCCATTTCGCCCATGGCCTTGCCCGCCTTGTTCCCCTTAACGTCAATCTGCAAAAGAGCGTCGCTCGTATATTGCGGAGTCCTCCAATTCGAGACCAAAAAACCGACAATACAGCCGAAGACAATACAAACAGAAAGAAAAAGCTTATGCTTTAAAAGGATTCCCAAGACTTCGAGCAAATCGATTTCGTCATCATCCTTATTGTGAGAAGCAGAACTAGATGTGGAAGAAGAATATTGCGAATTCGGTTCCATTTTTTTTCCTTAATATCACTTTTTCGTAAAATAGAAAAACACAGACTTTTTTTGGAAGTTTTTTTTAGTTTTTCTCATTTATTCAGCAAAAATTTTGGCTCCCCAAAAACAAAAGAAACCGCGGACTTTCTCCACGGTCTCTTCAAGCTTTGGGGCTTAAGTAAGATTACTTCTTTTTAGCCTTTGCGGGCTTTCTGTGAGCCGCTGGCAACTCATCACAATGAGTCGTCGAGGCGAGAGCAAAGGCAAAGCGTAATTTACTACTTCTTTTTAGCCTTTGCGGTCTTTCTGTGAGCCGCTGGCGACTCATCACAATGAGTCGTCGAGGCGAGAGCAAAGGCAAAGCGTAATTTACTACTTCTTTTTAGCCTTTGCGGTCTTCTTGGCAGCGGGCTTCTTTGCAGAAGCCTTGCAAGCGCTCTTGCAGAACTTCACGTAGGCAGCGAGCGTGTCGCAGAACACTTCGTCCGGAGTGTTGTCGCCGTTGATGCGGCTGATGATGGACTTGCTGTACTTGCCGAGAACCTTGGCGGTGGATTCCTTATACACCTTGAGGCGGTTCTTGATCACGGCTTCGTCAGCATCGTCCTTACGGCCTTCGATCTTGGCGCGGTTCAGGAGGCGGGCCACGATGGTCTTTTCGTCCTTGATGTCGAGCACGAAGATGTGCTTCACGTCGACCACGGATTCGATGAGCTTGACCTGGGCAACCGTACGAGGAATACCGTCGAGGAGGAGTGTGTCCTTGTCCGGATTTACCTTGTTCGTATTGATGAGGCCTTCGATGAAGCGGCCAAAGATTTCGACAGTGGCTTCATCCGGAACCAGGAGACCCTTGCTGGAGTAAGAAGCGAGGAGCTTGCCGGATTCGCTGGACGGAGCAATACCGCGGAAGATGTCGCCCGTAGAAATGTGCTTGAGAGAGGTAGTAGCAGCGAGCTTTGCGCCGACGGTGCCCTTGCCGGAACCCGGTGCGCCAAAGATAAGGACTGCAGGAATTTTAGCCATTGTTAGACCTTCTTGTGTTGATTGTTGAAATTCGTTGGCAAATATAGCAATTACTTGTTCTTGTTCACGATCAGGGTCTTGGCCTTGAAGGTCTTCTTGTCAATCCACTTGACCATGAGCGACACCTTGTTGTCCTTGTCGAGGGCGGCCCAGTACTTTTTGAGCGTGTCTTCGGCGTTGTCAAAAATCGGCATCAGTTTCGGGAAACCGTTGAAAGACGGAATCGGGCTGCCATCAGTTTCGTAGGTGCTGATGAAGTGGCCGAGACCGGGCAAAGCCTTCTCGTATTCAAACGTCATGCGTTCGCAACCAGCTTCTTCGCTGTTGTTACGGCTCTTGAGGATAGAGAGCTTGTACACGGCGGGGCTTGCGTTCTTGTAGTGGATGCCGGAAATACGCGGCGTGAAGTTCGGGGCATCGTCTTCGTACTGGCGCGTGCGGAGGGCGCTCTCGAAGGTGCCGCCGAGCTTGATAGCATCGTAAATCGTGTCGGTCTGGTCGCCGTTCGTGATAATCTGGACGTCGGCAGTGTGGCGTGCCGGGTAGTAGATAATCAGGTGCGGGTCCGTGAGCTTCGATTCGTCGAAGGCCTTGGTCTTCATGAAGCCGGTCGACCGTTCGATTTCGAACACGCGATTGCGGCTGTTCACGCTACGGCCCATGATCCAGTACACCTGCACATAGGACTTGCCGTCGGCACTTTCGCCGAGGACAATGCCACGACCGGGATAAGGGTTATTGGAGAGGGCCTTGAAATTCTGTTTTGCTTCGTCTGTGTACTTCATACCCACAAATATAAAAAAAAGAGGCCGAGCCTCCTTTTGTTTTTGAAAAATTTAGTTCGATTATAGTATAAATGCTTTTTCCCTCTACGCCTTCCCATTCTATCTATTTTCCAAAGGCATTACCAAATCATTCTGATATACAAGATAATTTGCATTTGAGAATTTGGAAGTCCTCTCTATATTAAAGGAAACAAGTGTCGGGCACAGGCAATCAGGAACAGGACCCGAACTATCTAGTTTCGAAATAATTTTCGGATCGACATAAAGCGTGTCATTCGACGCGGTGACATTAATCTCTTCAATAACAGATCCACAAATAACATAAACGTCGTCTATAGAAATTCTGTCAAATTTTTCATCTTCGGCAGAGCGTATTGCCACCCTTCGATTTTCCGTGACGGAATTTTCCGTGACGGGATCCAAAGCGTCCGAAAGCAAGTTTTCGTTTGAAGCAGCGGACTTAGCGAGAACATCTTTGCATTCCGCATTGATTAACGATGCCGCTTGGGTTGCCGAAGAATCGGAGGACTGATTTCCGGGAACAGGCCCCGGCACCACTTCGTAAACAGTTCCCCAATGATACAAAAACTTGATATCGGCATCAAGAGGGTCGATGTTAAAAAAATGGTCCGTAACGCACATGCATTCAGTAACATCCCCAACCGTGTAAGAAATTATCAGCGTATCCAAGGAACGTTTGTTATTGAAAACAACTTCACCAACGCCGCATGCATCAGACAAATTCGGGATGACAACCTGATACGCGCCATTTTCGTCAGTAATCAAATACGCTTTGGGATTTTTCGATGCATCTTTCAGCAAAACATTATCATAAGGATTAGCCTTGCACGCTCCCATTTCGAGCGACACATTCCGCGTGGAATCCAGCACAGCCGTACCGCCTCCGCCAAGTTGATGATTCTCAGGACCATTCACAGAAGAATTGTCCGAGCAAGCAACAAGCGCAAGAGCCAAAGCTGCAGTTGTGATAACCTTATTCATAATCAACCCCCTTTTGGTTAACTCTTTTTCATTTTTCAAAAAAATTTTTTGATTAAATGAAGTCTTATTTCATGTATACAATATACATTCATGTTCTTTGAAAGGCAACAAAAGTTACTATACAAAATTTAATTTTTTAGCCAAAAATCACAATTTTAAAAGACAAATACAGAATTTTTCAATCTATATTATACAAACAGTATAATACAAAAAAAGCGAGGTTCATGCCCCCACTAGCGCTTCGGATTGTAATTGTTCATCAGAACCATGGCAACGGCGACGCAGAGCATCACCACGCTGCCAACAATGACTTGCTGGCGGTGGTTGTATTCGCGCTTGACGTAGCTAGGATTTTCTTCGTTGAGTTCCTGGAGCGTCGGACCCTGATTCAGCTTGGTCGAATCGATGCCATAGAGTTCCGCCGCTTCTTCGTCGGTCATGTTCAGCGTACTGACATAAGCGCTGTCGTACTTGTCGAGTTTGTCTGCGGCAGCCGCGGGGATCGCAAGAAATAGGGCAAGGAGAACAGCATAAACAAGGCGCTTCGGCGAGCTCAGCGACCTTGCTTCTTTCGTCCCACCTTGGTGGCCATGCGCACTAAGCGATAAATCGCTAAGTGCTGTCCGCTTTCGTCTTTCGTCTCTCGTCTTAACCTTCCTTCGCGAGCTTGTCGAGGATCTGGTTCACGAGGCCCGGGTTGGCCTTGCCACCGGACTTGCGCATGGTCATACCCACGAGAAAGCCCTTGAGCGCCACCTTGCCGGCCTTGAATTCGGCGAACTGGGCAGCGTTTTCGGCGCAGACGGCGCGGATTACTTCTTCGATGGCACCGGTGTCGGTCACCTGCACGAGGCCCTTTTCCTTCACGATGGCTTCGGGGTCCTTGCCGGTCTCGAACATCTCGGCGAAGACCGTCTTTGCAATCTTACCGTTGATGGTGTTGTCGGCGATGAGGTTCACAAGCTTGCAGAGGTCTTCGGGCTTGATCTTGAGGGCGGAGAGGCCACCTTCAAGTTCCTTCACCTTGGCGAGGAGTTCAGTAATCACCCAGTTGGCCAAGACCTTGCCGTTCTTGCAGTTCTTCGCGGCGGTGTCGTACCATTCGCTCACGTCGCGGTCTTCGGTCAGCACCATGGCGTCGTATTCGGAAACACCGAAGTCGTCCATGAAGCGCTTGCGGCGGGCATCCGGCAGTTCTGGAAGCGTGCGGCGGATTTCTTCCACGAAGGCCGGGTCGGTCACGAGGCGGACCATGTCCGGTTCCGGGAAGTACTTGTAGTCATGGGCATCTTCCTTGGAGCGAATCACAATCGTCTTGTCGGCGTTGGGGTCATAGCGCTTGGTGCACTGTTCCACTTCCTTGCCGGCATCGAGGGTCGAGGCCTGCAGGTTCATTTCGCAGTACAGGGCCTTCTCGAGGTTCGTAAAGCTGTTCAGGTTCTTGATTTCGGCGCGGATACCGAACGGGGCGTCTTCGCTTGCACGGAGCGAGATGTTGCCGTCGCAGCGCATGTTGCCGTTTTCCATGTTGGCGTTGGAAACACGGGTATATTCCAGCGTCTGCTTGATTTTCTTGAGCACGAGCACCGCTTCTTCGGGGCTACGGATATCCGGCTCGGTCACGATTTCGCAGAGCGGAGTGCCGCAGCGGTTCGCGTCGAAGTGGGAATCGGTGGGGCTCATGTCGTGGATGAGCTTGCCGGCGTCTTCTTCCATGTGGATACGGGTAATGCCCACGCGCTTCTTGGTGCCGTCTTCCTTGACGATTTCGAGCCAGCCATTCTTGCAGATCGGGTGGTCGTACACCGGAAGTCCGCCCGTCTGGGTAATCTGGTAGCCCTTCGGCAGGTCCGGATAGAAATAGTTCTTGCGGGTCCACATGGCGTTCAGGTCGATTTCACAGTTGAGCGCAAGGCCCAGACGAATGGCATACTCCACCGCCTTCTTGTTCGGCACGGGCATGGCACCCGGCATACCGAGACAAACGGGGCAAACGTGCTTGTTCGGGGTCGTATTCACTTCGATTTCGCAGCCGCAGAACATCTTGGTTTTAGTCGCGAGCTGGCAATGGATTTCAAGACCGATAACAGGACAATAGTTGGACATAAAAACTCCGTTTATTATTCTGCAAAAAATTACACCTTCAGTTCACCGGCGTCAATGCTCGCCCAGTCCTTCACGGCATCAATCGCCGGGCGAACTTCTTCGGTCACGAACTTCATGACCTGTCCCGGAGCGCGACCCACGAACTTGCGGAGGTCGAGGATCTCCTTGAGTTTCGCTTCGGTGATGCCGAGCTTCTGGAACTTTTCGTTCTTCAGCACGCGTTCGAGCAAGTCGTTGTCCTTGCCCTGTTCCTTGACGACCTTGCCCGCTTCCATGGACATCACGCGGATTTCTTCGTGGAGTTCCTGACGGTCGCCGCCGTTCTTGACGCCTTCCATGATGATGTTTTCGGTGGCCATGAACGGGAGTTCGGCCATGATACGCTTTTCAATCACCTTCGGATAAACCACGAGGCCGTTGGTGACGTTCTCGGCAATGATGAGCATGGCATCCATGGCGAGGAACGCTTCCGGAATGGCGAGGCGCTTGTTGGCGCTATCGTCGAGGGTGCGTTCGAACCACTGCGTCGCCTGCGTGAAGGCGGTGCTGTTCACCTGGGCCATCACGAAACGAGCGAGGGAGCAGATACGTTCGGAGCGCATAGGGTTACGCTTGTAAGCCATGGCGCTGGAGCCAATCTGAGTCTTTTCAAAGGGTTCTTCCACTTCCTTGACGCCCTGCATGAGGCGCATGTCGGTGGCGAACTTGTGCAAACTCTGAGCGATGGAGCTGAGCACCTGGTTCACGCGGTTGTCCCACTTACGGGTGTAGGTCTGGCCGGTGATGGTGAGCACGCGCTTGAAGCCTGCCTTGGCGGTCACGCGGCGGTCCAGTTCCATGATCTTTTCTTCGTCGCCGTTGAACAGGTCCATGAAGGAAGCCTGGGTACCGGTGGTGCCCTTCACGCCACGGAACGGAAGCACTTCGATGAGGAAGTTCAATTCTTCGAGGTCGATGAGCATGTCCTGGAGCCAGAGGCAAGCGCGCTTACCCACAGTCGTGAGCTGGGCGGCCTGGAAGTGGGTGGCGCCGAGCTGGGCCATATCCTTATATTCCATGGCAAACTTGGAAAGCTTGTCCATCACGCGGCAAAGACGCTTGCGCACGAGAATCATGGCCTGCTGCATCTGGATAAGGTCGGTGTTGTCACCCACGAATGCAGATGTTGCACCCAGGTGGATGATGCCCTTGGCCTTCGGGCACTGCACGCCGTAAGCATAGACGTGGCTCATCACGTCGTGGCGGCGGCGCTTTTCTTCTTCTTCGGCGACTTCGAAGTTGATGTCCTTTTCGTGGGCCTTCAGTTCGTCCACCTGCTCCTGCGTAATCGGGAGGCCTAGCTCCATTTCGGATTCGGCGAGATAAATCCAGAGCCTCCGCCAAGTCTGGAACTTGTACTGCGGACTGAAGATGAAACTCATTTCCTTGCTGGCGTAACGCTTGATAAGCGGGCTTTCGAATTGATCACGCATGATTTTATCCTTGTTTGAATTTTTACAAAGGTAAAGATAGAAAATTACTTGAACTCGGGAGCGAGAGTCAAAATCAGGTTCACGCCATGCAGACCGTGGAAACCGAATTGGACACGGAACAGGTACATATTGGGCATGCGGACGCGAATACCAAACCCCCAGGAATTATAAAAATGAGAAAAACTCCACTCATCGACTTCCGGGGCAATCATCGCGTATTCGTCAAAAAGTACGCCATCGACAAAACGGTCCACCGGCCAGCGGTATTCCGCACTCAAGGACATCATGTGGTGCGTCGTCCAGGAATCGGGGTAACCTCGCAGGGGCGTATTCGCGTTCAACTTGACAAAGACATCGTGCGGAGCGCCTCCCTTTTCCATTTCCCAAAGGTCCACAAGCCTATACTGCAAGGCAATCACCCTTCGCTCGAACAGAGTTTCCCGCACCTGTTCCGGTCTCCAGATTCGAAGAGCTTCATCCCACGAAAAATCGGTATAGAACTTGCGATTGACACGCGCCTCTTTCACAGACAACATATATTCCTTACTTTTTCCCAAGTAGAAATAGTGCTGGAACACGAATTCCGTTGAAAAATAATCGTGATTCATATCGCTGCTTTCAATCCGTTCTTTTCCGAACTCCTCGGGATCAAGCCCCAAGTCACGAACATTGACTCCGCTGTAATCCCCCACAAAAGAATACGAGGTACTGAACATCGCACGGGTTCCACGAGACGGAGCGTAGGCGTTATCAATATTGTCGTAGACTATGGAAAAACCTATCGGGAGCTGGTTTCGGTTCTGGTAAATACCGCGGTCATCGATGGGGAAATCGTCACTAATCAGTAGCGAGTCCTCTACATCGGGATGGCTGTAACGGTAACATTTCAGCGTAACCCAGGCTTCCGTATTCCAATTGGTCAAACGGGGAAGCGGGGTTCCCAAGCGCCATGTAAACGAGTAAGTCGAATCCGGTTCAAGATAAGCTTTCTGGGTTTCGGGAATCCTGAAGACGTGATTGCGGTCATACACCATATTATAACGAAAACCGCCAAAGAATTTAGTGCCAAAAAGAGAGTGTTTCGTATAACGGGCAGAGAGTTCGACATCGCCATTGGCATAATAGCCCCCCTGCATCACGAGGTAATCCTGGTCCAGCAAAATTCCGCGATGACGGTAAGTCAGTCCGAGCATCGTCTGGGAACCCGGCTTCAAGTTGAATCCGGGATAAATCAGGATATTGCGCTTTTCTCCGAAGGTAATCAAATCTACCGACTTTTGAATAATGTCATTTTCAAAAGCGTAGTCCACAGGTTTGGCAATCGGATAAATCAGGCCGTTCAAAACAGGTTGGATTACGTTGTTGAACGGCCACATCCAAAGGCAAGACCACTTGAAGGAGCCGTCATCTTCAACCGCAACCTCTTGAGAGGCCAAATCATCCTGTTTTTCAGGAGCATCGTTTTTCTCTTGATTTTCGGAAATTTCAGCACGAGACACGCCTGTCCCCCAAAGGAGCAGGTGCATTATCACCCAAACAGCTAGAGATCCGAAACCTCTTTTTAACATACACCCACAATTTATTAATTATATTAGAGACATGTTTTCGTTTGTTGCCAAAATCATCCAACAAATTGCGCATTATCCCAAAACGATGATTGCGCTTTTTTCGGTGTTGGCACTCCTCTCAATCTACCCCATCGAAAACCTTCGCTGGGAAATTCAGCTGCAGGACACGCTCAACGGAAAAGAAGTCGAAGCCGATTATCAAGCTATTGAAAAAGCCTTTGGCGGATTCGGCAGCCTTACCGTCGTCATCCAATCCAAAGACAGCAGCGCCAACTTCCAGTTCGCCCAGAATCTCGCCCGCCATCTTGAGAATGATCCGGCCGTCCATTACACCGAATACATGACGGACCTTGACTTTTTCAAGAGAAACAGGCTCCTGTATGCCAGCGAAAAAGACTTGGACCAAGTAATCGAAAAACTGGACAAAATCAAGGACGAACAAATCCGGAAACACAATCCGCTCCTGGTGGACTTGGCTGAACCGTCCTCCCTGCCCCCCACCCACGATACCGTCGAAATCATTTCGCAGATAGAAGCCAAGTATTTTAAAAGCCTTCAACAAGATTTCGCAAACCAACAGGGTTCCATCCGAATCATAGACATCTACCCAACGACCTCCATCTCGGACCTGCAAGCCAACCGACAACTTCTAGGGAAGGTTCAGCGCTTTGTCAAAAAGAACCAGAATGGCATCAACGTCTACTACACCGGGAAAGTCTACGACTCCATTAAGGCCGGAAAAGCCCTACTCCCCGAAGCGAAATTTGCAGGAGGAATCGCAGCCCTCATTATCCTCGTACTATTAATCATCAATTTCTATAGGCAACCCCAGCTCATTTTTGTATCGGCAATTCCGCTTGCCCTCCCGACGGTTTTCACCCTCGGACTTGCCTACGTTCTTTTCGGACGAATAAACCTCTTCACGCTTTCACTCGGACTCTTGCTGCCAGGGCATGCCTGCCAGATTGTGACGCATGTCTTCTCGCGGTATTTTCACGAGCGCGAAAAGAAACTCAGTCCCGTCCTTTGTATCGAAAGCGCCCTGCTCGGAATCGGCCCCGTCGTTACCGCATCGTCGTTTATCATGGCGGCTCTTTTCAGCACCTTTATCCTAGTTCCCCTTCCGGGACTCCGTGAGTTCGGAATCCTCGGCGCGATCGGCAGCATGCTCAACCTGCTGACCTGCACCTTGCTAACGACATCGCTCCTTCTGATTTTGCAGAGAAAAAAGCCTTTCGACATTCACTTTGACGCGAGTACCTACAGGCACCGCAAGCGCCTGTTCTCGTTCAAGGTCAACTGGATTATCATCACGACCATCAGCATTGTCAGTGCAGCGGCGTGGCTGTATAGCGGAATCAACCTGCAATTCCTCTACGATTTCAAACAGACCGAAATGCAGCTGGAAGAACGCGAGGCAAAAGCCCTGATTGCAGAAACCGGTTTTTCCACATACGACCCCATCATCGTGATGCTTCCCGATTCCTCTTTCAACGATGACCTTGTCGAAAACTTCGAGCACCTACAAAAGAAAGGGCGCCTCAAGGATCTCGGGAAAATCTACACCCAGTACCAATTCCTCCCCAAGACGAGCGTCGAAAAAAAACATAAAATCGAGACACTCAAGAAGCTCGTTTCAGACGACATCCTTGCACGACTAAATTCCAATGACAGTGCCGCCATTATCGAGATGCTAGACAACTATGAAAACGACATCAAGGAATTCGAACTTTCCGAAAGCATCCGTCGCAAGTTTAGCGACAAGAGCGGAAATTCCGGCGTTTTCGCATTCATCATCCCCAGCTCCGATCCGAACAACGGTATCACCTGCCGCCATATTGCCGAGCAGCTGCAACAAATTGACGGAATTCACGACAGAACCTACAAGGTTTACGGAACCCCCATCCTAAGAGCCACTTTGCTCGACACCATTCTCGGAAATATAGACAAGTCTATCTTATTCGGCACCCTGTTGATGTGGTTTATTTTACTCCTGTTCTACAACAAGTTGAGCCGAGCTTTCTTTACGCTACTTCCCGCCCTTTTTGCCATGAGCTGGGTCACCATCAGCGTTCACCTTCTTGACATCCACATTTCGGCATACAGTTCGATTGCATTTGTTCTCTTAATCGCAGTAAGCGTTGACGGGGCTCTTCAACTGTGGTCCGCCTACTACGAAAAGCAAGGCGGAAATGCATGGACCATCATGCAGACGAAACTCCTTCCTATTATAGGAGCGCAGGGAGCCTCCTTTGTCGGCGCAATCGCCATGCTGCTTTCTCCGCATCCGGGCATCAAGAGCGTTGGCCTGATAGCCTTTATCGGCCTCCTGTGCATTTTCGTTTCACTGTTTACCATTTACCCCTTGACCGCAAGTACGCTAGACGCTTACCGCATTTTGAAAAAGGCAAAGAAAAGACATGAAAGACTTATCCGCAAGAACCCTTAACATTGCAGCTTCTTTAACAGTCGCCATTGACACCTTGGCCAAGCAGATGATTGCCGACGGCAAGGATGTCGTAAGCCTGGGGGCCGGCGAGCCCGATTTTCCGACACCGACGCCGATTCAAGATGCCGCCTGCAAGGCCATTCGCGAAGGCAAGACCCGCTACACCGCTCCCGTAGGCATTCTCGAAGTCCGCAAGGCCGTTGCCGAAAAGCTGAAAAAAGAAAACGGTCTGGACTACAAGCCGGAACAGATTATCATGACGAGCGGAGCCAAACACGCCGTCTTCAATTCGCTCGCAGCCCTTATAAACGAAGGCGACGAAGTCATTATTCCGGCACCGTACTGGGTGACTTACCCCGAACTCGTCAAGTGGCTCGGCGGAAAGCCGGTGATTGTAAGCACCAAAATAGAAGACGGTTTCAAGATCAAGCCCGAAGCCTTGAAGGCAGCGATTACCGCAAAGACCAAGGCAATCCTCTTGAACAACCCCTGCAACCCGACGGGTGCCGTTTACAGCAAGGCAGAAATCGAAGCGCTCTCGAAGGTCATCGTCGAAAGCGACATTTACTGCATTTCGGACGAAGTGTACGAATACTTCACCTACGACACGGAATTCTGCTCCGCCGCAGCCCTCCCCGGAATGGCGGAACGCACCATCGTGATTAACGGGTTTTCGAAGTCGCATTGCATGACCGGCTGGAGAATCGGTTACAATGCCGCTCCGGCAGAAATCGCAAAGATTATCGGAAAAATCCAGGGGCAGGCCACTCACCACCCAAGCAACGTGGCACAATACGCCGCCCTTGGAGCATTGCAGATGGACAAGAGCAATGTTCACGCTATGCAGGCTGCCTTCCGCAAGCGCCGCGACTACATGCTCAAGCGCACCGCCGAAATTCTGCCGGAACCGTGCCGAGCTCCCGAAGGCGCTTTTTACCTGTTCGCACCCGTCAAGAGTTTCTACGGCAAAAAAACGCCCGAAGGCAAGGTGATCGGTGGCTCTATCGAACTTTGCGAATACCTGCTGCAGTCTCAGGGACTTGCGATTGTGCCGGGAGCCGCTTTCGGCGACGACAGCTGCGTGCGATTCTCTTATGCAGCAAGCGACGAAACGCTGCAGAAGGCTTGCGACCGATTTATCAAGGGCCTTAAAGACCTTCGCTAACCTCTTCTAACTGTCTACTGATTCATGCAGTCGTTTAGAATCATCACTCCGCAAATCGGCGAGCCGTTTACCATCGGTCGTAAGCCAGACAACACTCTGGTGCTTGACAACCCGATGGTTTCTAGATATCATGCGGTGATCGAAAATGCGGATGGACAATGGATTCTAAAGAACCTTTCGCAAAACAGTGTCACGCAGGTAAACGGAAGCGACGCCGCGGAACGCCCCCTTGAAGATGGCGATGTCATTCTGATTGGACCGCTGCAGCTACGAGCGACACTGAAAAGCGGACGTCTGCAGCTTTTGCTTATGGAATCTGCCGAGCATGACCTCGTCCAATCGAAGCTGCTCCAAGAGAAATGGGAATCACTCGACAATCTGCACATGGACATTCCCGAAGGTGTTTCTGCAAGAATGCAGGCGGGAACCGCAGAAATCCGCTTCAACGAAAAATTACTCGATATGCACGGGAAGGCGACCAAGTTGCTTCAACTGAAGGAAGGCCAGACCGTTCGGTTGCCCAGTTGTACATTCCAGTATTCCATGCAACAGTTGACCTGCAAGAACCTTCCCCTGGGATTCGATGTCGAAGTTTCCAACCTGGATGTCTTCGCAGGGAAAAAGCAGATTTTGTCAGGGATCAATTTCAAGCTCCCAGCCGGAGAAATCCTCGCCATTATCGGGCGTTCGGGACAAGGAAAATCGACACTCTTGAGGTTGCTGCAAGGGAAGCTTAAGAAAGGTGAGAAATCCTCCGTCTGCATCGGCGGGCTCGACTACCGCAACGAGGAAATCCGGAAGCATATCGCCTTCCTGGAACAGGATCCTGAACTTAGGCGCGACCTCACCGTCAGAGAAACACTGATGGATGGCGGTCGCACCGGTATGAGTGTCGAAGACTTTAAGAAGAACGCCACGGGGCGGCTCGAAAAGTTCGGCGAACTTTTCGGGCTGAGCGAACGGATGCAGAACCCCGTGAAGACGCTCAGCGGCGGCGAATGCCGCCGAGCCGCCCTCGCCCACGAACTTATGGGAAATCCGGGGCTGATTATCCTCGACGAACCGCTTTCGGGACTGGATCCGTACAATTCCAAAATTCTCTGCACGCACCTGAAGCAGCTCGCCTTCCTCGGCCACACCGTCATCCTTACCACCCACAGCTACGAAGCGCTCGAAATTGCGAACAAAGTCCTCGTGCTGCACCAGGGCGAACAGGCTTTCTACGGAAGCCCCGAAGAAGCTTACCGATTCTTTGAAAGCGACGATCCCGAAAAGATTCTCGCGAACCTGAATGACGAAACGGCCACCCAGTGGAAAACGCTGTTCAACAGCTGCGCCATTCCCACCGGCAATTCTTCTGAAACGGCCGACGACACGACCAATGCCCTCGCCCCGGAAACAGCCGTCCCTTGTTACTTTCCCAAAGTCAAGCATCCACCGGTCCTGTTCTACAAAATGGGACTTACCGCCAAGCAATGGTTCCGCGACAAGGGCAAGTTTCTCACGCTCCTTTTGCAGCCCCTCGTCATCGGATTCCTATTCTCGCAGATTTTCTCGGAACTTTCGTCGCTCTGGATAGTCGCCTTCGCCCTTATCCTCTGCGCCAACTGGCTCGCCCTTTCACTGTCCATCCGCGAAATCGTACAGGAAAAGGAAATTCTCCAGGCCGAATTCCGTAAGGGTATCCCGATTTTTCCCACCCTGATCGCCAAAGCCGCCATTCCCACGCTGGTCGCCTTCCTGCAAACCATCGTCGTCTACGCTTTTATCCATTTCCGGATTTCAGCCCACTTTCCCGTATCGTTGTTGTTCCTGTCGATTGCCGTCACGGTAATCCCGCCCGTCGCCGTCGGGCTCACCGTCAGTACCTTCGCCAAGAACCAGGGACAGGCGAATGCCATGTTGCCGCTCCTCATCATTCCGCAGGTCGCCCTTGCCGGAGCGCTCGTTCCGCTTGACCAGATGTTGCCACTTGGCCGCACCCTATCTTATGTCATCTGGTCCCGCTACAACCAGACAAACCTGCTGAATCTTTTTTTAGAGAGAAACGACCCCATCGAAAACGTTATTTCGGCACTCGTAATCGCCGTATGTTTTTATATTGTGGTTGTTATAAAACTTAACTATTCCAAGAAAGCAAAATGATTGCACCTCAGAAACAAGAAATTTTTCCTCGCCCCTTCAACGAAAACTATGACCTCATCGGAGCCCTCGGCAAAGGTGGAATGGGCAATGTTTACAAGGCGATGGACAAAAGACTGAATCGAATCGTCGCATTCAAGATTCTGGATGCCTCCTCCGATGAAGAAGCAATCAAGCGTTTCTACCTGGAAGCCCAGGCGATGAAAGAGCTGGACCACCAGAACATCGTCCATGTTTTTGACTTCGGTCAGCAAAACAGCCAGCTTTTTATCGCGATGACCTATGTCGAAGGAACCAACCTCGCCGACATCCTGCATAAAAAGGAACAGCTATCCTTTGAGGCCATCGAAGTCATCATCCGCCAAATCGCACGCGGCCTGCTTTCCGCCCACAACAAGGGCATCGTCCACCGCGACGTAAAACCGTCCAACATCATGCTGACGCGCGACAACCGCGTCTTCATCATGGACTTCGGCATTTCCTACATCCAGGAAATGGAAAAGGACCGCCTTACGCGAACAGGCATGACCATGGGCACCCCCGAATACATGTCACCGGAACAGTGCCACGGCGACAATGTCACCATCCAGTCCGACATTTACAGCATGGGCGTCATCCTGTTCGAAATGACCTGCGGACGACTCCCCTTCGAAGGCAATCGCCCCGTCGAAATTGCCCTCAAGCATGTTCAGGAACAGCCGCCTGCACCGGAGCTTTTCCGCAAGGACATGCCGCCAGGACTTTCGCAGTTAATTCTCAAGTGCCTCAAGAAAAAGCTGAACGAGCGCTTCCACGACATGCAAGAATTTTTGGATGCCTGCGACCAGGTTTTCCCTCCGGACAAGGGAACTCGCCAGACACCCCGCCCCACCATGGGAGGATCCCTACTGCGCCGCCACACGGCCTCCATCACCGAAATGGCGAACATCATTACGCCGCGTGCCCGTATGCTCCAGAAAAAGCTCACAGCGCTCGCCATTTTCATTTTCCCGCTCATCATCATGCTGCTGATTCTCCTGATGCTCACGCACAAGCCCGAGAGCACCCTGCGGGAACTGGAATGGAGCGACGCTCTTGGCAACTACGAGACCAAGGCGCTCGAAGTCGAAGAAAGCAGCGGCTACCCACTCGACAACCTGAATGACAACGACCTTAAAACAGCCTGGCTCTACACGATGCCGCAAAAGCCGCAGAATCCGGTCCTTACGCTGTATTTTGACAACAACGCGATTGTCACCCATTTCGGAATCGCTGTCGGATACCAGAAATCCGTAGATGACGCATTCGGCGACCGTTTCCGCATTTTCAAAAAGCCCAAGACAATCACGCTAGAAACCAAGGACGGTTTCAAGCAGAAAATCAAGCTCGAAAATATCCGCGGCATGCAGTACCCGAATATCCAGGCCATGGAAACCAGCGAACTTAAAGTCTACCTCGACGACATCTACGACGGCGAGAACGAGGACTTCGCCATATCGGAAATCCGCCTGCTCGGAATGGAATTACCGTAGTGACCGCCCCTAAATCCAGTAACAAGCCGAAGGGGAACTTCATCGAGACCCAAGCCGCGGCATACCTCAGCCGCGAAGGCTACGAGATTGTCGCCCGAAACTACGCCTACCAGGGTGGAGAACTCGACATTGTCGCCAAGGACGGAGAAACGGTCGTATTCGTGGAGGTCAAGTCCGTCTGGAACAACCAGCAAGGGAACCCGGCGGCCCGCGTGAACGCCACCAAGCAGAGGAAAATCTGGAAGACCGCCTGTCATTTCTTGCACACGCAGAAGGAGGTTGCTCCCAAGGGGTTCGACCAGCCCTGCCGATTTGACGTTCTGTCGGCACGAGTCTACCAGAAGCCGCTCCATTTTTTGCATATCAAGAACGCCTTTGAAGGCACCCAAGTCATTCCGCAGTGTTAGCGGATAATCTATATTATCGCCATGCGTTTTGAAGTTCACCCTGTAAATCCGCAAGCGAGAATCGTGAAGCTTGCCGCTGCCGCCCTCGAAGACGACGGTCTTGTTCTCTACCCCACTGAATCCGGTTACGCGATTGGCTGCAACGCCGAATCGCCCAAGGCAATCCACAAGCTTTACGCCCTCAAGAAGCCGATGAAGAAGTTCTTCATGGCACTCATCATTCCGGATATCCGCAAGGCGACCGATTACGCCCGAGTCGATAACTTCGCGTTCAATATCATGAAGCCGCGCGTGCCCGGACCCTACACGTTTATTTTGCCCGCCGACCCGCATATCGCCCGCCGCCTGGACGTCAAGCGCCCCGAAATCGGCGTGAGAATGCCGACGCACCCGTTCTTCAAGGAACTTTTCCAGCATTTCGACAAGCCGATTCTGAGCACGGCCGCCAAGCTCACCGACGAAGACATGTACGAACCCGATGACATCTGGAAGACCTTCGAACATTCCGTCGATATGATGGTCGACTGCGGTCCCATAGAAATAAACCCGACCAACATTATCAGTTTGGTCGGGGATCAAGTCGAAGTGATTCGTGGCGAATTGCTAGACCCGTAACTTACACCATGGCGGCACTGAAGTCGGCCTTGGTGCAGAGCGTTTCCTTGCCTTCGGCGTCAACGGTCAGAAGTTCGCCGCTGTACTTGTAAATGCCGTGGCGGGCCATGATGAGCTTGGCCTTCAAGACGATTTCGGCCTTCGGAATCACCGGAGCGCGGAAACGGCAGTTTTCGACCCCCATGAATGCCGGGCGCTTGCCCGTGGTTTCGGCTTCGCGACCGATCATGGTCAGAAGCGTGGCAGCCTGGGCCATGGATTCAATCTGAATCACGCCGGGGAGCACCGGATTGCCCGGGAAATGTCCCTTGAGAAAACCTTCTTCACCGGTCAAGTGCCACTTGGCAACGATTTCCATGTTTTCAGCATCGAGGGAGAGGATTTCATCGACAAAGGCAAACGGGGCCTTCTGCGGAAGAACGCTGTGGACGACTTCGGCATCGTAGAGGATTCCATCGACGTTAGACTTGGGTAAAGATTCCAGCATGGACATAAGGAATGATTTTCTCCATTATTTGCCGGTGGGACACGTGCCCACCGTTGGTGATTTCGATTCTGACCCTCGGAAGGGCCGGACAGATAAAACTCAGGTCTCCAATTAAATCTAGTATTTTATGCATCGCAGGTTCGTTCGCAATGCGGAATTTGGAGCAACATTCGGCTTCGGGCGTAAAGCCATCAAGTAATAGCCCGCAAGATTCATCGACGCCTGCGAGGAGTCCTGCCGCACGGGCGCGCTCCAGTTCCACCTGGTGAATGAAGGTGCGCGCCATGAAAATTTGGTACAAATTTTCAGGCGAATAAATGGAAACGGATGTCGCTGACTTGAGGTCGTAACCGTCGCGGGCGGAATTGCGGTCGAGTACGTATTCGACTTCAAATGTTTCGGCAGGCGCGATGCGAACATGACCGTAGATGGAAGCGTCGCTACGCAAGTCCCATTCAGCATGCACGGGGGCATCGTAAAAGACGAGTTCTTCGGGCGCTCCGCAAAATTTTCGCATTTCGCAGAAGAACGGAATCGCAGAACCGTCCATCATCGGGACTTCGGGCTTGGTCGCATCAGTGAGTCGCACGTTAAAGCGCCGGTGCGGCCACATCAGGAACACGGGTGCCAAATGCTCCGGCGAAAGCAACTGCATCGAAGACTCCCCCGCCGCAGAACCCGCCGAGTCCTTCAACCTGTAACCGGCGGTACGCTGCGCAAAAAATTCAAGTTCTTCAAAACAATGACACGCATCGCTGCGGTAAAAAAGCTTCTCGCCCACATACCACGCCACAAAAGGAACCTTCTGCGGGTCACGCTCCAGTGGTTCCACCGACACAGAAGCCTGCCCAAAACTCAAACTGCGAGATGAAAATTCACACACATTACTCATTACGTGCTACAAAATAGCAAATAAAAGTAAGTTTCTGCAGAAAGATATTTTCATACCTTTATCAACTAGATCCTTCGACTTCGAGCCTTACAGCTCTGCGCTCAGGATGACACGTTCGTGACACTTCCTACGGCCTACTTCTCTAGCTTCTTTTTCGCCATGACGCGGAGTTCGACCATTTGACGGCGCCAGATGTCGATGTCAATCGCTGGGAACCCAGCAACGGTCTTGCCTGCGGGAACGTTCTTGGTGACACCCGCTTTCGCCGTCACAATCGCATTCTTACCGACTGTCAAGTGCCCTGCCGCCTTTGCGCCGCCCGCGAACTGTACGCCGTCTTCGAGAATCGTCGTGCCGCCGAGCGCCGTCTGCGAGGCCATGTAAATGTTGTTGCCTAAAACGCAGTTGTGAGCAACCTGCACCATGGAATCCAAGTGGCAATTGTCGCCGATGGTCGTCGGAGAAATGAAGCCCGCCGCGACGACCGTATTTGCGCCAAAGCTACAGCGGTTTCCGATGCGGACGCCCGCAAAGTGCGGCACCATGCGACGCTCGCCCTCGTGCTCGTAAAAGCCGAAGCCACGGCTACCGACTACGACGCCTGCCTGGAAAATGCAACCTTCGCCCACGATGACATTCGGGTAAATGGACACATTCGATTCCAGGCGACAGCCTCGCCCGACACTTGCACCGCGCATCACGACGCAGCCGGGGCCGACAAAGCAGCCTTCGTCCACAAAGCCTTCGACAACCGCCGACGGGTGAATCCAGGGGCCATTTTCGCCATAGCCCTCGCCCATATAGTCGCGATCAAAATGTATGCCCGATTCCATGTTATCGATGAATCCGTTGCCTTCGAAATGCTCCAGGAACTTGACCATGGCATGGTATGGTTCTGCAACAGCGACAATGTTCTTTGCGTTCGGAAAAATCTCGGCGAACGAAACCTCGCCCGATTGCACACCCGCAGGCACAAACAAGAGGCCGGCAGCCGTCTTTTTCAAGTCATCGTTCGAAGGTCCATTCGCATGCGTCACGCTCTCGATACGACCGACCCAGAAACTCACATCACTTTCACGGGCCTGCGTCAGTGCCGCAAAGCCGCTCAATGGCGCGCGGTCCTTTGACTTGCGCAAAAATTCACATTCAATATGACATTCGTTTTGCAGGTAATCGACTATTTCCGAAGCGCAGACCGAGAACATCATTCCCCCAGCGCCATAATCTGCACCTGACAGGCGAAATCAATCTTCACGTGTCCGCCCAATTTTCCACTCAGATCTTCACCGTCAAGTTGCAGAAACTCGTCATCGGCAAACTCAAGTTCAATTGATCGCGCCTTGTGCGTTTTCAAGAAATGCTTCTTGACAAAGTTACCCACCACAGGCACCGTTCCCACGGCAATCGCCAAAAGGAACATGAACATATTCGGAACACAAACGATTTCAAGCAAGCGGTCCGCCATGTCGGATTTGTAGAAAGGATTCGCGCCGCTGGCAAAGCTCGGGATATTCCCGACAATCACCGTGCGGTGGCCATCCAAAAGTTTCTGCCAACTTTTACCTTCGGCATCAACAAAGGAAAGCTTTCCCTTTTTTAAATGATACGAACGGTCCGCAAAGAAACTCTTGACATAATGCAGCTTGTTCACGATAACGGAATTCGAATTGAATTCACCCACCGCACGGGCATGATTAAAGTCATGAGCGATTCGGGCATCGATTCCACCCGAAAAATAGTTCGCAAAGGCAATCTTGCCATTCACCTTCCAAATATCGAAGGGACGAGCCTTTGCCTGCAAAAGCCTGCGCACCAGGAACAGGAGCCCTTTGTCCACATAGGGTTTGTAAAGGTTCAGCACGCGGGCAAGGTCGTTTCCTGTACCCAGCGGAATCAGCCCTATCTTGACGGACTTTGCGTATTCCGAAGAGACCATCACCGAAAGTACCGACGACACAGTACCGTCACCACCGACAGCCACAAGCTTTTCCGTATTGGCAAGAGCATCGCTAATCTGTTTTTCCAGCCCGTCGATATTCGTGAACTCAGCCTTCCACTGGTCGTCCGTATAATTCATGGACGCCATGATTTCGGGCAAGAACTGGTGAATCATCTTGCCCTGGCCACCGCCACTAACCGGGTTTATGAGAAAAACAAACTTATACACAAAGACCTCAAGTACTAAAATACTAAAAATAAATTCCGTTTCTCACGGCATTCGTCCCAGAATGACTTTAACGGGTTACTCGCAATGATGTTCTGCGGAATCCATTAGGATATCTTTTACAACTATATAGTGTTCCGCGTTTTCGTGGAACTTGCGGATTTCATCTTCGGTAAGTTCTCGCACCACGCGAGCCGGAGCGCCCACAATCAAGCTTCCTTCGGGAAATTCCTTATCCTGCGTTACTATGGCACCGGCGGCCACCACGCTATTGGACTTGATATGCACCCCATCCATAAGAATAGCGCCCATGCCCACCAGCACATTGTCATCGACATCGCAGGCATGCAAAATGGCGTTGTGACCGACTGTCACGTTATCGCCCACATGCACGCCCACATCTGTCGATAGATGTATCGTCACATTGTCCTGAATGTTGGTTCGCTTGCCAATCCGAATTTCAGCCAGGTCCGCTCGAATAACCGCGTTGTAAAACACCGAGGAATCGTCTCCGATTTCCACATCGCCAATCACCTTCGCGCCATCGGCGATAAATACGCGTTCACCCAGGACCGGGCGCTTACCATTGTATTCGATTAAAGAGGCCATATCTACAATCTATAAAAAAAGACAGACAAAGTCATAGGTCTGCCCCCAGTCATTCAAATAAAGTTGAGTTTGTTACAACAAAAAACTTATATTTTCGTTATGAGCGATTTTTTGAACAATCTTTTTGAATTGCAAGGTAAAAACCGTTGGGCAATAGCACGAACATCCGTCCGAAAACGCATCGAAAAGCTCCAAAGACTCCGCAAGGCCATCGTCAAACGACAGCAGGAATTTTACGATGCCGTGTGGAAAGATTTTCACAAACCGCAAACCGAAGCCTGGCTTACTGAAGTTTTTCCGGTTCTTCAAGAAATCGACCACACCGTGAACCACCTGCCAGACTGGATGGAAGACAAGGACGGCAGCTGGAGTTTTTTATTTCCGTTAAATCGTAGCCGTAGCCACTTCGAACCCAAGGGACGCGTCCTGATCATGGCTCCGTGGAACTATCCCTTCTTGCTGTTTGTCTCGCCCATCGTCGCCGCCATCGCCGCCGGAAATGTGGTGATTGCCAAGCCGAGTCACAAGACCCCGTATGTGGCAGCATTTCTCGAATCACTCTTCGCGGAAGTTTTCCCGCAGAACGAAGTTGCCGTCGTGCTGGGCGCGGGAACGGAACTCGGCGACAAACTTCTCGCCCACCCCTTCGACCATGTATTCTTCACAGGCAGTCCCAAAGTCGGAGCCCACGTTGCAGAATGTGCGGCCAGAATGCATGCTGGTGTAACGCTTGAGCTCGGCGGGAAATCACCGGTAATCATTCTGGATGAGGTGAAAATCAAGGATGCAGCCAAGAAAATCGCCTGGGGCAAATGTTTAAACGCAGGACAAACCTGCATCGCTCCCGATTTTGTACTTTGTCCGTCAAAATTAGTACAACCGCTCGCCGATGCTATTGCAGACAACATAAAGAAAATGTACGGCGATACCGAAGACTCTCGCCGTCTTTCAAAGAACTTTGTCCACATCGTAGAAAGCCGAACAGTTGAGCGTCACCAAGTTCTCATCAAAGACGCCTGCACCAAAGGCGCAACCGCAGTTATCGGCGCCCAATTCACCCCCGAAGACATCGAAAACCGCTACACGCCCGCCACCGTACTCACCGGTGTCACGCCCGATATGAAGATTATGGAATCGGAAATTTTCGGACCGATTCTCCCGATTGTCGCCTACGATTCACTTGACGAAGCTATTACATTTGTACAGAATCGTCCGAAGCCGCTCGCCATCTATATTTTCGGAAAATCCGAAGCAAAAATCAACGAAGTCATCGCCCGCACGACCTCGGGCTCGACCTGCGTAAACCACTGCATTCTGCAAATTGAAAATCTAACGGTCCCATTCGGCGGAGTCGGCATGAGCGGCACCGGAAATTATCACGGATTCTACGGATTCAAGACCTTCAGTCACGAAAGAAACATTATGGAGCAGGGCGCATTCGATGCAGTAAACTACCTCTATCCACCCTATCACCAGAAAGGCGACAAGGGTTTCCGCGCCAAGATCCAAAGATTTTTTAAAGCAATGCTTAAGCAAGCATAAGGCTTTTACACATATAGATAATCGTTCAGCACCGGCTGAAGACCTTCGCCCGAAATGTCAGAGTACATGGCGTTGAAGCTGCGACCGTCGTTGATTTCGAACTGCTCATCGCCACCTTCTCCGTCATCGTGACCGCTGTACTTGCTCTCGTGGTCGCCAATGCCCGTAGAAACGCCGGCGGAGACTTTAGTCGCCGCAATCTTCACGATGCCGTTGCGGAATTCCTTGCTTTCGCGGCTCGAGACCGTAATGCCCACGTACGGCAAGAAGATGCGGTAAGCGCAAAGCACCTGGCAGAGTTCCTTCTCGTGAACATCCAGCGGGTCAATCTTGTCGTTGTTGATGATGGGTCGAAGCCGCGGGCAGCTGAGGCTCATCTCGGCATGCGGATACTTCTTTTGTAAGTAATACACATGGAGCGCCGAAGCCAGCGCATCGCGGCGGAAGTCCGAAAGGCCGAGGAGCGCGGAGAAAGCAACACCGCGCATGCCTGCCATCAGGGCGCGTTCCTGGGAATCGAAACGGTACGGGAACACGCGCTTGTGGCCCAGCAGGTGAAGTTGTTCAAAACGCACCTTGTCGTAGGTTTCCTGGAATACGGTCACATAGTCCACGCCGCATTCGTGCAGGTAGCGATATTCGTCCACGTTGACCGGATAGACTTCCACGCCCACCATGCGGAAATACTTGCGGGCCAGCTTGCAGGCTTCGCCGATGTATTCTACGCTGCTTTTGGCGCGGCTCTCGCCCGTGAGAATCAGGATTTCTTCCATACCGCTGTCGGCAATCACCTTCATCTCGTGCTCGATCTGCTCCATCGTGAGCTGCATACGCTTGATGTGGTTGTAGCAGTTGAACCCGCAATAGACGCAGTAGTTTTCGCAGTAGTTCGCGATGTAGAGCGGCGTGAAAAAATAGACATTGTTGCCGAAGTGCTTGCTCGTCTCGATTTTCGCCTTCGCGGCCATCTGTTCCAGATACGGAGCGGCCGCCGGAGAAAGAAGCGCCTTAAAATCTTCGAGCGTGCAGCGTTCGTGTTCCAGAGCGCGCTTTACGTCCTTGCCGGTATATTTGGAATAATCGAAATTTTCGGACTCAGAGAGCACCTTGTCGGCAATGTCCGACTGGATGACTTCCATGCCGGGCAGATAATCCATTATATTAGTACGGGAACTCGGATCGTTTTCAAGGCGGTGCTTCTTGGCAAGCGCCCCTTCCGAGAGATTCCCGGAATCAAACAGGTAATTATTGTCTTTTCTTTCCACGCCCCCCAAATATAGAAAAGAAGCCCAAATCTTGCTAGAAGTCAATTTTCACCTTTTTCACCTCATTTTGCCCCTTTTTTCCTAACCACTAACCACCAACCACTAACCACTTTTCTATATATACTCCCAAATTGCATTTTTGCCTGGGTCCTGTGACCAGATTCGCCAATTCCACTGGTGCTAAAGCAGGGAAACTCGGACAAAAACATGTAATGAAACAGGTCGCCATGGTGGTGACCCCAAAAACAACAAGAAAAGGAATGGCTATAATGGCTACTATCACTAAAGAAAAGGCTGCAGAAATCACCGCTAAGTTCGGAGCAAACGAAAAGGACACCGGTAACGTCCGCGTTCAGATCGCTCTCCTCACCGAGAAGATCAAGAACCTCACCGAACATGCAAAGACCCACAAGAAGGACTTCCACTCCCTGCGCGGTCTGTCCATGATGGTTTCTAAGCGCAAGAACCTCCTCAAGTACTACGGCGAAAAGGACATTGTCGCCCAGCGTGCCTTGATCAAGGAACTCGGTCTGCGCGGCTAATTCTTCAGACTGGAGAAATTTATGTCTATTGACGCATACCATCAAAAATACGGCAAGATGCTCGACCCGAAGGAAGTGTCCGTAACGCTTCCCGATGGCCGCGTTATCACGTTTGAAACAGGCCGTATCGCCAAGCAGGCTCGCGGAGCTGCAGTCGCCAAGATGGGCGATGCATTCGTGCTCTCTACTGTCTGCTACGGCGAAGAAAAAGAAGGTGACTTCTTCCCCCTCACTGTGGAATACCGCGAAAAGGCTTACGCCGCTGGTCGCCTCCCGGGCGGCTACAGCAAGCGCGAAGCCGGTCGTCCCTCTGACGAAGAAACGCTTTCTGCACGTATTATTGACCGCCCGATTCGCCCGATGTTCCCCGAGAACTTCACGCGCGAAGTCCAGGTGATCGTGCAGGTTCTGTCTGCTGACCGCAAGTTTGCACCGGACGTGCTCGGCGTGTCTGCAGCCTCCCTTTCTATCGGTCTTTCTGAACTGCCCTTCGAACAGCAGGTTGCCGCCGTACGCGTGGCCGTGGTCGATGGTCAGAACATCGTGATGCCCACCTATGAACAGATGGCCTGCGCCGATCTGGACCTGGTGGTCGCCGGTACCGAAGATTCCGTCTGCATGGTGGAAGGCGGTGCCTACGAAGTGTCCGAAGACACGATGATCAACGCAATTCTCGCCGGTCACGAAGCCATCAAGCTCATGTGCAAGGCCCAACAGGAACTGGTGGACCGCTGCGCTAAGCCCAAGATGGAACTCAAGCCCCAGCACGTTGGCGAAGCCCACGAAAAGCTTCTCGCCACGGTGAAGGAAGTCGTGTGGGACGAACTGAACAAGGACGTCCACTCCAACATGGTGAAGACCGACTTCTATCCGGCTATGGCAGACCTCTGCGCGAAGATGCTGGAAGACGAACGCATTCTCGCTATCATTGGCAAGGACGAAGAACAGGATCCTGCTCTCGTTGCAGACGCTAAGGCAATCTTTAGCGACTACGAACGCACTGCCATGCGCGAAATGATCCTGAACGAAGACGTGCGTCTCGACGGCCGTACGACGACCGAAGTCCGCCCCATCGAAATCGAACTCGGCGTTCTCCCGAGCGCTCACGGTTCTGCGATCTTCCAGCGTGGTGAAACCCAGGGTCTCGTTGTCTGCACGCTGGGCTCCAAGGCCGACGAACAGCGCTACGAAAGCCTGCAGGGCGAAGGCTCCAAGAGCTACATGCTGCATTACAACTTCCCGCCGTACTGCGTGGGTGAATGCAAGCGCCTCGGCATGAGCCGCCGCGAAATCGGTCACGGCCACCTCGCCGAACGTTCTCTCGCAGCAGTGCTCCCGCTGCCGGAAGACTTCCCGTACACCATCCGCGTGGTTTCCGAAATTCAGGAATCCAACGGTTCTTCTTCCATGGCCTCCGTTTGCGGTGGTTGCTTGAGCCTTATGGACGCTGGCGTTCCTATCAAGGCTCCGGTCGCAGGTGTCGCCATGGGCCTCATCTCCGAAAAGGGTTCCGTCAAGGAAGGCGGCAAGATCAAGATCTTGACCGACATCACCGGTACGGAAGACCACCTCGGCGATATGGACTTCAAGGTGACGGGTACTGCCGAAGGTATCACTGCCTTCCAGATGGATATCAAGATCCGCGGCATTACGCCGGAACTCATGCGCGAAGCTCTGGAACAGGCTCGCCAAGGCCGTCTGCACATTCTCGGCAAGATGGCTGAACTCGGCCTCGCCGCTCCGCGTCCGAAGGTTTCCGAAAAGGCTCCGACCATGATCAAGATGCGCATCCCGACCAACAAGATCCGCGACGTCATCGGTTCCGGAGGCTCCGTGATCAAGGGCATGCAGTCTCAGACGGGTTGCACGATCAACATCGACGACGATGGCAACATCGACATTGCCGCTCCCAGTGGCAAGGCCGCAGCAGTCTGCCGCCGCATGATCGAAGAGCTCACTGCCGAACCCGAACCGGGCCGCAAGTACAAGGGCAAGGTCAAGACGATCCAGCCCTTTGGCGCTTTCGTCGAAATCCTCCCGGGTCGCGACGGCCTCGTGCACATCTCCGAACTTGCCGACCACCGCGTCGATAAGGTCGAAGACGTCGTTCACGTCGGTGACGAAGTCGAAGTGCTCTGCCTCGGTGTCGACCCGAAGGGCAAGGTGAAGCTTTCCATGAAGGCTTTGCTCCCTCCGAAGCCCGCTGCTGAAGCTCCGGCCGCTGATGCTTCGACAGGCTCAGCAACCGCTGCTGCTGAAGCTCCGGCTGCACCTGAAGCACCGGCTGAAGCCTAATTTCGATTATCAGCTGATTTAAGTCACGGTCGTCAATCGTAAAAAGATTGGCGACCGTGATTTTTACACATATTTTAGACATTTTAAGCAAAATAAACCAGGGAAACACCTTAACCCGTAAATTTTTATTTATATTTGATACGGTTGATTGGTGTTGTTAATCGATGGGATTTACATGGTTATTTTGTATTTGACATTTCTGACCGTTATATCGGCCTTTAATATATTGGTGCACCACCGAATCAACCCGAAATTGAACGGTCCTTACACGCTGTTATTCTATTCTGTATTCATCGCTTGTCTAGGGCACCTTTTACTAGCTTTATCTACAAACCTGGACCAGGCAATTCTTTCGAATAAAATGATCTATGTGGGATCGATATGCCTCCCGCTATTTACGTTCGACGCAGGTATATCCATCTGCAAAATCCGCCTCCCCCATTGGTGCTATGACTTGCTAGCCATCGTGGTTTTTGCGGTATTCGTACTATCGCAGACAGTCGGTTTTAGCGACATCTATTACAAGTCTATCAAGTTCATCTATACCAACGGCGTAGGAAACTTTACCGCGGTCTATGGCATAGGCCACGACATATTCAACTGCATGATGGTCGGTTTCGTCTTAATCAACGTGAGCCTTATCGTCTATGCTTTCATCACAAGAAGGAACGTTTCCTTCAACAGCTTGATTGCGCTTTCTTCGATTGAAGTTGTGTCGATCCTTTCGTTCTTCGTTTCCCGTTTTATCGACAGCGATACACTGATCATGCCCGCCGTCTACGTATTTGACCAGTTCGCCCTCCTGTACATCTGTTTCTGGGTCAAACGCTACGATGTTGAACAAATTATTTCCCATGTTTTGGAAACCCAGAACGCCGAAAGCTATGTCCTGATTACGACAAACAACAAATTTCTCGGTTGCAACTCAGTGGCTTACAAGACCTTCCCCGACCTTAAAAAATGCCGGATAGACCACTCGATGCCCGACAATACGAAACTCAACCACCTTCTCGTTTCATGGATCAAGGAAATTTCTCAAGACAAGATTATCATCGAGAAAAAATTCGAAAGCGACGGAAGATACTACAAAATCAAGTTGAGACAGATTCCGCTTACCCGCGCCAAGAAAATCAACCTGTTCAAGATTGAAGACGAAACCAGCATCCACAAGTACATCAATATGCTGGATTCAAACAATGTCCGTCTGGAAATGATGCTGAAGGAGAACGACTCTCAAATCCGCTCAATCCAGGAACAAATGCTTATCGGCATGGCCTACATGGTCGAAAACCGTGATAGCAATACCGGTAGCCATATCAAGCGTACAAGCAAGGTCGTTTCTATCTTGATGGACTACCTGCGCAAAGACAAGAGTCTCGGCTTCTCTGAGTTTTTCTTCGACAGTCTGGTTTCTGCAGCCCCGATGCATGACATCGGTAAAATCGCTATCGAAGACCGCATCCTGAGAAAGCCCGGTCGATTTACCCCGCAGGAATACGAAGAAATGAAGAGCCACCCCGAAAAGGGCGCCATGATCGTAGAGAACCTGCTTACCTCTATAGAATCTCCCGACTTTGTCAAGATTGCAAGCAATGTAGCTCGTTACCACCACGAACGCTTCGATGGATTTGGGTACCCGCAGAAACTCAAGGGAAACGATATTCCATTCGAAGCCCGCGTCATGGCTGTCGCCGACGTCTACGACGCGCTGGTCAGCAAGCGCTGCTACAAGGCCGAGATGTCCTTTGATGACGCCTATACGATTATCATCGAAGGTATGGGCACCCAATTCGATCCATCGCTCAAGGATTGCTTTATCGCCTGCCGTTCTAAGTTAGAAGAATACTACGGCAGCCTGAAAGAAGACGAAGCATAGAGAATTTGGAATGAAAAATGAAGAATGAAAAACTTTCATCCTTCATTTTTTCTACATTTGTGGGCATGACAAAGTTTAGCGAATTCCCGTATGTTGCCGACCGCTTCAACGCCGTCCGCAGGGAAACTGTACAAGTCCGCGTTGGCGAGGCTTTGATAGGGGGCAACGCCCCCATTTTAGTTCAGTCCATGACCACCACCAAGCCGAAAGACGTCGAGAAGACGGTGGCCGAAACATTGGCGCTTGCCAAGGTGGGGTGCGGACTTGTTCGCATTACCGCTCCGACATTTGCAGATGCTGCCGCACTTGAAGAAGTGATGAAGCAGGTGCGTGCCGCCGGTTGCACGGTGCCGGTTTCTGCAGACATCCACTTCCAGCCGAAGGCCGCGTTCGAGGCGCTCAAGTGGGTGGAGAAAGTCCGCATCAATCCGGGTAACTTTGTCGATACAGGCATTTTGACGCTCGACCAGCAGACGGACAAATCTTTTGACGAAGGCAAGGAAAAGGTGGCAGAAGCCTTTACGCCGTTCGTGCAAGAGGCAAAGCGCCTGGGACGCGCCATCCGCATCGGCGTAAACCACGGTTCGCTCTCTGCCCGCATGATTTACCGCTACGGCGACACGGTGGAAGGCATGGTGGAAAGCGCCATGGAATACCTGGCCGTGTGCGAAGCTGAACATTTTGACCAGGTGGTCCTCAGCCTCAAGAGCAGCAACCCGCGCGTGGCGATTGCCGCCTACCGTATGCTCGCCGCGCGAATCAAGCAGGAAGGCTTTAAGCCGTACCCGTTCCACATAGGTGTCACGGAAGCGGGCGCGGGTGCCGACGGACGCTTGAAGTCTGCAGCTGGCATCGGCGCCTTGTTGCTCGATGGCCTTGCAGACACCATCCGCGTATCGCTCACCGAAGATCCGGTGGCCGAAGTCCCTGTGGCGCAGGAACTCATCAAGGCCTGCGCTTTGCCTGCTGCGCCGACGGCATACAACGTGCCGGTGCTTGAAAAAGACCCGTACCACTACGAACGCCGCGCGACTTCTGTCGTGAATGTTTCCGGCGTAGAAATCGGTGGTTCTCATCCGGTGAAGGTCGGCGTAAAGGCCGATGCGATTGCACTTACCGGCGAACGCCGCAACGCTGAATTCGCGCTGCCGAGCCTGGACGCCGCCCCCGTGGTGCAGTTCAAGGATGCGATGGATATCGCGGGGTTCGCCGCGAATCCGGCGAGCGTGCCCGCAGGTTCCGTGTTCTGCTACACCGGAGCCGAGATGGTCTCCGGCGTGCGCGCCCTTGCCGCTGCTCTCGAAGCAGCGGGTCGCCAAGACCCCATTCTGCTTTACGCTAAAATTAATGATTCCGAACGCGATACGCTCCGCGTGTCCGCCGATATCGGAAGCCTCGTGACCGACGGTCTTGGCGATGCCGTCGTGATTGACGGCTACAAGGGCGCCAAGGAAAGCGTGCTCCTTGCATTCGATATTTTGCAGGCCGCCTACTGCCGCCGCAGCAAGACGAACTTCATCAGCTGCCCGAGCTGCGGCCGCACCCTCTACGACATTCAGCAAGTCATGGGCAAGATCAAGGCCCGCTTCGGACACCTCTCCGACATTTCCATCGGCATCATGGGCTGCATCGTGAACGGCCCGGGCGAAATGGCCGACGCCGACTTCGGCTACGTGGGCGGTGGCCCCGGCCGCATTACCTTGTTCGAGGGCAAGACGGCAGTCAAGAAGAACATCCCCGAAGAGGACGCCATCGAGGAACTCGTGAATTTGATCAAGGAAAGAGGCAGATGGCAAGAACCCTAAAAGTGGTTAGTAAGCAGGAATATTTAAGTGGCTAGTATACAGTGATCCGTAAACTGGAATGAAAAAGGAAAGTTCTTATTACAATCCTAACCACTAATCACTAACCACCAACCACTAAGTTTTAACTTAAACAAAGGACTAAATCATGGCAACTATTAAGACGATGAACAACATTTCCAAGAAAGGCTTGAGCCTGTTTGGCTCGTTCTACCAGGTTTCCGACTCCGTCGAAAATCCGGATGCCATCTTGGTGCGTTCCGCCCAGGTTGATACCGACAACTTTGACGGCCTGCTGGCTGTCGCCCGCGCCGGCGCTGGCGTGAACAACATCACTATCGACAAGGCTTCCGCGAAGGGCATCTGCGTGTTCAACACGCCGGGTGCAAACGCCAACGCCGTTGCCGAGCTAGTGATGACCGTGCTCGGCATGGCCGTCCGTAACGTGGACAAGGCCGCCGCATGGGTCAAGAACCTCGACACTACCGATCCGGACCTCGCGAAAACCGTCGAAAGTGGCAAGAAGAAGTTCGCCGGCATGGAACTCGCAGGCAAGACACTCGGCGTGATTGGCCTCGGCAAGATCGGCGTGCTCGTCGCCAACTATGCCCGTTGGAAGAACATGCGCGTCATCGCTTACGAACCCTATCCCAACGCCGCCAACATGCACGAACTTTCCAACAAGGTGGAAATCGCCGACCTCGACACCGTGATTGCGAAGTCCGACTTCCTCACCGTGCACGTTCCGTTCATCAAGGGCGTTACCGAGAACTTGCTCAACCGCAAGAACCTCGCCGGCTTCAAGGGCAGCTACATCATGAACTTCGCTCGCGGTGGCATCGTCGAGATGGCCCCGGTCAACGAAATGCTCGCATCCGGTTCCCTCCAGGGCTACCTCTGCGACTTCCCGGATGCAGACCTTATCAAGAACGACAAGGTGACCTGCTTCCCGCACCTCGGCGCTTCTACCGAAGAAGCCGAAGAAAACTGCGCCGTGATGGCCGTCGAGGAACTGAAGGACTACATCGAATTCGGTTGCGTTCGCAATTCCGTGAACTTCCCGGCCCTCGTCGATCACCCGCATGCCGGCGTCAAGAGCCGCGTCGTGGTCATCAACCAGGATGTTCCGAACATGATTTCCGAAATCACGAAGGTGTTCGGCGCGGTCGGCATCAACATTGCCAGCTTCTCTAACAAGAGCAACGGCAAGATTGGCTACAACCTCGTTGACGTGGAATGCAAGGTGGACGACTCCATCATCGAAAAGCTCTCCAAGCTCGAGAAGGTCATCAAGGTCCGCGTAATCCATTTCTAGTAGAAAGAGGTTTCTCGCACTCAATGAAGCGACCCACTAATGATGTGGGTCGTTTTTTATTTATTCTTTGTCCGAAACGAATACGTTTAAGTTATATTTACATCGTTAAACTAGGTGTTTAAAGGAGTATTGTATGGAATGGAACGATTTTACGAGCCTCACATCGGAAGATATGCGCGCCATTTGGGATTTTAGTACGAAAGATCCGTTTTCCATTTTGGGAATTCACCCGCTGAATACAGATCGTGGTGTCAAGACGGTGATTCGCGCCTATCAACCGCAGGCCAGTTTCCTTCGCGGAGAATCTTGCGACGGTGAATACGAATTTGATTTCATGAAAATCGGTAACACGGGATTCTTCGAAGCGATTCTCGACAAAGAATACGAACCGTTCTTTTACAACCTGATTATCAAGCAGGACGACGGCAACGAATACACGCTCACCGACCCCTACGCATTCCTCCCCGTACTTAGCGACTTTGACCGCCACCTGATTTCGAGCGGTACACATTACGAACTGTACCGCAAACTCGGTGCAAACCTTGTTGAACACCAGGGCTTTAAGGGCGTGCACTTTGCCGTCTGGGCTCCGAACGCCCACGCAGTCTCTGTCGTCGGTAGCTTTAACAGCTGGGACGGCCGCCGCAACCAGATGCGCATGCTGGGCAGTTCCGGCATCTGGGAAATCTTCATTCCGAACATCGGCGAGAACGAACTCTACCGTTTCGAAATTCACGGTGCCGACGGCAACCTGCACGTTAAAGTGGACCCGCTTGCAAAACTCAGCGAAGTCCGCCCGGCAACCGCCTCTATCACCACGCACCTCGACGGCTACGAATGGGCCGACGACCTTTACATGTCCACACATTGGGCAACCAAGGTCTTCGGTTCGCCCATGAACATTTACGAAGTCCACGCCGGTTCCTGGCGCCGCGACCCCGCGAATCCGGACCGTTTCTTGAACTGGGACGAACTTGCAGAAACATTGATTCCGTACCTCAAGGAAATGGGCTACACCCATGTGGAATTCTTGCCGCTCGCCGAACACCCGCTCGACGAATCCTGGGGCTACCAGGTGACCGGTTACTACTCCCCCACAAGCCGTTACGGCACACCGGACCAGTTTAGACACTTCGTGGACCTTTGCCACCAGAACGAAATCGGCGTGATTGTGGACTGGGTTCCGGCCCACTTCCCCAAAGATGCCCACGCACTCGGACGTTTTGACGGCACCGCCTGTTACGAACATGCCGACCCGCGCCAGGGTGAACATCCGCACTGGGGCACCTATATCTTTAACCTGGGACGTAACGAAGTCAAGAACTTCCTTATCGCAAACGCCATGTACTGGCTCAAGGAATTCCACTGCGACGGCCTGCGCGTTGACGCCGTGGCCTCGATGCTTTACCTCGACTATGGTAAGGGCCCCGGCCAGTGGGTGCCGAACAAGGATGGCGGCAACATCAACTACGACACGCTCGAATTCCTGAAGCACCTGAACAGCATCATGGGCCGCCTCACGCCGCATGCGATTTTGATTGCCGAAGAATCTACCAGCTTCCCGAGCATTACGCGCCCGCCTGAACAGGGCGGCCTCGGCTTCCACTACAAGTGGAACATGGGCTGGATGAACGATTTCCTCAGCTACATTCAGCACGAACCGATTCACCGCAAGTACCACCACAACCAGCTGACCTTCAGCATGGTGTACGCCTACAGCGAAAACTTCATCCAGGTGTTCAGCCACGACGAAGTGGTACATGGCAAGGGTTCTATGCTAGGCAAGATGCCGGGTGACAACTGGCAGAAGTTTGCAAACCTCCGCCTCACCTACGCCTTCCAGTACGCACACCCGGGCAAGAAGCTCAACTTCATGGGCAACGATTTCGGCCAATTCCGCGAATGGAACGAAAAGCGCTCGCTCGACTGGCACCTGATCAGCTGGGATAGCCACGGCAAGCTCCTCAAAATGATGAAGGTGCTGAACCACCTGTACAAGGAAAACGCCCCGTTCTGGGAAATCGACCACTACTACACCGGTTTCGAATGGATCTGGTGCGACGATGCAGACAATTCCATCGTGAGTTTCGTGCGAAAGGACGACCACGGGAACCAGATTCTGTGCGTGTTCAACTTCACGCCGGTGGTCCGCAACGACTACCGCCTGGGCGCTCCGACCCGCGGCAAGTGGAAGGAAATCTTCAACACCGATGCCGCTATGTTCGGAGGTTCTAACGTGGGTAACTTTGGCGAAGTCTGGACGCAGGACATTCCGTGGCAGAACCGCGAATGCAGCCTGAACATCAAGCTTCCGCCGCTTGCGGCGGTCTATTTCCGCCTGGAACGCTAAGGATTTAAAACAAACTAAACATTTTCTGGATTCTGAATACAGAAATCTGAATTAACTATGTACCAGTTTATTGTTCCCCAAGTCAAGAAACCGCTCGACGGCGAAATTGAAATTTCCGGGGCTAAGAATGCAGTGCTCGCCGTGATGGCCGCAGCACTTCTTGCCGACGGCGTATCCGAAATCACGAACGTGCCGCACCTCAAGGACATGAAGACGATGTCCGACGTGTTGCGCGTTATCGGTTGCCATATCAGCGGCGAAGCTCACTGCCTTAAAATCGATACTCGCGGAGCCGATCACTTGGAAGCGCCTTACGAACTCGTGAAGACGATGCGTGCGAGCTTCTATGTGTTGGGCCCGCTCGTCGCAAGGTTCGGACGTTGCCGCGTTTCGCTCCCCGGCGGTTGCGCCTGGGGCCCGCGTCCCGTCGATTTGCACCTAAAAGGGCTCGAGGCGCTCGGTGCAAAAATTACAGTAACGCATGGCTATGTCGAAGCCACCTGCGACGGTCGCCTCCCCGGCGGGACCTTCCACTTCCCGATTTCGAGCGTTGGCGCCACGGTGAACGTGCTGATGGCGGCGACGCTCGCCAAGGGCACCAGCGTGCTCCAAAACGCCGCACTTGAACCTGAAATTGATAACCTCGTCGATTACCTCATCGGCATGGGTGCGAAAATTCAGGGCCGCGGCACGCGTACCCTGACGGTAACGGGCGTAGAATCCCTACGCCCCGGCAATGGCGTCACCATCCCCGACCGCATCGAGGCGGGCACCTTCCTCTGCGGTGCCGCCATTACCCGCGGCCGCGTTCGAGTGAACAAGATCATTCCCGAACACATCGCCTCGACCCTCGATGCCTTCCGCGACATGAACTGCAAGGTGAATTTCGGCCCCGACTGGGCCGAAGTCGACGCCCGTGACATGGAACTCAAGCCGATTACCATCCAGACGCTCCCCTTCCCGGGCTACCCCACCGATATGCAGGCACCGCTCATGGCAACGCTCCTCTCGGTGCCGGGCAACAGTGTCATCCAGGACACCGTCTATAACGACCGTTTCAAGCATGTAGCCGAAATGGAACGCCTCGGTGCAAGCATTACGCTCAGCGGAAACACCGCCACCATCAAGGGTGGCCTCCCGCTCGAAGGTGCCGACGTCATGGGCTCCGACCTGCGCGCCTCCGCCGCGCTCGTCCTCGCCGCCTTAATCGCCGAAGGAGAAACCAAGATTAGCCGCATCTACCACCTCGACCGCGGCTACGAAGATTTCGAAGCGAAAATGGCAAAGCTCGGCGCCAAAGTCGAGCGAGTCGTCATCGACGCCGACGAACCGTAGACTAGACGAGAGATCACCGCTACGCGGCTACAGACGAGAGACTAAAGAATAAACTCCGGCGAAGCAATCGTCGGAGTTTTCAATTTTAAAATAATCGTTCGTACTATTACAGAGCAGCTTCCGTAAATTCGGTCGTTGCGCTTGCTGTCGGTTCAGAAGTGCCATCGGTCGTCGACTTGCGGGAGGTCGGCTTGACCGGTTCGCGAACCACGGGCACGCAGGCATCCACCGGTTCACCGGCAGACTTCTTGTCTTCTTTTTCCAAGATTTCTTGCAACATTTCGGCAGCCTGTTCGAACTCAGCCGACTTTTCGCAGGACTTGGTCGAAAGAATCTTCTGCAGGTACTGCTTCTGCATGTCAATGTCGCATTCTTCACCATAAAGGCTCGAAAGCTTGAACAAGGCAGGGCAAGTCTTCTGGCCGTCGGGGAAGGCATCCGACATGCGAGCAAAGACCTTTTTCGCCTTGTCCACCTGGTTCACATCGATCAGGCAGAGAGCCATCCAATAAAGCGAATTCTCGGCGAGTTCGCCCTCTTTCATCTGTTCATAGACCTGCTTGAAACCGTTATAGGCAAGCTTGAATTCGCCACGATGATAATCGGAACGCGCCGTATTGAACATGGCCTCGGCTTCCACGAGCTTTTCAGCCTCACGTTCCAGACTATCCATCGAAACCGGAGCCGGAGCACCACTCACCACGACCTTCTTCGCCAGAATCTTGTCAGACTTGCCAAGAAGCATATCGAGACGGTAGATGATCTCTTCCTGCCTAGAATCGTTGCGTTCGGACTCGTCGGAGACACGGCGCGAAAGCATCGTGATTTCAGCCTGCATACGTTTCTGTGCAAGCGCCGACGCATCGAGCAAAGCCTTGGTCGAATCAAGTTCGGCACGCAGCGAATCGTTCTGTGCAGACAGACTCTGCACCGCGGAATCCAGGCTCGTCTGGACTTCCGCACCGACCGCCTTCATTTCCTTGGTACGGAGCACCGTCATTTGGGCGCAACCCGTAAACAAGAGTGAAGCCAAACCCGCTGTCAATAGAATTCGTTTCATATTCATGATTTTGCAGCTACGCCGCAGTTAGTAGAGATTAGATTGTTGAAACAAGTTGGCCCTTCGACAAGCTCAGGGACCTTAATAAGTTTAGTGAGCTTGCCGAACCAAATCTCTAAGTTCTAATTATTCCTTGATGTTCACGCGGAAGTTGGCGCGACGGTTCTGGGAATAGGCTTCTTCGTTTGTACCTTCGACCTTCGGAGCTTCCTTACCGTAGCTCACCGATTCCATACGCTTGCCGTCGATACCGTAGGCAGCGAGGAATTCCTTCACCTTCATGGCACGCTTTGCACCGAGAGTGAAGTTGTAATCTTCGGTACCACGAGCATCCGTATGACCTTCGATGGTAATCGTGAAGCGTTCTTCCTTGATCAGGAGCTCGCCCACCTGAGCCAACAGTTCCTTGGCCTTTTCGGTGAGTTCGGAGCGGTCAAAGTCAAAGTACACATCTTCGCTCATGATCTGATTGATGAGTGCTTCAAGGCGAGCGCGTTCCGCTTCCAGACGGGCGCGTTCAGCAGCCAGGCGTTCTGCTTCGAGGCGTGCCTGTTCTGCAGCAAGAGAATCCGCATTCGGGGCAGCCTGTTCTACGGCAGGAGCCGCTTCGGCGGGAGCATTTTCAACCGTCGGTTCGGTTTTCGGCGGATCCTTCTTCGCGCAAGCGACAAGGCAGATAGCAGCGGCAGAGGCCACCACGGCAAGTTTCACGAGGTTTTTCATTTTTCACCTTCCTTTTTTTGTTGTTTAATATCATCATAGAAAAAAGACCACGTCGGCGAAGTATTCTCTCCGGAATTGGTAATACGCGTTACGTTCGACCCGTCCTTTCTCATAATGTAAATCTGGTATGACCCGCTACGGTTGCTCGAGAAAGCAATCAGCTTGCCGTCGGGCGACCAAGTGGGGTGTTCGTTGTTGCCCGCGTTGTTCGTCAGCTGCACGATATCGGAGCCGTCGAGGGCGCAGGTATAAATGTTCATGTGACCGTTATCCATCGAGGTGTAGGCAATACGGTCCCCTTCGGGCGACCAGGCTGCACGTTCATTGTAGCGTCCCATAAAGGTCACGCGACGCAAATCGGAGCCGTCCTTGCCCATCACGAAAATCTGCGGTCCACCGCCACGGTCACTGGTAAACATCACCTCAGATGCATACGGACTCCAAGCCGGGCTCGTCTGGTTCGACTTGAGATAGGCAAACTTTTTCGCCTTGCCCGTCACCGGATTTCCGATATACAGATCCGTCTTGCCGTCTACTGTACTCGAAAAAAGAAGATCCCCCGTCTTCGGATTCACTGCAGGGCTATAGGTCTGGTCCAGCTGCGGGAACACCGACTTTTCGGAGCCACCGAACATCTTGGAATAAAGCTTCGGACGGTGCGTCTTGAAATTCACATAATAGAGCCCCGCGTTGTCCTTCATCCACACGGGCATCATACTGATCGTCGTATCGCGCGTAATCTGGCTGCGATGGAAACCGTCGTAGTCCGACACCACCACCTGCTTGATTCCATCAATCTTGGATACGTAAGCAAGCTTGGTAGAAGCCACACCTCGTTCACCCCACAGACGGTAGATAACCTCGTCAAAGAAGAGATGCATGGCGCGGCGAAGGTCCTTCTGCTCCACAGTATAGGTTTCACCGAGAAGCAAGTCCTTGGTCTGAGCCACATACAGGTAACATTCCAATTTGAGCTTGCCACCCACCGGAGTCACCTTGCCCGTCACATAATGCTTGGCGTGCGCCTTGCTGAATAGCGGCAGATTGAACTTGTCCGAAGCGACCACATCGAAACGTCCCGAAAGATTCGCATCGCGGGTCACGATCTGGTGCGGTTTTTCCTCGATCCAGTCAATTGGCTTACTTTCGGCAAAGGGAACAACACCGATAGGCATCGTCTTGAACACCGATATACCCACATCGACAGCAATCGTATCAATCGACGAATGCGATATCACTGGCAACAAGGCAACGGCAAAAGCGACCGTTGCCATGCGCACCATCATAGAGTTCATCAAATTCATTTTTTTCTTCAAAAAAATCATCTTCAACATTCACAAAAGATTGCTCAATCACCTTACGGATTTTCGCAACGGCCCTTTCTTCAATAATACAATATTTCCTTCTTATAACCCACTTTTTTATGTTAATTTGGTGTAAAATTAAAGTGCAAAACGAGCGAAGGGGCCCTAAAGTTCGGCGGAAGTTCAGGAACCTTGGAAATCTGCACGGCGCGCACCGACAAGTGGTCCCAGGTCTTGTTTCCGGAACTGCGCTTAAGCGTAATCGCCGTAATGCCGCCGAAACGGTCCACCGTGAACTGCACAGTCGTCTTCACGTCACGGCGCACATTCAAATTTGACGGCGGATTGAAATTGCTCATAATAATTTGTTTTAAGCGTTCCAAATAAACTTGCATCAGCGGATCCATATCCACGGAACCCACCGGATTCAGGCTCGGGGCCTCGACAGCCGTCGGCAAGTCCAGATCGTCCACTTCAAAGTCATCCTGAGGTTCCGGCTCCGGTTCTGGTTCCGGCTGCGGCTCCTCTACCGGTTCCGGTTCAGGCGGTTTTTCTTCAACCTTCGGTTCGGGCGGCAGCTGCTTGTCTACCTTGGGTTTCGGTTCCACCTTGGGCTTAGGCTCTATCGGCTTGGGCTGTTCGGGCTTCGGTTCAACCGGCTTAGGCCTCGGCGGCTGCGGACGCGGCTTTACCTGGTTCACCTGCACCATCTCAAACACGGGAATCGGTTCCGGCTCGTGCTTGAAATTCACAAAATGGAACGCAACGCAAATACCCGCAATCAGCAAGTGGAACACCACCGCACAAGCGATGATCTTCACCATCATTCCGTCATCGTCAGACGAAAAATACTGGATGTTTCTATCTGCGCTCACCTAGTTCTTTCCCGGTTTTTCCTTGGGATTCATCGTCAGGAATCCGAGTTTCGTGACACCGAGCTTCTGCACCTGGGTCACCACCTTCATCACAAGACCGTAGTTCACCGACTCGTCGGCATTGATGACCACCGCCATCTCGCCATTCCAGAGCGACTTGAACACATTGTTGAAACTTCCGAAATCGACCATCATATCGGCGATATAGAGTTCCTCGTTTTTCGTGATGGAAACCTTCAAAAGTTTTTCCTGCTCCATGGTCGGAGCTTCCGCCTTGGGCAAGTCCACCTTGACGCCCTGGCTCATGAGAGGCGCAGAAATAATGAACACAATCAGAATCGCGAACACGATGTCGATCATGTTCGTGAGGTTCATCTCCTGCTTAAGTTCTTTTCCGCGACTGCGCTTCACTATGCCTCCTAGCCAGCCACTTCTTCGAGGGCGAGCAAGTCACCGCGCTTAAAGAGACTGAGCACCTGGGAGCCGAAGTTGAAGTACGAGATTTCGTTCTGACCGTTGCGGGAGGTAAAGTAGTTGTAACCGGCAGAAGCAGGAATAGCGACCACGAGGCCAGCAACTGTCGTGATAAGCGCCATGGCGATACCCGGAGCGACCACGGTAAGGTCCGCCGAGCCGTGCTGACCGATCTGGAAGAACGCGACCATGATCCCCCACACCGTACCCAGAAGTCCGAAAAACGGGGCAAGGTTAGAGCACGTGGCCAAGAAGCCGAGGTAGCGGTCTTCGGTCAGGCGCAAGCCTTCAATCGAACGTTGGATAGTATCTTCCAGGAGCGAAGCGCGGTGCTGGATGGAGTCGTAGCTCACGAAGTTACTGAACTTGGAAGCTTCCTTGAGCACTTCCGCCGTAAGGCTCTTAAGCGCGCTGTCGTCGGCAGTCTCGCAAAGCCCCTGCAATTCCACGAACTGGCGCACGTCCACAAACTTGCGGAAGAAAATGACATTCGCACGCTGATTTTTCGTGTTCACGATATACTTGACAATGATGATTCCCCAGGAACCGAGCGACATAACCGCCAAAATGCCCAAAATCACAAGCGTCGCGACATCGGACTGCGTAAGCATCTGGAGTAAAGGAACCGAATTGTTCAAAATCACCTCCCGTAAGCCGGAAAAAGACTCGTATCTTGTTGTTTGGCAACAATATAGAAAATCACGCGAGGCGAAAGACAAAAATCAAAAGAAAAAATGTAATATATTCGTAAGCCGATATACTTACGTTTACAAATCCAGCTCGGTCTGTAAGCTCTTGGGATGAAAACTCTTGCGGTGTTCCGGAGTCATGCCCTGACGACGGATGGCCTCCAGATGCGCCTTGGTACCGTAACCGGCGTGCTTGTCAAAACCGTAGCCGGGGAATTTCTTTTCAAGTTCATCCATGTAGCGATCACGGAAAACTTTTGCCAAAATGGAGGCCGCCGAGATACTTGCGATACGGCCATCACCCTTGACCACGGGAATCTGAATTTCTTCGGGAATTCCATGAATCTTGAGGTTGCCATCGACTGCAATGAGGAGCGAGCCTTGAGCCTTGAGCGGCGAGCCGAGAACCTTGGCAAAAGAGCCTTTCTGGAATATCGGAATTTGAGGGGCAGATTCCTTTATGCCTGGCATACCGAGAGCCTGCAGGGCACGACGCATGGCCAAAAAGTCCGCTTCCAGGATGTTCATGCGGTCAATTTCTTCGACCGAGGCGCTTGCAACGGCAAAGCATTCGCAGGCGTCCTGCACCGCCTGGTACATAGCTTCGCGTTTGGGGCGAGTAAGTTTCTTGGAATCATTCAGCGTCAGGAGCGCATCGGGCGACTTGAGCACAGCCGCACACGCCACCACAGGGCCAGCCAAGGGGCCGCGGCCCACTTCGTCAATACCGACAACAACCGCATTTTCCCCCATCCGGGAGACTGCAAACTTGCGCGTGGCTATTTCGCCATCGACAGGGGCTTCAATTCCTTCGAGAAATGCGGGCAACTTATGCTTCACAGGATGCTCTTTGCGTAGTCGCGGATTGTCTTCCAGTACAAAGCGTGTTCCTGCACCAGCACGCGGGCAGCGAGCGTTTCCGACGTATCGCCATCTTCTACAGGAACGCGGGTCTGCGCAAGAATTCGGCCCTTGTCGATTTCTTCGCTCACCAGGTGAACGGTAGGGCCCGATTCCGTATCGTGTGCGGCAATCACGGCCTCGTGCACATGAATTCCCCAGAAGCCCTTGCCGCCATACTTAGGCAACAGCGACGGATGGATATTCAGAATGCGATCCGGAAGGCGCTTGATGATGCTCACCGGCAAGGCCTTCATGTAGCCCGCCAGAATCAACAAATCAATATCGTAACGGTCTATGACATCGAGTAGCGCAGCTTCGTAAGCGGCCGTATCGGGGTGCGTTTTTCCCGAAATATGGTAAACAGGAATCCCGTAAGATTCTGCGTGAGATACTGCCCCGCAACCCCCGTTATTGGTAATCAGGAACTTGCATTGAGCTTCGAGGTCACCCTCGCCAATGCGGTCAATAATCGCCTTAAAGTTGCTCCCGCCACCGGAAGCCATCACGCCAATTTTAAACATAAAAATACAAATCGGTTTATCTAAAAATTTCTAGCTCGGCAGAGCTTCCGAGGTGAACTTGAGCTTGCCATTTTCGACATCAATAGAAATCGTCGAGAAATCCTTGTAGATGCCAAGCAGCAAGCCTTCCGCAATTTCGTCTTCCACCAGATTCTGGATCGAGCGGCGAATCGGACGCGCGCCCAAGGCAGAATCGTAATTGTGAGATACGATATGTTCCTTCGCAGCCTCAGAAACTTCAAGGAGAATTCCCCTTTCGGACAAATTCTTCTGAAGGAACGTCAACTGGATATCCACGACAGAAACAAGGTCCTTCTTCGAAAGCGGACGGAACACAATCTGTTCGTCGATTCGGTTCAGGAATTCCGGCGAGAACACCCGCTTGACTTCTTCGCGAATGGCGGTTTCCATACGTTCGTAGTCGTCGGTCTCGCCCATCTTGGTGAAACCCATGCCGGAACTGTGGCGCACCTCGCGTGCACCTGCGTTACTCGTCATGATGATGATCGTGTTCTTGAAGTTGATCTTGCGGCCATAACTATCCGTAAGGATACCATCATCCAAAATCTGCAAAAGTAGATTGTAGATGTCGGGGTGAGCCTTCTCGATTTCGTCAAGAAGCACCACGCAGTACGGGCGCTTGCGCACCTTTTCGCTCAGCTGTCCACCACCGTCCTCGAAGCCTACGTATCCCGGAGGCGCACCAATCAGGCGGCTGATACTATGCTTTTCCATGTACTCGCTCATATCGATGCGGATCATGGAATCTTCGCTGCCGAATAAGCTCTGGCTAAGCACCTTCGCCAGCTCCGTCTTACCCACACCCGTGGGGCCCAGGAACAGGAAACTGCCCATGGGGCGTTTCGTGTTGCGGATACCGGCGCGGGTACGGCGAATCGCCTTGACCACGGCATCGACCGCAGCATCCTGGCCAATAATGCGTTCCTTGATTTCGTCACCCAGCTTCAAAAGTTTCTGGGTTTCTTCGCCCGCAAGGCGGCTGATAGGAATCCCCGTCATCTTGCTGATGCAGTCACGGATTTCATTTTCGTCCACAACGGGCAAGTCCGCCGAATCTTCCTTGTTCAAAGCTTCGCGGCGTTCCGCGATACGCCCCGTCAGTTCCTCAATCTTGTCGCGGAGGGTTGCAGCCGTTTCGTACTGCTGGTCTGCAATAGCCTCTTCCTTCTTTTGCATGGTCGCTGCAAGTTCGTCTTCCATTTCCTTAAGGTCCTGCGGCGTACGAATCGAATTCAAGCGTACACGAGCACCGGCCTCGTCAAGTACGTCAATCGCCTTGTCCGGCAAGAAACGGTCGCTGATATAGCGTTCGGCGAGCACCACCGCGGCACGAATCGCTTCGGGCGTGTAATGCACCTTGTGGTGCTGCTCGTACTTCGGGCGCAGCCCATCCAGAATCTGGATAGAATCTTCGGAATTGGGCGGATTCACGACAATCGTCTGGAAACGGCGTTCCAACGCAGCATCCTTCTCGATGTACTTGCGGTATTCGTCGATGGTCGTCGCACCGATGCACTGGAGTTCGCCACGAGCAAGGGCCGGCTTAAAAATGTTGCTGGCATCGAGACTGCCTTCGGAACCGCCCGCTCCCACAATCGTATGGAGTTCGTCGATGAACAGGATGACCGAACTGTCAACACGCTGCAACTCCGTAATCAGGCCCTTCACGCGTTCCTCGAACTGACCGCGGTACTTGGTACCGGCCACCATGGCCGCCACATCGAGCGTTACCACGCGCTTGTTCATCAGGAGTTCGGGAATTTTCTTCTGGGCAATCTTCTGGGCGAGCCCTTCGATAATCGCCGTCTTGCCGACACCCGGTTCACCGATAAGCGCCGGGTTGTTCTTCTTGCGGCGGCAAAGAATCTGAATCAAGCGTTCGATTTCGCGGCTACGGCCGATAATCGGGTCGAGTTTACCCAGCTTGGCAAGCGCCGTCAAGTCGCGACCGAAATGATCCAAAATCGGAGTCTTGGAGCGGGACTGGCTACGAACCTGCTGACGCGTATCGCCACGCCCCTGATTGATAATGCGTCCGTCAGCACTGTCGTCGGCACCATCTGCAGGAGCCTGACCATTCATGGCCTCGTTCTTCACCTGCTGCAATGCCGCGTCAAAATTCTCATAGGTAATGCCAAAAGTCGAAAGTGTCCCCGCCGCCGGAGATTCGCTCTGCTGCAAAATGGCGAGCATCAGATGTTCCGGGCCGATGTACTGGTCCCCTTCTTCCTTCGCAATCTTTGCCGCATTAAAAAGAGCCGCCTTGCAACGCGCCGTAAAATTGAGAATCGCCCCATGCGACACGCCGATGGTCATAATGCCGCCGTTGCTCGAAAGCGAACGTTGCACCGTTTCACCGAGTTCGTTCAGGTTGACCTTAAGCGCCATCAAAGTCTCGGCGGCAAAGCCGGAATCTTCTCGCACTAGGCCGAGCAGCAAATGTTCGGTCGTTACACTGTCGCTACCTAAGTTGCGGGCCGCAATGCGGGCAGCCTGCAACACCGCTTTTGCCTTTTTCGAAAAAATACCGTTGATATCTGACATATTTCTCCTTAAGCTACTGAATGACGCCGCCGTGCATCACGACACGCCTTTTTGCAAAACTAGCCAATTTTTCGTCGTGCGTCACAATCAAGAAAGCCTGATTAAACTTTTCGTTGAGTTCACCAATCAATTCGTTCAGCATCGCAGAATTCGCCTCATCCAGGTTGCCGCTCGGTTCGTCGGCCAGCACCAAGTCCGGATGGTTCATGAGCGCACGGGCAATAGCCACGCGCTGGCGTTCGCCTCCACTCAATTCACGCGGCAAATGCTTGAGGCGATCCTTGAGGCCCACCGTTTCCAAAAGCATCGCGGCACGTTCCTTGCATTCCTTTTCAGAAGTCCCGAGAACGCGACCCGGCACGCACACGTTTTCAATCGCCGTAAATTCGCTCAACAAGTGATGGAACTGGAACACGAAGCCCACCTGCACACGATGGTAGCGGTCACGCTCGGCGTCGTTGAACTTGGAAAGCGCCTTCCCCTTAAAAAGGATTTCGCCAGAAGTCGGTGTATCGAGCATCCCCACCAAATTCAAAAAAGTCGACTTACCCGACCCCGAAGAACCCGTGAGAGCCACCAGCTCACCCGTTTCCATCTCAAAATTCACGCCCTTGAGAATTTCAAGGTCCTCGCCCGTCTCGGAGAAGACCCTGCGGAGATCGACGGTTTGTAATAAACTCATTGGCATACATTAGTGGTTAGTGGTTGGTGGTTAGGAAATATCTGAAACAATCCATCCTGTTTACTAATCACTAACCACGGTTTACTTCTACTCATGTCTAATCGCTCCTACAGGATCCAAGCGGCTAGCCTTCCATGCAGGGAGCAAGGTAGCAGCCACGCAGAGTGCAATGCCGATGACAAAAATCAAGATTACGTCAATAAAGTGCACTGAAATCGGGAAATACGGAATCACATAGACATCGCCGGGGAGCTTGATAAAGTGGTAGGCCTCTTGCAGCTTGCAAAGCACCAGGCCAATCGTTCCACCGACAATCGTACCGCCCACACCGATAAAGCTTCCCATGAGCATAAACACACGCATAATGCCCGCCTTGCTGAAGCCCATGCTGCGGAGAATGCCTATTTCTTTTGTCTTGTCGATGACAACCATGATAAGGCTACTGATGATATTGAATGCAGCCACCAAGATGATAAGGCAAATCACCGCCGCCACGATGAACTTTTCATAATTCATCCACTTGAGAAGCGTGATGTTTTTCGTCTTCCAGTCCATGGCGTAATACGGATAACCTAACCATGACGCAAGGCTGTCCACCGCCTCGCCGGCAAGCCAGTGATTGTTCAGGCGGAACTGGATACCCGTCACTACATCACCCAGGCCAAGCAACTTCTGCAATTCCGGGATGCCCACGTAAGCAAGGTTACCGTCGTATTCGTAGGTACCCGTTTCAAAGATGCCGCTCACCACGCACATCATCATCTTCGGGCCACCACTCGTTACCATCGCGTCTGGGCTCTGGAATGTCTGGAGCACAAGCTTGTCGCCAACTACCACACGAAGCCTATTGGCAAGTCCCGAACCGAGAATAATTCCCGGGCGGAGAGCGCCGCTCAAGTCTTCGAGGCTATCGACCGAGTAGTTGCCCCACTTGATGTACTTATGGATGTCGGTCACGCCTTTGGCGGTTTCAGCATCGATACCGTAAATGACAATGCCGTCGTTTACCTTCTTGGAGCTCACGCCCACTTTGTAAATAATGAAGGGAGACGAAGCGAGCACGCGAGAATCACGGTCGCGAACTTCTTTCATGAGGCTGTCATACGGAGCAATCATTTCTCCATTGTACGCCATCACTTCGAAGTGAGCATCTTTACCGATCATCTGCGCCGTGACTTCTTCTTCAAAGCCATTTACCGCAGCAAGCGCCACCACCAGCGCAAACACGCCGATAGAAACGCCGAGCATACTGAAAATGCCAATCAGCGAGACAAAGAGACTCTTACGCTGAGCCCCTAAGTAACGCCAGGCGATTAGAAGTTCGAGTTTGTTCATTCTTAGACGAGAGACGAGAGACGAGAGACGAGAGATTATCGCATCTTCGATGACTTTAAACCAGACAACATCCTTGCAATTTCTTCTGTCTTTGGGTCTATTTCGTCCAAAGTTTCCTTTGTAATGTAGTTTAACAATTGAGCTATTTCTAACTGACTTTGAGTTTCCATCAACGAACCATAACTTATTTCAAGAAAATGTGCAATTTCTTTATTTGATGTACGACTCATTCCCTCAGCTATATTCGACGTTACAGAAACGGCTGCACGACGGACCTGACTTGCCAGAGAAAACTTTTCATAATCAGGAAATTTTTTGTACAATCCATAAACATCTATCACCCATTGCAGGGCTTTTTGATAAACACTTAATTTTCTATATGCAAAAGAAGTCATTTATACTTTAAGTTCTCTCGTCTTTCGTCTGTAGGACCGCAGGTCCGTCCTCTCGTCTAAACCTCCGGCTTCATCAGCGGGAAGAGCTGCACATCTCTAATGGTCTGCTGGTTGGTAAGGAGCATGACCATGCGGTCAATGCCGAAGCCAACGCCGCCCGTAGGAGGCAGGCCACTTTCGATGGCGTGCATAAAATTTTCGTCCATGGGGTGAGTTTCGCCTTCGCCACCGCGGCCGCGGCGCACCTGGTCTTCCAGGAGCTCACGCTGACGGATGGGGTCGTTAAGTTCGGTATAGGCGTTGCCCAGCTCCCATCCGTTAGCGTAGGGTTCGAACTGTTCGATGAGCCCTTCGATGGTGCGGTGCTTCTTGCAGAGCGGCGTACTTTCGGTGGGCATGTCCTTGATGAACGTCGGCTGGATGAGCTTGTCTTCCACGGTGAGCTCGAACAGTTCGAGGATACCGCGGCCGCGGCTGAATTCACCGTCCAGGTGTCCGCCGAGTTCTTCCATCTTGGCCTTGATCTCGTCGTCGCTCATTTCGCCCACCTTCAGGCCGCCGAACTTCTCAATGGCTTCGATCATGCTGTAGCGGGGCCACGGAGCCTTGAAGTCGATAACCTTCCCCTGGTAGTCAATCTTGGTGGTGCCGTTCGCAGCAATGCAGGCGCGTTCGTAGATGTTCTCGAAGTGCACCATCATGTCGTTGTAGTCGGCGTAGGCTTCGTAAAATTCAAGGCCGGTGAATTCCGGGCTATGTGTGCGGTCCATGCCTTCGTTACGGAAATTCTTGGAGAATTCGAAAACCTTTTCCATGCCACCCACGATGCAGCGCTTCAGGTAAAGTTCCGGAGCCACGCGCAGGTAGAGCGTCATGTCGCAGGCGTTGTGGTGCGTGGTGAACGGCCGGGCGTTCGCGCCACCGTAAATCGGCTGGAGCGTCGGAGTTTCGACTTCGATAAATCCCTTTTCAATCAGGTATTCGCGGATAGCCTGCATAATCTTGGAACGCTTGATGAAGACATCCTTCACGTCGTCGTTCAAGGCCATATCGATATAACGCTGGCGGTAGCGGGTATCCACGTCGGCAAATTCGTTGAACACGATCTTGTTGCCGTTTTCGTCCACCTTTTCCTTAGCCACCGGAAGCGGACGCACTGCCTTCGAAAGCATGGTCACCTTCTTCACGTGCACGGAGTATTCGCCCGTCTGGGTTTCGAACATGGTACCGTTCACGCCGATAAAGTCACCGAGGTCGATCATCTTCACGATTTCATAGTTTTCTTCGCCCACTTCGTCACGAGCGACCACCACCTGCAAGCGGCCATAACGGTCCTTGAGGTGCATAAAACACATTTTGCCCTTACGGTTGAAGCGAACCACACGGCCAGCGAAAGCAATACTTTCGCCAGAAGCCATCAAAGCGTCCTTATTTTCTTTCAAAACCTTGGAATCATGTGTGCGGTTGAACTTGTGCGGATAAGCCTCCACACCCATTTCCTTGAACTTTTCAAGCTTCGCGAGGCGTGCCTGAACCTGGTCATTCATATCTTGCATTGCCATAATTTGGTCCTTGTTAATTTTACGGCGGTAAATGTAGAAAAAAAAGAACTTAGAACTTAGAACTTAGAATTTAGGAAACTCCTGTTTTCCTAAGTTCTAAGCTCTACCAACTAAGTTCTACAAATCCCCGTGGCGGCGCATCTTGCGGATATTCAGCGGAAGCACATGATTATGCCAGTGAATCCATTCATCGTAATAGATGTACTGGCGTTCGCGACGTCTAAAGTTACGCCCATGAACAATGCGGCGGCCATTCTTGATTTCAACAGGAATCGCGATATGCAAGCATTCATGGTACACCACACCGGCCACGGCATACTCCGGGCAGTTGGCGGCATCGTAGCCCTTGCTGATGCTAATCAGGTGGAATTCTTCACCGGTTACAGGGTCCTGACGAACCGAATGGAAACTGAGCCCGCCCACGCGATTGCTCCACGTGATACGACAAGTTAATTTGTCCTCAAAATAAGTGCTGTTGATTGCGGCAAGCACATCGTTCAAGTTATGGTACTTGCCTTGCGGCTTAATCGGCGGGAGTCTGCCCTTACTCGACAAGGATTCATCGCCGCGGTCAGCCAAAATCTGTTCTACCAGCGTCCAAAAACGGCTCACCAAGTCCTTGATTATCGCCTTGTTCTTCGCCGTCTTGCGTTTGACGGCGTGTTCTGCCCACACCGCGGCCAATTCTCGCGCTGGCGCAAACTCAGGATCTTTCATGTAGGCGGGCAAAATAACCTCGGGGTGGCCAAACAGCACTCCCCCCTTGCAGCGGATGCTCTTCTTGAGTTGCGTATTGTACTTGAAATGCACCAAACCATTCTGCGAAACCGAAGCCGGCACTTTCGGCTTCGCCGGTTCCTTGGGAGCATCGTTATTGTCCCCGAACAGATCAAGTTGCATTCCAAACAAATTCATTTTTCGCCCATCAGGCCTTCAAAACGGTTTACGGCCAAGAGTCCGCCAAAGTAGCTTTCGGGCAAATCCAGCAACGAATAATGTTCCGAGATTCCATAAACAGCATCCTCGATACTGTCGGGCAAGTAAACAATGTAGCTATCGTTTTCCGGAGTCTGCAAATGTTCCGGCGTGCAGAACTTTGGGTCCGTCTCGCTAAAATACATGCGGCAAGACACCGGACGCAACGGATACACCGTACAATCGCCATTCTTGTCCGAGAACGGGCACGGGTTCCATGCCGCAAAATAATCGTGCAAGGCCTTGTCTTCGGCGTAATCGTCCAAATCCATTTGGGCCGTCCGACTTTCGCCACCCTCGATTTTACCATTCTCGGCTTCCGTTCTACGCGATTCAAACATCCTGCTAAAGAGAGACGAACGCCCCTGGCAGGCCTCCATAATATCGAGCAGGTCATTCCGCCCCCGGAGGTCGCCATATAGAGTCAGAAGTTCAAAAGGCTCCACCGACATGGGGTAATGATGGCAGCAATTTCCGCAAGCGGGCCTACATTGGATCGGTCGCGGCTGCTGTGGCAAAACGGCATCAAGATACTCTGAAAAAAGACGATGGTATTCCCTTGTAAAATCGCGAATAAGCGGAAGCTGTTCCGCCAGGTTGTCTGGGCCTATCGCATATTCCCTACCCAAGTCTGCCGCTAGAGCATCCAAACGGTCACGTTCGCACCCCAGAAGCGAAGACAAGCGCATTTCAGCAATCCGAAACGCCTTGGTGGGAAAATACTCGCGATACGCAGTCATGCTATAAAGATAGATATTTTTGATATCAAGCGAAATAAACGGCAAAAAAGCCTCAAAAAACGAGAATTATCACAATTTCTCTCAAAAAAAAAAGAATGAAATTTCATTTTCGTAAGAATAAAGTTATCTTTTTAGATAAATGGGAATAATGTAATGAAAAACATACTTAAATCCAAATTTTTATGGACAGCAGCCCTTGCAGCCTGTTTAACCGTCGTAGGATGCAACATTTTCAACCCTACCGAAAGTGTAAACATCAAAAACAAGGACGCCAAAGCTCTCACATACGAAGGTTATATCAAATTCCGTAACAAAGAATATAGCGAAGCCGAAACGTACTTCAACAAGGCCATCGCCGCAGACTCCGCACACTCCGAGGCGTGGCTCGGCCTCATGAAATCCATCCTGAACCGCAAGCTGAACACGACGGCCGAAACGAACGTATTTTCCCTGCTCAAATATGTCAACACGAACCGAGACGCCGGCGACAAGACCGTACCGTTCGCCGACCTTCCCGATTCCGTCGCCAACACCCTTAGAACCGCTATCGATACGGTCAACTCTATCGCCACTCAATTTATTGAACGCGACAAGAATGGCAAGACCGACGGCAAAGTCACTTACAAGTATATCGCCGATGGTTACATGGTTATCCAGATGTTAAAGACCATGCTCGTGCTAAAGACCAAGATGCCCCTGGAATGCGCCAACAAGAGCACAAGAGCCGAACTCAGCAATAGCAGCTGCAGCATGCAGACCATTCTTAACGACTTCAAGAACGATCCCAACGAAACCGTGGAAACATTCCACGAAGTTTTCAACACCTGCGAAGCTAACCCCGAAAGTATGACCTCGCTCTTCGAAGACTACCTCCAGGGTTTTGGCAACGAAGCGGGTTACCTGACCAAAGAAGCCAAGAACGATGCTGTTAAGGGGATGTGTTCCGCACTTGCCCAGGAAACGGAATCAGCCGAAGACGACGTTCATCAACAATCCAAGACTCTGAACATCATTATCGGCCAGCTTGGCTATAGCGATATCATCGATGACGACGGCGACGGCTGCATTGACGAGGAACTCTACGACGGTGAAGACAACGACGGAGACGGAGAAATCGACGAAGACATCAGCGACAAGACCAATGAAATCCGTTATGACGATGCAACGATCATGAAGAATATCGCTCAAAAGAAGATGTCTGTCAAGGATCTACGCGTCATCAAGTCCGCCGGTCCCAACGAAAAATACAGGAACGTCGACATCGACATGAACGGAAAAACCGTAGCGGACGACTCCGACGAACTGGACCGCGAATGGGCATTTATCTACGAGAACTATAAGGACCGCGTCGCACACAACGACCACCGCCTCGTTTTCTCTAAGGACCTTCCCTGGAACATGGAAGGGGGCATCGAAGGCCTGAAAGCAAGAAAACAGCTCATCGCAAACGATACCAACAAAGACAATCCCACCTACAGCCTCGAAGACCGCAAGACGATGGTCGGCGGTTGCTGGGTCAACTACGATGAAGACTCATTCAAGAAATGGTTTGATGGGAGGACTAAATAATGAAAAAGCTCCTTGTATTTTTGATTCTTGTTTTGACGGTAACCTCCTTTGCAATCAAGGCCCCGACGCATAGATCCCTACGCGCGGAAGCCATGGGTAACGCCCACGTTGCCTTGGTCGACGACAAGGAAGCCATCTACTTCAACTACGCCGGCCTGAACCAGATTAATCGCCTGGGCAATTACGAGGAACGCCCCGAACAGGGCTACTACCCGCGCAACCTCGGCGACATGCGCTTGAACCTCGGCGGTGCAGGTCCCTTCGAAACTTATTTCTCCACCTACAACGTGGCAAAGGATGTCCAGAAAATCTATAGCCGCGCCAGCGAGGTTGCCAAGGAGAATGGATTGAAAGAATCTAACGTCCTTTTAGATTCCCTTTCAGCGCACCCCGAACTCATCCAGAAGATGAATGAATACGACCACAAGTACCTGTCCATGAAAATCAAGATGGATGCCGAAATGGCTTTCCATAATTTTGGTGGCGCCATCTGGGTCGACGGAAACGTAGCCCCTTACATGGATGCGGGCCTGATCGTCCCCCAGATTGTCGTTGACACATTCTATGTAGATGGTGTGGCTCAGGTCGGTACCGCTTACGGTTTTACCGATGAATTCTCTGCCGGTATCGGCATCAAGTTCGCCAAGCGCCACAAGGTCGAAAGTGTCCAGGTGACCATGGCCAACTACGACAACATCCAGGACACCCTGGAAGACCGCTATCACGACGTCGCCGACGAACTGTTCGAATTCAGCTCAATGTCCTTTGCAATCGATCTCGGCATGCTTTACCAGGTCGCCCGCGAAGTCCGCCTCGGTCTTTCCGTCCGCGACATCTATTTCAAGGAACTCGCCGGAGACAAGATTACACCGAACATCACCGCCGGTATCAACTATAGCCCGCGATTCTTCAACAAGAATACGGGTTTTGGCCGTAAGTTCAACATCGCCTTCGACTATGCCGACGCGATCAACGGGCAGAACAACTACAAATTCCTCTCGCACATCAACTTCGGTATGGAAGTGGAACAGACGCTGCTTGCGTGGCCTGGATACAACAACGCCATTCGATTCCTCGCCCTGCGCCTTTCCGGCGGTTTCAAGGGCGGCTATCCCGCAGCCGGTTTCAGTCTCGAAGTTTTGCGTTTCGTTTCAGTCGAATTCGCCACCTGGGCAGAAGAACTCGGTTACTACACCGGCCAGGACGAAGAACGCATCTACATGGGCCAGCTGAGTATCGGATTCTAACTTGCACCTTCACAAAGTTTAAAGAGCTCCTCCGGGAGCTCTTTTTTGACTATCAAATTTATCTAGAGATCCATCGACGTCCCCTATCGCTGCGCTCCAGGGGCCGCTGACACTACGTGTCATTTCTTGTCTTGAGGGACGAGACGTTCCACGATACGGAACAGGTCGTTATAGATTTCGAGGAAGTCCTCTATCCAGATCGGATCGCGTTCCCCAACCACGTGGAAGGTTTCTTCCAAGGTGTGCAGGGCATTGTAGGGGCCCACCAGGCTCCCAGCCGGAACGGAGGCGGTTCCACGATAAAGATCCGTAGCCACGAGACGGGCACGCAGGCTACGCCTCAATCGGGCAATCAGCGCGGTACGGAGCGACAAAAGTTCATCATGAGCCTGCAGGAGCTGACCTTCGCGAATCCACGCCTCGACTACACTCAGCCTGCGAAGAGTCGATTCCCTTTCGGTCGCCGGAACAAGCAACATCTTTCGCGAAAGCGTCTGCTTGAGTTTCGCCGACATGGCAAGTAGCATGTCGCTGTTCCAGATGACCATCGGATTTTCGGCAAAACGGTCCGTCGCATCCACGCGGGGAGTATGCGACTTGATCCAGCGTTCTAGCTTATCGGCCACCATCGAGGCTTCCGGCAATCTATCGACAGCCAAATATTCTCCGGCGCGGTTAAAAAGATTATCTGCATAGACCATACGCCAATGCGGCAGCTTGCCGCTCTTGCGGATAGCATCGATACTTTGGCGAATGTTTTCTAGGCGTTCTTGCATAATTTAATACTGAGTTCGGAATTCAGCTTTCAGAGTTTCTTATCAGGCAGCATCGTCAAGATTATTCTGACTTCCGAATTACTTATTCTCCATCTTCTGCAGGGGGGTTACGCCGATTTCTACGCGACGGTTTAGACGACGGTGTTCTTCGCTGTCGTTCGGGTACTTGGGCATGTGTTCACCAAAGCCCGCCGCAAAGAGCCTGTCCGGCGGGAATCCCTGCGCAATCAGTGTCTTTACCACGTTCACTGCACGTTCGGTCGACAAATTCCAGTTTGTATAAGTCTTGGACTTCACCGGAGTATCGTCGGTAAAGCCGCTCACCATAATCACGTCGGTAGAATCAAGCGCTTCCAGAAGGCCCTTGCTGATGCCGCGAATCACGCCCTCGCCTTCCTTGGTGAGATCGGCGCCGTTAATCGGGAAAAGGAAAGAAGCCTGAATCTGAATCTTGCCGTCTTCAAGAGCGATTAGGCCTGCCTCAATAGAGGTCTGCAAGCTCTTGGACAAAAGCGCATTGCGTTCTGCCGCTATCTTGCGCATTTCTTCTTGGCAGCTGAGGACTTCCTCTTCGGTACGCGTCAGGTCTTCGGCCTTCTGCTCCTTAAGGGTCGCCATCGCCACAAACGCAAGGATGAACAACGAGACAAGGGCTACGCCCAAGTCCGTGTAGGCCATCCAGGGATTGCTGTTTTCGTCTCTTTTCAAGCGCATCCGTTAGCCCTCGACCTTAGGCTGTTCTGCGGGAGCAACAGACGAACTGCGCTGCGTCTGCTCCAGCACCTCGAGCAAGATTTCCTGAGTCTTGACGGCGTTTTCCATAAGCACTTCGCTGGCGCGTTCGTGGAAGGCTTCGAGAGACTGGTTGAGATGTTCCACGAAGCTTTCTTCCTCTTCGCGTTCTGCGGTATCGCCCGAAAGCTTTTCGAGAATCGTCTCGAGGCCAGCACGCAGCATTTCGAGGTTTGCGCTGAGTTCGGACTGGTTCACACGCATCAGTTCTGCGGTTTCCACGATGTTTCCACCCAAGGCGTCCGTCGCTTCCTTTTCCTTGACCACGCGATTGTCGATGCTTTCGGTGAGAGCTTTCTGGGCTTCAAGCAGCACGGCAGAAGTTTCGGAAAGTTTCTGGAAGGCGCCGAGGATATCGGAAGAAAGGGTCGAGAGTTTTTCGGCAACGGACTGAGAAAGTTCTGCGGAACCCGCTTGGGCCTTTTCAGCCACCTGAAGAGCCACATTCTTGAGCGTTTCGAGACCTTCTTTCTGGGAATCCACATTAGCCGTCGTTTCGGCGGCGAGGCGTTCCATGAAGGAATTCCACTGATCGTTCGACTGCTTGACCTGTTCAGAAACCGCAGAGGCGATATCCTTCGTCGAACCTTCCATCGCCTGGGCCGTCGCAGCGGCAACGCCGTCGAGGCCGGACTTCACATCGGAAGCCACCTTCGCAAGAGCAGATTCTACATTACCCGAAACGCCTTCCAGAGAAGACTTGACTCCAGAAGAAATCCCTTCGAGACCGCCGTTCAGCGTAGCAGAAATTCCATTCAATTTTTCATCAAGCTTAGCCGGGATCGATTCCACGGAAGCAGAAAGTGTCTTGATATTCTGTTCCATCGGAGTAAACGCACCCGAAAGCGAACCGCTCACAGAAGCACCCAAATTTTCGACGGACTTATTCATTCCTGCAACTGCAGAAGCCAGGGATTCGTTCAGCTTGGCAGTCGTCGAGGCTAGTTCCTCGCCCACCATCGCAACAACGCCAGAAAGCCCTTCCTTTACAGAAGATGCCACCGTAGACAGATTCTTTTCGACAGAATCAAAGAGACGTTCCAGTTCATTCTTCGCACGAACTTCTTCGCTCTCTTCCGTCTCGCTATCGCCCTGCAGATCAAGCGTGTAGGCATCAAGGCGGGCAACAAATTCATCGCGAGAGGCAATCATCATATTGCGGCTCGCATTCAAGATAAGGGCCGCAAACAAACCACAAAGGCTAGTGCCGAAAATACCCTTCATGTTCTGGAACAAAAGCTGAATCGTATCGAGCGTTCCCTGCGTCGTAGAATTGTCAATAGCACCACCCGCCGTGGCCACGGAATACATCAAACCGAAGAAGGTTCCCATAAGGCCGAGCAGGATGACCGAGCCGCTGGCGCTACGCGGAACGGCTATGCCGACGCTATTCGAAAGGACTTCGTAGGCCATAGAGGAGTCGAGGCGGATTTTCTTGGCGAGCAGGCTCTTGGCCAAGGCAACGCGCTTGGCAACGACGCCATCACCCGAAACATAACCGCCACGGTTCTTGCAGGTTTCCAGGACTTCGTTTTCGGCTGCTACCTGCTTGACCGTCTTGAGAGCCACCAGCTGTTCGCCGATGAACACGGCAAAAATGGCCACCATGATAACCCAGCCGAACAACGGGGCGCCGAAATAGAAAGCGGCCGCCATCAAGGCAATAAGCCCGACCACGGTAAGCGCCAAAATCATCTGAAATGCATTTTTCATTTTATACCTGCATCCTTAAACCTTCTTCAAGGCTGTTGTTTCGAATAAATTCAACTGACCGCGCGAGAATCCGCGCAGGAACAGGGCCCACTTGCTCTGGTACCATTCAATAATCTGGATGGTGAGCCCGCGGGCGTAATCACAAAAATCATCGGTAAACGCGAGGAACGCATTTTCGTAGGCGTAATGCGGATTCCAAAATCGACAAACATTACGGGCGCACGAAGACGCCGAGCTGTAATAATGGGGCGCCCCCTTCGTATTGAAGGCAGCCGCGAAACGCTTCTTCGCGAGGCTATTCAGCGAGCTACGCAACGACACCACCATGGCATTTTCCTTGTCGCGGAGCGACGCTTCCAAACTGGGAAGCAGTTTGGAAACCGCATCCACGGCACTTTCGGAGTGCCAATACTTGCAGAGTTTTTCCTGGAGCTGCATCACACGGCCGTGCATGCGGACGAACAACGGTTCGGCGTCGCTTACCAGCAGGTGAATCGTCGCCGAATAGAAAGCGTTGATATCCTGCTTGTTGTTCTTGACGGTCAACGCCCAGCCTTTTTCCTCGTCGTGATGCAGGAAGTCGCCACCTTCCAAAAGGAGGCGCATTACTTCGTCCGTCGAAAAGCGCTGCATCCACTTGGTGCGGAATTCGTCGTAAAGCTTATTGGCATCTGCGATAATCTGCGGAAAGCTGGAATCCGCCAATTTCCACGCCGTCTCGCTAAAGGAAATCAGCTCCGAAGTACCGACATTGACCGCCGGGTCTTTCAGCATGGCATCCAAGTGTTCGTGCAGCACAATAGACCATGTCACCATCATTGACTGCGAAAGTGTCGCGATCATCGTCGAGCGGTTCGGACGCACCGAAAGACGGACACTGTTGCCCGTCATCTTTCGAATGGACCTGCGGAACGCTTCTTGCACTCAGACTCCTTAGAAAGCGGTTTCTATGCGGTGCCAGATATTGCGGTTGACACGCTTACCCTGAGCGGCCAGTTCCTCGGCTTCGTTGCGCACATCGGCTTCAAGATTGTCCTTGATCAGGCCCTTGTCACCATCGAACTTTCCACCGGGTTCCAGGTACAGGCCGTACACGTTATTGGAAATAACCGTTTCCGTCGACATGACCTGTCCTGCACGCACCGAAAGCGCATAGCGGTTACGAATAAATTCACAATGTGCCAGGAAAACTTCTGGAACATCATCAATCCACAGGCCATAGTAGTTGTTCACAAACTTGACATTTTCGAAAATACCCTTCGAACGAAACACCGTGTTGCGGAAAGCATTTTCGATAACGAGGTTCTTGATTTCAAAAGGACGGTTCGCCGAAACAAAGTGCACTCCGTTCCAGCTTTTCACGGAATCAGCGCTCCTGAAAACTACCGGAGCAGCCTCGGTACCAATAATCTTGACGGCGCCACGGAACATGAGCTTAGCATATTCGCCCATGAGCACGGTCACGCCCGGTTCGATTTCCAAAGTGTCCTTAGCCGAAAAGACAGCGCCCTGTTCCAGCAGGTAAGGGCTGTCCGCCACCACCAGTTTCACCTTTCCGTTTTCAATCGGCGGAAAAGGCATCTCCCCTGCCACCGTTGCACCGGCAAACAGCAGAGTCGAAATCAACACCCCCGACCATTTCTTAAAACGAGAAATCAAAATTCACTCCTCAGCTTGATTTTCTGAATCACATGCATATCGGGAATGACATTGTCAGCCACAATATCATTGACACTCAGGTCACCCGTCAACTCCATCTTGACACTAGAGATTGTCCCGTGCGTCATATCGAAAAGAATCGAGCCGGTTCCCACGATAAAGCCCTTGCTTTCCATACGGAGGTCGGAGGTTGAATCGGGGATTTCCTTATACTTGAGGTTCATCCCGATCTTTGCCATCTGGATGCCGTCATGGACATACTGGTCTTCGAGCGTAAACGACTTATACACCACCGTCTTACCCGATGCTCCAGGAATTTCAACAGGACGTTCCCAAGTTTCGCCAAGACGAACGGCCTTTCCCGGCAGCAGGGGCTGAACCTTCAGGAAAATACGAATCAGGTCAAGCGCCTCGGTTCCGAGCATCACGGAATCTTCGATGAAAGGATCGCGCACGGAGCCGTCTTTCGCCATCTTGAACTGGAAATGTTCCGTCGACATGTAGCGTTCCATGCTGCGGAATTCCTCGACGGAGCGCTTATCGGACTTATAATCCACAGAATCAATCTTCAGCTGGAACTTGGCGGAACCGTCGTCATAGGCCGTCAGGAGAGAATTCGTCGCACGAACATTCAGATGCGTGTTCATCGCTTCGGGCGTAGCCGAAACGGAATCCGTCGCCGGGAGAATCGCATTCAGGGATGTTTCAAGGTAATACGTCTGCGGGGGGACATTCTGGGTGTTAAACGCAAGAACGAATTCATTCCCATCACAGGCACAAAGAGCAAACAGAGCTGCAGAGCTCGCAAAAAACTTAAAGAAATTCATACTATGAATATAGTAATAGTTGGTAGAACTTAGTTGGTAGAACTTAGATAGATTGCCGCGCTTCGCTCGCCATGACATTGTCCTATGCTCTAAGATCTAAGTTCTAAGCTCTAAGTCTCCCTTGTTGCCGCTATCCCCTTTTTCAAGGCGCATTTTCTGGAAAAAAGCCTTCAAAAGGCCCAGGCATTCATCGGCAAGTACTCCGCCCACCACTTCGACATCACGCTTGAGGGCATTGCCCGTAATCACGTCGATGGTCGTGCCGCAGCCGCCAAAGCGGGTATCCGGGGATCCGTAGACTACGCGGGAAACTCGGCTATTGAGAATGGCGCCAGCGCACATCGGGCAAGGCTCCAGAGTTACATACAAAGTACAACCGTCCAGGCGCCAGTTTTCGAGACTGCTCGCGGCAGTTCCGATGGACAAAATTTCGGCATGGGCCGTGGCATCCCTCAGCATCTCGATCTGGTTGTGACCTTTACCGATGACTACCCCATCTTTCACGATAACGCAACCGATGGGAATTTCCTTCTCGTCGAAAGCCTTTTCCGCCTCGCGGAGCGCCATGCGCATATAGCGTTCATCTTCGAGGGTATGAGCAGTGAGGTCGCTCGTTTCACTCGCTTTGAGTAAAGAGTTCTTATCCACATCAATATTTTTTTTAGACATTCTCATACCTCAAATGGGCTTCAGCCCCGTGCTCACACCTCAAAGCACCTTTAGGTGCGACCTCACAGTCCTCTCCCGTAGGCGCAATACGAATCTTCTTGCATGTAGTCGCCGTCGTGGTAATAGGCGGCACGAGCGCGGCAACCGCCGCAACGGTCATTGAACTTGCACTTGCCACAGGATCCGGCATAAGCCTTGGTGCGGAGTTTCTTGAAGATTTCGGCATTCGACCAGATTTCGTCAAACGGCGTGTCGTGTACATCGCCCGCTTCTTCCATCATGTAGGCGCAGGGGCGCACCTTGCCAATGGGACTTACGATGCAGTAGTCGAGACCCGCGAGGCATCCGCGGCTGTAACGCGTCTTGATGCCGAGCTGGTCGGCGATTCGCAGGAACTGCGGAGCGCAAGTGGGTTTGACGGGGATACCAAGCGTGCGGCTCTTTTCCATAATCTTGCGAAGAAGTCCTTCGTATTCAGCAACACGCAGGGCATGACCTTCAATTTCCTTGCCGCGACCCACGGGGATGAGGAAGAAGATCTGGTGATTCACCGCGCCGATTTCCTTGACCCAGTCCATGATGTCGAAAATTTCGTTTTGGTTCCAGTCCATGATGGTGGTGTGAATCTGGAACGGGAGTCCTGCCGCCTTGCAGTTTTCGATACCCATCATCGTAAGTTCGAAGGCGTTCGGAAGGCCACGGAATTCATTGTGACGATCGTGATCGATACTGTCGATGCTGATTCCCATCGCCATGGCACCAGCCTTCTTGAGTTCAAAGGCCAGGTCGTGCGTAATGAGCGTGCCATTCGTGCCGAACACCGGACGAAGTCCCTTGCTCGAAGCGTGGGCCACCAATTCCACAATGTCCGGGCGTGTCATCGGCTCGCCACCGCTAAAGATCATAATCTTGAACCCCGCCTTCGCGATTTCGTCAATCAGCTTGAGGGCTTCTGCCGTTGTGAGTTCAGCAGCCTTATTTTCGCCTGCATCCTGGTAGCAGTGCTTGCAGGTCAGGTTACACTTGTTGGTGGTCATCCAAGATACGATCATTTAAAACCTCAATTTAGTGCGCTAAAAATAGAAAGAATACCCCTTGCAAAACATCCCTTTGAACCCGCCATATTGCCAGTTCGTCGCACAATAAAAAACCGCCTCGGGGTGGAGACGGTTTTTAGTGGATGATGCAGGGGTCGAACCTGCGACCCGCTGATTAAGAGTCAGCTGCTCTACCAACTGAGCTAATCATCCATTGTCGCTTGGACGCGCTCAATTATAGAATTATCACAAGCGGTTGTCAAGGGATTTTCTTAAAAATTTTAAGTTTTTTTGTAACTCCCTTGTCCAAGCCTCTTCTAAAGTCCCTTGAACACCTTGCGGGCCGCTTCGACGGTACGGTCAATGTCATTTTCCGTATGGGCGGCACTCACAAAAATGGCTTCGAACTGGCTCGGCGCGAGGTAGATACCTTCATCGAGCATTCCGAGGAAGTACCTACGGAAAAGTTCCAGGTCGGACTTCTGCACATCGGCAAAGCATTCCACAGGCCCTTCGGTAAAGAAGATACAACCCATGGAGCCCACCTGATTGGCAGCAAGCGGAATTCCTGCCGCCTTGGCCGCATCCAGAAGGCCCGCAATCAGGCGCTTCGTCATCGCTTCGGCATGCGCGTACAGCTCCGGATGCGCCGAAAGTTCACGCATCGTGGCAAGCCCCGCCGCCATCGCGACCGGATTGCCCGACAGCGTACCCGCCTGGTAGATTCCACCGAGAGGGGCAATCTGTTGCATCACATCGAGGCGACCGCCATAGGCGCCTACCGGCATTCCACCGCCGATAATTTTTCCGAAAGTCGTCAGGTCCGGCTTGATTCCATAGAACCCCTGCGCGCAATGGACATCCACGCGAAATCCTGTCATGACTTCATCGACGATCAGGAGTGCGCCATGCTTCTTGGTTTCTTCGGAAAGCGTCTTCAGGAACTCAGGCTTTGCGGGCACGACCCCCATGTTCCCCGCCACCGGCTCCACGATGACGCCAGCGATTTCGTCGCCTATCTTATCGAAAAGTTCCTTCACGCCCGCCACATCGTTGTACGGGAGCGTGAGCGTGTACTTGGCAAGGTCCGCAGGCACGCCCTTGCTGCTCGGCTTGCCCGTCGTGAGCATGCCCGAACCCGCCTTGATGAGCAGGCTGTCGCTATGGCCGTGGTAGCATCCTTCAAATTTCACGATCTTGTCGCGGCCTGTAAATCCGCGAGCCGCACGAATAGCGCTCATGGTCGCCTCGGTACCGCTGTTCACCATGCGGATCATCTCGACGCTCGGAACAAGGCTCATCACGAGCTTCGCAAGTTCCGATTCCAAGCCGCACGGAGCGCCGAAGCTGAGTCCGTTCTGCGCCGTTTCCGAAACCGCCTTGATTACAGAATCATGCGCATGCCCCAAAAGCATCGGGCCCCAGCTACCCACGTAGTCGATATAGTCGTTGCCATCTACATCGTAGATATGACTTCCCTTAGCACGCGCGATAAACGGAGGGGTCGCCCCCACATTACCGTACGCACGTACAGGGCTATTCACGCCACCCGGCATCAGGCCCTTGGCTTCTGCAAAAAGTTTTTCGCTTAAAGAATGGTTCATGCCTCCAAAAATAGAAAATCCGACCCGAAGGCCGGACTCTCTTCAAAATTACTCGATGTAATTTAGCCGATATTAGAAGTTGTGCGGACCGATATTGGCGCAACCGAATTCGACGTCCACCTGTTCAAAGAAGTATTCAACCTGGCCGCCTTCCTTCGTATCGCAAGCGAGCTTGGCACCAACGCAACCGGTACCAACCGTGTACTGGTTATCGTCCAATACGCTAATCGGAGCGCACTTGGCCTTGAAAGCTTCAACATTCGCATCATCAGCGGCAATAGCATGGCAATAATGCTTCTGCATGCCGGCAACAGTCTGAATTCTGTCGCAAGAAACAACAGCCTTACCATCGAGCTGAGTCTTGGAGCTACCACCATTAGAGGATGCGTTAGAAGAGGAATCATCGCCGCAAGCGGTGAAAAGGGCTGCCATGCCGAGAGCGGCAATCATCATGTACTTTTTCATTTTGTTCTCCATTGGGTTTAACTTTTATCTTTAAAAGCACTGCTAATATACTTTATTTTTACAGACAAAACAGTAAAAATTAATTTACCAACAAGATTAAGAACAAATGTATACCCCATGCGGAGAAGACGCTCTATTTCAGCAGGCCCCGTTCCAGCGCATCCTTGGCGTGATAGGTAATGATAATATCGGCACCGGCGCGCTTGAAGGCCAGCAGGTTTTCGCGGATGATGGCATTTTCGTCAATCCAGCCCATTTTCGCAGCCGCCTTGACCATCGAATACTCACCACTGACGTTGTACACGGCCACAGGGACACTACTCATATCTGCCGTCTGACACAGGACATCGAGGAAAGCAAGGCCCGGTTTCACCATTACGATATCGGCCCCTTCCTCAAGATCCAGTTCCACCTCATGCAAGGCTTCTCGACCATTACGCACATCCATCTGGTAGCTCTTACGGTTACCAAAGTGCGGAGCGGAATTCGCCGCGTCGCGGAAAGGTCCGTAGTAGGCGCTCGCAAACTTCGCACTGTAGGCCATAATCGGCGTGTCCTTGAAACCTTTCTCATCTAGTTTCGAGCGTATCGCCGCCACACGGCCATCCATCATATCCGAAGGAGCCACCATATCGGCACCGGCCTCCGCATGCGAAAGAGCGGTCTTCGCCAAAAGTTCAAGCGTCGGGTCGTTATCCACATCGCCATTTTCCTTGACGATACCGCAATGGCCATGACTCATGTATTCGCAAAGGCACACATCGGTAATCACGAACAGTTCCGGGAACTTCACCTTGATGCAACGCACCGCACGTTGCACAATTCCGTCGTCATCGTAAGCGGACGAAGCGATTTCATCCTTATAGCTCGGATTTCCGAACAAAAGAATCGACTTGATGCCAAGCGCGACGCAGTTTTCAAGTTCCTTCAGAATTTCGTCAATCGAGAAACGAAACTGCCCCGGCATCGACGGGATTTCTTCCTTGACACCCTCCCCCTCTACCACGAACATCGGGTAGACGAGAGAATCTGGGTTCACTGCGGTTTCCGCAACCATATTGCGGATCGTTTCATTCTTGCGTAAGCGGCGTGGGCGTATAATCATGATTTTTCTCCTTATTTCATCACTAATATAATAAAATTCGGCGTTATCCAAGCCGCCGTTATTTTGCCATCACGATTCGTAGAATTCTTTTTCGACCTGTTCGAGGCCTTCGGCCCACTCGGCCTGAATTTTCTGCTTGAGCTTCTTGGCGAGCGACGGGGCACGCCCCTGGGTAGAAACCGTCACTGCAATATTTTCGCCGAAATCCATACGGGCTGGCACGATAAAGTCACCGTCAAGGTAGTCACACGCGTTATTCACCAGAATGCGACGAGCATGGGCATCGTTAGACACCTGGGCATTAACCGTGGGCTGGTCGGTGCAGATAAACACCATAAAGACGCAGCGAAGGTCGAGCGGTTCGTATGCTCGTTTAATCAACGTTACGGACGTCAAGGAGTCTTTCTGAGCGGAGCCTGTCATTCTGGAATCAGGCGTAGTCCAAGAATCTAAAGACTTAAATTCAGGGTCGAACTGCGGGGCGACCACCGTAATACGGGCTCCCGTGGGCAAAAGCGTTTTCACCTTGCGGAGCGCGATACGGCCACCGCCGACCACAAGCACATTCCTGCCTTCAAGATTCAGCTCGATGGAGAAGAAATTTGAGGCCTGAACTCGCAGCATTCTAGCATCATCCCAAGCGAAGCCTGTCATTCTGGAGCCGAAGTCGATAGAATCAGGCGTAGCCGAAGGATCTAAAGAACATCTAGATTTTTCACTACGTTCAGAACGACACATTCCAACCTGTGCATTTCGGACGCCGTCCACCACCATGCTTGCAAATTCTTTCCAGTCGCCAAGACAGGGCAACAGGGTTATCGGAATTTCCGGGAATTCCGCCTGTAAGCGGGCCACTACCTTGGGCACGTCATTCTTGGTATGCTGACCGTTCAAAAGCAGGTAAGGCAACAGCATCACGGACTCCACGTCTTCGCGCAGGAGTGTACGAAGGTCGTTTTCGAGGTCCAGAAGGCTCGTACTGGCCACGCGGGTACCCGGCATATCGTGATGCAGCCGGTCAAGAATCTCTTCAAACCCCTTATATGCCCCCGGCAAAATGCAGTGGTGCGCAATGATCAAAATCGCTTTCATCGCCCCCAAAAATAGAATTTATTGCCCAGGAAGCCCTCGCCCCCCTTCAAAAAACGCATTTTAGACAACTTTTTCTAAAAAAAATGATTTTTTTCAAAAAAAATTCTCCTTTTTTAGAAAAAATTTTATATCATAGCGATAAAGATTACGAAACGCCTTTACCAAGGAGAAAATATGGCAGGAAAAAAGAGCAAGAACAACCTTGACGACGATCCGATTATTCCGAACGAAGACCTCGAATTGGAAGAATCCTCAATCTTCGAAGAAGAGGAAGACGATTCCGAAGACAAGGGTATCGACGAAATTCTCGGCGGCGCTACGCTGGGCCGTGCCGCGGGCGACCTCGACGGCTGGGGCAGCTCCGAATATGAGGACAACTAATTTCTCGTGAACCGCGAGGAACTTAAAGAAAAGTACGGCAAGAAACGCGTGCCCCACCAGTGGCGGGGCACCGATTTGTCGTCTACTCTCGTCACAACGTTCTTCGGTTCGGGCATGTCGCCCAAAGCTCCAGGCACCATGGGAAGCCTCGCGGCAACCGTTGTCGCCTACCCAATGGCACTACTCGCAGTCCATTCCGGATTTTGGCCACTGTTTTTTATAGCCGCCATCGTCGTTTTCTTCGCCGCGATTCCGTTCGTGAAAAAGGCGATGAAAGATACAGGTACCGAAGACCCCGGCTGGATCGTAATAGACGAAGTCTGCGGAATCTTCATGGCATTCGCCTTCGTCGAACCCGGCAGGATTATCAGCGCGCCGTGGATTTTAATCATCGGCTTTGCGCTATTCCGCTTTTTCGACATTCTCAAGCCGCTGGGAATCCACCGGTTCGAAAAATTTCCCGGTGCGTGGGGCGTGATGGCCGACGACCTTCTGGGCGGCTTTTATGCAGGAGTTCTGCTAGGACTCCCGCTTTACTTCATTTAGACAATTTCATCTAGCGTCACGACCGGGACATCTGTCAGGTCGTGGAACTTACCCAGATCGGTCAAGAAGCAGTCTGCACCGCAGACGAACGCCGTCGCAAGGCGAAGGGATTCTTCCGTTGAAAGGGCATTGCCGTTCATTGCGGACTGGTTCAGGATTTCGGCAGCCTTGACCGCAATTTCACTATTGATATCGCAGGACTTGACGTTCCGTGAATGTTCAAAAAATTCCCGGTACTGCCTCGCAAGGACACCCTCGCCCGCAGCATACGCCTTGTGCGAAAGTTCAAACAAAGTAATTTGCGAAACGAGAATCGTCGCATTTTTTTCGTAGGCGCTATCCAGCACCGCCGAAATCACGGGATAGTAATCCGGATGCATCTGCAGCAGACGCACCAGGACCCCTGAGTCCAGGAACATCATCCGGGACTGTTTAAGCACCTTATTCATAGATTTCCATATAGGCGGTATCTTCGCGCATGCCGGCTCGCACCATCTTGAAGCGCTGCGCCTGCGGATAGAAATACCAGATCATCCACTCGCCCGCCATATCGGTACGCTTGGTCTTGATGGCCAAGGGCTTTTCACCATTATAGAAGTCGCGCTTGTGCGGAATCACGTGTTCGAACGGCCTGTAAATATGGGAATCTTCACCGGCGGCGCGTTCGATGAATCCGTTGCCGTCCTTACTCCAGGTGATAGTCACGGTGCCGTTGTCATCCTTGACCTTTTCGCAGCTGTCGAAACCGCTGCCGCACCACAGGTACTTCTTGTACTTGAAGCTCTGTTCGGGCATATTGAAGGTCTCGACGACACGGCGGTTCCCTTTATAGGTATTATATTCGCCTTCGAGCTTGTAGTTGCCGACGTTGTATTCGGAGCAGCCCCTCTGCGCCACGCGCACCTTGCGGTCGGCGATGGCGATATCGACGGTACAACCGTCTTCGGTATAAGTCAGGCGGGCATGACCGTTAGATTCACGCAGTTCCACGTTGCTCGCTTCGAGCTCGGCACGGCCGCCAAACGGACCATTCTGGATGATGAAAGAGAAATAGCGTGGGTTGGTCGGAGACTTTTTCAGGATAACGCTTCCGGTTGAAGAGGCGTACTCGCCACTCAAGTCCAAGGAGGCCTGCTTGAAACGGGCCAGATCGGCACGCTTGACCCAGACTTCGCCCAACTTGCACTGGATCGGCACGAAACGCGGCGGTTCCGAAGGCTGAACCTTTTCCCAGGTCACCACACGCTTGCGCTGCATCTTGGTCTTGGGATTTCCTTTCTTGTCCTTCTTGACACGGCCCTTCTTGTCCTTGACGACGACCTTTTCCTTGACGACGGTCACCTTCTTGACGGAATCCATCGGAATCGGGAGTTCCTTGATATAGTCGGTAAACAGAAGCGAGCCAACGGGGGTGTTTTCGTCAATCTGCCCCCTGTTTTTCTTATAAACGCTCAGCGATTCCTGGGCGAAAGAGAACGATGCGAAAAGAGCCAAACAAACAATGGAAATAAGAATCTTTTTCAAAATAAACCTCTTGTGGCAGTAAAATTAACTTTTTAATCTAAAATTATCACAGGAAACAACAAGTGAAAGATAATTTTACTAAAATTATTCCCGTGGAATATATAAAGGAGTTCCTTATATGAAGAAAATGTTTATCGCCTCCTGCATCATGGCCGCAGCAGTCTTTGCCGCCCCTGAAGCAGCCGCCCCCGCAGCAGCTCCGGCAAAAGAAGCCCCGGCTGCAGAAGCTCCCGCCGCAGCACCCGCTGCTGAAGCCGCTGCAGCCCCTGCTGAAGCCCCCGCTCCGGCAGCAGAAGCAGCTGCTCCCGCTGAAGCCCCGGCCAAAGAAGAAGCCAAGGCAGAACCCGTAGCTGAACAGCCGGCCGAACAGGCCGCAGCACCGGCTGCCGAAGCCGCCCCCGCCGAAGTCGCCAAGGAAGAACCCAAGGCAGAAGCCAAGACCGAAACAAAGGTCGAAGAAAAGGCTGAAGAAAAGGCCCCTGCTGAAGTGGCCGCCGCTGAACCCGAAAAGAAGCCCGCCAAGAAGAAAAAGCGCAAAAAGAAAAAAATGATCCAGAACGCCGTGATGTCGGTGAACCAGATCAGCTTCGACATCAACGCCGACTTTGAATTGGAAGCCGGCAAGGTTCTCTGGACCAGCGAAGACGATGAAATGAGCGACAACCTCGAAACCTGGAACGGTGAAGCCAACTTTGCCGTGCTCGCCGAAGCCGAAGACTTCAAGGGCAAGATTGCAGTCGCCTTCTACCCCGGCGACCTGAAAGCCGCCGACGGCAACACCGACAAGGACGTGAAGAAGGAACAACTCCGCGAAGGCACCCGCCAGTACAGCGATGACTATTTCTCGCTGGACGAAGCATGGGCCATGCAGGAAACCGACCTGTTCACCTTCAAGGTCGGTCGTTGGGACAACACCGACAAGAGCGGTGACTACTTCGGTGGCTACATTGACGGTTACCTGAACGGATTCCTTTCCACTCAGGCTCCTGAAAACCAGTTGCAGTTCGGTTTCATTCCGAGCGATAACATGTCCGCCTACATTTCCTTGATCAGCAAGTCTGAAAACCTGGACAAGGGCGACATCCGCGCCGCATTCAACTTCCATGACCTCGCCGGAATCTCTGCACTGAAGGTCCAGCTCGCCTACCGTAGCAACCTGTTCGACGCCGTTTACGACAGCAAGGCCGACATCAAGCACAACGCTTCCTTGAAGGCTAACCTCCCGCTCGGCACGAACGCAGTGAACCTCTTCGCCGAAGCTGCCCTGATGGACATGGCCGACGACCTGGTGATTCCGCTGACCGGTGGTCTCGCCTTCTACACTCCGGTGGTTGACCGCATCATCATCGAAGCTGAATATGTCGGCGACCGTCACGAACACAAGGACTTCGTGAACTTCGAAGCCAAGCATGTGAAGGACGTCCTGGGAGCTATCTACCTCGAAAAGGCTTTCACCGACCGCTTCAGCCTGTCTGCCGGTTTCCACAGCTACGGCAGCACCAAGGATTACATGATTTCGGGTAACCTGGTCGGCAGAATTAATTAAGGTTTTTCAAAATACCTTTAAAAAAACATCCCGCGGATTCCGCGGGATGTTTTTTTTAGAACGACAGAGAGAAGGGTCGTCTGTGAGCAATAAAGCCCCAGGCGTTAAGCTGGGGCGGTCGCGAGAGTGAGCTCGCCGGGGACGATTTCACTTACTTGAGAGCGAACGGTCGTATTAAATTCCTTTACGTTCCAGGTCGAGCAGAAGTGACTGCAGGGAGTCTTCAACGTTGGTGCGGAAATCGGCCGAACCGAGGCTGCAGGATGCAACGACATCGTCCCCCTTGGTAATGCGGATAACGGCAAAACCACCTTCGGTCGTAAAAGAAACACCTAGACCCTTATTCAAGGCTTTTTCCAAAAGATCGCGCATAAAAACTCCTTTTTTAACGCAAAAATACACTATGTCCTTAAATTAGGCTTTTTTTATAAAAAAAACAAGAAGTTTTTTGCATTTATCTGTATAAAAGCGCTTTTTTCCAGTATATATTAAGGGTATGAACGACTTCCATCTTCATTTGGCAAGAATTTCGAACCCGGAACAACTCGCAAAGACACTCCTGAAGCGAGGTCTTCATTTCAATGCTGTCGCCTGCGAGCCACGGGAATGGGAAATTCTACAGAAGATGGACGAAAGGCTTTTCGAAGGTTCCACCCGAAGCTACGGGATTCACCCGATGGTTGTCGGCAACGTTACCGAAACGGACTGGGAGCGTCTGGAATCGCTCCTAGGAAACTACCCTGAAGCGGGGGTCGGCGAATGCGGACTCGACAAGCGCTACGAAGGGTATGCCGATGACAACGGGAAACCGGGGCTTCAGGAATTGGCGTTCCGACGCCAGATGGAACTAGCCCGCGATTACAACCGCGACTTGCAAATTCACTGTGTCGGCGACTACGGGCGCATCATCAAGATTCTGAACGAATGCGGATACCCCGGTAAAAAGTCGAACATCAAAATGCGGAAGCGCGCCCCGATGATTCACGCGATTTTCCACCGGTTCGGCGGAGACATTTCAGTTGTCCGTTCCGCACAGGGGCTGAATCCGATTTTCTCGCTGCACCAGGATTCCTTCCACAAGAAAGCGACTCTCGATGCCATTCCGCAGATTCCGGAAGAACAGATTCGTTTCGAGACGGACGCCGACGAAACCTTTATCGCGACCAACCTGCTCAAGAACGAATCCGTCGAGAAAATCGCAGACGTTCTGATGGAGCATCTCGAAGAAACGAGCCGTTTACTCAAAAAATAAACTAACGGTCAGCGGATGGCGCGGCAGAAGAATTCAGGGTCTTCACCACCGTCGAATCGGCCTTAATCACCGCAAAGGCGCGGAACTCCTTGAGAGCCTTTTCGGCGAGTTCTACCGCATTTCCCTTACCGAGTTCAATCACGACTTGCAGCGGCGAGCCGCCCATGATGCGCATGGGGAACTGCGTATTCGCATACATCTCGCTGATAATTCGCGGATCGGGCGGCGGGAATTCTACAAAAGTCGCCGCGAGCATACCCTTGCGCTGCACAAGCCCTTGAATGCGGAGCCGTCCCGCCAAGATGCCTATTTCGGTGACCAGTAAGAGCATCTTGGCGGCTTCGGGCACAGGCCCGAAACGATCCGCGAGTTCCTGCGTTAACCCCGCAATTTCGTCAGTATGCGACACGCGAGAAATCCGCTGGTACATCGAAATTCGAGTGAGGCCATCCTGAATGTAATCTTCGGGGAGGTATGCATCTACGCCGAGTTCCACGCGAGGCTGAATCGGCTTTTCGGACGGTCCTCCGCGCAGCTGTTCCACCGCCTCGCGCACCAGGCGCACATAAGTTTCAAAGCCCACTTCGGCAATAAAGCCGTGCTGTTCCTGGCCGAGCAAGTTGCCCGCCCCGCGAATTTCCAAGTCGCGCATAGCCAGCTGATAACCGCTACCGAGGTCAGTAAACTGTTCCAGCGCCTTCAGGCGACGCATGGATTCAGCCGAAATATCATGCTGCGACGGAATCACCAACAGCGCTTTAGCAAGCACGCTACTGCGGCCCACGCGCCCGCGCATCTGGTAAAGCTGACTAATGCCAAAGTGATGTGCGTTCATGATGATAATCGTATTCGCGTTCGGGACATCCAGGCCCGATTCGATAATACTCGTGCTGACGAGGATATCAAACTTGCGGGAGATAAAGGCTTCCATCGCATTTTCAAGATCGCGGTCATTCATCTGCCCGTGAGCAATACCGATGTGAGCCTCGGGCACGAGATGTTCGATATCGTCCGCCAATTCATATATGCTTTGCACACGGTCGTTCACAATGAACACCTGGCCGCCACGTGCAAGTTCGTCTTCAATGGCCTGCTTGATGACCATGTCGTCGCGCTTCATGAGCTTGGTTTCTACAGGCAAACGGTTCATAGGCGGCGTATTAATCAAGGAAATATCGCGCACGCCCGTCATGCTCAAGTGGAGCGAGCGCGGAATCGGAGTCGCACTCATGCTGAGCGTATCAACCGCAAGGCGCATTTCACGCAGTTTTTCCTTCTGCTTCACGCCAAACTTTTGTTCTTCGTCGATAATTAAAAGGCCCAAATCCTTGAACTGGTTCTTTTCAGAAAGCAGGCTGTGCGTACCGACCAAAATGTCGACCTTGCCTTCGCTCACCTGCTTGAAAATTTCCTTTTTTTCCTTGGCGCTCTTGTAGCGGTTCACTAGCGCAATGTTCACGCCAAAGCCGGCAAAGCGGTCCATGAAGTTTTCGTAGTGCTGGGCCGCCAGAATCGTCGTCGGCACCAGGAGCACCACCTGCTTCTTGCTCACCACGCACTTGAACGCCGCACGCATGGCGACTTCGGTCTTACCAAAGCCCACATCGCCACAAATCAGGCGGTCCATCGGGCGGCGCGATTCCATATCCCGCTTGATATCTTCGGTAGCCTTCACCTGGTCGGGTGTCGGGTCGTATTCAAAGGCGTCTTCAAATTCTTTCTGCAGCTTGCCATCGGGCGGGAAATCGAAGCCTTCCACCAGTTCGCGCTTGGCGTAAAGTTCCACCAGTTCGCGCGCAATCTGAATGACCTTTTTCTTGACGCGTTCCTTGAGGTTTTCCCAGGCCTTGCCGCCCAATTTATCCAACTTGGGAGGGGTTTCTTGCGTGTCAAGGCGTTCTATCTTCTGCAAGTCCGCTACAGGGAACTTGAGTTTGTCTCCGCCGGCATATTCCAGCAAGGCACAGTCCACCATACCGCCATTCACGTTCACACGCACAAGCCCTAAGTACTTGCCCACGCCGTGATCTTCATGCGAAACGAAATCGCCGCGGTTCAACGATTCTATCATCAGGGCGCTAGAAACGGAGCCCGCGATTTTGCGTTTGCGGGTCTTATTTGAATGGCGATTGAAAATGCGTGTCTCGGTCAAGAAGGCGATTCCGTCATCTTCGAGCCAGAAACCTTCGGACATATTGCCTACAATGTAGTCTTCGACCGGCAAGCCCTCGAGCATCTGCTTGATACGCCCAAGCGCACCCGCCGTCGGGGCGACCACGTAAACAGTTCCACCGCGGGCGGCAAATTCCTCGATTTCCATGGCGACCGAATCGGTCCCGTTCGACGAAAAATCCTGCGGTTTGCAATTCAGCTCATGACTATTGCCATCATTGAGCTGCACGCGGGAAACATCCATCGAGGTACGGCCCACAAACTGGCGAGAAAGCTCGCCCATCTTGAACCAGGTATGGGCCGGGTCCACCGCTTCGGTATCGACCTCGCGGACATCCCTGAAGGTGTTCTCGCAGTTCACATAATACTTTGCCGCATTTTCAGAAAGGAGCGACAATTCCTCGAAAACCAGCGAAGCATTCGGCAAATAGTCGAGCAGACTGGAATTGAGCATCTGGTAACGCCCGCGGTGCCACCAGAGCCCCGAAAGGTCGCCGTTGTAGCACGCCGCCTCGTGTTCCTTGACCGTAAATTCGCCCATCGGGAAAAGTTTCACCGACTTCATGGTCTCTACGGAACGCTGCGAGAAAATGTCGAAGCTACGGATTGATTCAATCTCGTCGCCAAAGAATTCGATACGAATCGGGTGCGGGTACAGAAGGCAGTTTACGTCTACGATACATCCGCGAACCGAAAACTCCCCTACGCCCGATACCACGGGCTGTTCCACGAATCCGTGATCCAGGAACCAGGGGCGAAGCGACGAAGGCTCGGCCACACCGCCCACATTGAGTTCAAGGCAATCCTTCATCACCGAATGCGGTGCCGGAAGCCGCATCAGGAACGAATCCAGCGGACAAACCGTTACAAAAGGATTCGCGCCCTCTACATCGCGGAAAAACTTGAGGCGTTCTTCGACAACGCCTTCGAACGGCACCTTCTTTTCGTAAGGTTTCAAGCCAATCGACGGGAAAAAACGGACAAATTCTTCGCCCAGCAACCCTTCCAGATTTTCGACCCAGTTCTCGGCACTTTTGTAGTCCTTGGCCACCACCAGAATCGGGTTCGGCTTTTTGAGGAAGCGGGAGGCCACCATCATGGCAGCTGCCGAAACCGTCGCCCCGTTTACATGAATTGCGTCCCCTTCAGCCTTGCTAAAGAGGTTGAGCGTTTCGCTACGGGCAAACGTAATAAATTCTGAAAGGGATTCTATCACGCACCCAAAAATAGAAAAAACTATTCTTTGGCGGCTCCGCGAATAAACATCAACTGAGCAGGAACATAAGCGAGCCAGATCATATTATTCGCAATGCACGAAATCAGCTGAAGTACACTATGGTCTTCACCAGAAAGCATCGACAAACCGACAAAAACATCCCCTATAAAGAAAACTACTACACCCTAGCGGATAAAGAGAGCGTTCTTCTTTGGGAAACAGGCCTTACGGAGAGCCAGAATACCTTCGGGAAACGCATGAGCCAACAGTAGCAAAATAAAGGGGGCCTAAAAATGGCCATGTCACAAAAATGTCAAAAAAAATGTTTATCTTTGTATCGTCTAAAATTTTTAGGATAAAACAAATTTCTACTAGACTGGAGATGCCCTGTCATCCTGGAGCCTCAACGAGGCGATAGGACCGTCGGGCATGACAGGCTGGAAAAAAGAGAGTTTCTAATTACTATGGCAGCAGCAAAGTATACCGAAGACAGCATTAGAACACTGGAATGGAACGAACATATCCGCGAACGTCCGGGTATGTACATCGGCAAACTCGGCGACGGTAACAGCCCCGACGACGGCATTTACGTGCTGGTGAAGGAAATTATCGACAACTCCATCGACGAATTCGTGATGGGTGCCGGCAAGCAGATTATTATTGACATTGAAGACCACTGCGCCCGCGTGCGCGACTATGGCCGCGGCATTCCGCTCGGCAAGGTCATCGACTGCGTATCGAAGATTAACACCGGCGGTAAGTACGACTCCGAAGCCTTCCAGAAGTCCGTGGGCTTGAACGGTGTGGGTACCAAGGCGGTGAACGCCCTTTCGACCAAGTTTATCGTGAAGAGTTTCCGTGACGGCCGCGTGAAGGAAGCCGAATTCAGCAAGGGCAAGCTTGTCCGCGAAGAACGCGAAAAGAATACGACCGAAAAGAACGGTACCGAAATCTATTTCGAACCGGACGCCAGCATCTTCAAGAATTTCCGATTCTTGCCTGGCTACATGGAAGAAAAGGTCTGGAACTATGCCTACCTGAACAACGGACTTTCGCTGGTGATGAACGGCAAGATATACAACAGCCCGAACGGCCTTCTGGACTTGCTGCAGAACCACGTGGACGATTCTATCCGCTACCCGGTGGCCCACTTTAAGGCAAACGATATCGAAGTCGCCTTTACGCACGGCAACCAGTACGGCGAACACTACTACAGCTTTGTGAACGGCCAGCACACCACGCAGGGCGGTACGCACCAGCAAGCCTTCCGCGAAGGCATTGTGAAGGGTGCCCGTGACCACTTCAAGAAGGACCTGGATCCGGCCGACGTGCGCAACTGCATTATCGGCGCCATTTCCGTGCGCATCCAGGAACCGGTTTTCGAATCGCAGACCAAGACCAAGCTCGGCTCGACGACGGTCGCTCCGGGTGGCGCCCAGCTGCGTACCTGGATTGTAGATTACGTCGCCTCGCAGCTCGACAACTACCTGCACAAGAATCCGGAAACCGAAAAGGCCCTTTTAAACCGCATTACGCAGAACGAACGCGAGCGCAAGGAAATCGCAGGCATCAAGAAGCTCGCGAACGACCGCGCGAAAAAGGCGAACCTGCACAACCGCAAGCTCCGCGACTGCAAGATTCACCTGACCGACGCGAAGAACGCGCTGAACCGCGAAACCATGATCTTCATTACTGAAGGTGACTCTGCTTCGGGTTCCATTACCAAGGCCCGCAACGTGCAGACGCAGGCCGTGTTCAGCTTGCGCGGTAAGCCGCTCAACAGCTTCGGCATGACCAAGAAGGTCGTTTACGAAAACGAGGAATTCAACCTGTTGCAGCACGCACTCGATATCGAAAACGGCCTCGAGAACCTCCGCTACGACAAGGTGATTATCGCGACCGATGCCGATGTGGACGGAATGCACATTCGTCTTTTGCTGATGACCTTCTTCTTGCAGTTCTTCCCCGAACTCGTGGAACAGAAGCACCTGTTCATTCTGCAGACGCCGCTTTTCCGCGTGCGTAACAAGCAGGTGACCAAGTACTGCTACGACGAAGTGGAACGCGACAGGGCTGCAAAAGAAATTGGCAAGACCGGGCTCGAAATCACCCGATTCAAAGGTCTCGGCGAAATTTCCCCGGAAGAATTCGGCCAGTTCATCGGCGAAGACATGCGCCTCGAAACGGTGGTGCTTCCGCCCGACGCCTCGTTCGGCAAGATGCTCGCCTACTACATGGGGAACAACACTCCCCAGCGTCAGGACCACATCGTGCAGAACCTCCGCGCCGAAGCCGTGGAAGAACTGTAACATTCTTGTGGCAAGCCAATGGCAAACTCCCGAATTAGGGAGTTTTTTATTTATACACTTATCACTTATGCAAAAGCGATGTAACATTTCTGTAAATTTTGCAACAAGTCCATTCCATCCTCACCAAAAAAGTTTAAATTGTTAAATAGCGCATAAACAGCTTTAAAGGAGTCTTTATGGCCTATCCTGTACCCGAAGATTGGACGATTTCTGGAATCTTGAATAAGAACGGAGTCCCTTTTTCAGAGGGGAAAGTTTATGCAGACAATCTAAAGAATCTACATAAGTTATACAGCTATCAGGAGTAACAATGTACAAAATAACTAGGCTTAATTGTGCATTAATCATTTGTATTATAATCGGTTGTGGGAACGATGCATCTGTGCCTTCGTTTCCCGTAATTTCATCATCTTTTCAAGAAAAATCATCCAGTTCAAGCCAGACGCAAACAAATTCGAAAACAGAAAGTTCCTCTAATCCCATTGGGCCTCAATCCAGTTCTCTGGCGGAAAGCTCCTCCAGTCCCATTGGACCTCAATCCAGTTCTCTGGCGGAAAGCTCCTCCAGTCCCATTGGACCTCAATCCAGTTCTCTGGCGGAAAGCTCCTCCAGTCCCATTGGACCTCAATCCAGTTCTCTGGCGGAAAGCTCCTCCAGTCCCATTGGACCTCAATCCAGTTCTCTGGTGGAAAGCTCCTCCAGTCCCATTG
>NZ_CAMGVQ010000015.1:0-75095 GCF_946062555.1 uncultured Fibrobacter sp.
TGAGTGGCTGGCCGGGATGACATGTGAGTGGCTGGCCGGGATGACATGTGAGTGGTTGGCCGGGATGACATGTGAGTGGTTGGCCGGGGTGACAAATGAGCGCCTTACCAGTCATTGCGCTTCGCGCAAGACCTTGCGGGTATCAAAAGCCAGCCTTACCAATCGTTGCGCTTCGCGCAAGACCTTGCGGGTATCAAATGCGAACCCACAAGTGGGTTCTCGCTTGATACCCTTACCAGTCTTTGACCGGTCTTGCTTGGCCGCGGATGGGTTTCCAGGGCTTGCGTTCGCCATTCTGTTCGTCGAAGTCTTTCAGGAGCTGCGCGGCTTCTTCGGGGCTCATCTCGCCCATCTGCACGGGCTGTTCCTGGGGTTCTTCGCCGCCGTTACTGTCGCTGGAATTTTCCTGCGGCTGCTCGGGTTGCTGTTCTGGCTGCGCACCGCCTTCGCTGTCGGAGCTCCCTGCATCCGAGCTGCTGGACTGTCCGCCGCCATTCTGGTCTTCGGAAGCACTCGAAGAACTCTCGGAACCGCTGGAATTGCCTTCGCCATTCTGATCCTGGTTCTGCTGGTCCTTATTCTGGTCCTGCTGATCCTTGTTTTGATCCTGGTTCTGGTCCTGATTGTTATCCTGATTCTTGTCGTTCTTCTTGTTCTCGTTCTTCTGCTCGTCCTTGGCTTCGTGGATACGGTCAAGGAGCATTTGCAGTTTCTGGTCGTTCGGGTAGTATTGCAGGCCCTCGTTGCAGGTGATTTCGGCAGAGGGCAGGCGGTTTTCAATGTACTGGAAGGCTGCGTCGCTGTAATAGGCGCTCGCTGACTTCGGGGCGGCAAAGGCCGACACTGCGGTCAACAGAATTACAAACGCAAATGCAAGAATATGGGGCCTGGACCCTATCGCTGCGCTCCAGGGTGACAAGCAACAAACCTGAGCTCCGAATTCTGAATTCTGAATTTTCATCAGATTACCTCCAGGTCGTTGTCAGTGTTGCTTGCGTCAATCTTCGCCTTGGGCTTCCTGCCCGCCTTGATTTCAATGATATCGTCGATGCGCTGCACGTGTCCGCTGAGCTGGCCTGCGGTTTCGTCTTCGGCAATCAGGTTCTCGAGCATTTCCTTTGCTTCAGCGTACTTGCCGTCTTTGCAAAGCTGGAGCGCACGCGCCAAGACTTCCTTCGCCTTCTCGGAAAGCGGCGGCTGTTTCTGATCGTTGTTCTGGTCCTGGTTTTGATCCTGATTCTGCTTTTGCTTGTCGAGTTCCTCTTTCAGCTTGCGCTGAACGATTTCCACGTTCTTCTTGGCGTTCTCGAAATCATTGTCGAGGTCAATCGCCTTTTTCAGGTAAGCGACGGATTCACGCCACGCGGCAATGCGTTCGCTACCTTCGGCCGCCTTTTCGCCCATGCGGAAATGCGTGTTCGCCAAGTTGTAGGCCGCCTTCGCCGCCATATTCTTGTCGGGCATACGCACGGCGCTCTCGAGTTCCTTCTTGGCCTCTTCGTAGTTGCCGAGCCTGTACTGGCAAGTGCCGATATTGTAGAACAAAAGCGGGTTTGCAGGCTCCGATTCTCGGGCCTTCATATACTTTTCGAGCGCTCCGGCATAATCGCCCTTGGCAAACAGCTTGTTGCCGTCATTTATTGGCCGCGCCCACAGGCCGACCGACAGCAAACATACACAAATCAACAAAAAACGCATTTTCATTCTTCCATGGATAGCTCGGCCCTTCGGCAAGCTCAGGGACCTAGAGTTCGCCATCCCGAACTCACTTGTTTCTACATAGCAAGAATATACAAAATCACCGTGCTCAAGGCAAATGTCGCCACCAGCACGTAACCGAGCACTTTCCACTTGACCGAAGAACCTTCCAGGGTAACTCCCGTCGCCATGAAAGGCACTATACTCAGCACGACCGGCGCAATGTACCTGAAGTCGTTGCTGCAAGAGAACGGCACCTTGATACGCAAGACCATCAGCGCGCCAAAGAACGCCGCCGCCTGCAACAACAGAATCCAGTGCATCACTTGCAGTTTCGTCTTCCAGAATCCGCGGGCAGCATACACCATGAGCCCGAGGAAAGACACGCTCATCAAGGTCGCGAGCGTCCTACCGGTCTCGTTGCGCACCAGTTCAAATTCACCGAACATCGACGACTTGAACGCATAATTCCAGAAGAATTCGCGTCCCCATTCCTCGTTCCAGGCACTCGTGTAAGGATGCGTCACGAAGGATTTCAGGTCAAAGAAAATGTAGTTGAACGCCTCGTTGCCAACCCTCAACCGTCCGTTCAGGCCGCTCGAATTGCCCACCAGGTCCGCGTCGCCGAGCAGTTTCTGCAAAGCGATCCCCGCGAGGAGCAACGCAAAAAACACCCACGCCACCACCTCGGACTTTGTCGGGTGCAAAAGCCTCGCGCTCCGAACGTAACCGCCAACGGCAAACAGGAAAACCATCCCGATGGTCACCACGCCCGTCGTCTTGGTCCACACCGCAAGTGCCGCCGCAAGGACCGCCACAATCAGGAACTTGCCACGACCTTCGTTGAAATACTTTACGCCGCCCCACAGGCAAAGCACATGCATCAGGCAGAACATCTGGTCGTTACCGATGCGGGGCGACATCAAAATCAGAACGGGCCACATCGTCCACAGCAGCGATGCAATTCCAAGCGCACCGCCCGACATGAAATTCTTCAGGAACAGGATTCCAAGGAAAAGCGTGAGCACCGACAGCAGCAAGCTGAACGCCTGCAACCCCGTCGTTCCCGAGACTCCCATCCAGTTCCCCAGAACGAACGCAGGAGCTGCCGTTACGTAATAAACCGGCGGATGGTAACAAGTCCAGCAGTCATCGACTCCGGGAATGGCATGGTTGTCGAGGACGTACTGTACGTAGGCAACATGCCCGTCAACATCGTTCGAGTAAGTCGTGTACGGCACGTTCGCAAAAAACACCGTCCTGAGGAGCACTCCCAACAAAAAGAGGAAAAGGATTCCGCCGCGCAACTTGAACCGCCGCGCCACAAACATGCAGAGCAACGCAAAAAAGACCACCGCGCCGACATTCGCCACGAGTGTCAAGAACGACGTCTGGTAGATAAATACATTCAGTCCTGCATTTCCGCCGTTGTTCTTCAGGTAGAACGTATAGTGAGTCCTGTCGCCCACCCGATGCGGCGCAGTCACGCTGTCGTCCAGCAGGAAACCTTTCGTAAAATTACAGCGCCCCGGCTCCGACCTGATTTCCAGATTTTGTCCATTGATTACAATTCCCTCGGCGCAATCGTCGGGAACCACGCGCAGGTCGTACGGAGTACGGTAGACATTCTTGATATCCAGCTCGACCTGGAATACTTCCCCATCCCGCATTTTCTTGGTAACGGGAAGGCTTACTTTCTCCATAGAAGCGCCCTGCCTCAGCACGACGTTTTCGACCGAAACCCTCAACGCAAAACCGATGACGAGGCTTGCCGCCAGCAGCAATGCACAATAGAGTTCAGGGAGCCTGAAAATTCCGAGCAATTTTTTCATCAGAGGCACCGCTACGCTTTCTTGCCTTCGTGATAATCTTCTTCGCTATTGACGTTCCAAAGAGCGGCCTTGTCCGTAGAATTTTCACGGATGCACTTTACCACTTCCATGGCAGCAAGCATACTATGGTCCATATTGTTGTACTTGTGCATGCCGTTACGACCCATCAGGAACAAATTTTCGATGGGATCAACATACTCGCGAACCTTACCGAATTCGCCATAGGTGCCGAAGTAGGCGGGGTACGCCTTCTTGATATGGAACACCACGGAATCACGCACAGCCTCAGGGCGAGCCACGTGAATCTTGTCGAGTTCCGCGATAGCAAACTTGATAAAGTCCGCATCCGGCATGCTCCACATTTCGTCGCCTTCAGTTGCAAAATATTCAAGGCCAATCCACACCTTTTCAGGGTCTGCAACGAGGTACGGGCTCCAGTTGTTGAAAATCTGGATGCGGCCGAGCTTCACGTCGGATTCCTGCACATAGATCCAGTTGTCCGCCACGAACTTGAGCTTGCTTTCGGGAGTGCCGGGCTTCGCCGGGTTCTTGATAAGCAGTTCGTCGAGCAGGAGCCCCACGGTAATGAAGTCGCGGTACACAAGGCCGTCGGATACGCGGCGAACTTCCGCCGGCACCGGATTCTTTTCATTGTCCATCGCAGCGACAAGTTCCTTCACGGGCATCGTGCTGAGGAAGTAGTCGCAGACGACCGTTTCGGTCGAAATGTTTCCGTCTGCCGCACAGGATTCTACAACCACGCTTTCGATGCGCTTGCCGTCGGCGGAGCGGTTCACACCCACCACCTTCGAATTCATGCGGATTTCGCCGCCCATTTCCAGCACCTTCTCGGCGACCGTTTCCCAAAGCTGGCCAGGGCCGAATTTCGGGTAAAGGAACTGCCCGATAAGGCTCGTCTCGGTATCCTTCTGGCGGATGTCCGCGCCGTTCGCGGCACCAGCTTCAGTCTTCTTCTTGCCGGCAAAAATCTGCTTGAGCGCGTGCACCACGGTCTTGGTGATCGAGAGGCCCTTGATGCGCTGGCCGCCCCAGTCGGGGCTGATCTTGCTGCAGGGCACGCCCCACACCTTTTCGGTGTAGTCGCGGAAGAACGTACGGTACAGTTCCACGCCAAAGCGGTTGATCATGAAGTCTTCAAGACTCTTTTCCTTGCGGGCGGGCAGCAGCTGCACCTTGAGGTAGCTCATGCCAATCTTGAACATGCGCCACAGCCCGAGGTTACGGATGGTGTCGCCATTCAACGAAACCGGATAGTCAAAGAGCTTGCGTAAGAAAAGGATGCGGGAAAGACGGCTGCGGCAAAGCATCACGTAGTCCGTCTTCTCGGGATCGGGGCCACCGACCACCAGCGGGACCTTGCGGCCGATGGCGATATCGTCCTTGCTCGCGGCCCCCTGCAACGGCAAGATTCCCTGCCACCAGTCCATCACCGTATCGCTCTTGCTGAAAAAGCGGTGACCGCCGATATCCATGCGGTTGCCGTTGTAACGCGCCGTCCGCGAAATACCGCCAATAACATCTTCGGCCTCGAAAATCACGGGTTTCACATCCGTCGTACGCAAAAGTTCCAGCGCGCAGGTGAGTCCCGCAGGGCCCGCACCCGCAATCACGGCAATCTTCTTTCCACTATTTTCAGCAACCATAATCACTCCTTCCTTTCTCGGAACAGCATCAACTTACGCGCCCCAAAATTCCACATCAGAACAAGAACTGCGGCCACCATCTTGGAGACCATCTCGTTCCAGTCAAACACGCCCACCATCAAAAACATCAGCAGCTGGTTGATACCGACACCGGCAATTCCCACAAGCGCGAACAGCGAGAATTCCATCACCTTGCGTTTTTCGAGAGCCCTTTCGCAAGCCGTAAACACCCACACGATACTCATGGTATAGTTGAGCACAAGCCCCGCAACCAGGCCCACCAAGTTCGCAAGCAGGTAATGCCAGTCAAACACATAAAGGCACAAGGCGAACAGGCCAAAATCGACAACGAAGGCGAGGCCCCCCGTCACCAGGTAACGCAGAAACTGCCCCAACAGGGACTTGCGCGGGAACCTGCCGCGAATCGCTTTTATCTTATCAGCAAACATGCGTGTGTAAATGTAACTAATCTAGGGCAGATTTGAGCTACCGTACAACGCAGAAACCAGTTTTGTCAATTTTTCGTGATCCGCAACGGCCGTCATTTCACGGATGCTGTGCATACTGAGCATGGGTTCGCCAATATCCACCGTCGGAATCCCAAGACTGGCAGAAATGGCTGGCCCCACCGTCGAGCCGCAGGGCATATCGTTACGCATCACGAAAGTCTGGTACGAAATGTTACTTTGTTCACAAAGCAGCTTGAAACGCGCGTTCGAGAACACGTCGCTGGCATAGCGCTTTTGCGAATTCACCTTCAACACGACACCGCCACCCAATACGGGGGCATGATTGCTTTCATGTTTCTGCACAAAGTTCGGATGGCAGGCGTGCGCCATATCGATGGAGAGGGCGAAACTAGACGAAAGAACGCTCGCAAGCTCGCTACAGACGAGAGACGAAAGTGACTTGTCATTCTGAGCGGAGCGTAGCGAAGTCGAAGAATCTAGAGCTGCAGACATAGCAACGTTTTCTAGTACGCTCTTCAGGAAGTTTCCGGCGGCACCTTCGCGGGTCTCGGAACCGACCTCCTCGTTATTGAAGAACGCGGCCACCTGGAAATCCTTTTCAAGGGCATTGGTCGCGGCAAAAGCCTCGGCAATGGCGTGGCAACTGCTCAAGTTATCAAGGCGCCCCGAATAAACCCATTCGTCGTCAAAGCCGCCAAGCTGCGCCGGTTGTGCATCGAACAGCTGGATGTCGAAATCCAGAAGCTTCGCCCCGGCGGGCAATTCCGCCGCCAAAGCATCTGTAAAGTTTTCCTTACCGCCGATGGCGGTCCAAAGCGCATTCAGGTCCGTCTGCGGGTTAACCTTGAGGCCGTCCTGGTTCACGCCACGGTTCAGGTGCACGGCAAGCTGCGGAATACGGAACAGCTTTTCGCCACGGATCAATTTTGTACGTAAACGGCCGTCCTGTTCATAGGCGATCAAGCCCGCATAACCCAGGTCGCGGTCAAGCCAGCTGGTAAAAAGCGGACTGCCGTAAATCTCGGGGTGCAACGTACGCACTCCCGCCGCAGCGCCATCGGGATCCGGCGTAATCTTGAGTGTCGGGAAATCCGTATGCGCCAGGGCAATCCTGAATTTCGAGTCAGAACAAACTTCCTTTGGCGGACGGACGGCAATCAGGGCGCCGCCGCGTTCGAACAACTGAAATTTTTCATCTTTCGCACTGTCAACAAGACCCTTGAGGCTATCCACCGTATGGTACGGCGTTACCGAATTATTCAAAAAATCAAAGAAATCCATGAAGTAAATATAGGATTCAGTGGTTAGGTAATTGTTGGTAGAGCTTAGTTGGTAGAACTTAGAAGAATAATCTATGCTCTAAGCTCTAAATTCTAAGCACTAATCTCTAAATTCTAAGTTCTATTACTATATTCTTAGCATGGCATTCAAACCATTAAAAGGAATCAACTGGATGGAAATTTCCGGCCTTCTGGTCGGAGTCTTCTTTACCGTTTCCGTCATGGTGTTTGCTATCGTGCTTTACGCGAAACTTTTCGACGAAGGAATTATCGGAGTCGAAGAATACCACCTGCATAGCCGATTCAACAAGGCGTTCGGCCTGCACGCAGGTACCAAGGTCCAGATCAGCGGCGTGGACGTCGGCCAAATCGACAGTATGGAAGTCGAAGGCAACGGCGTCGTCATGCATTTCAAGATTCGCAAGCAGTACCAGAACCTGATTACCGACAGTGCTGAAGTTTTCGCAATCCGCGACCAGAACCTCATTTCGGCTCGTGTCGTCAACATCGACATTCGCCGTAGCAAGGGCCGCGTGCTGCAAGACGGAGACTTCTTGAAACCCGGAGATGCGCAGGATATCGAAACCGTGATCGAAACCGCCAACGAGCTCCTGGGAAGAGTCAACACGTTGATCAACGCCGCCGACACCCTTGTCGGAATGGCCCTGGATACAGGAACGACCATCGGTGCCCTTTTCGGGTCACGCCTCCTTTACGACAACTTAAACCGCCAGCTCAACCGTCTCGACGACATCACGTACTCCGGCAAGAAGGTGCTTAACCAGGCATCAGGCCTGTTCGATACGATACAGGTGCAGGTCCCTGTTCTCCTGGGCAAGGTGGACAATATCGCAGACAATGTCTCGGGCATGATGAACGAACTGCAACCCATGCCGCAAAAACTCGACAACCTCCTGGGAAATGTCGACGGCATGATGGGCAAGGTGGACAACACCTTCAACCGGGTCGACGGACTGCTGAACGAAGTAAGCCTCGTGACTGCCGGACTTTCGGACTTTATGGAAGCGACGGAGCAGACGCTCCAGAATGCAGACGACCTGATGGCAGGCATTTCGAACATGTGGATCGTGAAGCGTTCCCTGCCTAGCAAGGACTCGGTGCCGTTCATGGTGGAGACCCTATGGTAACGCGTAGACTCAAGCAGATTCTCGTCGCGATGCTTGCCGCCAGTGCCGTCGCCAGCGCCTCCGAATCGGGTATCCTTTCTTACCGGGCCAAACGCTCCTTTGACAGCGGAAAATTCGCAAAAGGCTACGGCCAGCTGGAACGCGCCCTGCTTGCGAGCCGCAAGGAAGCCGACCTCCGCTCCGAAGCCCGCGTGCTGATTGCCATGGCGCAGATCAGAACCATGAGCCTTGACCTCGATTTTGCGGATTCCCTCCTTTCGATCGTCCGTGAAAACGTCCTCGACAATAGCACAAGAATCCAGTTAGCCAAGACGAAAGTGGCGCTCCTGAGCGCCCGCAACAAGTTTTCCGACGCAGTCAGGATATGCGACTCCTACAACGAAAAGTCGCTCAAGTCCGCCGACGAAAACGTGCAGGCCGCCTTCTACGGCGGATGCGCAATCGCCTACACCGCAAACCGCGACCAGAGCCGCGCCAGCGAATCGTTCAAGATGCTAGGCAAACGCACCGACAAGGACGGGGGTTTCTACGCCTTCACCGCCGCCCGCATGGCAGACATCAGCGGCAGCAGCGACGCAGATTCGCTCTACCGTGTCGCCGAAGAAAAAGCGATCAAGGCGAACAAGCCCTACAACACGGCGAACATCCTTTACCTCCGTTCGCAGCTGAAAAGCGTCTCCAAAAAAGAAGCAACGGACTTGAAACTCCGCTGCAAGAACGCCTTTGAACTGATGGGCCTCCCGAACAACGCCAAGCGCTGCGGGGAATAACCCCCTTTAACACTGCTTAACTGGCCGCTACGGTCCCTAGCACTGCACCAGTCAGTTCCATCTTTGGTGTAGTGAATTCAGCCTTCAGTTTTTCTTTCATCGATTCCGCCAAGGCTTCAACCGACTTGGGAATTTCGCGCAAAGTAGCCGAATCCGACTTGGGTTTAGCGTCGGTCAGGATTTTGTAGAAGTCCTCGATCTTATATTCCTTCGCTAAAGAATCGCTACTGTCGTAGCACACGACAAACAACTGTTTTTTTCTTACGCGAGAATCAGTCGTTTCTTCAGTTACTGTATAAAGGAAATAGGACATATCACCGGGGATACCGAATACGCATTCCTCATACCCAACAGATTCCTGCAAGGCTTTATTTATCAGGTAGTGACCAACGGCAGCGATTTGCTTTACATTCTCGCCATCCTTTAATTCTCGGCGGAACACAATACCCTTCTCTCGATTTTGCGATCCATATCCCTTCCACTCGTCAGGAACAATCACATCGTAAGACACCACATTGTCTTCATTGTCCTTATTTTCTATGAGCAGTCGACTATGCAACTTGAGCGCCGTCTTCATAAAAGGCACCAGATTCGAGACATCCAGTTTCGGAATCCCGTCCAAGCCGCGCAAGTCAAACCTTGCGGCATTCACGCCTATTTTTGTAGCCGTCTCAATTGCACTTTTCCCGCCAAAGGTCGCCGTCTGGCTATTAAACCACTTATCGGCCTCGCGAAGTCCCTGAGCAAACAGGCTTTCATAGTACTGGCTAGTCTGCATTCCAAGCACTATCTGCATAATATCGTCAGGGTCACCCATCGTTGCCGAAAGCATCTTCTGAATTTCATCCAGTTTTGCATTCAGGGTATCCCATATACGAGCCTCCAGGTTATCCTTGCAGCGAATCGAAATGACATCCACATCGTGTGTTTGCCCTAAGCGGTGGACACGCCCAATTCTTTGATGGATACGCATCGGGTTCCACGGCAAGTCGATATGAATCAATACATGACATTTCTTTTGCAGGTCAATACCTTCGCCAGCGGCCTCGGTTGAAACCAAGAACTTTTTCTCGCCCTCGTTGAACTGTTTGCACGCCACTAGGCGCTCCACCTGCATCGAATCTCTGCTACCGTCAGGATAAAGAACATCCTGGAGGGCTGCGTCACCATTAATAAAGGTGACGGAGTCTTTACCCCACTCTTTCATAAGTTCCGAAAGAACCAACGCCTGCGTCCGTTTGTATTCCGTAAACAATAGAACCTGTTCGTTGGGGTAGCGAGTCTTGATAATTTTGATAATTTCCTTGACTCGGCTTTCTTCTTTGATCTTGGCGGCTAGCTCCAAGAGTTCGTCAATACGTTCAATTTCGTCTTCCATCAACTTGACACTAGCATCAAGCTGAACATTGGCTCCATCTATACAGTCATCATCGAAATCATCCCGCTCATCTTCCATCAGATAGTCGGCGTTTCCACTATTCGTTTTTTCGACAAGACTTTTCTTTCGATTTTCCAGAGCAGACACAATCGCGGCCGTGGAACTGGAGGCAATTTTTTGGAGAGCCGTCAACAGCAGGCCGTTCGCAGAGCCATTCGTCAAGCTCTTGGCATACATTTCACCCGTCGCAATGAACTCTTTCATTTTCGAGTAGAACGCTTTTTCTTCTTCGGAATAGCTGTATTCCTCGGGGTACTGAGTCATCTTCGTAAAAAGCGGTTCGCCCTTCATGTTCACGACATTCTTCTTGTTGTTGCGAATCAGGTAGTCATGAAGGTGCTCGTACTGTTCTTCTTCATCTTTATCCGGACCGAATTTATCCGAATCCAGCAAAGACATTAACGACCAGAAACCGTAATCTTTGCCCCTATGAGGCGTTCCAGTAAACAAAATCGCCGAGGTAATGTTTCCGTTTTTCTTTAGCTCGCTAAAGATGTGAAACTTCTGGCGCTCCCCATTTTCATCCGCATACATGTGATGCGCTTCGTCCACCACGACCAAATCCCATGGTTTTGCTTCAAGCATATGCTTATGACGGTCATTGCTATCTATTTGTACCGTCGAGAACGAGGCGATAAGGCGGTCCTCCATATCCCAATAATTAAGACCATTATTTATTTTTTCGTCATCTGACGAATAAATTTTGAAGGCAAGACCGAACATCTCATACATTCGCTGCTGCCACTGTTGGGTCAGCTTGGCAGGAGTCAAAATCAGGATTCGCTTGATACCTTGCGAAGCGATAAGGTTATTGATAATAAGCCCAGCTTCAACAGTCTTTCCAAGTCCCACATCATCAGCAACAACATAGTTCACGGGCCATTTTTCCAAGACCTGGTTGCAAACCCACAGCTGATGAGGCAAGAGCTGAATGGCAGACTTCGAAAACAGCCCCCAGGTATCATTTACATAGGAAATCACCTGGGATTCCAGATTCGCGATGGCTTTGTTTGTATCGACGGCTACATTTCCCGTCACCTGTTCGTTTACAGAGGAAATCTTCCGCAAACTGTCCGGTGACAAGACTTCCACTTTCCCGTTATCAAACTGAACAGCAAAAGAGGTTCCACGAAGAGCAAATATCTGTCCACGACCATATTGTTCATGAATTACGTAATCATTAATTTTCATCTTGTTTTTCCTTGTTCCTCATAATAAAGGGAATATCGTAGGTTCCATCGATGGTAGGACCCTCTGTAAATTTCTCTGTGAATGTAGCAATTTTCTCATAGATGGTTTCAGAGCGAGCATCATCCGATAAACCAAGAAGTTTTTTGATTCCATCCTTGGGCATAAACGCCTGCCGCTGAATTTTGCTCACATCGTGTCCTTTCCAGAATTCGTTACGCAAAAGCTCTCGCAACAAGAAATGCATACCAAATTTCATCGACCGCTCCATCGAAGGGATGTCGATATCGTAGTTATCCAAATCAGGGTCGGTTCCTGGAGTCAGGAGATCCTCTATTCCCCTAAAATTCGGTTTCTGCCACAACTCTTTTAAAAGCGAATAGAACTTGCTGAAACAAGAGCGCATCTTATGGAGTCGCATCAACATTTCGAAAGACCGCAAACTACTCTCTTCAAACTTTGAATTCGCATTATAGATATCGTAGAGATTCTGAATGTTCTTGCCAGCAACAAAGTCCTTCACAAAACCAATCGCCTTGAACTTTTGTACACTCCCCCTGATAGATGATTCCAGGTGATTGAAGAAAGAAAGGCTTTGGCACTCCGCCGACAACAACAAGATGCACCAGGTTTCATTCATGTTGTAGTCACCGTTTTCATCCGGTTCCAAGATAAGACTTTCACGAATTCGCTGATTCTCATGATCGTAGAAACTTTCGTCATAAAGCTTTTCATAATACATGCGAACAGCGTCGGGCGCGAAATCAATAATTTGCGATTTGAATTCTTCCGAGGTGCTAATTGACGGATGATTACTTCCAGAGGTTTCGCCACCGGTCGACACAAGTATTCCCAGATTCTTGCGAATCTCTTCATAAATGTCTGGACGACGATCTCTATCCAATTTGCGAAGATTATCTTTAATTTCTTGAGGAATCTCTTCAAAATTGACAGATTCGTATATGGACTTAACATCGGCAAGAGCTAGCACATATTCGGCGGAATCATTATTTTCAGAGAATTCCTTAAGAAGCTCATTCTTGTAATCGTCTCTACAACTTGGCAAAGACAAACTAGTCCAATCAACCGCATAGCATGTTTTCGCGGTACAATCTACAACGGTTCCATAACCAGTCACAAGGACATTGTTTGATTCAAACAATGTCGAAAGAACAGTCTTTGCAAAACCGCTAAACTTTTCTATCTGGAACGAATCGTATATCAAGCAAAGAATTTCCTTCGCATATTCAGGATTCTCTCGATACAGTGCCACCATCACATCAGCAAAGTGTTGAGCAATTTTATTAATGATTTCGCCGTTTTCTCCGCCGTAAGCAAGCCTTAAACGCCCCGTGTCTACAACAAAGGGAGCGTTTATCATAAACGGCAAGTTGTTCAAAATTTCTTCCTGCAACGGGGTCAGATTCCACACCTTGGGACAATCCTTTTCAACCGCAACAATATGGTCAGCGTCCAGTTTAAACAGCAACTTGTATGCGGTTCCCGTATTAATCAAAAGGAATTCTCCTTTCGAAGTCTTTACGGAACATATCTTATAGTCTTCTGACTCGCAAATACATTCATATTCAGGACAAAATGTTTCATCATTGAACTCAATCGTCTTGATTTGTTTAGAGAATATCGCTACATAGTCAGCGTTTTCCTTAAAAATTTCGGCAAAGTCGGCAGGAACATCATTGTAATCAAGGATAAATCTCGTTTCCTTGTTGTCAAGAGCAGCACTATCGGATACATCAAGATTTTCTGGGTAAAAACCTGCAATAATTTTGAAATGGTTCTCACCACTGTAGATTTTGGGTTCTCTACAAATCGTATAGATGCTCTTGAAACCTAGTCCAAATTTTCCCGTATGTCCGTCTTCCCGCAATTTGTCTGACGATGACAGCGAAAGCATATTCAACAGGTCATACTTGAACCGAGCATTCTTTTCTTCATTATCGCCACATTTTGCATTAATCGGTCGTCCATAATGAACTACCGCAAGGGTCCCGCCCTGGTTCGTAACAGAGAATTTCTTGACAACATTTTCTTGTCCGGCAACAGCTAGGTCTTCAACGCAGTCATCGGCATTCTGGAAGAGTTCAAAAAGAATGCTTTGAGGAGAATACTGATTTTGCGAAATTTTTTCAGATACCTTGTTGAATATGTCATCACGTAAATCTTTCGAACTCTTTATTTCGGCGATCAATTGTTTTCTTAAATCGTCTGCATTTGCATTACCTTGGTCGTAAAAACAGATATCATTATATTTGTTGTCAAATTCCTTGAACTTTTCATGCTTCACATTCAACATTCTGAGTGTTGCAAAGACATCCGCCTGGATTCGCTTTTGAGCCCCGTCAATCGTAGCCTGGGACGGATTCTCTATCGCACCAACTAATTTGTCCGCATATTCCTTAAATTTAGCGCCACAAGATTCATTATTTTTTTCATCAAGATTAATGCCATATTTCTGCCGCAACAGAAGTTTAAAGAACCCCTTTACAGAACCTTCGATATCGGCATCCGCATCGCCATAAACAACCAAACTCAGGGTATTTTCCTGGCAAAGAGCATGGTAAACAACATCATTCCTACGCTCTATTTGTAAAGCAACGCCACAAAGCGATTCCAACTGCATCGTCTTTTGACGGGTGGAGTAGAGATTCACAGCACTTTGAGTATCGCTTCCAAATTCATCTACCAGAATATCGATAAAATGTTTTACCTTATCTTCAATTTGAGCCTTTTCTCGGAATGTGCCACCAAGCAGATAAAGGACACCCCTCTTGTAATTGACATTGCAGTTCCAATTCAGAACAATTTTTATAGCGTCCTCGCCGCTGATTTCTTCGGCGGCAACGGCAACAATAAATTGCACCGGAGTACACCCCGGGAAAATTTCGTAGAACTCCTCTTTAAGCCTATTATCATTCGGAATTTCTTCAATCTTATCGCTATAGCTTTCGCCACTGTAAATCGATTTTACAATTCGGCTAGGGGCTTTCCAATTTCCATTTGCATCAGGGAGCCGTTCAATGTCGTTTATGTCAAACTCCTCATAGCCAACGACCTTTTTCAAAGCATCAAAGAACAGCTGTTCGCATTCCTGCTTCAGATCAAAATCAAAAATACCTGGACAATAACTCGACAAACAGTTCAGGAATTTAACACCGTTGCCGTAATCCAATCGGCAAGAAGGCTCAAGATGCTGGTATATTTCCCAAACGGATTCTTCAGGAAACTCCTTTAAGAGAATTCTACAGATTTTTAATGTCTTAATATCTTTTACTAAATCTTCCCTATCGACAATCGATTTCCATAAAGTCTTAGATTCAAAATGAACATAATCATTGAAATTTGATTTTATAATTTGATCTTTTATAAAGTTTTCTTTCAATTCATCGTCGCCGACAAATTTTTTAATTTTCTCGCTCTGAGCATCTCCCGATAACCGTTTTGAATCCGAAACTATTTCCGAAGACCATTGAACATCCGCTTCATCAACAAGCGTCGGAATTAACTCTTTTAATTCTCCACGAACAGCATCTTTGAACTTGATCATTAGCGCAATGGATTCAGGCGAAGTACTTTTGCCTCCATTTAAGGGAATCCAGTTTGCACTTTTTACCTTTGCAATTTCAGTTTCGCCTACACGAAACTGAACTCCATTGAGAGTTTTGAAAATCCAATTATAATAACGGCTCGCATCAAGCTGATTCTTTTCACATAAGTCAATCAAGTCATAAACAGCTCGACCACCTCTCCAAATCCTATCTTGTTTACCGCTCTTATCAAACCTGTCGTGCAACTTCGACGATATCGAATTATTTTCATTCATCACCAAAATATCTACAAGTCGCAGTTCCGTCGGGAATTCAGCAGGAAACTGAATCCCATTCAGGTTGTAAAAATTCACAGAAGGATCAAAACTGATATATTTGCCGCTTTCAGTCTTGTGCAATGGAATTCTACAAAACAAATCATCGTTGGCATCTATTTCCTTGAAAATATCTTCTCTATATCTCAAGAAAGGTTCTTGCTGCAGGAAGCCCAAATCGTCACTTTCACATTCCCTCAATTTATCAATGCAATCCCTTTTCCTGTATTTCGTTACAACTCTTCCAAATCCATTTTGTCTCTGCGTCAATTGGATACATTTATCAAGAATTCGTTCCTTACTTTTCGACAACGCAATAACATCTCGCGAAATTTTTCCTTGTTCCCTTAATTTTTCAAGTATTTCTTTCCATGGGGAACCCATTTCTTCTGATCTGTAATCAGCTTCCCTATTAGACAATCCGTTTTGCAAGAACAGATAAAAACCTATTTTATTTTCATCAAATTCCTTGCGCACAAAAGCTTCATCTAAAGCTAGTTTCAAAAATTCATTTTTGACCTCAATGGAGCTAGTAAGATTTCTATGTAACGCCAAATGATTCTTTATATAGTCATCTTCTATACATTTCAGAATTCCATCATTATCACAAGCATAACATTTTATACCAAACCAATTGTTAGAGTCCAAAAACAGTCTTTTTTCTTCGGTCGAAATCAAATAGACTTTCCGTTCTCCAAGTAACTTCTGATAGCATTTCATGACTTGAGGAATTTCAGCATCTTCGTCTAGCTTGAACAGGGGTGTTTCAACTAATTCAGAACAACTCTTGCATTCTTCTTTGCCCTCTACATCCCTGACCAATATAATTTTTAAACAACAATGTTCTTTCCATGATAAACTTCTTATTGTATCAACACTTACAATATCCATCAAGATATCATGTTTTTCTCTATCTGTAATTAGCTCTTCAATAGTGAGCCAGTCCCTAAACTCGTTGGAAGCAAATTCTTTATTTGCCAATGGGTCAGCAGACGAGTTTCGGCTATTTGGAAGAATCATCAATGGATTTCCTTCACTCCACAGCCTTTCCCATTTGTCTTGTTCTAGAGAGTCTTTCTTTATATAGTATACAGGAATCTCAAAATTTTCTTTTAAATATTCGCACAAAATCTTTGCATTATCAATGCAACTGAAATCCCCGTTCCGTCCACGCTCGTACAGAATCTTCTTAAGTCGACTTATTGCCGAGCGAACATCACAATCCTTTATTTTCTTTCCAGAAAAATTCTGTAGGCAATTCTTGTTTAGTTCTATAAAATCCTCTAGAAATCTAGCACTTTCGAGCAATTCGCCATCAAACTGTTCTAGCGTCTTTGTAAATGATTCATTGTCAAAACCATCTTCATAACTCATCAAGTAAGAACCCGCCAGGTATTCAGGTTTGCCATTTGGCACAACAATGGCATAACAGGAATCATCCGAAATCACGCCTTCACACAATTTTTTATTCTTATCAGCATCTCTTTCAGATACATATATGTATTTTAGTTTATTCTCTTCTTGATATTCATCCTCGGCAATTTCGTCACAGTCCTGATGTTCATACAAGCACCAAACATTTGTCCCCAACGCAACATCAAACCGATTGAACAAGCTATATTTTGATGCAATCAGTCTACAGAACAAGTTGTCCTGACCAAACGATTTCCTGACCTGCTTTACAATTTTTGCGATATCATCATCATCAATTATTCCCTCATCATTCGCAGTCTTTATGAATTTTGGAATATTAGGCAATATCACCAATTGGTAAATTACGGCATTCCAGTATTTTTGCGGAGCGACAGACAAAACCTCATCTAGATTTTTATATTCTTTCAAATCTTTGAAAATCTTATCCGAAGAGACAAATTCCTTTCGACCGGAATCAATTGCAAAGGGGGCATGAATGATCAAGTCGTAATTATATTTTGAATTAATTTCCAGATTTTCCAATGCGTTCTTCTCGCGCCCATCGACTTCATAATCAAATTTCTTTTGCGATTGCGGTAGCGGCAAATTGACAGCGTGAAAGATATTCAATTTGCCTTTATTCCTTTCGGCTTGATCACCACGGACAAATTCGAATACAACCCTGGAATCCTTAAAAACATCTTCCTTTTTTGTCGTATCCTCTTTATTAGACTCCCTTATCTTCTTAAGAATTTTATTGCCAAATTCACTTTCCTCTACACAGTGTTCTTCCACCGCATATTGATATTCCCGACAACTATCATTCACCCAAGAGACAACCTTTTTCTGCTCTCGGTCAAAGTCAAATACCAATTTATTTGTTTCATCAATCTGATAAGTAATTTTATGAAGCTTACCTTGAGAAGTCTTACTCAAAATGGCTGTCGCTGCAACCATATTCTTAATCAACTGACGGTTCTCTTCATCATCCTTATTAAATGGATGCAAGGGGTCAATTTTCTGCCGTTCGCCACCTCGAGCTGTACTGACAGTAATTTTCTCGTCAGGGTTTATCGGGAAAAAGAAGGTTATTCCGGAAGTCCTTTTTCCTATAATAGAAGACTCTATTTTCTCTATTAACTTGTTAACATCTGACTGCATTATGGGAGCATTCCAATCTGGATCCGTGTGATATGTATCCACGCCTTGGGAATTAATAAAAGGATTTATAAAGTCCTTGAATTCCATTTCACCATCCGAATGGCAAAAGAAATAGAATGTCTCACAAATATGAAATATGCTTTTTAATCCTAGACCGAACTTTCCTATAGTATCATTGTCCGTTTTGGAATTTTTCGCAATACTCTTAATCGCCTTGATATCGTTTTTTTCTTCAGTTTCTTTAACGACACCATCATTGTAAACCAAAATCCCCTTCTGCCTAAAAGGAGGATGTTCAAACGACTCGTCACTTCCGTCATAATAGGACAAGACCATTTCTTCTGCACGGGCGTCATCGGCATTCTGAATCAGCTCTTTTAAAATCGTGAAGCCGCCACCATACTTGTAGCTTTCCGACAAAACCACCTTGTGGAGAATTCCCAAAACATCTGCATCAAGATTTTCTGCTTTATAAGATTTCTGTTCGCTAGCCATATTTTTCCCTTTTGGGGTAAATATAACATAAAGCCATCCTGCAACAGGATGGTTGTTAGCAAATCAGTCCTCTATACTTCGTGGATGATATGTCGAAAAAGACAGTCTATTTTGCGGCTGTTGTATCGACCGTTGCAACCGTGTCGACTGCGGTTGCAGTTGAATCCGCTGCAACAGTCGTATCCGTTACCACCGTAGAGTCGACAACCGCCGTAGAATCAGCGGCTTCTTTCGCCTTGATTTCCGCGAGTTCGTCGTCACGGATTTTCTTCATGGCGAGGAGCTCGCGGTAGACGATTGCCGGGTGGATCTTGCCGTCGGCCATGCCGTCGACAAGCGTTTTCACCTTCTGGTAATGTTCGTCCTTTTCCACATCGTTAATCAAGCCCTTGTAGCCGATCAACCTTAGAATCTTTGAATAGAAACTCGCACGGAACTTCTTGAAGCGCGGCTGCATCACGTCGTTCAGCACCGTTTCGAGCGCCGTTTCCGTCTGCATTTCGTCAATTTCAAAGCTACGGTAAATGGTGCGGATGTGATCGGGAATCGTCGTGTCCGGACTATCGAAATACTTGCGCATCACGTTCGCCGCCTCGGTCTTGTTCGGGTACGGGCCGCGACCAAGTCGAAGTGCGTAGTACAAGGAAAGGCGCCAGTTCTCAGGATACACGCGGCTTGCGCGACGCAACACCGAGAAGTCCGAAGTATCAGGGGCATCGATCGGAGTCACGCCACCGACAAAGTAATACGGCGTGTAGAACAGGGAATCGAGACTCGTTGAAAGTTCCGCCACATGGCCCAGGTAGGCATATTCCTTACCGGTCAAGTAGCTTTCGCCGAGTTCCGTAAGTCCCTTGATCCAAAAGAGCCCCGCCACCGAAGCGTCGTGCCCTGCAGCCACATAATGCACCGTCGAAGCCTTCGGCAAGAAGGACTCGTCGAAATTCGTACCGGGAAGCGGCTTCGCGAAATGGAAGGCCGCCGCGATAACTGCGATAGCGAACAATATGACAACTAGGAAACGCATAGGCAATTCAGAGTTCAGAATTCAGAGTTACCAGAACTTAGTTGGTAGAGCTTAGAAAAAATAATCTAAGTTCTAAGCTCTAAGATCTAAATTCTAGATAACACAGGCCTCCGCGAGTTTTTCCAGAGCGTCTACGCAATCGCTTGCGAAGTTCTCAGGGTGACCGCTGCGCTGGTAGGCAAAGTTGAGTCCGCTAGAGCTGTTGAGCACGTGGAACTTGCGCTTGCCACCGCCGTTTGCAATAGCGGTAAGCACCGTCTTCGCGTCACCGCCCTGACCTCCCGGCACACCCGGAATAGACACACCCGGAATCAGGAACGGAATTTCGTGCTTATGTGCAACCGTGTAGGCGGTAATCTTCTCGAGTTCTTCGGGGTGGGTTGCACCGACGACGGCACCGAGGTAACCGAGGCTTGCGTCCCATTCCATAATCTTGTCGGCTACGGAGTAGAAAGCTTCGGCAACATCGCGCGGATCGTCGCTACGGGACACCGGCAAATCCTGGAAGTCGTGGGCGCCCTTGTTGCTCGTGCGGAGCAAGACGTATGCACCGTTTTCGGAATTTTCGCGAATGAACGGGCCCACAGAATCGGCGCCCATCCACGGGGAAACCGTCACGGCATCGGCCTTGTACACATCGTAAGCGGCGGTTGCGTAGGCAGCGCTCGACTTACCGATGTCACCACGCTTTGCATCCAAAATAACGGGGATGCCGGCGCTCTTGTAGTCGGCAATCAGCTGCTGCAACACGAGCATCGCCTGCACGCTCACGCATTCATAGTAAGCGCTGTTCGGCTTCACCACGGCGGGCGTCACGTTACGCTTGAGGCAGCATTCCAGAATTTCGGAATAGAAACGCTTGATCTTGTCTTCGGCGGAACCTTCGGGGCAGCACGGGTCGATCAACTTCATGACCGGATCCATGCCGAGGCAAATCGGGTTACCGCACTTGGCGATACGTTCTTCTAAACGGGCCTGGAAGTTCATTACTTAAGTTCCTCTTGAATCTGGGCGGCTTCGTAGCTAAGGATACCGTGAGCGACGGCGACGTTCAAGGATTCGAGTTCGCTGCTCATCGGGATCTTCACCGTTTCGTCGGCGAGTTCGATGAAGTACGGATTGGTACCTGCACCTTCGTTACCCACGAGGAACGCCATCTTGCGGAGCTTGTTCTGCGGAATCTGGCGCAGGGACTGCTTGGCGTGCAAATCGGTCGCGATGATGGTGTAGCCCTTGCTACGGAGGAAATTGATCTGGTCCACGAGATCGACGCCGAATTCGAAAGGCACGCGGAGGAAGGTTCCCGAGGAACCGCGCACCACCTTCGGGTTGAACGGGCTCACGGTACCGCGGCCAAGGATCATGCCGTCGGAACCGAAACCGAGGCTCGTGCGGAAAAGCGTACCGAGGTTACCCGGATCCTGCACGGCGTCCACGAGCGTAATCACGCTGCGGCTGGATTCGTACACCGGCTTCTTGCTTGCGATGCGCGCCACGGCAACAATACCCTGCGTCGTCACGGTCGAAGAGATTTTCTTCATCTGTTCGTCGGTGAGAACGTTCAGCTTGATTTCGGCTTCGTTAATTTGTTCAATCAGGGCTTCGTCGTTGAAAGTTTCGGTCACGTACACGCCGAGAACGAGTTCGCGGTGGTTGGACACCAGTTCCTGCACCACATGCACGCCTTCGCCGAGGAAGCGACCTTCGCGTTCGCGGCCCTTTTCGGTCGTGAGGGCGAGCATACGCTTGAACCAAGGCGGGTTAAAGTTGGAATCTTCGCTAGCCTCGACTTCGGCCACGCGGGCTTCGAGTGCGGCTTCGTCCAATACTTCTTCGACTTCTTCCTTCTGTTCTTCGGGGCGCTGGCGGTAAATCGGAGCACCTGCAGATGCAAATTCGCGGCGCGGGCGACGGTCGCCGCCAAAGGAGCGGCCCCTGTCACCGAACGGGCGGCGACCTTCGCGGCCTCCGAAGGAGCCACGGTCATCACCGTCGCGACGCGGGCGGCGGTCACGGTTGAAACGGCCCTCACCTTCGCCATCGCGATTAAAACGGCGGTCGCCACGATCACCAAAAGGCTTACGGTCGCCAAACTTGCGGTCTCCACGGTCGCCCCTGCGATCGTCAAAAGAACGGCCTTCGCGGCCACCACGTTCTTCGCGGTCATCGTCACGGCGCGGACGACGTTCAGGCTTTTCGCTCACTCCGAACTTACGGTCCAGAGTCACTTTTACGGTGCGGTTTTTATTTTCTTCGCTCATACTTTTTCCATGATTTGTCTGGCGACGGATTCCCCGTCAATTTTCAAAAGCTTGAACAAGGCAGGAATTTCACCCTGTTCCACAAAATGATCCGGCAGACCGAAACGCAACAGGCGCTTGTCGGTGTAACCGAGATCGGCAATGAGTTCAGCCACGGCAGAACCGAAACCGCCCACCAGCGTGTTGTCTTCGAGGGTCACAATCGTCTTGTGCGCATCAAACAACTTGCGGTAAGCCTCGGTATCCAGCGGCTTGATAATGCGTGCATCCACAACTGTTGCGCTCTTTCCGTTTTCGCGGAGAACGGCAGCCGTCTTCTTGAGTTCGTTTGTCATGAACCCTGCACCCAAAAGCAAGATGTCCTTGCCTTCTTCCAAGACCTTCGGGAGCTTCACGTCCACGGTCTCGGGAGCGGGTTTCAGGTGTTCTTCGAGGGCGGTGCCGCGCGGGTATCGGATCGCGACAGGACCCTTCATGTCGATAGAGGCGCGCACCATGTCGCGCAGTTCGTTTTCGTTGCTCGGCGCCAAGATGGTAATGCCCGGCACCGTGCGCAGGTAAGACAAGTCGAACGCGCCATGGTGAGTCGGGCCGTCGGCCCCGACAAGCCCCGCCCGGTCAAGCACCATCACCACGTGCAAGTTCTGCAAGGCGATGTCGTGCATAATCTGGTCGTAGGCGCGCTGCATAAAGCTCGAATAAATCGCGACCACCGGCACCACGCCGTCGCAGGCAAGGCCAGAGGCAAACGTGAGCGCATGTTCTTCGGCAATGCCCACGTCAATCACGCGTTCCGGGAGTTCACGGGCAACGATATCCATACCGCAACCGGTAGGCATGGCTGCCGTAATGCCGATAATGCGGTCGTCCTTCTTCGCGAGTTCCAAAAGCGTCTGTCCGAACACATGAGTGAGCGACGGATTCGGACTCCCCGGAGAAAGCGGCAAACCGCTTTCGGGGTCGAAAGGTCCAATGCCGTGCCACTTGGTCGGGTTCTTCACGGCTGCGTCAAGCCCGCGTCCCTTCTCGGTCAGGATATGCACCAGGCACGGGCCCGGCTGTTCCTTGACTCGCTGCAACAGCATAATGAGTTCGTTGATGTCGTGGCCGTCGATCGGTCCAAAGTAACGAATGCCCAAATCTTCAAAGAAACGGCCCGGCTTCACCACCGTCTTCGCCGCATTTTCTGCCTGCAAGAACAAGTCGCGGAATCGAGACCCCAGAATCCCCGGAAGACGCTTCATCAGGCGGTCCAAGTCCGAACGCATCTTGTTGTAGACCGGGTCCGAAATCACGCGGTTCAGGTACTTGCTGAAGTTACCCACGTTCGGGGCGATGCTCATCTTGTTGTCGTTCAAGATGATGGTCATGTTCTGCTTCGAAAGCCCCGCATTGTTGATGGCCTCGTAGGCCATACCGCCAGTCATGGAACCGTCACCGATGACTGCGACCACGCTGTTCTTGCGCTTGAAGTGGTCACGGGCCACCGCGAAACCGAGCGCGGCAGAAATAGAGGTCGTCGCGTGTCCGGCGCCGTAGCAATCGTACTCGCTTTCGTTCCTCTTCAAGAATCCCGAAATACCGCCCTGCTGGCGAAGCGTGTCGAAACGGTCGAAACGACCCGTCAAAAGCTTGTGAACGTAAGCCTGGTGTCCCACGTCCCACACAATCTTGTCGTCGGGGGCGTTAAACACATAATGCAGAGCGAGCGTCAGTTCCACCACACCCAGGCTAGACGCCAGGTGACCGCCATGCTTAGCCACTTGACCGATGATGGTCTCGCGGATCTGCGACGCCAGGTTGTAAAGTTCCTCTACCGAGCAATGCTTTATGTCCTGGGGGGACTTGATATTCTTAAGGTCCATTATTTAACCCTGGTAATGATGAATGCGGCAATGGAGCGCAGGATCGTGGTATCGCACTTGAGACCGTCCAAAGCCTTGAGCGATTCCTCGTACAGTTCATGCGCACGTTCGCGGGACTTTTCGAGGCCCACCAGCGCCGGGTACGTCGCCTTACCCTTTTCGATGTCGGAACCGGCATCCTTGCCCAGTTCCTCGGTCGTCGAAACAATGTCCAGAATGTCGTCCACAATCTGGAACGCAAGGCCGATGGCGCGGCCGTAGTCGCGGATAATCTTGATGTCGCCTTCGCTTGCACCTGCAAGGCGCGCGCCCACTTCCAGGGAAGCCTCGATCAGGGCCGCCGTCTTGTGGTAATGGATGTAGTCGACAATTTCGAGATTGACCTTCTTGCCTTCGCAATCAATGTCGATCATTTCGCCACCGATCATGCCGTAGGTACCCAGCAGATGTGCGAGGACTTCAATCGCCTTCGCGTTGCCGGTCTTGCCCATCAGCTCGAAAGCGAGAATGCAAAGGGCATCGCCAGCCATGACGGCGGTGGCTTCGCCGAACTGCTTGTGGCTCGTGGGCTTTCCGCGCCTAAAGTCATCGTTATCGATGCAGGGCAGGTCATCGTGAATCAAGCTGAAGGTGTGGAGCATTTCGAGGGCGCTCATGGCGTAGTCCACCGAATCGCCCTTTCCACCGAACATGTCAAACGCAGCGCGAACAAGTGCCGGACGGAGTCTCTTTCCACCGGCGAACATCGAATAACGCATCGCCTCGTGGAGCCTTTCCGGACGGTCGGCGACGGGCGGCAAAAATTCATCAAACTTCTTTTCCGCTTCCTTCGAGATGCGGGAAAGGTAATCAAGGGCAGCAGATGCTTCTTTTTCAAGATTTTCCATAAGCACAAAGATACTTAATTTCGGGCACCTATACAAGCCTTGACAAGCCGGAAACAATGCCAGAACCCCTCGATAACAGCCGTTTTTGCGTCCGCTTTTTGCAAGGGAATCAAAGCATTTCCAGGGCAGACGTCCCATTCTCGGGGCGCAAAGGCGATTCGACACAGTCCTCCTTGAGCAGGGTTCCTTTTGATTAATTTATTCAAACAATTTTTCAGGGGGCTTACATACTAAAAACGAAATTCAACCCAATTAGTATGTAAAAATGGGGGCAAAATTGCCCGAAAAGTGCAGTTTGGGAGCTTTTCAGGAAAAAAAAATGCCAATTTTGCAATTTTGAAGGTCAAAATCGTGAAAATTTACATACTAATCGGCCTTTTTCAAGTGTTTAGTATGTAAGGCGGTCGCGCAAAGGGGCGTAACAAGCGCCAAAGGAGCATACCGGACACGCAAAAAGAAATTCCGGCACCAAAGGGCCGGGGGCCGGGAAAACAAAACTAATCAAGATTGCCCCTATCGCCTCCTGCGGGCACTCGAGCGACCGCAACTTACGGGCACTCCGAATCACATAGACGAAAAATGCGATTCGGTCCGCAACATGCTCTACGGACTAGAACAGCGCGCCGTAAAGCGTCACGTCGTCGATGTAGAATTCGGTGCCGTCCTGCACGAAGATGTGGAACTGCTTGACATAACCCTTGATGGTGCTCCAGGTAGTGAAGCAGCTTTCGTCGGTGGCGCTACCTACGCACAGTTCCGCCGGGTTCACGCTGATGCGCGTCCAGTCCTTCGAGAGCTTTATCCACTCGGTGGCTGCCTTCAGGTTCTTGGACGGATCGATGTAGTTTTCCAGCGAAAGGCGGATATTTCCGTCGCCCTTTGCATAGAATACGACAGAATCGATGGCGGCAAGATTCATGTAATGCACAAAGGACGTTCCCACAAGCGCCCAGGCGTAGTCATCGTTGGCCAGCTTATATTTCGCGTGGAACAAGTTGGACTTGCGGATAGAATCGTACTCGACGCCATCTTTCGCATACACTGCAGGCGTAATGGTCGTTCCCTTCTTCAGGGAGTCGGTATTCACATACCAGCCGCTTGCACCGTCTTCAAAATCCTGGAGCACCTTTACGGGGCTCAAGAACTCGGTACTGTTCGGTTCGGCAAAGGCATTCCATTCGGCATAAAGGCCATTGGCGGAATCCGCCGTCACAAAGTAGATGCCGAGTTCATCGTTCGCAGGAACATTCGGAAGCACGTAGGCGCCCACGTTATTCGTCTTGACCAACAAATCGAGGCCATAGACGCCCACCCACACCGCGGTATCCACCGAACGAAGCGTTACCTTGCTCGAAATCGAGGCGGTTGCCGAAAGGCGGACCGTATCGAGGCCGGCGAGTTCCTTGGCGCTATACACCTTGGAGAAAGCAAATCCATCCTTTACGACTGTCAAACGGAAGTCGCCCTTGGCAGGCCATTCCATATCGAAACGCCCCTGCTTATCGGCACGGAGGTCGGATTCAACCATCGCATTCTGAACAACATAATTGTCAACCGTCGCACCGGCGGCGCGGAGTGCCACCGTCGCATAGGCCGCAGGAGAGCCATCTCCCATGAGCGCCAACACTTGCGGGAGCGGCGTGGCGGTATCCTTTTGCGCCGTATCCCTGGACGAGGTATCGCCAGGAATCACGCTACGGTAATCCTTCATCAGCGATTCACGCGGAGTCACGTAGACCGACTGCGATCCCAGATTCTGGGCGAAATTTTCACTTGCGAAGTAGAGCACGAGGGAATCGTTCGCCGGCAACGCCGGCAGCGCGAACCAGCCCGCCGCATCGGTCTTCACCAGCACATCGGTTCCGACAATGCCGACCCAGACAGAGGAATCGCCCTCGGGAATGTCGACAACGCCCGCCATCACGGCAGTCGCAGAAAGGTTCACCGTATCGGGAGCCGTAGATTCACCCACCACGGCAAATTCACCACGGGACAGTTCCTTGGAGTAAGCCACGCCGTCATGCAGCACCGTCAGGCGATACTTGCCCCCGGCAGGGATTTCCACCTTGAAGTTACCCTTTTCGTCGGCATAGGAATCGGCCACCACCAGCGCGTTCTCTTCGACAGGCTGTTCGGCCCTGAAGTCCACCTTGCGGAGCGCCACCGTCGCATACGACGCGGGCTTGCCGTCGACAAGCGCGATTCCGTTCGTGGTAATGCTACCCGGACCGCCAGCGACATCATTGCTATTGTTACAGGCCACCAACCCCGCTAACGCGAGCGAGAGCAAAGGCAAAAGAGCGAGGGATATTCTCATTTTCCTTTCTCCTTCAGAGGTTTGGTGAACGCCAGCGGAAACATCTGGATGTTCAACTGGAACACAGTATCGTCATCCGTCCCTTCTTGGGATAAACGTAGTAAATCTTCACGGAAAGCGTTAATCTTTTCGCGCAAGAGCTGGATATCGTCCATACAAAAGGTCATGGTGACCGTGCTGATATCCCTGAGGAACGGCTGATGCCTGTCGAGGGATTCATCGGCAAGGCGGATCGTCTCGTGCTGGAAGGCGCGCACGGCCTGGGAGCGCCAGTTTCCGCCGGTAGACACGAAGGTGTCGTTCACCTTCCAGTATCCGTCGCGGTCCGTCGAAATCATGTTGAGGTCGGCCAGCAGCTTTACCGCGTCGCGGGCCTCCTTCTCGGTAATGTTCGGGGTGCAGCTTTCGGCGAGCCCCTGGTAATCATCCTTGAACTTGCAGATGCCTATCACGGAACGGATGGCGTTGTAGTACCAGTGACGGTAGAACTCGAGTTCCTTCTTCTGCAGCAACTTGAGCGAGACGCCCTTGAGAGCCTGCATGCGCTCGTAGTGCTGGAGCGCGTCGGCATCGGTCTTGGCTCGGCCGAAATACACCATCTCGGCCCAATAGTCGGCTTCCTTGCCTTCGAGTTCGAAGAAGTCAGCAGCGGGCTGTATCAGACTCAGGGGCAAGTGGATCTTGCCCTGAGAAACGCGAAGGAGGTTGCCCGGATCGGCACCCATCTTCATGGCCATGTAACGCCACGAAATGACAGTCTTGCGCTGCTTAAAATCCTCAAAAGCATCCCTCAACCACTCGCGATAGTCCGTGTATTCAAAAATCTTCTTCATACCAATAAAGATAAATCCTTGATACTCTAAATACTATGCAACGGCCCTAATCTCCGTTGTCGAACTTTACAACGATTTCGAGGTCGGCATCGCAGGTGGCCGACCACCTGCATTCCGGGGCATCCGCCATCGACAAATCCGCGCAAATTCCGCTAAAATCAAGGATTTCCGTTTTTTTCGCGTTACGGGAAACGGCGACCTCGTAGTTCAGTTCGCCCGCCTGGGAGGCCTGCACCGGGGCTTCGCCCATCAAGCGCCCCGTGAGCAAGATCACACAGTTGTCCTTGCGGGGCATCTGCGACTCGTCTTCGCCCTCGGCCAGGTTCCAGTGTATCTGGACCGGCTTGAAGTCTACTTCAGGCTCCTTCTTGGCGCAGCCCGCGAGCAAAAAAACGATTAACAAGAAAAAGGCAATCGTGAATCGGATTGCCACATTCTCAATAAGATTTTTCATGATTTAAATTCCGAATTCTGAATTCCGAACTTACCTGGTATGGCGGAAGGTCGCGCTCGTCACGCGGTTACGCCCGTTTTCCTTGGAGGCATACAGGGCCTTGTCGGCGCGTTCGAACAGGCGCTTCGGGTCTTCGCCGACAATCATCTCGGCGATACCGAAGGAGCAGGTAATCTTCTGCTGCTTGATCAGCTGCGTGTTCTCAATCGCCATGCGGAGCTTTTCGGCAAGGAACTGGGCATTCTGGATCGGCGTATCGCCACAGAGGATCACGAATTCTTCGCCGCCCCAACGCACAAGCGCATCGGTATTGCGGATCTTGCTCTGGATAAGCTTGGCGAGGTTCACCAGGACTTCGTCGCCCACCATGTGACCGTAAGTATCGTTCACGTGCTTGAAGTGGTCGATATCCAGGATTACGAAGGACACGGGGCTGTCGTTCTTTTGCAGATTTTCCTGTTCGCGCATGAGCACGCTGCTGAAACCGGCACGGTTCAGGCAGCCTGTCAGCGGGTCTTCCTTGCTGGACTTTTCGTATTCGCTCTTCTCGATCTCGAGGGCGCGCAGGTTCTTTTCAAGCTCTTCGCGTTTCTTATTGTTGGCCGCGCGTTCGCGACTGTAGTCAAAGAAGCGGATCACAAGGATAACAAAGAAGGTAATGAACCAGAGGGCGACCAGCGCCGTCGCAAGTTCTTCCTTCTCGATTTTCTTGCCCTTGAAGCAGAGGCCCTTGATTTCGAGCGTCCCGTACCCGAGCGGAGCATTCGTGCCCGTTTGGATCTCGATCAGGGGGATGTTCGAGAGGTCAACCCTCGCCTTGTGAACGTTGATTTCGTTCTCGGCGACCCACCAGCCCGCTACGCGAAATTCCTGCGGCACGAAAACGGCCGGGTAGGTTTCTTCGAGCGGGAAAAATTCGATTTCGTTGAACTTGAGCGAGGTTTCGTCCCCCGGACGGGAGAACGTGCTGTCATAACCGCGCATGTAGAGACGGACCGTTCCTTCGCCACGGGGCTTCACCCACACGAAAATACTGTCGAAACGGGAAAGGTCCCTGCCGCGCGTCTTGCCGTCGCCCAGGAAAATCTTCACGCCCACATACGGGTAGGCATAGCCTTCCTTGAGTTCATAGTCCAAGATAATGGAGGAATCGGTACGGGAAAGTTTCACGGCCGAGGCGCCGCCGTCCGCAGAGTCCGTTTCCGCCATCAAATAAGGATAGTCGTGCAGGTACAGAGGCTCAATTACATCAAGCCCATTCTGATACGCGAAAAGCGCGATGACCGTCACGGCCAAAAGCACGAAAATCAGGATATTCATCCTGAACAGCACATAAATCTTTTCAAATATCCTAGACATAGACGAAATCCAGCGTAAATCTAGTTTTAAATATATAAAAAACAAAAAAAGGCAACTGCTTTTTCATGAAACAGAGTGCCTCTTTGCAGGTTTACGTGATAAAGTCCCCGTTTTCGGGGATAACTAGCGAGAAAGCCAGCGGCCCAGACGCCCGACCAGCGAACGGATCGCCTTCGCCATGTCTTCGTGGGAATGGATATCCGGATGTCCGAGCAGAGCCACGTTGGCCGTCTGGAGCGTCATGAATTCCAGATCGCGCTTGCCTGCGGCCACTTCGGCGTCGTAAATGGACTTTACCGTAGGAGTCAAGTCGTCGTTGGGCCATACCTTGGTAGACAACAGCAGGAACTTTACGCCCGGATGAGCCTTGCGGAGCTTTTCAAGCAACCCCACATAGGCCTTCTTGAAGGCGCCCTTGTCGGCGTAGGGCGGGTTTCCCTGAAAATCGTTGATCCCGATAAAGATAACGATAACCTGGGGATGGAACGAATCGAAATCATAACGCAGCGACGCATCGGCCTGGCCATTCGCAAGGTCCCCCGGAGCCTCGCCCGGGACCGTATACTCGTAAAGTCGCGGCACAGGCCACTCGGGCACGATGTTGTCGTAGTTACGCACGAGACCGCGACCGCTAAAGGCGTTCACCTGGAAATCGGCCTTGAAACCGTCGGCAATCAAGAAGGCGTAACTCCTGGACGCATTCGTCTTCTCGAACACCAGCGATTCGTCTTCACCGTTCTGGCCTTCGTTTCCGAAGCCGACCGTAAACGAGTCACCGATAAATTCGATGCGTCGATTGCTCTGCTTGGGCGGAGCGGCAAACTTGCCCGCCTTGTCGGTAGAGACCTTGTAAAGGCGCACGCCACCGGGATTGCTCTCGCTAATCTTGATCAGACGGTAACGATGCACAGAGCCGTCCCCCGAAGCCTTTACTTTGTTTACAGAACGAGAATTTGTCGTAAGTACCGCAATCTGCTTGCCGTCTTCGTCTATGCGGAAGCGCGCCTCGCCTTCCAGCTCGAATTCCAGCGAATTGGCCTGTGCATTGAACTGCACCATGGCTGCAGGGGCACTCGTGCGGCTGAACTCCTTGCCGTGTTCCCAGCGACCGCTAAACAACAAATTTTCGGAAAACTTGTCCACAGAGACCTCCGCTCCAAAAGAAAATACGGACAACAGGGCGATACCTGCCAAAGATGATTTGACCCTATTCAAACAACGCATGGGGGAATAGTAGTAAATTCGAAATTCAGATTTCGGAATTCGGAGTTGATTGTCGCTAGAACGGAACGCAGATGAATTCGGATTTCAGATTTAGCTAAATTGAATGCATGCGTTTCAATCGGCAAATATGTTGGGGACTTTTCCTAGTGGCGGCATACGGGTTGCTGCTCGGAGTTTCCGCCTTTGCCGATAGCGATTCCGCCGCGAAAGAAAAACCCGCCCTCCAGCCCGAACCGGGTTCACCGGGAGACACGCTCACCCGCGAAGACGCCCGCATGGCCCTTCTCGTGTACAAGCTGCTCGACAAGGACGGAAAAATCAAGGGCGCAAACATCAAGCGCGGCAAAGAGCTCTTCTACCAAAACTGCAGACCCTGCCACGGAAGCGACGGAAAGCGTTTCAACTTCGCGCCCTACTACGAACAGCCCGCATTCATAGGACAGCGCGCCCGCGAGGAAATGCCCACCTTCTGGTACCAGATGAACTTCGGCGACAGGGAACGCAGCATGGCCGCCTACATCGACGAGCTGGAGCTGCAGGACCTTATCGACATCGCGGGATTTGCGCAGACGCTCCCGTAGCGGGAGCGCACCGCAGCATTACCTGACTACGGCTGTTTCCCGTTGTAGACCTTGACTTCCTGGATAAACGAAAGTTCAAGCATTTCGGGAGCATCGCTTCCGTAAGGCTGGATCTCGATGAACTGAGGCGACTTCGCGAGCTTGAGCGCATGCACGAAGAAGTTCCGCTCGATTTCCTTGTCGCCACGCTTCGCGGGATTTTTCACCTTCGCACCGATGAGCGCACCGACGGTCTTCGCGTAACGCAGCACCTGCACCAGGTCGAAGTTGCTCAGGCGCTGGTAATTGTTGCCGTACTTCGTAGAATTGAGTGCGGTACGGAGCGATTCGGAATCCACGATTTCCTTGAGTTCGTAGTCGGGAGCCTTCGCCTCGGGCCAGGCCACGGCAAAGTCCTTGCGCCATTCGTCGACAGGAGCCGCCGTACGGTTCTCGCTGTTCCTTTCGACAAAGGGGCAGTAGCCGTAGTTCGTCAGGATTTCGAAGGCGCGCCCTTCGAGTTCGGGCTTCAGTACAAAGCCGTAACCCGGAATGAACTCTTCGGCGCATTCCATGAACTGCGGGAAACGGGAAAGTTCGCCGAGGACTTCCGCACTGTCGATCTTGAGCAGGCGAACGGTCTGCACCTTTGCGCCGTAGTAGGACGAATTCCATTCGGCAAGGGTCGATTCCACGTTCACGGGCGGCTTGATCCAAGCCTTGAAACTTTCGATTTCGGATTCGGCGATTCCGCACTTGAGACCGCGCATATAGCTTTCACGATTCAGCGAGAAACGCAGGTACATTTCGTCATTCTCGACATGGGCGAGGCACGCCAGCATAAAGAGGACTCGCGGTGCCGTGCCCGTAGAGGCGATCAGCTCGAAGTTCGGCAAGCACGAAATGTTCTGCTCGGGAATAGAGGCAATGGACGATTCCAGCCAATCCTTGCCGGACTGGTCCAGCACGACAGAGGCAATCTTGCTGCCTAAAAGCGTGATGCGGACAAAGCCCAGGAGCCACAATTCGCGGAGGGCGCGGGGCAGGAAATCCCACGAGAGCTCGCTTCCCTTTTCTTGCAACCTGAAGCTCGGATCGATCACCCAGAACAGGCGGGAAGCCTCGAAGGCGGACAACGGCTTCTCGAGCATGCGCAACAGGCGAACGCAATGGCTACGGTCGCCGCGGAAACGTTCCTTGAGCCACCAAGAAAGCAGATCCTGGTGCAGGCGGAAGCCGTTCTTGCGGATAAATTCAAGCGCCTTTTCCGACGGAACCAGGCACGATTCCTGCTGTTCCAGCCAGCCATTCCCCGTAAGGAAATTGAATATCAGCGAAAGCTCGTTTTCGGCAGCCTTATCGCAAACCTGCTTCGCCATGACAAAGGAATCCGTGCAAATCTGGTAGCTGCGGCGGTGAAGCACACCGCTGTTGTTCAGCTTGAGGTCACCGAGCATGGCATTCGCAAGCACGATGCAGATATGCCAATCCACCAGGTTCTGGTAGGCAAGGCCGTTCCCCGGAACATTCTGCAACGGTGTCACGGGCAAGTCAAAGCAACCGGTAAAATTCGAAAATCCGTAATAGACCGTCGTATTTCCGACGGCGGTGCGCCACAACAAGTATTCGCGGCACATCGAAAGCAGGAATGTCTGCAGGTCGCGCGCCTTGCTTACCGGGACCGTAAGGCGCAACTCGTTGTAGGTGAGTCCCCTGGACGCGCTGTTGTAAATGAGTTCCATGCAACGATGCTGCCACGGTTCCATCTTTTCGCACAACGCCGCCACGCGGTTCTTGTCGTTATAAAAAGAAAGCGTCTCGTTCTGAATCAAAGCGTTGTTCAACAAGCCCTTATGGCCAAAGGCCTTCGCATGAGCGTTGCGAAGAAGTGGCTTGGACATTCCGTCAAAGAAAGCATTCAAGTCAAACATCAATTCCACCCTTTACTAGGGTGGCCAAATATAGAAAAATTTTCAGGCGCCGCCAGTGCTGCGACGAACACAACGAAACTTTAACGACTAACGCAACGAGGCTTTCACTTCGTCGATCGAGGCGACCACGGTCTGCTTGTTGTTCCAGATTCGCATGAAACTCTTGCCGTAATGCTCCGTCACGATGCGGTTGTCAAGCACCAGCACCTTGCCGGAGTCCTCTTCGGAACGGATCAGACGACCGAGTCCCTGACGCAGTTCCATATAGGCCTCGGGAACAAAGAATTCCTTGAACGCGTTCTTGCCTTCGGCCTTCATCTTGTTCGCGACACCCGCCACCAGCGGATCCACCGGGTTCGGGAACGGGAGCTTCGGAATCACGAGCAACTTCAGTGCATCACCCGGGAAGTCTACGCCTTCCCACAGGCTCTGGCAGCCGAGCAGGCAAGCGCCACGGGACTTGCGGAACATGGCCACCAGACCGTCCAGCGAACCGTCCACATGCTGGCAAAGGAGCAACTTGTTCTTCTCGGCGAACACCGGCGCAAGCGCCGTCTGCGCCTTCATCATCGCCGAAATGCTGGTAAACAGCACCATTGTGTTCTCCTCGACTTCAGGGAGAACCGCCATAAGTGTCTCGTTCAGGGCATCATTATATTCCGGAGCCGAGGGCTTGGGCAGATATTTCGCGACAATGACCGAGCGGCGGGCATCCTTGTTTGCCGATTCGCTATAGACGCGCAGGAAGGGCGTCTTCTTGCCGTCCGGGAAATCCATTCCCATTTTATGGACAAAGTAATCAAGGTCGCCCTGCACCGAGAGCGTCGCCGAGGTAAATGTAGCCGACTTGATCCACGGATAGAACTTTTCTTTCCACGGGGCAGACGCGTCGAGCGGACTGGCGTGCAGCTTGATGGTATGCGGATTGAAGGGATCTTCCATATAGAAGGCCCAATCGTCGCGGCCCGCCTTGACCACGAATTCGAAGTCCTGCAAGAAACGGGAAAGTTCCGTCATGCGGCCGCCCACATCGCTGAGCAGGCCCGACAGTTCCTTTTTGGAGGCCGCGAATGCCGCACTGGCAGAAACCGAGGCGGAAAGGCTTTCGGCAAGCTTGATTGCATTCAGGCCCTGTTCCATGAACGTCGCAGGGTCGGCATCGTATTCGGCCATGATGCCGGAAGCGTAGGTAAAGCCGTTGCGGTTGTTCTTCTGCTTCGCAAGCTTCTTGCCGATTTTCATGAAGAAACGGTGCAGCGCCTTCTCGGTTTCGGTGAGCGATTCCGTAAGGTTCACGCAGCTTGCGTGCAGTTCGGTTTCTTCGGCGGGAATGCGCTTTTCGAGTTCAGCGACAAGACCGTCGCGGTTTTCGACCTCGTGGCCCTTCGAAGGTACGAGCGTCTTGATGACGTTACGGAGCGCAAAGAAGGACACCGTGCGGCCGAACGCATTGCGGCTCACTTGCGGGAGTCGGTGCGCTTCGTCGAACACGATATGTTCGTACAGCGGAAGCAGTGCAAAATCGAGGCCCATGTCGGCCAGGAACAGGGAATGGTTCACCAGCACCAAGTTGGAATTCATCGCGCGTCGCTTGGCGGCAAGGGCCGGGCACTTGTTGTAATGCGGGCACTTTTCGCCGAGGCAGGACTTCGCGGAGCTAGACATCTTGGACCAGAGGACGCGATTGCGGCCCTGGCTGAACGAATTGCACTCGTTCACGTCGCCGGTTTCGGTCGCGTAGACCCACGGCACGATCGCCATAAAGGAATCGCGTTCGTCACTGAGCAGCAGGTTCTGCGGAGCCTTCACGATTTCTTCGAACTTGCGGAGACACAGGTAGTTTTCGCGGCCCTTCAGCACGGCCGCCTTCAGCTTGCCGTCGAACAGGCTTGCCACCAGCGGAATGTCCTTGCTCCAGAGCTGTTCCTGCAGCGCGCGGGTCGCCGTACTGATGACGACGCGTTCGCCCGACACCGCCTTGCAAGCAGCAGAAACCAGATAGGCCAGCGACTTTCCCGAACCCGTCGGAGCTTCCAGAACGCAGAGACCGCCCTTGTGCATGTTGCGTTCCACCACCGAGGCGAAATCCTGCTGGTTGTGGCGCACCTGGAAATTTTCAACCTTCGTCGAAAGGAGCCCACCCTCCTTAAAAAACTCGCTCACGCGGGGGGCGCGCTCCTTGACCGGCGCATTTTCAAGCGGGACATCCGGAAGCTTGAACTGCGGAAGCTCCGAAGCATTCTCCGATTCGCCCCATACAAGCGACCAGTCCGAACCCCTGGCAATTCTTGCGAGAACATCCACGAGCCACGGGTCCGAATTCGCAATCTTGTCGAGCGCCATCACGAAAAGGTGACCGCAGGCTTCGGCATCGGGGAGCGCACGGTGCGCACGGCTGCGTTCAATGCCCAGCTCCTGCACCAAGGTATCGAGGCGGTGGTTCGGCACATCCTGGTAAGCAATGCGCGAAACCGTCAGTGAATCCCACACCGGATGGTTCTCGAACGAGATTCCCACCTTCGCAAAAGTCTGCTTGAGGAACTTGGAATCGAACATCGCATTGTGCGCGACAATCGGCAGGTCACCAATGAACGAATAAATCTTCTGCGCCACGGCCGCAAATGGTTCTGCATTCTCGAGGTCCGCGTTGCTAATTCCCGTAAGCGATTCGATAAAAGGACGCAGCGTCACCGAAGTCGGCTTGACCAAATAGTCAACGGATTCTCCCTGGACGCCATTCTCAAAACGCACCAGGGCCACTTCGATAATTTCGTCCTTCTCAAAATCGAGACCCGTCGTCTCCAAGTCAATCGCCACGAAAGATTTCATTTCCATTTTATTCCTCATTAAACTTTTTGCGGCATTACAGCAAAATCTACAGCGAAGGCACCGCCTTCGTCAATTCATCCAGAACGTTCTCGCCGTTTTTCACCTTGAGCGTATCGCTGATAGCACGCCAGGCGGAACCGTAACGCAGCGGCTCCACGGAGCCCGCATCGGGCAGGTCCTTGCCCTCTTCGGGGTAGTAGTAGTCCATCAGGTAGGCGCCTTCAACCAGGTCGTCAAAGCTGAAACTGCCGTCGCCCTTGCAGTGTTCCATGTAGTACTGATTCGTTTCTGCAGAAAGCAGGCGCACGATCGCCTTCGGGTTCGCCCCCGGAATCTTTCCGCGGAGTTTCGCGAACTTGAGCTTGCTCACCGTCTCGAATTTCTGCAGGCGTTGGTACTTAAGCTCGATTACCGTGTCGCGTTTTCCGTTGCTGTCGGCGGCGGCAAGCGTCGTATCCATGTAACCCATCAGGAAAATCACCGAAATGTCGGTCTGCCAGGGCGCCGTCTTCTCGACCGCGAAACGCACCGGGTCCACCTGCTTCACCTGAACCTGCGTCGTATCCTTGTTGACCGCCACGAAGAAAGTCTGTTCCAGCGAATCTAGCTTCGGCTTGTTGAAATACACAATCAGCGAATCGTCGGGAAACAGCGCCTTCGCCTTGGAATTGCTCCTTACGCCCGAAACCTTGGGCGGGAGCGTATCGGATTCCATCTTCTTCCATTCCCATTCGACCTCGTTGCGGAGCGTATCGAGCGGGCGGAACATCGAATCCTTCGCCGCATTGCAGGCGAACTTGTAAAGCACCTCTCCCTTGGGCGCGGGATCAAAGTAGAACTGCGGTCTGTTGGAACTTACGCTCCGGTAAACGAGCTTCGGATAGAGCACCTTGTTCTCGGGAGATGTCAAGTGGCAATTCGCGGTATCGGTAAACGCGGAATCAAAGTACACGCCACGCGTAAAGTTCGCCTCGAGCACATTCGCAAAGGGCTGCGTCACCGACTCAAGTTCCAGCTTGGTCGTGTCCATGTCGGCCACGGCAAGCCACAGCGTATCGGTCGATTCGGCGGTGAGGTTCAGGTCGCCCGTCCAGAGGCCCACCTGCTCCGTCGAAAGTTCCACCTTCTGGTTACCGTTCCCGTCGACAAAGGCGACCACGCGGTAGTGCCCCGCCTTAAGGCCCGTGAGCGTAAAGTGTCCGGCGCTGTCGGCGCGCGTCACGTACAGCGGAGGTTCCTTTAACAGCAACGGTTCCTTGCTGATTTCCTTGGTGGTCGTGTCACGGTACTTTTCAAGATAATGCCTGGAGTTGCGTTCCTCGCCCAGCAAGAAAAGGCCGATACTCGGGTATTCCTTCTTGCGGGCCATCGCCTGGTTCACGAGCACGCGGCCAGTCACCGTCAGGGAATCGATAATCGCACCCGTCGAGAAAACCACCTGGAAAGGTTTCGCGAGCGCGTTCCCGTGCAAATCCTTGATACCACCCGCAAACGTAATCGTGTAAGTCGTTCCCGTATCGAGCACGGCTCGCGACGAAAGTTCGAGCGTATTCCCGCTCACCTCGAAACGCAGCTTCTTGTCGATCGGCGGAGAAATCGAGACGGCGCTGCGCGGAATAGAGGCGTTAATCCACTCGTCGAATTCGAGCCTCACCAAAAGTTCGTTCGGATGGTTCGTCGTATTCGGAGCAGGATACACCGCCGCCACGCGCGGCGGGAGCTTGTCTTCGGGGCCACCGCCCGGAGCTACCTGTGTCGCACACGACGCAAGAAGCAGCGCGGCAAGCGCCACACCGCAGAACCCTGCAAAAAACGCACCGTATTTCGAACCCAAGAACTTCATCAGTCGATCATGTGGATCATCTTGCCGAGGCGACCCCAGCGAATGCGGAACGGAAGGCGCCACCAGGTAAACGGATTCTTCAGGACGAACGCCTCGTCATCGTTTTCGAACGAGAAATAAATCACGAACGCCTTCGCACGGATGTTACGCAGCGAGACAAATCCCCAGTAGCGGCTATCCGCGGAATTGTCACGGTTGTCGCCCATCATAAAGAACTGCGGCGTCTTCACGACATAGGTTTCGAGCGGCTTGCCACCCAGGAGCAGCCTGCGGCGGATCTCGAACTTCGACTTCGCCGGGGCATCGAGCGTATCGCCCGCGACCCCTTCCACCGTAGCGGCACCGTCTTGCGGGGCATCCACTTCGACCATTTCTACAGTCCCCGCGCTATCTTCTTCGGCCTGGTTCAGCAGGGCGACATTCCCTTCGAGGTCACGCAAGAGCGAGCCTTCGAACGCCATGTAGCTCACCGGGCGCATAAAGCCGCCCTGGATGTTCGGGTCGATCATCGGCAGGTAACCGATGCGCGAAAGTTCCTTGAAATACGCAAAGGACATCACGCCAGAAACCGTATCGCCCTGCGTCAGGCGCTGCTGCAGCACCATGCGGTTCCTGCGGAAAAGTTCATTCAGCGCAAGGCCACGGTCATTCTCCACCGGAATCCTGAAATTTTCGAAATCGTAATTGTTAATCTCGACGCTGTCCTTCCACAGCGAAATTTCAAATTCCACCGATTCGTCCGGATTTTCCTGCGCCACCAGCGAACGCAGCCACCACAGCTTTTCGAGCGGCATATCCGCGACCGTAAACGTATCGCCCACTGACGGCACCACGAACGCATCGCGTTCATCGCGCGGAGAGAACGAACGCGCCGTCGCCGTGTACTTGCCGCGACCGGGCAAAGTATCTTGCAGCACGCCGTTAATGTAAAGGCGCCCCTTATGCACCGCCACCGTATCGCCACTCGTCGCCACGCAGCGCTTGATGTAGTCCTTCGGGCCATCGGCGTAATGAACCAGGTGCGGCTGGCCAGCCTTCGGTTCGTGATCCCAGTAGAGGTTACCGAACATGAGCGCATTGAACAGGTGCGTATAACGCGCCGGATTTCCGTCAGGATACTCGGGCTCGCCCGGGTAGCGGAAAATCACCACGTCGCCCTTGGCCGGGTACGCATAGCCGGGGAACTTCTGGTTGCTGAACGGAATCGGCGAACCGTAGGTAAACTTGAGACCCAGCAAGAAATCGCCCGTATGCAGCGTATCTTCCATCGAGCCGCTCGGAATCTGGAATGCCTGAATCACGTACTGGATGACAATCAAGGCGAGCACCACCGGGACAATGATTTCCCGGAGCAGTCCCTTCAAGAACTTTTTCGCCGAAAACTTTTTTTCTTTATTTTCCATCGGGTATTCAACTATGAATTGCAATTAGAGATTGCGGATTTTCTTGACGAGCGAACGGCTTACCACCAGCTGGGTCGCCGCCTTGTCGCGGAGCACCATCACCATACGGCCCGCATCGCCCTTGCGGCATTCGGCAATATAGTCGATTGCCACGATATGCGAACGGTGCACGCGCGTAAAGTGCCTCGGGTCCAGTTTCTTTTCGAGTTCCACCAGCGGGGTATCGATCACGTACTGACCGTTCACGGTATAGACCGTCGTGTACTTCTCTTCGCTGTGGAAACGAATCACCTCGTCGATGTTCACGAACACGATACGGTCGCCCACCTTCACCTGCAGGCGCTGCAGGTAAAGAACGCTCATGTCGACCAGGTTGCAAAGCTTTTCCCAGCTGAAACCGGGAGGCACCGTAGTATCGTCCACCTGCGGAATCATGCGGCGCAGTTTCTCGATGGCGGTCGCGAGACGTTCCGGATCCACGGGTTTCAGCAAATAGTCCACCGTATTCTCTTCAAACGCCTTGAGCGCAAAATTATCGTAAGCCGTCGTAAAGATGACCAGCGGCATGTCCTCGCCCCGCAAGGAATGCAGCACTTCGAACGCATCCATGTCGGGCATCTGGATATCGAGAAACACGACATCGGGAAGCATCTCGTGAATCATCTTGACTGCCTGCGCACCGGAGCCGGTCTCGCCCAAGATCTCTATCTCGGAAGAGAACGGTTCCAACAGCTGCATCATACGCTTGCGGGCAAGCGGTTCATCATCAATCACTAGGGCTGTGCACTGCATCGCTACTCCTTCGAACTATCAGTCGCCACGGGCTTTTCCGCAGACGAATCAGGTTCCGCCGAATTCCTGACAACAGGCTTGAGCGGAGCCTTGTAAATACGTATAAAATCGGCGTGCAGGCCATCCTTGTCTTCGTAGGGCACGCCTGCAGATGTCATGTAGCGCAAGTTACCGAACTTGATGCGCTTGAAATTCCAATGGAGCTGATTATCGGAAAGTGAAATCTTGATGGAGGAATCCGTCACCACGTACGAGCCCCGGAGCGTATCCGTCACCATGGTGTCGCGCAGGGTCAGCTGGGTCGCAACAACAGAGCTGTCTTCGGAAAGGGTCATACGGACCATGCGGCTCGTACAGTCATCGCACGGCAGGCGCCCCGAATAGAGCCCCGGAACATCCTTCGGAATTTCTACAGGCTGAAGGTCCGGCAACGGCTCCGACTTTTCTTCGGAACAGGCTACGAGCAGGGCTACGGCGCACAGCGAAAACAACAACTTTTTTCCACTCATGCGCCTAATTTAGAAAAAGGATTATGTTCTGGCTCTTACGATTAGGAGATAGCCTCTAAAAACCTTCGGAATACACGACCCTGAGACCCACCTTCTGGCTACGGTATTTCGGGTTCTCCTTGTCGCGCTCGGCAGATGCAAGCGCAGGCGCCTTGTCGGACCAGCCACCGCCGCGAACCACCTTGTAGTCACCACTATTCGCCCCGGTATAGTTTTCCTGGGCGGTCGTCGGATAAGCCGCATACCAGTCATTCGTCCATTCGGCGACATTTCCGCCCATGTCGTAAAGGCCATACGCGTTGGGCAGATATCCAGCGACCTCCACGGGACCTTTACTTTGTGCGTAGTACGCATATTTCGAGGCTGTTTCCGTGCCCCAGTAATAGGTAGTTGTCGTTCCTGCGCGGGCCGCGACTTCCCATTCCATTTCCGTCGGCAAGCGGACCGCCTTCGCAGCGTAATTTACAGACAAATTAGTCAAAATCCCCTTCGCATCAACCGATTCATAAACATAGGCGGTATCGAGCCCTGCCAGCTTGGATAGCGCGTTACAGAAGAGAGCCGCATCGTACCAGCTCACATTGAAAACAGGATGGTTTTCCCCCAGCCATTCCTTAATTTCACCCATCACCTCGCGATAAAGGCCCTGCGTCACCTCCGTCTCGCCGATAGAAAACGCCGAGATCCGGTATTTCGCCGAACCTTTGGAAAACTCCATCGCCGGGACTTCGACCATATCCAGGTATTCGGAAAGGCGCTGCAGTGGCGACACCGTCGAATCCTGGGTAGAATCCGCCTCGGCACCGGAACTAGAAGATTCAGGAACCTTGCTTTCACTCGATTTCGTATACGAACCACCGCCGCCACCCTCGGGGGCAATGGGATCCGAATCCACGGCGCTCCCGTCAGCGGTGCACCCGAAAACAAGAGCCAACAGGCTTGTCGCCAACAAACAAAAAAATCGATGTTTCATTTTTCAACCTCTTCATCTTTTACACAACGAACAGCATGATACTCTTTTTTAAAACAATTTCGGAACTTGAATAAGCAACAGGTTCGGGTGAACCCGAGGACTCAACGGACGGGTCTTTTTCTGGACTGCTGGAATTTCTTTCAGCCCTAAAGTACACCATTATTTCACTACGCCTACGCGGTAGAGTTTCTGCTTGGTCTTGCCGCTTTCGAACTTTACCTTGAGCCGTGCGGTATAGACATCGGAACCGAGGTGCTTCAGGTCGAGATTTTCGAACTGGTTGCGTCCGCGCTTTGCATCGCTCATCTTCGTCTTGAACACGCAAAGTCCCGTAATGTCGTAGAGTTCGAGCGTCGCATCCTTCGCCGCCGCGCCGATTTCAAAGCGGGCCTTGGCGACACCGCCGCGGACAGGGTTCGGGAACATGAAGAATTCCGTAATTTCATCCTTCGCGGTCTGCTTCTTTACATCTCCAAGCTTCGAGGCGTCAAAGTAGCCGGTGCGCTCGTTGCCACCCGCCGGGAGCGTCCACGCCGCATTCGACGAAGCCGCATCGCTAGAAGCCTTGCGCAGGCGCAGTGCAGACAAATTGTCACGATGCAAAGCATAGAGTTCAGGACCAGCCGACTTCTTGTCAGATACGGCATTCGCCACAAAAATGCTCATGGGCTGGAGTTCCGCCACCGTTTCAACATCCTCGTAGCTGCCCATCGCCATCGGGAAACCGTCCGCGACCGCCTTGCCCTTGCCCGTGTAGGCATACACAAGACCGTCGCTGCTCGGTACCAGAATTTCAGGGACATCGTCGCCCGTCACGTCCACCAGAATCGGGTCACTGAAGAATCCATAAATCGGAGCACCGCGAGAAATCTTCACCGGGAACCCCGCACTCGGGAGCCCCGAGCGGTCGAGCGCATACACGAGGTTATCGCCCAGGAACACGACTTCAGGATAACCGTCACCGTTGATATCGCCAATCGCGATGCCGGAGGTTTCATCCTTCAAGCCGCTGGTGCCGCCGGCGCCGCGCTTGTAGGACTTGCTCCAATTCAGGGGGCCTTTGACGCTACCGACACTAGCCGCCGTCACCGTTCCGCGGCTACCCACCGCCACCATGTCAACCTTATTGTCGCGGTCCAGATCAGCGCAGGCAATGCGGAAAATTTCATCGGCCTTGCCGCTCAATTTCACCTCGCGATCCTGCACGTAGGCGCTTCCCGAAGCGGTCACATAGGCGAACACATCCTTTCCATCCGCGGAACCGCAGTAGGCCAAATCATTGATGCCTTCGCGTTCCTCAACAAGTTTCACCTTCCCGTCATTCACATTGAAAGTGGCCAGTCCCTTCGATGTCGCGAAGTAGACCGCACCGCCGTACACCACAGGCCCCGCAGTCGCGGAATCGATGTCAAGTTCCTGCTGCGTCGGGAGCCCTCCCGCAAAGCTCGTCTTCACGAGTTTTCTCCTGTGCAGGCTGTAAATGTCCTTGCCATCGCTGGCTATGCCCACCAGCGTCCCGTTGCTTGTACCCACGCGATACAGCGGGACTTCGCGCTCGGCCGCATTATGCGTCAGGGTCTTCTGCACAATTGCCGTATCCGCCGGGAACAGCGTATCGCCCATCGCATTGAACACCTGGAGCGTACCATCCACCGCCCCAACAACCAGGAGCTTTTCGCCATCATTCTCGGGGTCATCTACGAACACGGCGCCACGCGCAGCAGAGGCAAGTCCGATATTACGCGGGAACTTTCCGCCCTCGATACTTCCGTCGTCAATGCTAATGGTCACGCTGATCGTCTGTGCGCCAAAGTTCACGACGCTGTCACCCATGAAGGCGTTCGCAGTCTTTTCGATGCGGGCATCTTCAGGCACCTTCACGGCAATCTTGATTCCAGTGTAGCCACCCTGAGTCGTCATCGTGTTCGCATAGCCCGTCGCGCCTATCGTCTTGACCGTATCAAACTTCTGCTTGGAATCCTTTGCAGGCTTGCGCAGGTGCGGCAACAGGTCCGTCCCCGAACCGTAATCGTAGGTGTCTTCGCCGATTGCATTTTTGAAGGTTTTGCCGATACTCAAAATTCCATCGGCCTCGACCATCGCAATCCCGAACTGGTGATCGCGCAATGTATCGCCGCCCCAGAAATTCGCAATGCCGTATTCCAGGGTCTTACGCAAGTACCAGTCATTCACACGCCACACCACGATACCGCTCGCCGGCAACCCCGCGTCATAGCTGCTCACATCCAGAATAATCCCGCTCGCCTTCTTGGTATTCTTCTTGCACTTACCCTTGACGCAGACGCTGTCCTCGAAAACCAGGTTCAGGCTGTCCACCGGCACCGTCTTGACAATCGTATCGGTACTTTCGTCGTCGTCGCCGAGCGTCACGCTCACCAGGCCGTCCTTGTCCCAGCTGCGCTGGCGGTTTTCAATCAGCAGGTATTCGCTCGCGCTCAAAGGCACCTTCACTATCTCGGTGCCCTTGCCCGTTCCCGCCGCGGCAATATCCACCGTCACGGGCTTGCCCGCCACGGGGCGCACTTCCTTCACCTGCGTCCAGCCCATGTAGGCGCGTTCCCACGCCGCCGGCAGCGAGGGCAAGAAACCGTTGCCCGCATTGTAGCCCGCGAAGTCCATCAGGTCGTAATAACCAAGGCGGCTGATACCCTTCACCACGTCGTAGGTATTCGGGAGCCCGAGTTCATGCGCAATCTGGTTCACGATGTTTCCGTTCACGCCCCAGTTGAGTCCGTCCTGCGAGAAGGTCTCGCTCGTCACCATGATCGAACGCAACGTATCGATAGAGGCATCCTTCAGCACCAGTCCATTGACCACCGAAGAATCCTTGCTCACCTTCAGGAGAGCGGCCCCTTCCAGCGACTTGTCCAGGTACTGCCAGTCATTGCGACTGACATAGAAATCCATGAAGTCACCCGGCGTATCGGCACCGCGCGTGCCCATGCTGCCGCCATCCAGCAAGCGGCTCGCCCCCGCGTGGATAATCATGTAGACGCGTTTCGTATTCGGGTTCTTCGACAACGGTTCGCTGAACGGGGATTCGCCCGACTCATGCGCCGCCATCACGGCGTCGTAAACGAACTGCAGGTAATCGCGGCTACGGGCCTCGTCGAATTCGGCCGTCTTTTCGCCCTTCATCTTGCTCGTACGGTTATAGTCGATAATCTGCTTCTTCAGCTTGTAGGCGCTCGATGTCGTGGGGAAAATATGCGCATCAATCACCACATTGCCGTTACTCGCCTTGTTGAAGTAGGCGTTCGCAAAATCGAAATGCTTCTTCCAGTAGGGCACGCTGTTGCGACGTCCCGAAGGGTCCAGCTTGTAGTCGCCCTTCTTGCCCTTGTCGGAATCGAAAAGGCCCGTTCCGGTCGTGAGGCTGTTGTCGTTAGGGGTTTCTTCAGCAAACTGCACGCGGATCGCATACACCTGCAACGTATCCGCAGCAAACGTCGGCACAAAAGAGAATAGCCCAAAAACCAATGCAAAGATCTTAGCATTTAACTTCATATCCACAATTTACAAAAGTAGGGAGCAGAAAGTAGAGCGTCGACGCGACTTAGAATAGTCATTCCCCGACTTTCTTGAAGCTCCTAGGAATATTCAGTCGCCAGGTCCCCGAGCTGAACGACTTGTTGCGGGCAATCTTCTTGATGCGTATTTCGAGGAATTTCGCACCGTCGAGCTCGAATACGATTCTAGACGGAGTCTCCACGCCCTCGAATTCCTTGAAATCATAGAAACGGATTGTCTCAGTCTTGCCGCCGACCCCCATGCGCGAAAGCCATACGACATGCGACTTTCCCGGGGTGCCCTCCACAGGCTCGCGGCCCAAAGTAAACTTACGCCCTGTCTTTTCGCGGGCATAGACAACCCCCTCGATGCGAGTCGAATCGTCGGGCGGAGCCTCCTCCTCGAACCCTTCGGGGAGCAAGCGGCCGTCAAAAATGTCTGCCACCTGGTGGATATGCACCATCGGGAGCGCGTCGCTGTTCAGGAGTCCCACCATGTACCCTTCGCCCTTTATGTAGAGCTTTTCGGTCGGGAAAGTCATCTGCCAGCCTTCCTGCTGCCACAGGAGCGAGGCGACACCGATACCGAGCGGACCCGTGAGTTCCATACGGTAGCGCTTTCCTGGCACCGAGAAAAGGACCGCATCCAGTTCCTGCGTCGAGCTGTCCTGTATAATCGTCAGCTGGAATTTCGCACGCAAGCTGTCGCGCGGAGCCTCCGCCGAAACACCGTCAGCAGACTTCGCGACCGTTTCCACCGCAGGCCTGTTCCCTGCGCACCCGAACAAGGCACACAGCACGAACAAGGCGACAATCTTTGCAGCAAAATTCAACAAATCAACCTTCCGTTAGTAATCCTTGACGCAGCGCACATAAAAGCCGTGACGCTTATCGTTCCATGGTGGTCACTATCGTCTATATACATTCCGTAAGTAAGGTCCGGGTTGTACTTGGGCCCGATAAAATCTCCCAAATGAGCCTTGCGCCATACGGACTTGTCGCAGACAATCGATGCGTAGTAGTAATCTTCGTAACCAATCAGCTTGCCCTGATTTTCTGCCGTGCAGCGGTCATAGCCTTCGCCGTCGGCAAAGATCACGCTCAGGTACTTTTCGTAATCCGCCACTTTCCCCGTAGGCGACTGCGCCTCCGACAGGGGTATATTGGAAGGGGAATAAAATTCGGCATCGGAGCCATTATCGCTACATCCGGCAAACAGCAAGGCCGCAAATCCGAGAGTATATAATCTTTTCATGTTCTCCACCATTTTGAATTTCAAATAAAATATACAATAAAAAACGGATCCGGCATTTCGCCGAACCCGAGTCAAATCATAAAATCAAATATCCGCTACTTGCCGTAAATCGCCTCGAGGGCCGCGGCGAGGTACACAAGCGGGGCGTTCCAGTTAATCGCCACTTCGTTCGTGGCATAGCTGCAACGGTTGTCGATGTAGGCAAGAGCCGGCTTGTCGGCAGCGGCATAGTCCGGGCACTTCCAATGTTCCTTGCCGTCCAGGTTGATGTCCTGCTTGCCCAGGTGCGGGCCCCCCACGAGCATTCCCGGCACCGGATCGTCGACCATGTCCGATTCGCTCGGACGGTGGTGCGGATTCCTGGGGCTCCTGTAACCGAAACCGGTCACGTAGGTAATGTCCATCGGGTTCTTGCCGAGCAGGTAGTCGAGGCACTGCTGCGCACCATCCACATAGCTCCTGTCACCGGTAAGCAGGTAGGCATGCACCAGCACCATTCCGTTGTTGGCCATGGCGCTATTGCTGCCCCAGTTCCAGCTCCAGGGGAAAGCGGGCAGATGGTAACCGCTCGTATCGCCCACGGCACGGAGGTTGTTCGCCTCGTCCAGCACGACCTTCTTCGCGGCAGCCACCAGGTCCTTGTCAAATGAAGCAGAATCCTGCGCCACGCGGAACGCGGCGAGCATGTTCACGTTTCCCCACCAGGCGCCATCAGGCGTAAAGGGGTTCGCCTTCAGGTCGGCCAAATATGTAGCCGCAGCCTTGTCGTTCTTCGCCCCTGCCACCACCTTCGCACGGTAAAGTTCGGCTGCGGCCCAGCGGAATTCGTCCTTGCCGTCTTCGCCGTCGTGCATATAGTTACCCGTCTGCACATCGGCCGGCTGCTTGTAGAAAACCTTCGGATTCTTCTTCGCCCAGCTGTAAGCCTTTTCGGCGGCCTTGAGCATATTGTCGGCGTATGCCTTGTCGATATTCCTGTAGACCACGCTCGCCTGCGCCATCACGGCCGCGAAGTCAAGCGAGGCCGTCACGTTCTTGAGAATCGCGTAACGCGGGGCATCGTCCTTTTCGGGCATCACGCTACCGCCAAACTTGAGCGTCGTCACCTTGTGGTAGACACCGCCATCCTTGTCCTGCATGGTGAGCATCCAGTCCAAGTTATAGCGTACTTCTTCCAAGATTTCGGGATACTTCGCAAATTCGCGCGGGATATTCCAGCTCAGGGAATCCAGGTACTTCGGGAAATTTTCGTAGGCTTCGAGCAGCGTAAACACGGTAATGCCCGAGTTCACGATATACTTGCCGTAGTCACCCGCATCGTACCAGCCGCGTGTCGACTTGATCGTCTTGCCGGCACCCTTGCCTCCGGTCACCTTGTCGGAACCGTAAATGATAACCTTGTCGTCCTTATGGCCAGCGGCACGGGCCCACTTGCCTGCATATTCAGGCGCAAGCGCCATGCTCGAACGCTGGTAATAGAACCACTTGAGGGCAGCCTTTACCAGGTCGTCGTAGACGTTCTTGCCGACCACAATCGGGGTACCCACGTATTCGCCGCCACGGAACAGACGGTAAGTCCCAGGAACCTTTAAGGCAGAAATATCGAACGACTGCACCTCCTCGCCACTGTAATCCCAGTCGTAGACCATCGGCGCATCAAGTTTCAGCACCGTCTTGCCGTTCAAGTCGCGAACTTCGAGACCGTTGGCGTCACTACCGGGGTAAACGACCAACTTTTCTGCATCGGGAGCAAAACCTAGCTGGTTTACAAGGGGGCCCGCCACGGCACTCACCGCCGTCAGCGAAATGGCGGCAGAGACCACCGCGCAAATTCTAAAAAAAGCATTTTTTTGAATATTCATACCCTGAATATACCTAAAAATCCCCGGAACTGAACATTCCAGGGGGTAATTTTCTGTTTTCAGGGGAAAACAGACCGATTATTTCAACAAAAACCTTTTATTCGAGATTTCCAGAACGGCAGGAGCATGGTTTACCTCCAAGAGTCCATCTTGCGTATAGCCCTGTTCAAGCAGAATCCCATTCAGGTCAAAAACCTTATACGCAGAAACTTCCTTCAGGCCATCAACGGCAAAGGCGCCTTTAGAAATTCTTCGTATGCCCAGCGACCGACCGCCGACCGGAATTTCCGAAATACCTAGTGTATACTCGTCGCATAAATACAGGGAATCGAGAACCGTCGGTTTTCCCCAATTAAGCCCAAAAAAAGGACCCAAGATGGACACCGCAGAATCTGTGTCATCGCAATAGATATTGTACTCTATATATGCCAAATCCGGCTCGTCAACATCGTCTTCTTCGCCAAAGGCCTTTGACATCTTTACAATAATGTGGCTCACCAAGGAATCAGCCTCCTGTTCCGTCCCCTCAAAAACAGAGGCCTTCTGCCACCGCAAAAATTCATCCTTCAAGACCGCCGAAAAAGACACATGCGTGTCCAAAGAATCACACAAGGGATCTTTTTCACAGATATTGCTCAGTTCTATACGTTTTCCATTCGTCGTTACCACAATCACAGGATTTAAGTGCGAGCGGTACATCCATAGGTTTCCACTCCTTTGCAGATTCACTACAGGCGGTTCAACATTCTTCTTATTCCTAAAATTCAAGGAGTCCTTCTTGAACAGGCAAATGCTTGTCGACGGAAAAAACGACAAGGACTTTTCAAGAACACAATTCCCTGCAAACGTCGGCAACACAAAAAATTGTATTGTAAGTAATGCTAGAAGTACTCGTTTCATCTTTTCATAAAATAGAATCTTTCTGTAAAAACAAGGGGCGGAACATCCGCCCCTTGTTTCCGTTTTCAGCAGGAAACAGGACCTATTTTTCCTACCTTAACAGAACCTTCAAATCTGAAATCACCAAAATACTAGGAACCGTACTTATTCCGACCAATCCCTTTCGTACATAACCCTGTTTAAGCAAAACTCCATTCAAATCAAAAACTTTATATGGAGTAAAGTCCTTTATGCCTCCAATAGAGAAAGTATTCCTAGAAACTCTTTCGATATTCAACGAGTGAAAATCTGTCGAAGCGACAGGAATCTTTAGAGTATACTCATCGCATAAATATAAATAATCAAGTACCGTCGGCGTTTCCCAATTAAGCCCAAAAAAAGGACCCAAGATGGACACCGCAGAATCTGTGTCATCGCAATAGATATTGTACTCTATATATGCCAAATCCGGCTCGTCAACATCGTCTTCTTCGCCAAAGGCCTTTGACATCTTTACAATAATGTGGCTCACCAAGGAATCAGCCTCCTGTTCCGTCCCCTCAAAAACAGAGGCCTTCTGCCACCGCAAAAATTCATCCTTCAAGACCGCCGAAAAAGACACATGCGTGTCCAAAGAATCACACAAGGGATCTTTTTCACAGATATTGCTCAGTTCTATACGTTTTCCATTCGTCGTTACCACAATCACAGGATTTAAGTGCGAGCGGTACATCCATAGGTTTCCACTCCTTTGCAGATTCACTACAGGCGGTTCAACATTCTTCTTATTCCTAAAATTCAAGGAGTCCTTCTTGAACAGGCAAATGCTTGTCGACGGAAAAAACGACAAGGACTTTTTCATATCGCAATCAGCCGCAAATGCGGAGGACGCAGACAACTGAATAAGGAATAAGGCAAGAGCGACGTATTTCAATTTTTCCTCCATTCTATCGCATAATAACTATTATCTAAATGAGGCTCAAAAGCAACATGGAATAATGTTGCATACTGATGAACCGTAATATCTCTGGCTAATATCTTGCTCTAACATTCCTTAATGTATCTGAAGAACTATTAATAATTTTCATCCGCAGAATTAATTGGCTAGGATTATTCATCTGTTCGTCAAAAGCTTCTACAGAAACAATATTCTGAGCATATACATAACTCAAAAAAGCCAGAATAATTATCAATCTACAGCAAGTTTTCACCGTTACGCCTTTTATACCTATTGGGGGGGGGAAGAAAACTAAACTAGTTTCACGTTCCAAATTGTTACTCATATCATAGAAAAATTTTTTTATTCCGTCCACTCCAAACAGCCGGTTCTCATACTCTTTAGACTTTTGAACTTAATGAACTGTTATTTTATAACACTAGCATTTGTCCTTCCCGCATAATCACTTATCAAAAAAATACATTTTATAAAAACAATTCACTCTTTTTTCTCGCAAAATACGAAAAAACGGCTCCTTACGGGGCCGAGTTTTCTAGATCCTTCGACTTCAGGCTCTGCGAGCCTTCCGCTCAGGATGACACACTCCAATTACTTCTTAGAACGATGGCTGTTCTTGATCCATTCGGTCTTGTGGACTTCCGGGATATCGTCGAGCAGCTTGAGCGTGTGCGGTTCGGTCGTGTTGTCGAGCACTTCAGCGGGAGTACCCTGGTTCACGATCTTACCGTCGTGCATGATGAAGATACGGTCAGAAACGTAGTTTGCAAGACCGATATCGTGAGTCACGAACACCACCGTCATCTTCAGCTCGTCTTTCAACTTGCGGAGGTAATCGAGGATGTTTGCGCGCACACAGGCGTCCACCATGGAGGTAGCTTCGTCAGCGATCAACACCTTCGGACGGAGCGCGAAGATACGGGCCAAAAGCATACGCTGCATCTGACCGCCGGAAAGTTCGAACGGGTACTTGCCTTCGATATCTTCGGGCTTCACGTTCACGGCCATCAGGCCTTCGTCCACGCGGCGGCGGACTTCTTCCTTGGAGGGCTTGTCCTTGAGGATGTTCAGGGCGTCTTCCAGCTGGCTACGGATAGTAAAGAACTGATTGAAGCATCCGAACGGATCCTGGAACACGGACTGCACTTCGTTCCAGTGAGCCTTCAGGTTCTTGATGGGCTTGTCGCGATACAGGAACTGGCCGCGAGTCGGCTTGTAAAGACCGAGCATGATCTTTGCGAGCACGGACTTGCCGCAACCCGAACCACCCACGATGGAGATGAATTCTTCGTCATAGATGTCGAAGGACACATCCTTCACGGCGGTCTTCAGGGACTTGCCGGCACCAAAATCCTTGCTGATGCGCTTAGCGGAAAATACAACGGGTTTATCAGACAGCATAATCGCACCTCACTTGACGGTCGCCTACAATGCGGATGTTCTGGGTATTCTTCTTGCAGTCGGGGCATGCCTTCTTGCAACGGGGTGCAAAGCGGCAACCCACGATCTTGTTCTTGAGGCTCGGAGGAGCACCTTCGATAGCCACCGGATGACGGGTACGCTGGGAAGCTTCGGTAGAAAGCATAGCGCCCATCAGAGCCTGCGTATACGGGTGACGCGGGTCCTTCACGACCTGGTCGGCGGTGCCGTATTCCACGATTTCGCCGGCGTACATGATGGCGATATTGTCTGCCACGTGGTACAGGAGCGGAAGTTCGTGGGTAATGAAGATCATCGTGGAGAAGATGCCCTTGTCAAGAAGATCGAAGATCATCTTGATCACTTCCTTCTGGGTAGAAACGTCCAGAGCGGAAGTCGGTTCGTCGGCAATCACCATCTGCGGGTTGAGCAAGGTGGAGATACCGATCACGGAACGCTGGCGTTCACCGGCGGTGAGCTGAATCGGGTAGGAGTTCAGCACGCGCTTGGTATCCATTCCGAACAGGTCGAAACGTTCGCAAAGGCGGTCGTAGATTTCCTTGCTGTCGAGCTTCTTGCCCGGCTGCTGGTGAGCTGCGATCACGTCGGCAGCGATGTCCTTGATCTTGCGAACCGGGTTCAGGGCGTTGAATGCACCCTGCGGAATCATGGAAACCTGCTGAGCGAGCACGTTGGCGCGAACATCTTCGAGCTTGCGGTGCATCAGGGATTCCATGTGGTCGCCCACGCGCACACGCACGTCACCCTTTTCGGGGTAGAGCGGCGGAATGCACATGCCCATAAGGCCAGACACGAGCGTAGACTTACCGCAACCGGATTCACCTGCGATACCAAGGATTTCGCCCTTCTTCATAGAGAAGGATACATCCGTCACGGCATGAGTCTTGTCGCCGAAACGGCCAAGGTAATAGAGGCCGAGATTTTCTACTTCAAATACATTTTCAGACATTTCGTTACCTCTTATTTGCGCAGACGCGGGTTAAAGACGCCTTCCATAGAAGTATTGATGAGGTAAAGGGCAAACACCGTAAGGGTCACCACGAGGGTCGCCGGAATGAAGGCAATCCAGATGGAGTCGGCAAGAGCGCCGTTGTCCTTCGCCTGGTTCAAGATGATACCGAGGCTAGTCGTATCGACAGGGCCAAGGCCGATCATGGAGATGGAAGCTTCGGAAAGAATACCCGAACCCACCTGCATGATGAACACCATGAACACGTAGGAGAGCAAGTACGGAAGCACATGCTTGATCACGATCGTGAGCGTAGATGCACCATTGATGCGGGCAAGCGCGATGTGGTCGCGGCTACGCAGGGACGATGCCTGGGCACGCACGGCACGGGCAGACCAGCTCCATGCGGTAAGACCGATGATGAGGCCGATAAGGGTCAGTGAACGGCCATCCTTCACGGCAGAGCTGATGAGCACGAGGATCACGAACTGCGGAATCACGATGAAGAGGTTCGTGAACATGTTCAGCACTTCGTCGATCCAGCCGCCACGGAAACCGCCGAACAGACCGATAAGCACACCGATCGTCGTGGCGATGATACCGGCAACGAAACCCACGTACAGGGAGCTGCGAAGACCAGCGATCAGGAGCGACACATAGTCACGACCGAGGTGGTCGGTACCGAGCAGGTGTTCAGAAGAAGAACCTGCATACGGGCCAGCGAGGATGTCACGGGCGTGAGTATCGACGCTGTAGAAGAGAGGTCCAAAGAGCGCGATCAGGAGCGTGAGCACGAAGATCGAGATACCGATGACAAACATCGGGGACTTGAGAAGGTTTCTAAGAAGCTTAATCATAATTACTTACCTCCCATTTGGAGACCGGCCTTAACGCGCGGGTCGAACACGGCGATGAGCACGTCGACGGCGAAGTTTGCAACGAGCACGCAGGTAGAGATCATCAAGGTGCAACCCTGGATGGTAGCGTAGTCGTTCTTCTGGATGGCGTTGAGCATAGCCATACCGAGGCCCGGATAAGAGAAGATCATTTCGGTAATGAGTGCGCCACCCACCATGGCACCCAGAGACTGGGCAAGACCGGTGAGCTGCGGAAGCATGGCGTTACGGAACACGTAGCTGATGATCTTGCCTTCGCGAAGACCGAGCCACTTGGCGTACTTCATGTAGTCAGTACCGAGTTCATAAATCGACATGGAGCGCATACCCGTTGCCTGACCCGAAAGAAGAATCGGGAAGCAGCTGAAGAACGGGAGAATGTAGTACCAGCCCACGCTCTTGATGCAGGTCCAGGAGAAGGTGAGTTCCGGAATGTCGGAACTGTAGGCGCCCATGGCTGGGAACCAGCCGAGCGTGATGGAGAACATAGCCACGAGGAGCATACCGAACACGAAGTAGGGCACGCCGTTCAGGAACATGGCGCAGGGGAAGAACACCTTGTCGAAAATGCCGCGCTTGTAGGCAGCGAAAGCACCGAGCAGGTTACCGATGATCCAGCCGAGCAAAATCGTCGGAGCCTGGATAAGGAGCGTCCACGGGAGGGACTTCTTGATCACGTTGGTCACCGGTTCGTTGTTCTGGTAAGAGAGACCGAGATCGCCCTTGAACACGTTGCCGATGTAGCGGAAGAACTGGGACAGAGCAGAAGAGAGCTTCGGGTCAGTCTTGAAAACAGGTTCTTCAACCATGAGAGTGTCCTGGTGTTCAGCCTGGACGGACTCCATCACGGCAACCTTTTCAACCTTCTCGACCTTCTTCTTGGTCTTCGGATCCTTGACCATCACGGGCTTGCCCTTGGCATCGAGCACCGGCTTTTCTTCGAATACCGGATTGCCTTCGGCGTCAACCTTCTGGCGTTCCACCATCTTCGGGGTGCCGTCTTCGTTGACTTCCTTCACGGTCACGAGCACCGGATTGCCGGCCGCGTCGAGCTTGGCGACGCGCTTGGTCACCATGTTGCCGTTCTCGTCGACTTCCGGTTCGTAAATCACGTTACCATGGTCGTCGAGTTCGGCCATGCCGAAGGAAACCAGGAGTTCGGCCTTCTTCTTCTGAGCTTCAGTCGGAGAAAGGCCCTTACCGGCCTGACCCATAATGATGTCGACCGGGTTGTTGTCGCCAAGACGCGGCAACGCGAAGTTAAGTGCCACTGCAAAAACGAAGGTCAGGAGATACCAGAACCCCTTCTGCAGGACATAGCGTAGCATAGGATATTGTTTAAGCATTTGTATTCCTTTAACCTTTATTTAGCAAGCTTTAAGTTCCAGAGGATCTTGGTACCCGAAGCCACCCACGGCAACTGTGCCGGAGCGTACGGATTTTCGGCGGTGGGCCAGTTCGTCCACACGCGGTCGCTGAATTCGTAGAACTGTTCGGGCAGGTAGACCAGCGGAATAGAGGGCTGGTCTTCCATAAAGATCTTGTTGAGTTCGCGGTAGGCCTTCGCAATTTCCACGGAGTCCGTCATCAGAGGAATAGCGGAAAGGAGCTGGTCAACTTCGGGGCGGAAGCCTTCGGAACCCGGCTGGTTGTAACGGCCGATGTTCACGCCGGCCCAGGCACCGAGCGGCTGCCAGTCGCGGCTTGCCATAATTTCGTTGAAGCGGCTCCACGGAAGAGACGGAGTCACGTCGGCGACAGGCTTGTGCATCACGAGGTCGAAGTTGCCAAGACCCATGGCCGGCCAGTAAGAACCACCGTCCACGAAGCCTTCGCGGATATCGATACCGGCCTTGCGCATGCCTTCGACAGCGATGGTCACCATGGCTTCCCAGTCGGTCCAACCATTCGGGCTAGTGATGTAGAGAGTCGGGAGACATTCGCCCTTGGCATTTTCCATGTGGTCCAAGGTACCGTCGTCGTTGAACACGGACTTGAAGCCCGCTTCGGAAAGAATCTGCTTCACTGCGGCGAGGCGTTCGGCTTCATCGCTGATGCCAAGGTTCACGCCGAACTTTTCGAGGTCTTCGTCAACAATGTACTTGCCTTCGAGGTCCGTCGGCATGATGAGGCCGGCCTTGAGGGTAGAGGTGTAGTTGGAAACGGCGAACTGGCGCAAAGCGTTGTAGTCAATTGCCGTAGCAAGAGCACGGCGGAAACGCTTGTCGTTCAGGGGTTCCTTAAGGGTGTTAATCACGAGCATGGGCATTGCACCCGGACGGAAGTAAGGCGGCTCGTTCCACCAGGTGTGGACGCCTGCAGAAGCCTTACGCTGAATGCGGGGAATAAAGCTCTGGGAGGCATCAAGGTTGCCTTCGCGCATGGCGATGGTATTATGTTCGTTGTTCTTGTAAATCGGGTGAACAATGAACTTCGGAGCCGGGAGCTGTCCGTCGTGGAGGGCAGCGTTGCCCCAGTAGTCGTCGCGGCGTTCAAGAATAATCTTGTTCGGGTCAGCGCTACGCAAGTTGTACGGACCCGAAATCACCGGATTCTGATCCATGGGGAGCTTCTTCGTCTCGTCGAGGCCCTTTTCCTTGATCAGCGGTTCAAACACATGCGACGGAGCGATACGGGTCGCCTGCAACATGTCGCGCACGGTCAGCGGGTTGTTGCGCTTGTCCTTAGCGACCATGAAGGAAAGACGTTCAACAACGGTACCGTCTTCGTTCTTCTTCAAGGTGTCGATATGAATAGCGGAAATCTGTTCGGTAGAGTTGATGGAACCGCGCAGGAACATGAAGGTCACGTCGGTAGAAGTCACCGGCTTACCGTCGCTCCACTTGGCGGCGGGGTTCAGGTCCACAACGATGGAGTCGTTATTGGAAAGCTCTTCGACCAAGGTGCCCAGAAGGGGTTCGATCTTACCATTCAGGGAGTTGTAGGTGATGAGCGGTTCGTACATCAGGTTGAAGCGTCCGCCCACCGGCCAAGAAGCCATCCAGCTTTCAGCTAGCGGGTTAAACGAACCCGGAGCGTCGTTCTGCTGGCCCGACAAGTACAGCGTCTGTTGACGGGGAAGCGCGCCACCCAGATCACCTTCCGATGCTGCGTCGCCGCAACCCGAAAGGAGCGCACCGGATGCCGAGAGCGCAAGCGCCGTCTTGGCAATCGATTTCAATCCAATCATTTGTGTCCTCTTTTTATAGCTATAAAAAGCTTGTGTGAAAAATTTCTCCCGTAATATAGATTTAAATGAAAAAATTGTTCTGCGCTTTTTAGAAAATAGTGTTTACAAAGGGATTTTTTGCGCACCATAGGTATCCCCACGCGCCATCGCTGTTTACAGAAATTTACACTACTTGCCACGCATACTTGTTTTTATGCAGCTTAAACAAATTAATTTACCATTACATACAAAAGAAGCCACTCCGTTGGGAGCGACTTCTCTTAGTAAGTTCTAATGGTTTAGCCCTTCGACAGGCTCAGGGACCTAGATTACTTGGCGTTGCGCCACTTCGTAGCGCAGGCCTTGCGGCTCGGTCATGCCGGCAAGCGAGCTTGCCGTCGCGACTCTCGCCTGATTAGGCCTTCTTGCAGCCGCACTTCTTGCAAGCCTTGGCAGGGGCCTTGCAAGCCTTGCGCGGGTCACCGGCGTACACGGCAGCCTTGCCCAGTTCTTCTTCGATGCGGAGGAGGCGGTTGTACTTGCAAACGCGGTCCGTACGGGAGAGAGAACCGGTCTTGATCTGGCCAGCGGCGGTACCGACGGCGAGGTCAGCAATGAAGGTGTCTTCGGTTTCGCCAGAGCGGTGAGAAACGATGGGAGCATAGCCTTCGTTCTGAGCGCGCTTGATGGCGGCGAGAGTTTCGGACACAGAACCCACCTGGTTCACCTTGATGAGGATAGCGTTGGCGATACCGGCCTTGATGCCTTCGTCGAAGATGGTCGGGTTGGTAACGAACAGGTCGTCACCCACGAGGTTGATCTTGGACCCAAGCTTGTCGGTCATGACCTTCCAGCCAGCCCAGTCAGCTTCATCCAGACCGTCTTCGATGGAGAAGATGGAATACTTGTCGATGAGCTTTTCATAGAGCTTCACCATGTCAGCAGACTTGAGGGTCTTCTTGGTGGACTTCTTGAAGGTGTAGGTTTCCGGCTTGCCGGCCTTGGTGTTCTTGTCGCAGAATTCGGAAGAAGCAACGTCAAGAGCGATCTTGATGTCGGTGCCGAACTTGTAACCAGCATTGGTGGTTGCGGTCTTCAGAGCGTCGAGAGCCTTTTCGAGGGTCATCACGCCAGTGATTTCGTAACCGAACTTGTTCTTGGCGGGCTTGATGCTGACGCCAGGTGCGAAGCCGCCTTCGTCACCGACGGTGGTGTCGAAGCCGGCCTTCTTCAGCACAGCCTTGAGGGCGTGGAAGATTTCGGTGACCATCTGGAGGCCCTTGGAGAAAGTCTTAGCGCCAACCGGGGCGATCATGAATTCCTGGAAGTCGATCGGAGCGGAGGAGTGAGCACCGCCGTTGATCACGTTGCACATCGGGCACGGGAGCGTGAGCTTCTTGGTGCCATGGAGATTGGCGATATACTGATAAAGCGGAAGGCCTGCGTCCTTAGCGGCAGCAACGCAGACAGCCATGGAAACGCCGAGGATAGCGTTTGCACCGAGCTTGTTCTTGAGCATGCGGTTGCCGTCGAGAGCAATCATGGCATCGTCAACTTCGGTCTGCTTGGACGGATCCATGCCGATGATCTTCTTTGCAATCTTGGTGTTCACGTTCTTCACAGCAGTGAGCGTGCCCTTGCCGCAGTAAGTCTTCTTGTCGCCATCGCGGAGTTCGCAAGCTTCACGTTCGCCGGTGGAAGCGCCGCTCGGAACAGCAGCGTGACCGGTCACACCGTTTTCGAGGGTAACATCAACTTCGAGGGAGGGATTGCCGCGAGAATCAAGGATCTGGCGGGCAACAACGGATTTAATTTTAGAAGCCATTTTTTAGCCTTTTTGTTTAATGTGAAAATTCTGATGTTTAAAATATAAAAAAGTGGTTAGTGATTAGTAGTTAGTGGTTAGAAAAATGTTGATGAAAAGGGGAACATTTTTTCGAACGAAAATTTCATTGTTACTCTGCCTCATAAAAAACGGCCCGGATTTTTTTCCGGGTCGTTTTCTAATATCAATAGAAGATCCCCGCCTGCGCGGGGATGACAATCGCGGATTACTTCACGAAGGCACCGTAGATGGCCTTGATGGCCTTCTCGGTATCGGCTTCGTCAACACCGGTGATGATGTTGATCTGCGAAGAACCCTGGTCGATGATGCGGACGTTCACCTTGTTGTCGGCGAGAGCGGTGAAGAGCTTTGCAGCCACACCGATCTTGTTCGTCATGCCGTGACCGACAGTCGCGATGAGCGAGATGCCCGGGAACACCTTGATACGGTCGGGGCGCATCTGCTGCGTGATGTCTTCGAGGACCACGTCCTGCACGGCGTCGAGAGCCTTGGAGTCAACCACGATGCTCATGGAGTCGATGGCGCTCGGGCACAGTTCGTAAGAGAGGCCTTCGCTTTCGAGCACGGCGAGCACGCGGCGACCAAAGCCCACTTCCTTGTTCATCATGGACTTTTCGATGTAGATCATCGAGAAGCCCTTGCGGCCGGCGACACCCGTAATCGGGAGCTTCGCTTCTTCCGGAGTGGGGCCGATGATGGTGCCCGCGTCTTCGGGGCGGTTCGTGTTGCGGATGTTGATAGGAATCTTCTTCGCGCGGCACGGGGCGATGGATTCATCGTGGAGCACGCTTGCGCCGGAGTAGGCGAGTTCGCGGATTTCGCGGTAGCTCACGTATTCGATGGGCAGCGGATTTTCGACGATGCGCGGGTCCGCCATGAGCATGCCCGAGACGTCGGTCCAGTTTTCGTACTTGGCGGCATCGATGCCGTTGGCAAGGATTGCGCCCGTGATGTCGGAGCCGCCACGGCTGAAGGTCTTGACTTCGCCACGGAGGTTGCTGCCGTAGAAGCCCGGTAGCACGTAAAGCTGGTTTTCGTCAGACAAGGTCTTCGCGATGTCTTCGTAGGTCTTCGGCGTAATGCGATACTTGTCGTCGAAGGTGATCAGCGGGAAGGTATCCACGAAGTTTGCGCCCAGGTACTTGGCCATGAGGCGTGCGCACAGGAATTCGCCACGGCTTACCAAGAAGTCGGTGCTGACGGATTCGGGGTGGTTCTTGAGCTTGTCTTCGAGGCTGTCGAGATCTTCGGTGAGCTTGTCAGCCAGGCCGAGATCGTTGCAGATTTCGTCGTAGCGCTGACGGATCAGGTTCCACGGGGTCGAAAAGTCGAGACCCTTGGAAGCGAGGTCGTAGGTGCTGTAGAGGAGGTCGGTAAGCTTTGTTTCCTTAGGATTGCGCTTGCCGGGGGCGGAAACGACGATGACCTTGCGGTTCTTGTCGGATTCAACGATGGCCTTGATCTTCTTGAACTGGCCGGCATCGGCGACAGAGCTGCCGCCGAACTTGCATACGATTCTTTGACTCATTTTTTACATCAGTCGCTAAAGTAACCGCGGAGGTTATAAACCAGGTTGACCGAAATCCGGCCCCCATCGACGATATCGTCATCTAAACCCCAATCGTACCGCAACATCAGCGATAGCCAATGGGCCTTTGACTTGAACGCAAATAGATTATAACCTATATCACCGCCCATATACCAGCCGTCATATTCCCTATCATAGCCCCATCCCCAAATGAAATCAACGAAAAGTCCTTTCGTCTGCGAGAACCTGTGAATGGATTCAAGTGCACACCTGGATTCGGTTTGACCAAAGGTTCCTGCATAATCTAGACCCAAAAGCCAAGCATGATTGTCCGAAAAACCCCACGTAAAGTCGAACCGGATATTAGGATACCAATCGTCGTAAAGGTCCTTGCTACCTGCGGCCACTTCTATTCCAAGATAACCGGAAAGTTCGCACAATAAATCGAACGTAACACCTGCAAAAAATCCTGTGACAGATTCCGCTTCATTGACGGCACGGCATTTCGCCTCATGGGTATCGGCATAGTTCCTCACATCGACATCAGCATTCTCGTGGCTTACATCCTGATTCATCGCCTTGTTGGTCAACGAAAAAATAACGGTTTCTAAGTCTTCGATCGGCGTGAACTTTTTATGCACTCCCTTGACAACCTTGGAACCTTCCATACGAATCATTCCCAGCCAAAAGACATCTTTCAATTTCACCAGGAACATCTGGAGTCTGGTCCCATAATTATCATTTTCAGCAAGTTCGAACCCAAGTTCACCAAGGGCCGTTTCCATATTTCTAGCCGAAGGCCTTGCCATACTGTCGTCAATGTCTATAAATTCGGGGGTCATAATGAATACTTTGGAAGGCCTTTCGCTTTTGTAAATTTTGGAAGCCGTTCCAAAGGATTTTGTAAGCAAAGTTTCCACAGCATCGTCTGCAGCATCCATCCCCGCAGTCACGACAGAATCCTCTTCAATATAGCCTCCTGGCAGGATCTTTTTCATCTGTATGGTACGTTTCGCCTGCCCGGATGCAGAAAAGGAGACTGCAAAGGCTTTATTTTCCGAACTAGGAACGTGCCCTAATTCCGCCAGATAGACCGCAGCCATCGCCCGGAGCTTTTTCGCCGAAAGGTCCCACACACCGTCGGCATCCCCTTCGATGACCTGCACATCCTCAGCCCTTGCGCACACGGCAAGGAAAAAGAACAAAACAAGAATACGCGAAAATACAGGCATTAACTAAAATTCAAAATACCTATCCGGGAATTTAGCAGACGACCGATAGACAGAAAATGTCATATCCACTTTCGTTTCTTGCGTTCCGACCATCACAGAGATATGCATGGCACAGATTTGCTTCGTTACATTATCATACTCGAAAGTCATTACCGACGAATTTTCCCCTACAGCTTGTTCCATTTTCTGCACTTGTTTTTTCGCCGAATCATAATAGACTATGGAAGAATCCCCTTCAATCTTATAAAGAGAGCCTTCAACACGTACTGGTTCTTTCCAATTCCCAGAACTCAACGCATCGGATCCATTTTGGACGGATGCAAACTTTTCTATTTCACCATTGTAAGGGGTAATCCGCTCTTTTTGCGTTACCAAATCAATAGTTTTCATTTTTTTCCCGGATTGAATCATCCGCTGGTTCACAAGGGAACTTCGCATTTCAAAATACACCTTGTTTTTCCCTTTGGTCACATAATGATAATCCGTAGCTTGAGAACCAAACGTAGGAACGGTCACTACAGTATGCACCCGATATTCCAAGGAATCTGGATTAATTAAATTCGCTTTTAAACCTCTTTTCACATCTTCCAACGTAAGAGCGAAGGAAGAAACGCAAACAAGAGCGATAGCCAGAATAATTCTTTTCATTTATAATTCCCTATTGTTAAAAGTTCCATTGAGCGGAAAGACCCCAGCCGCCAACCCAAAAAGCATCAGCTTCTTCATATTGAAAAAGATAACTATCAAACCTTAACGCCAAAAGAAAATGTTCATTTAAATTATAACCCAAGCGAAAACCATAGCCCAAAACACCATCGTTTTCAAAAAAAATTTTCTCGTATTTCTTCCCCCTATTTTCATCCATATTATTGGAATAAAAAGGCTGAGAAACGCAGCCATATATTTCAAGCATCACGTCTTTGTATGTAAAGGACCAAGTTATAGGTTTGATACTTAACAAATATAATGATACGCTTTCTTGTCCTCCATTCCAGGAATATCCCGCGCGTTTAATTTCAAAGGAAAATTTGTAGTCTGCAAAATTTAAGGGTTCATTAAAAAAACCGACTTCAGCAGACCAAGACACAATTCCAGCAGGATCAAGAATCGGAGAATCCTCCTGAATAAAATTGTATCCAATACTCGAAGCGACAAAAACAGCATGAGAATTAACACAAAATATAAACAAAGCAACTATTAAAATTCGCATAGGACTTTTCCGTTCATACTATAAGAGCCAAGCATTTTTTCACCATTCTTATCACGATAAATCACATCCCTGCCTTTAACTTTCACATTATTTTCGAAATAGCCATCTGGATTTTCAAGAGGATAAACTTCTATGGTATCTGTTTTAAAAAAAACAACTGAATCACGAAAAAAATTTGAGCCGCCATTTGTCCCCGCATATATTGCTTTAGTCTCTAAAGACAACGTATCAGTGACACAGATTCTAGTACACTCCAATCTATCCATCCGTAACGCAGCATTGTAGCTCACATTTTCGTAATAATAGCAGGCGGCAATCTTCTCATAGGTGACTTTTTTGCACTCCGCTTCCGAATCACCTCCCGTTATATACGAACAAGCCGTAATTGGAAAAATTGTAATCAGCATAATTTTTTCACTAAAAAATCGCAACCAGTTCATATCAAAATTTTACTCCAATTTCACCTTGTTCAAGATATTCCCGTTAAGAGTCAAAACTAGGAAATTATTTGATATCCATGTAGTATTTTCAACGGATACATAGTGAACGCCTTCATTCCATGAGCCTTTAAACAGTGTCTGCAATGGGCTACCCAATGCATCTACAACTTGTAGCACATAGTAAGCGGGTTCATTCACAGTAACTATAACCTGATCTCTGTCAATTTCAATTGCTCCGTTTGTCACAACCGTATTCGGGCCTTTCTTCGGCGCACCATCCGATTGCTGCGGAATAGTTCCCCACAGCAATTGTCCAGAGAGATCGAGTACAACTATCGAGTCCGCCTGTGACATTTCATGAGTCAAACCAGAATGGGACGGATCATCAGCCGCATTCCAATTTTGATAATCAGTATGATGCAAGGCGAACTTCACGCCATTCCCGAAATCAGATTTTTCACCAGGGTTCAAGATAACATCATTATATCGGAACGATACGTAGTACAATCCATTGCCAACCTCCACGTATTCCGGAGCCTGGGCTAACATATTAGAATGTACGTCGAATTGCGGCTTTTCAGCATCATCACGGAAATAGTATCGAACTTCAAATCCGTCTAACTTAACAACACCGGTATTTTCCACCAGCATTGCAATAGTGCTCTTAGCGGAAGTATCCCAATTTTCTTCCATTGCAAGCGCACGAACACTCGGAGTCAACATTTCCGCAGGAGCTCCTTGTTCATAACAGGACCAATTACTGAGCAAATAACCATCCTCATCCAATAGGGCGATACGGTCAGTGACTTGGAAGGATCCTCCTATTGCACTAGAGTCAAAACTCGGGTCATCATTATAATTCCATGCAGGGAACGAATTGTACTTGTCGTTTCTATGTATGCCTATTTGTGGACCATAACCCCAGTTGGCGGAAGCTCCACCCGCCACAGATTCAGTCAACGCATATTCAACATAGTACACATCGCCTCCGTCGGTTCCAAAGCTAACCGAAGCCTGCGGATTGAAACTCTGAGCCGAGACGTCAATTCCTTCACCAGAATAATAGTAGCGCAAACGCATACCAGATATCGTAGAACCTGTGAGATTCTTTAGACGGAAGTCGCTTTTCATCCATGTTTTGTCACCAAATGCCGGATAAAGCATTTCCACCTGAACTTTCGCTTCTGGTGCAAGCCAAGTACTATCGTTCCACGTCATATTAGCGGAGGTAATATTCGCCCGTATCGGAACCAAGGCAAAAGCCGCTATATTAGTCATATTCTTCGGCTTTACCGTTATAACATGCTCTCCAGACGCAAGGCTCATCATCAAACCTTCCAAGCTTTGCGTTTCCCATATTCCGTTAGACGAAAGCGAGTAAGAGCCGACATAACTGCTGTCTACCAACACATCCACAGTCGAGCTCATATTCGCGTACCCGCGAGAGAGCACATACATATTATACGCATCTGCAGGTACATTCACACGCCAAGAAACGGATGCATCAGAAGACAGGTTCTTTTGTCGCAGATACGCCATTCCTGCCAAATCGCAAGATTGATCCACAACCATCCCAAAACGGTCATCCAAATCAACCGCATGGGCATAGATGATTTCCACGTTTGTATCCACGATACCATTGTATATGGAGTAGACCTGTTCTGCACTCAAAGCATCCTTATAGAACCTCAAGGAGCTCATATTGCCAGACATGGCAATCATTTTGCCATTATTGCCTACAACAGGATTGCCGCGCGATACCCATTCAAAATCTACACCCAAATCCTTCTGATCCGCAAGAATTCCGTTCTTGTACATAGATACAGTCTTTCCTTCTGCGACCAGCACATAATGAGCCTTGACCTTTGCCGTGAGCGCGACCTTGTCAAAGGACACAGAATGCCCCATATAATCGAAGGACAATAGGCCGTTCCTCACACAAATCGTCCAAGGTCTCGATCCATTCCACGACACAAGCGAATACGCCCTATCGTCATGGTACCTACCAGGCTTATATGCAAACTCAACGCTCATGGGAACAGTATCTACCCCCGACCATGTAGACTTTGAAGAAGCCTCATCTGTACCTTTCCACATATAGATTGAATTTCCGTTCCTCCACGGATTGTCCATGGAAATATCCAAGTCAATGCCAGAACCTGTAATTTCTTTCGTCACACTTCCAACGCCTTCATTCAAAGGATACCACAGCACCATAGTTGTCGGGTACGGATAAATAGGTTCGGAAGAAATTTTCGTTTTGACATAGTTGTGCCCATAATCCTCAGACACAATTTTGAACGAAGCCACACAACCAACGCACTCCATAGTTTTTTCCTTCGTTATCAAGAAGGATTCGGTGAAATGATCCGAAGCAAACACAGTTCTGCTTTCAAGAACAGCACCACCGAAATACAATGTAATAGTCGTTTTTTCGACTCCGCTACCAACATCTTCTAGCAAGGCCCCCAAAGTCACTTGTTTGTGGTCTCCATCATCGCTAATCGAAGTTGTCACTTCAGTTATCTTGGGAAGTGAGGTATCGGCAAGTACGCGAGGGCCAGCAAGCTGTACATTTTTGCCATTTGTCCCGTACAAAGCAAGACGCGAACTCATTGTATCGCCAACGGCACCAATATCGTTCATTCGAGCAGACCAAATGATGGCTCCATCAGCAACACCCTGGACCTCACCCGCAACGCTACCATCAGCCTTGAGCTGGAGTAAGTAATTGCTTCTTCCGACACAAGGATAGGGGTATTCAAGATAACCATTTACTAGCCCCATCCAGACAATCGAATTAACAGGCATCGAATCTGCACATGCGAATTCCGGAATAGCCTCCACACTGTCACGCACATGAACATTCGCCGCAACTGTGGTATCCATTACTATAAAGGTAGAGAACGAGCGTGTTTTTCCGGATATATGAATTCTATCCCAGCCGGAAGGAGCCGCGCTGCACGTTGTAACGCTACTAGAGTCACCACAGGTTTTCAGGAAAGTGTCCCCATTATAGAAGGAGATTTCCTGAGCATCAAGCGGAACAATAGTCTTTGACACCGTATCAGGCTTATATATTCTTGCCTCCAACGGATTCTTGTTCCCTAGAGTTTCTTTGGTAATGTCAACGGATACACGAGGCCACTTTGCGCTGCTATCTTCATCAAACTTGTGGGATGGCAGTACTTCTACAACAACTCCAATGGGCTCCAAGCCTTCAAAAATCCTATACCGGAAATCCGACAACGAAGCCGTTCTTACAGTAACATCCGTGGGGCCATCATAGGCATTGGCCGGGAATTGGACAGACACATTTCCATACATAGATTGAATAAGCGTATCTCTACCCGGATTTACCAATTGTCCTATATGAACATTTAATTGTTTGAAGTAAATATCCCCATTAGAGTTGCCACTGCCATAAGTGAGGAAGAAACTCGTATTTCCCTGCAACCTATACACATTAACAGTATCGATTGCCGGATATGGTTCCACCAACGGTATCGTATCCTGATACCCCCTCTTCAACGGGACTATACGACCATCATACAAATAGGAGAGGTTCCACGGGAGATCCACTCCAGGAACGCGGCCACGCAGCGTCACTATTTCATCTACTCGGGCGTCCGGAACAAGAGAATTGCGAGTCACCTGTACATGATTATTCTTAATCGACACATCAAAATACGGATGCGATGGGAGAATGTTCGTTGTATCGGCCTTGCGGCTGTATATAGCAGGATTAATGAGAGTATCTTCCTGCACCCAAGGGCTTCCCAATATTTCGCTTGAGAGATTCTGTCTAAGCAGACGATCCCTAGAAACGGTATCTACAGCCTTAAATTTTACATCATTATATGCCATCGGCACCGAATCAATCGAACGTATATAGGACAACGCTTCAGAAATGTTTTCACCAGGATTATACGCATAACTACCATCATCGGACATTTGCCAAGACTTTGAATCAAGGAACTTCAGCAACGGATTAGGATGAATATTTCCATCCCACGAAGAGGATTTCTCCGTTTTTTCAAACATGCTCCTCGGAATTATCCAACCAACATTTTTCGTATAATTGGTAGAATCAGCCCTTACGATAAACTTGCCCAATCCAGCAGAATTTGTGGGATTCCATCTGTTAAACAATGAATCCTGGGATGCCAACGACGTCAGCATATTTTTCATGACCCCGCCCACCGTAAACTTAGCCTTCCAGTCAGCATCAGTCCAGTCATTTACACTATAATGTATACGTGATGCTGCAGTGTAGGCTTTGTAACACCACAAACTCTGATTATCAACATCCCTTATTGAAGAATCATCACACAAATTGCTCACGCCAGTACCAATCCAATCTTTGGAATCCAAATAAGGGTACGACACCTGGACTCCAGATGGCTTAGTCGCATTCAAATCAGTTATGTAAGGAGCAACCATAACTACAAAACCATCCCGTTTCATCGAGCAGTCGGCCATTCCGTCAAAGGTTTGTATATCCCCATTAGACGACTTGAACGACTTCGTTTTAGTAACACCATCAACCCCGTAAACGGCCATATTCGCCTGGAAGGTCACATCAGCATCCGTATTTTCCCCGAAGAACTTCACAAAATAATGAGAAGCGCCGTCTGTCAGAGTAATCGTTTCATCATTCGCCTCATCTGGGAAGGTCAACGGATTATTTTTAAAACAATCATCTTTTTGAACAGCAAACTTTTGCGTTTCAAAAGCGGTAACAAGGCCATAATTCGAACTATGAACCCATTCCTTACCATTATGTAAATTCAGCATAGAAGCACATGCATCAAAGAAATTGCTTTTCTTATAAAGAGTGTTGTTCGTATGGTCAAAACGAGTATATTTGTTTGCTAGGTTCGTATATCCAAAACCATCTGGATTCCAATACTTGCCTTTCACTGTAAGTTTCAACTTAGCAAAAACACTGGTAGCACTTCCATCATTATTTGATGATCCGTTTAAATCTAAAGAATTATTTCCAAAATATTTTTCTCCATCAACATGCAAAACATCCATTGTCAACATATTCTTGTGAGCATCATATGTAGCATCAGTAGAATCGCACACATAGTCGTTTTCCTTGGACGGCACACACGTTTCATTCGTTCCATCCTTTTCACCCACAATTCCAGTCATGTCTTTACTTTTATATTTGAATGTAGTTTTGGCAGACCATAACAAAGTCTTTTTATAATCGCTGCCAAAAAAATCAGACAACTGACTATTTGTATACTGAGTTGAACCATCAATATTCCCATTTTTAAACAATGTATTCCATGTAGGATTTATAGCATCGGCATCAATTACAAAATCATGACCTTTTTTATTTATGCTATCTAATATATCTTCATAATCTGTAGCACTAAATACTTTTACAAACAAACCTATATCATATTCCTTATCTCCGTTTGCATCAAAGCCAACCAAATTATTTTTCCCGACACCATTCAATTTTACGCTATTTATTACAGACGCCCCACCATTTTTTAGTTTATCAAATGTCATTCTTTGCGCAGACACCGTAAAATAATATCTTGATTTTTCTGGGTAATACCCGCTTTTATAACACATAAACCCTCGACATTCGAAATTCATATGATATCCGTACGTTGATATCATAGTCACCACCGTCACAGGGAAGCTACGTCTAGCCCTGCGAATTCCAAGACTAAAGCGATTTGCTCTATATATGGAGGGTTCCTGAGTTCCAGTATAATCCCAATAATACTCCAGTTCTCGTTCTTCTTCTGGTAGCTTTTGGGCTTTTGCATCAACAGTCAACTTGTAATCCGGTTTACCAACATAGCGCAGTTCTCCGTTTTCATCAGACAGGGCCTCGTCCATAGAAAGTGCCGCAAACACGCCGCCTGTACCAGACAAACTATCTGGCGCAGGAAGAAGTTGACCTGCATATGTCAAGACAAATGGATAACTACCACTAGAGCGGTTTCCATCAGCATCAACAGCCGAAACTTCAAAGGTATACCTTCCAGAATTTGTCGCAGCAAAGCCACCATCGGTAATACCATTCCACGATACAGAATAGGCATCTTTTTGCTCACCGGCAATGCAGTTTGAATCTTTCATCAAAGTACTTACTACTTTTCCTGCATCATCCTTTACAAACACGCTTACTTTAGCATTTCTTCCGGTTATACCGAATTCATACCCTATATCACCCAATTTGATCATCGCACTAGCGCTTGAATCCCTGGATATTACAAATTCGCCCAAGGTATCGGGAGCCACTCCATAATTCGATATAACCCTAGTCTCACCAAAATGCAAATCCCAATCGCCTTCAGCGTAAATTACCCTTCCATTTTCAATGTTTTCAGTCGCCACTGCGGTCAGTTTTACTTTAGAAGAACCGGGGTAAACATTGTTTTTCGTAAGACCATTCCATACGACATCCAATTTATAAGTATTCAAGTCCACATACACTGTCTGCACATAGCGCAGATTGCTATCCAAATCATTATAATTGAACTTTTTGGCTCCGCAATAAATATGGTTCAAAAGAGTGGTATCTGCGGAAGACATATCGACAATAAACGGAGCAGCAGTTTTAAATTTAAGATGTAGGTCATTTGATTTTTCAGCCAGAACCCATCCTGCCATGTAATTATAGGATGGGATTGCAAAATACTTCAAATCTGTAGACGGCGCATAAATTGTGGAGTCATTCACGTTATAGAATTTCTCGTTCACAATGGTTCCGCTTTCCTTCCATACAAGATCGGAATGATCATATTTCAGCACAAGCGCAGTGGTATCATATACGCCAGCAGCTTTTACATCGCCTATATAGCGCACATTCCATTCACCATTGTCATTATAAACATAAAGTCCCTCATCGCTAAAATCGGAGGGAACTCCGTCAAATGGGGATACTTTCATGGTATCCGCATAAGCAGAAGTCGCTTCCACCAGTTTGGTGGTATCAAAAGGATCTGCAACATAAATTTTCATCTGCATGGACCAGTCTTTTGACCCATTGGCCCCATTCAAATAAGCGGAAATAACATGAGCGGAATCACCAGGAACTTGCGAAGACGGAAGACTCAACGATATTACCGGATTATTTACCGGAGCTGTGCCAACGGTATCCAAGGTCACTGGAACAGTAGAACTCACCCAATCACACTTGCTATCAGAAGCATCCCTACATCCGCGAACAGACAACCTAATTTCATAATTTCCACGAGGCAGAGTATCTATATTCCACACAGCCAGTGTTGTCACTAAGGAACTCATCAATTTATTCATTGATATAATCCCGTCCTCATGCCATCCCGAAGACAAACTATCCGTATTTTTCCATTCTATTTTGTATTCCGCAGTCTGGAGATTTCCATTGGGCACAATAGGATCCGGTGCAATACCTTTAATTTGCACCATATTTCCAGTAATGGGAGCAGTTTCCGACGAAGGATAGACAATGGTCGGATAACGATGGCCAACACTGAAAGCATCGCTATTCATGCTGAAGTTCCCTGCTTCATCGAAACAACCCACTTGCGTTGCATACTGACCATCTCCGAATGTCACCCCTGATTTTTTCATCGAATATGGAATCCTAACTATGCTAGAACCAGCGACGCTTACAGAACTAATATTCGTCCATCCGCTAGAAGTACTTCCATCGGTAATTCGTTGATAACAAGTTATCAATGAATGATTTTCTTCAACATCAGAAGGCTGAGACACATATACATTGGCAGAATCCACATCCGAAGCCGAAGCATAAACAGGTTCACCAGCAACGACCTGATTTACAGAAGGCGCAGTCCTATCTACTTTTACTTTTTTCGACAAATCTATTACTTCCGTTTTATTACCGGCAGCATCAACCATCACGACAGACACGACATAATTACCATCCGGCAACTGCTGCGCCTCTGGTTCCGTAAATTCAAATGTAGCAGATTTCTTAAAGTCAAAATCCCTTACATAACTTTTAGAAATAGAATGTCCCACATCCATAAAGAGAATCTGAATACGTACAGAATCATCCAGTTTGTTTGCGTCAATTTCTTTCAATGCGAAAGAAATTTTTACCAGCTCTGCATCGTTGAATACCGGAATACTCCCCTGCGTACGAGACCACGCCGGAATCCCAGACACAGTACGGAAAGTCGTATCGGAAACACCACTGACAACAACCGAAGCCATATTCAATTCCGGTTTTTTCTTATCAATGTATATTTCTTTGCTTACTGTTTTACCATTTATATGAGCTTTGAAAGCCCCTTTAGAACCCAATATATTCTTCCAGGATTTGCGCAAAGCAACAGTATCGCCGATAACGAAACTATCCAAAACGGCAATCATATCATAGCTCGGTACAGCAAAATCAACTGCTTGTACATAAACAGTAGCCTTCCCATGAGGCAACGAATCTCCCTTTCCGTTCCAGTCAAAATCGTACATAGTCGACCCTATTCCGTAATTATGGAATAGGAACACTGTATCTCCGCCTTCAGGAACGACGAATCCACGAATAGCACGCAAAGCCGACGCATCCGCCCTATTGTCAACCAAGCCCCATACTCCATCACGGTCGGAGCCGCTCAAGTCAGATTGAGAAAGTACAAGCGATATATCCGGAGCCTTCGTATCCACATAAACCCTAACCCGCATAGAGTATTCCGTCGTCTGCGAAGAATTTCGATTCTTAGTTTTCAACTTCCAATGAAGAACATACTCACCATCACTCAAGTTGTTATTCGTCAAGAAATTCTCGCCAAGAGAATTGGAAATTTTCCACTTTTGTTCCCATACCTCTTTCTCATTTCCCAACGAATCTTTTATCACCTCACTCAACGAATCCGTACTCAACTGTACCGTTGACTTTAAGTTTGTCACAGCATCCTGGAAACCATTATTTGTCACTTTAAGCACAGAAAGGGTTCCTTCTGTGAAATCATATGGATCGCCAAGATTACTAGCGTTAAAGAAGATTTCATTCAAGTTAGATACAATCTGGAGATCCTTCGGGAATCCCTCCTGAAGATACGGCAAAGTAGATTGATAATAGAACGAAAATTGAGAATATCCATTTAAGCCCAAATTATTGCTCAATGTAATTGTAACCGTATTGGGTCCTTCCTGCTGGACCTTATTGAAGGCGATTATTTCTGATTCTGCTTTTCCCTCGTTAAATTTTTCAACTATAGCCTTCGGTCGGAAGACAAACAATCCGTTCGCATCCACTATCGGTCTATATGTATGGTCAACTGATTTCTTTGTTCCTCCAGCTCTTGCTATTTCTATAGTCCACATCCCCGCCATCGAACGTGTAAAATAGAACTGGACATCAGTATTGAAATCTATTTTTATTTCTTCAATCAAATCAGGACGCAAATCATCTATCTGGAAACGATATTCCTGCAATTCATCTGTAACAGTCATCGCAGGAAGGTTCTTATAAGAAACCCTCCTGACGACTTTGTCATTCTCTACATTTTCGTAATTTAAAGATTTAATTGACAATGCTCGATAATCATTTAAAGTCTTTAGCTTATTGTCTCTATAGGAGTCAATAGCATCCACATACGGATAGATCTTTGAGGGGTTCAAACTATCTTCAACCATGCCAAATCTGCTTGCAAAAACAGTTTTCAGTTGTGCAAAATTCGAAATTTCAGGAACAGCCTGACCATCACCCGATGTTGCATAAAACACCATTGGCAACATACGCACACCATCGACAGAGGAATCCACCACAGATTGCAAACTTATATACGGATTTTCATAAAGCATCGAATCCATACCAGTAAAGCCTCCGGCATCCTTAACAAGGGATGCTTTTATAGCCATTAAATCTGACGCTCTCAAAGCACTAAGTCTATTGTTGAGCTTCACAGATTCAGACGCAATATCGGCCATAAAAGCCATATTCGTTCCCAATCGCGCCGCCTGACACACTTTTTCCAAAGCAGGGCCATATGCAGGGACAAACTTTAGGCCAAAACATGTAGCTGCAAGGACCTCATCAACCAGTTCCCGATTAGAAGTCACAGCACCGATTTCAACAAGACCAGATTTATAACTAGCATAATAGGAATCCATATTTGAATTTACATGCAACGGGAATTCTCTTCGTGAAATATCAGAATTCGAGAACAAGGTCACACTACCACCATACGAACTATTTGCCGAAACGTCATAAGTTCCTTGATCAAAGAAATTTATTGAATACTGAATCAAATTCTGAGCCAACTTCTTTTGGCCGCTATAGGTACAATCTTCTGTATAATCTTTACCTACAAGGTTTGTTACATTGCCATAGGTCAGCGGATTCGACAAAGAAAGGCCCGAAGCACAATTATCACTAGCGAGTTTCATGCCATCATATTTAGGAGAATAAGATGTAGCAAAAGTTGAAACAATGTCGTCTTGAAGCGGAGAAGGAAGGAAATTTTCCGCAACTGCAATAAAGTCAACAAGCCATTGCGGAAGGTCATCGATAGTTTCACCCAAATCTATTTTATCAAAAACGAAACCAAGTACTTGTTCACTAGCCCATTCTACACCCGCTTTAACGCCTTTTTTCACCCAGTCATTCATATTATCTTGAATAAGGTTCTTTACTTTGCCTGAAAGGCCGTCAATTCCTTTCAAAATGTCAGAATTTTCTTTAAAATTCTGGTTTTCAAATTGCCACATAGAATTAAAATCTGGCGAAGAAAGCAACTTATCAGTTATTCCAGTAAGAACTTTCGAAAGATTATCAGAAATTTTTGAAGCAATAATAGTATCAATTTTAGCGCTATCAATCATTATTGTTTTGACTACATTTGTCGCCTGTTTCACAATAATAGCATTCAACATAGACTTGTTAATATGATACTTTTTCTGGAAAAGATAATCGGCACGCATACGACGCCCATTTCCTATACTCGGCATACCATAAGAATATGTCAAACGGAACATGGGCTTGTCATAAGTGGTAATCATATCATAAGAATTCAAAAGTTGCACACGACCAATAAGGGTGTCAACGTCTCCTCCGGGCAATTTATTAATGGACGGCTTATATTTTTCGTCCCTTTTATCAGCATCCTGCGCCAAATACCACAATACGCCATCATCAAATTCGTAATCATTGAAATACTCTTTTTTTAGGCCATCATATACACCTATATTCACAAGACCAGACAAACCATCTATAAGGGTTTGTGTAACTTCTAGCAAATTCTCTTGCGTAACGCCATCTGCCATAATAAACGCAACCGACACAAGAGGAACCGCCGCCGCCAAAACAGCACCCAGCTCCGAATGAACATTTGTCAAATCATCTTTACTTAAAATAGCTTGGTCGGCAAATCCAGAGCCCTCATGAGGGGTATCAAAGAAGAGAATTTTGTCCACATCCCCCCTATATTTTTCGCCCTGCACATACTCACGAGCGACCATACCGCCAGTTCCTTTTGAAATAAAAACATAACGAGAAGGAACCAAATCCGGACGTTCTTTTTCCAATTCTTCAAGTGTGGGAACACGACCATTCTTAGACTTGTATCCCGTAATCCAATCATGCAGACGTCCATCCATATTCGCATACGACGCATTAATCGTTGTTTCAGGATCGAAGCTTTCATTAGTTGAATTCCATTTCCACGCATTTCTTCTTATCTGCGTTTTCTCCATGATATTCTTGGCAGAATTACTATCAAGTTTCGGAAGATTAGATTCATTCAACATTTCCTTGAACCAGTGTTCCAAGGCTTCGTCCATAATGGACCCAACTTTAGCCTTGCTACCAGAATTCAAGTAGGAGATTCGGCCCTTTGAAGCATCATACGAAGCATCATACGAGTCACAATTCGTTGTATACCAAGCATCCATATTTTTTGATAGTTCATCTACCATTTCGGACGGGCTCTCAGACGGATTAAAATACGGCCTAGAATATATCTGAGCCTTTGAATTTGTCACTTCTTCCTGAAGGAACTTCGCAACCCCCGTTTTTCCCCACGAATCGCTAGACTCATAGTTAAAATCGACACAGTATTTTTCGTATAACCCGTGGCTTTTTGGAGCCATTCCGTCTAAAAGAATGAACAATATTGATTTTGCAGGTTCCATTGGAGCGGGAAACGCAATGGAAACTAACATAATTGCAATTAGAAAAAATTTGTACAAAAAGTTCATTTATCCAACCCATTTAATTTAGGGCGCAAATATAAAATAAATTGAATCGGTTATTTGATTACTTTATGCAAAAAAAACTTTACACAAAATTTTACTTTCAAATTAAATTCCAAAACCCTTATTTTAATAGAAATTCGCGTTGTAAAACTTTACAACACTTATTTTGGCTCTTCTGAGCTAAGTGTGGAACATTTTTCTAAAAAAATAGCCTGAAAGC
>NZ_CAMGVQ010000016.1:0-74707 GCF_946062555.1 uncultured Fibrobacter sp.
CACAAGCGACTCGTCCTAACGAGTCGTGGTGGCGAGAGAGCTGGCTTCAGAGTAAAGATTCTGGTGAATTTAGCCAGCTCGGTCTTATTAGGTCGTACCGTGAGCGAAAAACGCCTGCTATCAAGCAGGCGTGTTTGCGAGATAATCGGCTCCCGTATAAGGATTCTGTCGAGTTTAGCCATCCCGTGAGCCACAAGCGACTCGTCCTAACGAGTCGTGGTGGCGAGAGAGCTGGCTTCAGAGTAAGGATTCTGGTGAATTTAGCCAGCTCGGTCTTATTAGGTCGTATATTCGGCGTTGATTTTAACATAGTCGTAGCTCAAGTCGCAAGTGAATGCGCTCGCACTAGCGTGCCCGATATTAAGAACGAGCGTTACTTTGTATTCACGCTGGCGGACTACCGCATGCAGAGCCTTCATCTGTTCTTCGTCGAGCTTCACCGGGCGGCCGTTAGACAGCACCTGCACATCGCCGAAGAAAAGGTCCGTATGTTCGGCGACCATGTTGCAGCCGCTGCTGCCTGCACTGCTCAAGATGCGGCCCCAGTTCGGGTCTTCGCCGAACATAGCGCACTTGGCCAAGTTAGACGTACCAATGAAGCGGGCCATGCGCAAAGCCTCTTCGTGGCTTTCGGCCTTTTCGATGCAGAGTTCAATCAGCTTGGTCGCACCTTCACCGTCGCGAACGATATCCTTGGCGAGTTCCTTCATCACAAGCATGAGGGCTGCGCGGAATTCACCCTGTTCAGTAAGCGTCAGGTCTTCGTACTTGAGGCCGCTCATGCCGTTAGCCAAGAGAATGCAAGTGTCGTTCGTGCTGGTGTCGCCATCGACCGTAATCGCATTGAAGGAATCCGCGATATCGGCGCGGAATTCGGCAAAGAAATCAATCGGGAGAGCCAAGTCCGTGGTAATAAAGGCAAGCATCGTCGCCATATTCGGGTGAATCATGCCCGAGCCCTTGCAGGCGCCACCAATCGTCACCACACCCTTTTCAGTCTGGATTTCAACGGCATGGCTCTTGAGCGCAAGGTCAGTCGTCAGAATGGCACGACCAAATTCTTCGGAAGCATCGGCACGGAGATTTTCCACGAGTTTCGGAATACCGGCTTCAATCTTGTCCATCGGCATCAGGTGGCCAATCACGCCGGTGCTGCAAACGAGCACACTCTTCGGAGTAAGTTTCAAGGCTTCTTCAGTAAGGGCAGCCATGCGTTCTGCATCGCGGAGACCCTGTTCACCGGTACAGGCATTGGCGTTACCACTGTTCACCACCACTGCCGATGCAAAATGAGCATGTTCAAGGGCGGCCTTGTCATAGAGCACCGGAGCGGCCTTCACCTTGTTCGTTGTAAACACGGCAAAGCAGCGTGCAGCCTTTTCACTCTTCAAAAGCGCCATGTCGGCGTTACCGCTGGCCTTGATACCGGCACAAATTCCAGACGCGCTGAACCCCTTCGGGGAACAGACGCCGCCTTTTTCCAATACAGTGTACATAGAATCTCCTATTGTTTTCTACCTCCTAAATTATAGAAAAATGCAACAATGTTGAACACCCCCCACATCTGCCCCGCAAAAAAATTCTAATTTAAGGTCATGGCAAAAACACCCTGTACTAAAGAAACTTACGACAAGCTGGTTGAACGTTACACCTTCCTCAAAAAGGTCGAACGTCCCCGCGTTGTCGATGAAATGGAAGAAGCCCGCAAGCAAGGCGACTTGAGCGAAAACGCCGAGTACCATGCCGCCAAGGAAATGCTGGCTCATATCGATCTGGAAATTCCCAAGCTGGAAGACCAGATTTCGAACGCAATTATCGTGGAATTTGACGCAAACTCTGACACCATCCGCTTTGGCGCCACCGTCACCGCCAAAAACCTCGCTACCAAGAGGGAAGTGGTTTACCAGTTGGTGAGCCCCGAAGGCGTCGACCCGATGAACGGCAAAATCAGTTTCAAGAGCCCCATGGGCTCTGCATTCATGGGTAAAAAGAAGGGTGAAATCGTCGAAGTCGTGACCCCCAAGGGCAAGAACCGCTTCGAAATCATCGACTTCAAGTAATCTATGATTGTCGCCCTTATCGGTAAGGACCAGTTCTCCAAGGACAAGCACATCGACAGGTTCCTGTCCGAAGCCCTTGGAGACAACGTCAACGACCCGTTTGCCAAACAGGTCGTGTATGCTACCGATATCAACGTTCCTTCCGTCGCGAACCTCATCATGGAAAGCTGCGGAACGGTCTCGATGTTCGCTCCGGAACAGGTGGTAGTCGTCCGAAAAGCGAACGAAATGAAAGCGGACGACACCAAGGCACTCGCCAGTTGGCTGAAAAACGCCCCGGACTGCAAACTTTTGCTGGATTTTGACGAACTTAAGGCCACCTCCGAACTCTACAAGGTGCTCCAGAAGGTGGGTACGGTCGCCAAGTATGAAGAACCTCGGCAGTACAAGATGCAGGAATGGATTTCAGCGACTATCCCCAAGTTCTTCGGAAAGCCGATTGAACCGGCCGCCAGCCAGTACCTGGCCGACGCCCTCGGCACCGACACCAAGCTCGTCTGTGAAGAAGTCGAGAAAGCGCTCATCTACGCCCCCGACAGTCAAAACATCTCCTACGACCTCGTCAAGACGATGATCACGCCCCGTCGCGAAATTCCGCCTTACGAGATTCTGAATTTCTTCGGGATGCGCGATTCCGTCGGTTATGTGCGCAAGCTCCACGAAATCCTCTACGGCAACAAGAACACCGACGCCATTGCGATCGTGAACGCCCTTTACAGCCATGCAGTTGACCTGCTCAACTTTATGATGCTTTCACCGAAGATGGGCGCCGAAGAAGCAGCCAAGGCTCTGGGCAAAAACTACTTCCTTTTCTGCAAGCAGGGGAACGCCCCCGAATGTTGCCGCCGTTGGGGCAAGCCGCTCCTTTGCCGCGTCATTCGCCGTCTTGCAGACCTCAACTATGAATTCAAGAGTTCCAGTTGGACCGTCACAAGTCAGGAACTCGCCCTTGCCGCCCTCGTGGTGAGATAGACTTAGTTGGTTGAACTTAGAAACCTTTAGCAAATCGAAAAACCTCGAACTTTATGTTCGAGGTTTTCTACTAAGACCTAAGCTCTATCAATCAAACTAGTTCCAGTCTTCCACTTCTTCAGCAGCGGGTTCCGGTGCAGCCGGGGTGGCCTGCGGAGCGGGCTTTGCGGCAGGAGCGCTTTGATCAGAAGGAAGTTTGCCCGTTGCAGGAGGTTCCTTTTCAACCACTTCCGGAGTAGCCATGGAAGGTTCAGAAAGTTCCACATCACCAATGTAGTTGCGGATGATGCGCGGAGTAACGAAGATGATCAGGTCACGCTTTTCAACCTTGTTTCTCGTATACTTGAAGAGGTTGCCGAGCAGCGGAATATCCTTGAGGAAGGGCACGCCCGTTTCGCTCTGGGTGTTTTCGTTACGGGTAAGGCCACCGATCACGACCGTTTCACCGTCTGCCACAACCACCTTGGTCTGAGCTTCCTGCGTACTGATAACCACCTGTCCCTGCGTATCGTAACCATAGGAGTCGTTTTGCGGATGCAGATCCAGCAAGATGCGGTTGTCGCCGGACACGTGCGGAGTCACGGTCAGCTTGATACCCGCTTCCACCAGCTGCGTCGAAGATTCACCGCTATCGTCAATCACGCGGATAGAAATCTTGTCGCCCATGTAGACCTTGGCTTCGGTATTGTCGAGCGTCGAGACCTGCGGAGAAGCAAGCACTTCCGTTTCGGCATCACTCATAATGTTTGCAATCGCAATCTGGAGGTTGTTATCCAGAAGGCTTGCCGTAATGGCAGTCGGAGCCGGATTGTCAGCCGTAGCACCCACTGCATTCAAGCTACGAGAAGGCAACGAATGGATGCCCACGCTTGTACGGGTCGTACCGACCCCACCACCATTAAGACCGTTTGCATCGGAAATGGTTCCCGGGGAAAGAGCCGTAGATCCGGAACGCAGGGCCCAGTCTACGCCAAGTTCACGGGACTTTTCGCTACTCACGACCACGAGCTTAGCCGTAATCATAATCTGCAAAGTTTCCACATCGAGTTCCGTCAAAGCCTTTTCCATCTGTTCGATCTTTCCATCGGTATCGTAAACGATAATGGAATTCGTCCTTTCGACCGTGGTAATGCGGCCGCGGTTCGACTTCATGCTTTCGAGGACTTTCACCAGTTCTTCGGCCTTCGCATGACGGATGGGGAAATTCTTACGCACGAGCGGAGCATTCTGCTCGGCCTGGGCTTCTTCATCCGCAATTTTCTTCTGTTTTGCCAGGTAGGTGCTAGACCTCTGGATCATAATATACTTGTCTTCGACAACCCAGGTCAAATCGTTCATACCGCAAACGATGTCCAAGGCTTCCTGCCAAGTCTTCTTGGTGATATTCAAACTCGTCTTGCCCTTGACTTCGGGAGCAAGGATAATATCGATCTGCGCCACCTTGGAAACCGAGTTGAACACGGCGTCGAAACTCATGTCGACAAAACTGAAATCATACAGTTTCGTATTGGGGGCTTTCACCGAACCTTCGGCGGGAGCAGCGATAGATATACCTACCGCCAAGAGAAGAACAGTCAGTATTTTTGTCATATTTTTCACTTTTGACCCCCAAATTTATCGGGAAGACCCATGGTGTAGCGACGGCTCACCCCGAATTCCTGAATCAGGAAGAGGACGTCAGTTTGAGTAATTTTTAAGACCTTTCCATTAAGAATCTTGTCGTCTTCCTTAAGAGTGTAGGAAATCGACGGATTCTTCGTATCGACCAGAATTGCCATCGGCACATCGGATTCCCAAATGATACCGACCAGTTCGACCTGGTTGATGTTGATACCTTCTTCAACAAGTCCCTTGACTTCGACAAACGGATCGCGACGACCGAAGGAGCTGTAGGTTACCTTGTCTTCGTAAAGTCCATCCAACTGGCTCGTTATGGTCCCCGCATTGACAGCGAGGTTCGTTCCACGATCCAGGTCGATCTGCTTCAGGCGTTCCGCCTGCACCGAGGTCAGTTCGTCATAGAAACCCACGGAACGACGGTTCACGTAACCCACGCGATTACCGTATTGCACCTTGCGGTAAAGTCCCGTAAGGTCAAGACTAACCAGGCGGTCGCCGAATACCAGACGCTGCAGGACCTGAGAATTTTCATTGGGTGCGGCATAGAATTCGATTTCATCGGCCACCACGATGAGTTCACGCAATACCGGGCGCAAGTGGAAAGTCTGCGAACCCGAAATAATCTTCTTGCTTTCCTTTTCCAGACGCTTGACGAACACGTCAAAGTCAGGTTTTTCTTCGACAGCCCTCATCCAATCGCGGATAAAGATTCCATCCGGACGGGCGCACCACGAAATCAGGCCATCCTTGTTAATGGCATTTTCTGCAACCTGCAGGACCAACACGCCGTCCTGAACCAGCATCACCGGCTTCACAGCAGTCTTCAACTGTATCTTAAGACCGTTCGCACCCCAAGTAACAGACTTCACCAAGGAACCCGAAGCAATCCTGAACAGCGGGGACCTCTGAGGACCGGCAAGACCAACCGTAAGGGTATTGTTCTTGTCGGGGCCAGAGACGTTGCGAATATCGATCGGGCTCTCGGCCACCAGGCGGAACTGTTCCATACCGGAGCCCATCAGAACCGTCATTTCCTTCAGGTTCGGGAGCAGGGCGGAAATCTTTCCGCCTTCGTTGATAGCCTTGTCCAGTTGCTTCTGCTGTTCCTCCAAAAGCTTTTCCTGTTCGCGGGCAGCCTTTTCGGCTGCTTTCTTTTCTTCGGCTAGGCGCTTTTTCTCTTCGAGAGCGGCCTTTTCAGCGGCCTTCTTTTCTTCAAGAGCCTTCTTCTCGGCGGCCTTTTTCTCTTCGGCTAAACGCTTCTTTTCTTCAGCGGCAGCCTTCTGTGCAGCCTTTTTGTCTTCAAGGGCCTTCTTCTCGGCGGCCTTTTTCTCTTCGGCTAAACGCTTCTTTTCTTCAGCGGCAGCCTTCTGTGCAGCCTTTTTGTCTTCAAGGGCCTTCTTTTCGGCAGCCTTTTTCTCTTCGGCTAAACGCTTCTTTTCTTCGAGAGCGGCCTTTTCAGCGGCCTTTTTCTCTTCGAGAGCGAGCTTGTCCGCCTGTTTCTTGCGATCGGCAAAAAGCTTGGAAAGCGTCCAGGACTTACCGCCCTTGTTCTTGAACTTGATCAAGAAATTGGACCTGTCCAGACCAATCTCGTTCTTGTCCGTCGTTATCGAGGAGCCCACCGTCATTTCGAACTTAAGGAAGGCAGCCCCCTTGTAAGTATCCTTAACGACACGAACAGACTTGATGAACTTGGAATCGGCATCTACATCAAAGTCGCCTTCACCAAGGGCGAAAGAGGTTCCCGAGAAACCGACCGTCAGCTTTTTGGCAGACGCATTGAACTTTTGGTAGAACGACGGCAAATCCTTATCGGATGCAAAGGCAAATACCGTCTGGCATCCCGATGCATCACAAACAAAGCGCACATCCTTAATTTGTGCAGAGTACGAAGCGACCGCAAGCGACATCAGTAAAAGGAGGGACTTGCACTTCATCATTTACCCACCTTCTTGGAAGTGTAAGTGGTCAAGTTGAACGTTGCCGACATGGTAATCGGTGTCCAACCATGGGTTTCCGCTTTCTGAAGTTCTGCGGCAATACCCGAATAACGGCTCAATCTCAGATTAGAAATAGAGGTCGGATACTTAAAGTTCGCTATAGCAGCAAACAAGTTTCCCAACTCATGGTAACCGGAGTTAACCGCAATGGCATAGCGGTTTTCCTTGTAGTGTTCCTTTTCAGCCTGACCTTCGGGATTGAACTTCTGGATAAGCACACCCGTGCTGCGGATCACCGCATAGAGATCCTGCAAGCGGAGGGGAACCTTTTCGTCTTCGGGGAACATGTTCTTCAGTTCCTCGAAATCCTTTTCGGCCTGCACCAGCTCCATTTCAAGACGGGCAAGGTCATGTTTCTTGGCATTGATCTTGTTCAGTTCTGTCTGAGCGGATTCCAGATCTCTTTCAAGAGATTCCCTCTGGTAGACATACGGATCCCACATGTAGTTATACACCAGATACGCCGCCACCATAATCAACAGGCTAATCGCAATGGCGTATACGTTGCGTTTGTCTTTAAGATCTATCTTACCCATTATCACCCTCCCCAGCATTGAGGTCCTGACGCAGGACAATCTTGATGGTGAAGTTGTAGGCTTCGTCGCCATCGATCTTTGTCGTAGATATGGTGACGAGAGAAACAGACTGGACGCTCACCTGCTTTTCGAGTTTAACCATATACTCGGCAACTTCGGGGAAGTCCAGCGTGACACCGCGCATTTCCATGTCGAATTCACCCAGCTGGTTGATACTGGTAATCCACATATTCGGCGGCAGCACCGAGGAAATGTTTTCAAACAAAACAACCCAGCGTTTCTTGCTCACCTGGATTGACTTGAGCGCGTTGATCTTGGTCGTCACGACGCCCTTCTTTTGTTCTAAATCACTGATTTTGGAAAGCAGCGGACGTTCGCGCTCCACTTCTTCTTGGACACGGCTTAATTCGCTGCTCAAGCTGCCGATTGTCTCGGCGATAAATGCCTGCAACATCAGTACGGCAACAATAGCGACAACAGCCGCCACGGTCGGCCAAATGACACGACGGTCCGTTACCCAGGTAAAATCCTTCTGCTTCTTGCGGAACTCCGGCGGAAGCAGGTTGATGGATATCGCCAAGGCATTCTTAACAGGTTCTTTTTTATTAGACGCCATTAGAACTTCCTCATCGCGAGACCCAATGCAGGGGCATAGATGTTAGACAGCGCAATAGGAATATCACCTTCACCGAACACATTGGATTCACAGGGAACAATCCTAAACGGATGCACAGTATCGGTTTCGATTCCGGAACGTTCCTTGATAAAGTCCTTCAGACCGTAAGCAGTGGCACCACCACCACCCAGCAGTATCTTGTTGAGCGGCTTAGAGTCTTCCAAGGAAGAGAAATAGCGGATACCGATGTCGATCTGTGCCATCAAGTCCTCGTATGCCAGTCTAAGCGCAGCTTCCACTTCGGCTTTGGAAAATCTGTCCACCACCGACAGATCGCCCTTACTCAGAATTTCATGGCATTTTTCAGAATCAATGCTCAAGTTCATACAGGTCTTGCTGATCACCATGTCCAGCGAACCACCCGCCATGGCACGCATCGAATGGAAAACACCGTCCTGCACAAAGGCAACACTCATCTTCTTTTCGCCCACGTTGAACAGGGCCACGGTTTGGTCGCGATCCTTGTCTTCCATGGTAGCCACGTAAGCATTCAACATTCCAAAAATATCGACATCCAACGCAGCCAGTTTGACTCCCCGGCGGTTGAAGAACTGAGCCCAGGAATCAAGCAGGGCACTTTTGGCAGCCACCACGTTCACTTTGAGTTCATCGTTCTCGCGGGATGAAATTTCGTAGTCAATCACGTTGTCCTGGTCATCGAAGGGCGGACGGGATTGGGCGGTCTGAAGAATAATCGCCGCCTCGTTACCGTTCTTGGGAACCTTCACGGAGATTTTGTCGACCAGAACGCCTCCGGCGCCGGCACCACAATTCACAGAAGCCACAACATCGCAAAAGTCATCAATCGGATGGCGGAGCAACAATTTGTACAAGGCATCGCTCAAGAGTTCCTCGCCGTCTTTTTCGCGCTGACCATTCTCGTTAGTAGGAGCATCGCCCTCGCGCACCTGGATTTCGCCATTGACGATAGAACCATCAGGCACTCGTTCCAGGTCCGCGTCGACCACAATCTTGTACCCGCTGGCCCAGTGCAAGACCTTGACGTACTTGATGCTGTAATGACCAACATCAATACCGACCGTCTCGCGCATGCCGCGGATTTTTGAAATCAAACTTAAAGCCAAAGTAAACTCCGATTGTAATACATTTCCTTACTAATTCTACCTTTATAATAGACGAATGTCAAGCGGAAAATTCATCTAAGTCATTGAAAATGAATTAGTTAGCCCTCTTTTACCCATTTATGGGACTCTTTTTCGGCCTTATTGACCTCAAACAGATACTGAAGGACCCTTTCCTGGGTCCAGCCGAAGGCTCCGCGGAACGATGCCGTAAAACAGTTATAATGAGGATGATCCTTGTTTTTTCGTCCTAAATTGCGCAAAATCTCAATTTCAACGTCTTCGTCGCCAAAACTCGGCAGTTCAAACTGGATTCGCAAATGCTGTCCGGGATAGCAATCCCTGGGAAGCCCGACCATAATACCGCCTGCGGAAAGATCCAGGAGAGTCCCTCCGATGTTGGATCCGTCATCAAAGACGGCCGTTACCGGAAAAGCGACCTGTTTACGGACCCAGCGACGCAACTGACGCTTATCGAGGTTCGAAGAGTGCAAGAGCACTAAACGCCCCGCTTCCGCGTAACGGACCGGCAAGACCGTCGTGTAAATGGCATCGTCTGGCCTAGTCCAGCGGACCTTGATTTCCTTATTGACCAAGGAGAACGACGAACCGTCGCTCGTATCGAACGAGATTGTCCAATCCCTTTCGGTACGGGCCATAATTTCGGAAAACTTGACACGGAGTCCGTTTTCGAGCAACAGATCAACACGATCTCCCACATTGAACTGCCTTGTCGAAAAGACTTCCGACAGTGGATTTGACGCCGTGAAATTCAGCTTGACGCGAAGCCGTTCTACAGCAGCAAGCGTTTTAAGCATTTCTTCATTATCGTCAAACACATCATGCTTGTCGTAATAAGTCGAAATCGCCTGTTCAAAAAGACCTGACGAATTCAAGATGGCATCCTTATTTTCAAAGGACGACGCTCTGATTATTTTGTCCAAAGTCTCTTTTTCACTGTCCGTAAAACCGATTGCCGCGGTCTGTTCGTCAAAGACCTTTGTGCCAAACATAACCTCGTTCTCGCGACGATAGTTGATGCGATGTATTTCAATCAGCACCAGCAGCACGAGAAACATGCATGCAATAAAGGCAACCCAGACAAGCTGAAGAGGATCAATCATACTAATTCAGAATTCGGAGTTCAGAATTAGGAATTCAGAATCGTTGGAATTCCGAATTCCGAAATCTTAATTTAACTTAGTCCAGACTCCGTTGATGTAGGTTGCAAGAATCGAGGACGGGAGTTCCTTGCCGAGGAGCGGAGAATTGCAGACATGGCCCGCGAAGTCGCTTTCGACGACCACGTGCGGTTTATCTGCTGCAAGCACAACTACAGCGGCAGCATAATTTTCGTTGCGGACCGCATTTGCCAAGCGAGCGGGAGCCGTCGAGAGAAGCTCGATGGCACGAGCATCACCCACGCGTTCGCTCAGCTTTTTCCAGATGGCAGGCAGCGCGATTTCTAGCGAAAGGGCTCCCGGCACGGAATCTTCGAAGTTCACCACTTTGTCCTGACGGAGCACCGGCGTATGGTTCATGCTGATGGCATTCACAGTGCCGTCTTCGATTCCCTTCCACAGAGCTTCGCGGTCTCCCGCGGAGCGAATCGGCGGCATAATGTGATATGCCGAGTCAAGCGTTTCAAGGCAGGAATCGTCGAGCAGCAAATGATAGAGTCCAACATCGCAGGTCACATCCATTCCCTGCTTGCGGGCGTTACGAATCAAGTCCAGCGTCTCGCCGCAAGTCACCTGCTTAAAGTGGACAGGCACCTGCAGGAAGCGTGCCGTTTCAAGCACCGTGTAGGCGGCAATCGTCTCGGCGATGCGAGGAATGCCCTTCATGCCGAGCATATCGGAATAGGCGCCTTCGTGAACGCATCCGCTGTGGCGAAGCGTCCTGTCCATCGGCTGGAAGAAGAAGCGCTTGCCCGTCATCTTACCGTATTCCATGGCAAGGCGGAGGAAACGGGAATGAGGAATAGCGGCATTACCATCACCGAAGCCAACAACTCCCGAAGCAAGCTCCATCATTTCGGCAAGGCTATCTGTACCAAAGCCCTTGCTGTAGGCACCGAGGAAACGGATATAATAAGCCGTACCACCAGGACCTTCATTAAAATCGCAGGGTCTACGGTTATCGGCAGCGGTCAACTTATCGACATCATCAATCGGGTTGACTGCACTTTCGTATATGGCCCCATAAAAACCGCCCCTGCGCATAGCATCCACACCATCCACATAGGTATAGACATCGTCGCGAAGCGGTTCCATAAAGTCAACGCCAAGAGCAAAGAGCGCAGGCAAAACAAGCGCGCCATTGCAGTCATATTCAAGAGAATCGCTGTTGCTAGAGGAACCCGTCAGACGGACTTCATCACGCAGTTCAAAGGACTTACCGTTCCAGAACTTCGCGTTTTTCAAGACAACATTCGCATAATGTTCATAACTAGGCTTACGAGTTTTCATTGCGGCCTCCAGCCAAAAGGAAGAGAACGGCCATACGGATAGCAACGCCGTTGGTCACCTGATCAAGAATTACAGAATGTTCGCCATCGGCGATGTCGGAATCGAGTTCCACGCCGCGGTTGATTGGCCCCGGATGCATGATGATAACCTTGTCCTTGGCGCATTCCAGGAGTTCTTCGGTAATGCCGAATGTATTGCGGTATTCGCGCATGCTCGGAAGCAGTGCGTCGTCCATGCGTTCCTTCTGCAAACGGAGTGCGATAATGGCATCGGCATTTGCGACAGCCTTCTTCACATCCGGTTCCCATGTCACGTGGTTCATGAGGTCGGTATTGCGCGGCACCAGGGTAGACGGTCCGCAGAGTGTCACATGGGCGCCCATCGTGGACATTCCCCAGAGGTTACTGCGGGCCACGCGGCTGTGGCGGATATCGCCAATGATGGTCACGTTCTTGCCTTCGAGCGTTCCGAGCTTTTCTTCGATCGTCAGCATGTCAAGGAGTGCCTGCGTGGGGTGTTCATGGGCACCGTCGCCCGCGTTCACGATAATCGCGTTGCTATGCTCGGCGAGGAACTTGGGGACTCCCGTCCCCTTGTGGCGGACGACCACGATATCAATCTTCATGGACTCGATGTTCCTGAGCGTATCGACGAGCGTTTCGCCCTTCTTGACGCTGGAATTTGAGCTCGTGAAATTCACCGTATCGGCGGAGAGTCGCTTTTCGGCGAGTTCGAAACTCGTTCGCGTGCGGGTGCTGTTTTCGAAAAACAGGTTCACGACCGTCATGCCCCTAAGGCTCGGTACCTTCTTGACCGGGCGTTCGAGAATTTCGCGGAACTGCTTTGCGTTATCCAAAATAGTACGAATATCGGACTTGGATACCCCCTGAAGTCCGAACAAATGCTTGATCTGCAATGCGCCCATCTTAGGCCTCCACCTCTACGAGATAAACGGAATTTTCTTTATCGATCGGTTCAATCTGCACGCGGACTTCCTGGTCCTGTGCGGTTTCAACCGTAAGACCTACGCAATCGGGCGCAATCGGAAGTTCGCGGTGACCGCGGTCCACCAGCACGCAAAGGCGAATGGCCGCCGGGCGTCCGAGGTCTAGAATCGCCTGCATGGCGGCTCGCACCGAGCGGCCCGTATAAAGCACATCGTCCACGAGAATCACCGTCTTGCCTTCTACGGAAGCAGGCATTTCGGTAATGCGCATTTCGCTTGAACCCATGTGAGTGCGATAGTGAAAATCGTCGCGGTAGAAGGTCGCATCGAGGCTCCCCATCGGGACCGTCTTGTTAAACTTTTGACTTAAGCGCTCGCAGATTTTTTTTGCGAGAGGAATACCACGGCTTGCCATGCCGAGCACCACAATGTCGTCGGCAGTCGGGTGCATCTTGGCAAGCTTTGCCGCCATTTCGTCGAGGGCGAATTCCATCGCCTGAGCCGACAGAAGCTCTCTGATTTTTTTACAGTTGTCTTTCATAGGTAGTAATATTATTTTTCAGGAGCGTCATCCTGGAGCGCAGCGACGGGATCCATTGCAAAAAGCTGGATTTCCTCCCTTCGGTCGAGAATGACTTCCAATATATTTCTTTTGTTAATCTAGCATTTTTTACGGTTTTTCGCCTTACCATACGGAAATTGACCCCATTTTTTTGTATATATAAGAAAAGAAACATCAAACCCCGGCAGTGCCCTGTCGGGACATTAACAGGAGATTCCATGTTCAATCAGCTGGGTAAACCCGAAGCAGGCGAAACCATCGCCATCATGAAGACCAACCACGGCACCATGAAGCTGCGCCTTTTTGAAGAACTCGTCGGCGAATGTGCCACGAACTTTATTGAACTCGCCAAGCAGGGCAAGTATGACGGCGCCCCGTTCCACCGCATCATCAAGGATTTCATGATCCAGGGCGGCGACTTCACGAACCGTAACGGTACCGGCGGACACTCTGCCAAGGGTCCGGGCACCACGATCGGCGACAAATACGATTCCCGCCTCACCCACATGCGCGGCGCTCTTAGCTGGGCAAAGACCGCCATGCCGCACAGCATTGGCAGCCAGTTCTTCATTGTCCACGGCGACAATGTGCATTTCTTGGACCACGACCAGGTGGGCCCCGGCCCCGCTGACGGTTACTCCGTATTCGGCCAGCTCTACGAAGGCTTCGAAGTCCTCGACGAAATCGCAGGAGTCAAGACCGACCGCCGCGACGCTCCCTACGAAGACGTGATCATCGAATCCGTGACGATCGAGAAGGCATAAAAGCTCTGAGGCCGCCTTGCCAAGCAAGGCTTTGGGCTATGAGGTCGGAGCACGCCCCATACCCGGATATGAAAAAAAAATCATTTTTTTTCACATCCACCCTTGACAAGGCGAACCAAACATTCTATATTTGGGCCAGCCCTCGGGGTTATAGCTCAGTTGGTAGAGCGCCTGCATGGCATGCAGGAGGTCAGGAGTTCGACTCTCCTTAGCTCCACTGAAAAACCGCTTGATTATCAAGCGGTTTTTTTTCATTTACAACTGCATTCAAAATTCCGAATGCAACACATTCTCGAAATTTATTCTTTTTCCGGAAATTTTATTCCAACATCGGAGCGACCGTCAAAACAACGAGTCCGATAAGCACCGCATTCAAGAAGAAAAAGGAGCGGCGCACAATCTTGTAGAAAAGAGGCAACCAGTGAAACTCATGGTCGGACGGCTGCAACAGTTCCTTGAACCCGAGAAAAATGCTTATCGCCCCCGTCACGATCATCATCATTGCACCAACAAAATACCCTTCGTTCCAAACAGCCACTGTAAGGATGGTTCCCATCAGCATCGCAATGACTCCGACAACGACTCCTATGCGTAAAATCAGCTTGTTCAATTTTTGCAGTTTCAAAGGAATTCCTCTAGGTTTGGGTTCTTAAATATAAAAAATAAGCTCCGATTCAAATTACAAATCTGTAGCAGCTCCGCTACGGTAACAATAATGGCGCAAAAATGTAACTATGATTTTTCAAAAGACGTTTCTAACTTTGCTCAATCCAAAGTTAGGATTCTCCATGAAAGCTCAAATCATCGCAATTATTACGGGAGCAGCCGCGGTTTCTATTTTTGCCGGCGGCCTGAACACCAACACCAACCAGTCCATCGCCTACCAGCGACACGTCATGCGGTACGCCACCACCGACAACGATGCGCCTATTTTTAACCCGGCGGGAACCGCATTCATGGAAGACGGGTGGCACCTATCACTGAACTCCCAGGCATTCTGGCAGACACGCACCATCTATACAGAATCTCCACTTTTCGACGAAGAAAAGAAATTCGAAGGCAAGGCACAAATTCCTGCAATGCCAAGCCTGCTTGCCACCTGGCACCGCGGCGACCTCGCCATTTCAGGCTATTTCGGAATCGTAGGCGGAGGCGGAAAACTTGACTACAAGAAAGGTATCCCCTCTTTCGAAGCCGCCGTGGCGCAGATTCCGGGGCTTTTAACCAAGAACGGACTTACAACCACCGACTACAGTGCCGACCTGTCGCTCAAAGGAACCTCCTACATTTTCGGTTTCGGTCTCGGCGCCGCCTACCGCATCAACGAGATGTTCTCCGCCTATCTAGGCGCCAAGTTCAGCTACGCCATCAACCACTACGAAGGCAAGCTCCAGAACGTACAGGTCAACCCCAAAAACGCACAGCTCGGTCTTGACGGAGAAATGGTCAAGGCGGCGGTCACCTTCAACCAGCTCTCCGAAACCTTGGCAAGCTATGCTGAACAGGCCGCCGAAGGCGCCCAGAAAGCAGCAGCCGCTGCCAAGCAGTATGAAGCCGCGGGTGACAAGGCTACAGCAGCCCAATATGCGGCCAAGGCAAACGAGCTGAAGGAATCCGCCAAGGAATACACCATCAAGTCCAAGACTTTCGAAGCTGTCGCAGAACAAGTTTCAGACAAGGAACTTGACGTGGAACAGACCGGATGGGGCATCACCCCGCTCGCAGGCATTTCCTTTAAATACAAAGACCTGACTGCCGGTATCAAATTAGAGTACAACACCTCGATCGAAATGAAAAACGACACCAAGAAAAACGAAGTCGGCCTCGCTGCTTACGACGATGGAGTCAAGTCACACAGCGACATTCCTGCATCAATCTATATGGGATTGACTTACGCCCTCTTCGACAACTTCCGCATCAGCGCCGGTTACGGACACTGGTTCGACTGGTATGCCGATTTGCCGGGCGACCAGGAAAAGCACGCCGAAGGTACCGACGAATTCTTGGGTGGCGTCGAAGCAGACATCTTAACGCGTTTGACTATCAGCGGAGGTTTCCAGATTTCGCAATACCACCTGGATGACGAATACATGAGCGACATGAGTTTTATCATGGACAACGTGACCCTCGGCTGCGGTCTTGCCTTCCGAGCCACCGACTGGATCAAAATTAACGTTGCCTACTTCCATTCCATTTACGACGACTGGAAAGAAAAGGAAGCCTACGGCAGCAACACCTACAAACGCACCAGCCGCGGCGTCGGCATCGGTGCAGACCTAGACTTCTAACCCACACCCCTTAAAAAATTTGGTGAGCCATAAGCAGCTCTGCGCAAGCGAGCCGTGATGGCGAGAGCGAGCGCTTCGGGGACGAACTTAGTTATTTGGGCGCGAGCGGTCTTATAAGGAGAAGGCTTCCTCTAATAGAGGAAGCTTGTTGCATTTGGGAAAGGAGGGTGTTAGGGAGGGCGAAGCCTTCCCTAGTCGGAGAATGCCTCCGCTGTTAGCGGAGGCATTCAGATAAGGGGCGGTTGTAAGCCGGGTTTTGTTCCTTCTCGCGAAGGCGATGACCATCTCTCTGGACGAATCGTTACCGACCGCCTCAAGCAACCTACCCGAATTCCAGCTGGCGCGGGCCACTCCAGGTTCACTTGCGTGAACGGAATTCTGCTTGGTCTTGCACCGGATGAGGTTTACCATGCCGCTCCTGTCACCAAGAGCGCGGTGAGCTCTTACCTCGCCATTTCACCCTTACCGCGCAGAGCCGAAACCCTACGAGGCGGTTTACTTTCTGTTGCACTTTCTGTCGTGTTTCCACGCCTGGACGTTATCCAGCATCCTGCCCTGCGGTGCCCGGACTTTCCTCCAGCATTGCTGCCGGCGGCCATCCGCCACCCCAAAGTCAAATATAGGAAATTACCCCTAAAAATAAAAGGGAGAACTATTCCTTGATATGCCCACACTTGTCGCAGGTGAGCTTGTAGCTGTTATCCGGGTCGACAACCATCACGCCGTCGCATTCAGGAACTTCACACGGGAGCTCCCCCGGCATGACTTCGCGGTACGTTTCTTTTTCGGCCATATTATTCTCCGATTTCCTTGAGGTAACGGGCCAAGGCATCTTGCCATGTCGGAAGCGGCTTGAAACCAGCTTCAACGAGTTTACTCTTGTCGAGGCGGCTGTTGAACGGGCGCGCCGCCTTGCTCAAGCCATATTCGGCGGTAGTTACCGGCAACACCTTCGTGGAGAGGCCCGTCTGTTTGTAGATTTCACAGGTAAAGTCGTACCAGCTGATGTACCCGCCTTCGTTGGTGGCATGGTAGTAGCCGTACTTTTCCGTTTCGTTCATATCGATGAGCAAGCGTGAAAGGTCCAGCGTATATGTGGGCGTACCAATCTGGTCATTCACCACGCGCACGGTATCATGAGTTTTCCCCACATTCAACATCGTCTTGATAAAATTCTTGCCATTCAGGCCGAACACCCAAGCGATTCTCACGATAAAATACTTCTCAAGCGTGTTGGCGACCGCAAGTTCGCCTTCGAGCTTAGTCTGACCGTAGACATTCAGAGGCTTGTAATCCTTGCAGTCGGGTTTCCACGGTTCCATTCCCTGACCATCAAACACGTAATCCGTACTAATGTAGGTCATCTTGCAACCCAAGTGATGGCAGGCATCGGCAATATTCTGCGTACCGCCGGCATTTACTGCGCGAACCTTCGCCACATTGGCATCGTCTTCGGCCATGTCCACCGCCGTCCACGCGGCGCAGTGAATCACGGCGTCGGGCTTGATTTCAGAAAGCACCTTGTCAACTGCGGCGCTGTCGGTAATGTCGAGCTGCACATAGGGCATCGTCGTCACGGCGGAACCGTCGGCTACCCCGCTATAAGCTGGCGCCATGTCGGAGCCAACGCCCGTATGTCCGCGCTTCGCAAGTTCGTTCATTACGTCGTGACCCAGCTGGCCACCTACACCCGTCACAAAAAATTTCATTTTTTTACCTCAAAAAGAAATATAGCTAATCGGCATTATGAGATTCCGCAAAGTACAAAAAACGCCCCGTGTGGCAGGGCGTTCTCTTGTCATCCTTGATATAGGAGTGCTTTAGGAATTGACATATTCTTAACGGGTCACGCGCACCAGAGTAAGCTTGCTACCCTGCTTCACCATGTAGACTCCTGCCTTCTGGAACTTGGCGAAGAGAGCGTCGGCAACGGTGGCGCCATTGGCTACATCGACACGACCGAGCGTACGACCCTGCATGTCGAACACCTGGTAGGTCTTGCCAGAAGCATTCAGACGGAGGTCGGCTACGATAGTCTGCGGATCACCACCTTCGGAACCCGGTTCAGCAGTGGTGAAGACCAGCTTGACGTCGCTAATCTTGACTGCACCTGTAGCTTGTCCCAAATTGAAGGCAAACTGAGCGGCATCATCAGAATCTTCTTCCATAGCAAAGATAAATGAGTATTCCTTTTCCGTAGTGGTGATGTCAAATTCCTTAGTGGCGTATGCACCCCAGGGGTCTACGGATTGCTGGAAGGAAACTTCAATCTTGCGAGCTACATCAGCGCTAGCCTTAAAGGACAACTTGTACTTCATGCCCTTATCAAGAGCCAGATTGTACTGAACAAGCTGCGGCTGGTAACTTTCTGCACCAATAGTGGTAACGTCAACCGTAGCCGTGCCACCAGCAACAGAAGTCTTTGCAGCAGAGCCACCCCAGTTTGTACCCTGACCCAGGAACCAAGATGCATCCTGGTTTGTAGAAATCACGCTACCGCTCGGGAAATTACCATCCTTAAGAAGGTTCACAGAGGTTTCGCCTACCAATTCAAACTTGGCGACAACAGACTTTTCCTTGTCCATGGTTACAGAAATGGTTTCGGTAGAGCCGGTAATATCACCTTCCCAACCCACAAACTTCCAGCCTTCGTTGGCTTTGGCGGTGAGCTGTACAGTTGTTTTCGGAGCATAATAGTTGGCGCTGGGGCTCTTGGTCACAGTACCTGCAGCAGCCGGAGATGCAGTTACATTGAGGCCAAGTTCATCGGCACTGCCACCGATTTTCAGCAGGTTCTTCTTAACTTTAGCATAACCATTTGCAGTGCCCGTATTTCCGGTGTAGGATTCAATTTTCATGGAAGCAACTTCATACAGTCTACCCATCTTCATACCCACTTTAGCCCATTCGCTGAAGTGCTTGGAAATAGAAATGGTACCCTTGGTGCGATGCTGGCTCGTATTCGACGGGATGGACCAATACTGCTTAAAGGTGCTGGTACCCGAAAGAGAAGGTTGCTGAATACGGTCGGTAGTATAGAAATCGTAGCTAATACCATCGATAACAGCAGAACCCCACTTTTTACCGCCCGAGGTAGGATTGTAGCTTCCGCGATCCTGAACAATGTAGTATTCAATTTCATTGCTAAAACCACTGGGAATGTCCTGCTGGTCGTAATAGCCCCAGCCATAGACACTGACATACTTCACGTTGTCGGAGGAACTCCATTCCACATCAAATTCGGAGGTAATATTACCCACATTCTGTACGGTAACAGTGGAGTTAGACCCCCAACGCTTTCCGGTACGGGCCAACATGTTGACAGTACCCTGCCATTCAACTTCGAAAGCACCACCATTTTCGGCGCTTACGTTAAGCTTCATAGTTGCGGAACCGGCACCATTCTGGCTCCAGAGTTCGTAATCATAGCCACCAGCGGTACCCATTTTCTGGGATGTGCCATTGGAGCAGGTAACGGTCTGTCCCCAGGAAATGGAAGACGAAATAGCGGCCATGGCAAAGGCTGTTGTTAAAACTTTTTTGATACTCATACTTTTCCTCACAGGGGGTTATTTATACTCTCTTCTAATTTATACTATTCTACATACGTCGTCAAGCACCACCAAATTAATTCCGTTGTAACCTTTTACAACAGGAAAAAAAGGGGAAAACGGCGATTTTTGAGTAAAAAAGCCTACTTTTGATACAGAAAAGCCCCTCTCAAACATGAGAGGAGCGTTATTTATATAACAGATTGCATCGGCCCCTTTCGAGGCCCCGCACCGTTTTATTCCTCGTCGTTTGCCGGCACACCAATCTGCTGTTCCGGCTTGTCTTCGATCTTTTCGACAGAATCGTCATCGACTTCGACGCCCTGCACATGATCGAAGGTTTCCTTCGCCTCAGCGCTATCCTGTTCGATATCCTCGACGCTCGGGAGTGCGGTAGCATCTTGCACCACGTCACCTTCGCGCAGGCTGATTGCCTTGACGCCCTGGGCGTTACGGCCCGTGAGGCGGATATCGGCAGCCTTGATACGAATCACCTGGCCTTCGCGGCTGGTAATGATCAAGTCGTAGTCGTCAGCGACGCTTTCCACAAACACGGCTGCACCCACCTTGTCGGTCACGTTCAAGTTACGCACACCCTTGCTACCACGGCGAGTAATGCGGTAAGTAGAAGGTTCGCTACGCTTGCCGTAACCGTTTTCGGTAATCGTCACGATCTTGTTGCCAGCCTTGAGCCACAGGAGCGAAATCACTTCGTCGCCTTCAGCCAAGGTAATGCCCTTCACACCGTGCGTGCCGCGGCCCATGGCGCGGAAGCAGCTGATCGGGAAGGTCACGGCCTGACCGTTCTTGGTAGCAAGCATCAACAAATCCTTCGGAATCGGGCGGCCTTCGATATCTTCGGCGTCTTCGGATTCCTCGGCGATGGCGGCCTCGGCTGCCTGAGTTTCGGCTTCGGCATCCACATCGTCGCCTTCGGCGGCCTGGCTTGCCTTGAAGTCTTCGGCAGACATGCCCACGAGCTGCACCTTCACCAGTTCATCGTCTTCGTCCAAACTGATGGCGTTCACGCCCGCCTTGCGCGGACGGCTGAACAAGGTGAGGTCCATCTTGTTGATGACACCCTTCTTGGTCGCAAACACGAGACAGAAGTAACCGCCGAACTTGCGCACCGGCACAATCGCCTGTACCTTTTCGCCTTCGGTAAGACCGATAAAGTTGATAATCGGGCGGCCCTTGCCGTTGCGGGTTCCTTCGGGGAGTCGGTAAACCTTGGTCCAGTAAGCGCGCCCCTTGTTCGTAAACACCAGCAGGTAGCTGTGGGTGCTTGCGGTGAAGATCTGTTCGACGTTGTCTTCTTCCTTGAGAGTTGCGCCGATAATGCCCTTGCCGCCACGGTTCTGGGCCTTGAAGGTATCGATCGGCAAACGCTTGATGTAGCCTTCGCGGCTGAGCGTAATCACCTGTTCTTCTTCAGCAATCAGGTCTTCGTAATCGTAGTCATCGACAGCATCTTCGATAGAAGTACGGCGGTCATCGCCACACTTGTCGACGATTGCATCGAGACGGTCGAGCATAATCTTCACGCGGCGTTCGCGCTTTGCGAGAATGTCCTTCAAGTCGGCAACGGTTGCAACGAGTTCGTTGTATTCGTTTTCCAACTTTTCCAAGTTCAGGCCCGTGAGCTGAGCAAGACGCATGTCCACGATAGCCTGCGACTGGATTTCGTCGAGGTTGAAGCGGTCCTGCAAGGCAGTCTTTGCCGCTTCGGTCGTCGGGCTCGACTTGATAATCTGCACCACTTCGTCGATGTTCTGCGTTGCAATACGCAGACCTTCGATAATGTGCAAGCGGGCTTCGGCCTTGTTCAAGTCAAACTGCGTGGAACGCGTAATCACTTCCAAGCGGTGATCCACGTAAACCTGGATAAGTTCCTTGAGGGTCAAAAGCTTCGGCAGGTTGTTGACGAGCGCCAAGTTGTAGATGCTGAACGTCGTCTGCAGCTGCGTATTTTTGAACAAATTATTCAAGACAACTTCGGCGACCACATCCTTGCGCATTTCGATCACGATGCGCATACCTTCGCGGCTAGATTCGTCGCGGATGTCGGTAATGCCGTCGACACGCTTGTCCTTTACGAGTTCAGCAATCTTCTTACAGAGTTCGGCCTTGTTGACCATGTAAGGAATTTCAGAAACGACAATGCGCGGTTTGCCTCGGCCATCGACATCGATTTCGGTACGGGCACGCACGCGCACGCGGCCATGACCCGTGAGGTAAGCATCGCGAATGCCCGCGCGGCCACAAATCACGCCACCGGTCGGGAAGTCCGGACCGGACACATACTGCAAAAGGTCTTCGCCAGAGATATCCGGATTTTCAGCCACCGCATGAATGGCGTTTGCAATTTCGCGGAGGTTATGCGGAGCCATGGAGGTCGCCATACCCACGGCAATACCGGTGGTACCGTTCACGAGCATGTTCGGGAGAGCGGAAGGCAGCACCTTCGGTTCTTCCAAGGATTCGTCGAAGTTCGGACCCATGTCGACGGTATCTTTTTCAAGATCTTCGAGCATGAGGGCACCCATGTTGTTCATCTTGGCTTCGGTGTAACGCATTGCAGCAGCGCCGTCACCGTCGATAGAACCGAAGTTACCCTGGCCGAACACCAGCGGGTAGCGCAGCGAGAAGTCCTGCGCCATACGCACCAAGGTTTCGTACACGGCAAAGTCGCCATGCGGGTGGTACTTACCGATTACGTCACCCACGATACGGGCGGACTTCACCGTCGGCTTGTTCGGCACCACGCCGAGCTTATGCATACTGTACATCACACGGCGGTGTACCGGTTTAAAACCGTCACGCGCATCAGGCAAGGCACGTGCAACAATCACGCTCATAGAATAGCGCAAGTAGCAATCCTGCATGTCCTTTTCAATCAACGACCTGATTTGCGAACCTGGTACCAATTCTTCAGACATTCTTTTTCCTCTAATTATCCACCGGTGTTTCCACCAGCATTTCGTTTATTTCATTTAAACTTTCTTCGTCGGTCTGGTCGATACGGTGGGGAGTAATCGTCGCATAGCCCTGATTCAGCAGATAGTCGTCGCTATCCTCGGGCTGTTCATCCCACAGTTTATCGCCATCCAGTTGCCACAGTCCATTTTCGTGGGAGTAGTGGTCCGTAAACATTCCAAGAGCCATCTTGGTCGCCTTGTACCCCTTGAAGGTCTCGGCGGTAGCCTTTGGAAAATTCACATTCCAGAAAACACCAACGGGAATCCGTTCAAACAGGCGGTCCCTGACCACTTTCACGGCAAATTCCTTCGCCGTTTCGAGCATATTCGGAGTCGTTCCCCTAAGTGAAAGAGCGATGCCCGGCACACCCCAAAGGGCTGCCTCGCGGGCACCTGCGACCGTGCCCGAATAAAGCGACGACACACCGGAATTTTCGCCGAGATTCACGCCCGAGAAGCACACATCAAAAGTCCCCGGACCGGCCCCCTCGGTAGTAAGTCCATGGGCGGCAAAATGGCCCAATGCAAACTTGACGCAATCGGCAGGGGTCCCCGACATGGAATACGCCTCAATGGCCGAATTCTCTGTAATTTTGACTTTTTTGACCGAAAGTCCGCGTCGAACAGTAAAGGCGTGTCCTACCCCGCTCTGCTCCACTTCGGGCGCAAAAACGCACACGTCCGCATAAGGGGCGAGCGCACACGCCAAAGCGAGCATATAGCCACTCTGGATTCCGTCATCGTTTGCGATGAGGACACGTGTCTTTTGGTCTTCTAACATGTAAGATAAAAGATAGAAAATAGTGCGCAGAAATTAGAGCCTAGAACTTAGATTTTATGGCATTTACAAGCCCATCCAACCCAGTTCTGCCAACTGCCGACTAAGTTCTAAAATCTATCTTTGGAGCATGTTTTCCGAGAAGAAGTTTTTAGCGACTAAAGAGACCTCCAAGGCCAAGCGCATGGCCGAACTTTTACGAGTCATCATTTTGCAGCTGGGCGACGACGTGCCCCGCGCCAAGCGTGAATTCGAAACCTACGCCGAATGGATGAAACTCCCCGAAAGCGAGCGCCTTACCGGAAAAAACCAAGCGCAAATGATTGACCTGTACAAGACTTTCCGCACGCGGGCGGGCCTCGGGTTCGAACGGGATGTGTACCTGGAGCAGGAACCGGGGGACCGCGAAGTCGCAAACGAAGCTCCGCTCCCGTTCGCCGTACTCGTGCACAACTTGCGCAGCGCCTTTAACGTCGGCTCCATCATCCGCAGCACGGACTGCTTCGGGCTCGAAGGAGTCCACCTGAGCGGTTACAGTTGCGGCCCCGACCATGTGACGGTCAAGAGCGCCGCTCGCGGCTGCCAGGAATGGATCCCCATCAAGCGCTGGGACTCCCCCTTCGACTGCGTCAAATGGCACAAGGAAAACGGCTACGAAATTATCGCCCTTGAAACCGGCGAAGATATTCCAAGCATCAACAATGTAACATGGCCCGAAAAAGGTCTGATCATTCTCGGCAACGAAGAATTAGGAATCGCCCCCGAACTCATGGCAGAGGCGACGATGAAGGTGACGATACCCATGGCGGGCCGCAAGGCGAGCATGAACGTCGCCGGGGCATTCGCCATCATGGCGTTCTGCCTACGGAGCCGTTGCGGCAGGGGCTGACGATTTCTCGTTGTTCAACGCCTTCACCGCTTCGGTCAAGCGATCGATGGCCTTGATGAGTTCATCCATCTTGGCTTCGCTCACACCACCGGCAACAGCGGCGGGCACACTTGCGGCAGTCGCGGCAGCCTTTGTCGCTCCGGTCGCTGAGCCTGTCGAAGCGTTCACGGGAACCTTGCCAAGCCAGATGTCCGGCCAGCGGTCGTTACCAGTATGATACGTAATACGCGTTGCCGATTCCACCGGTTCGCCAATCTTCCAGATATAGAGCTCATAGTCAAACAGGTCGTGGTCGTGGCCCTTGTCGGTTGCGCCCCACACAAGCCACTTGCCATCGGGAGAAAGGCGCGGGAAGTATTCGTGACTGCGGCGGCCAGGCAAGTCCATCAGCTTCACGTTCTTCGGAATGCCAAAGAAGCCCACCTTTTCAATCTGCTTGCCGTCTTTGGCTGAGAACCAAAGGATTTCACTCGGAGCAGCGGTACCGCCGTTACCCGTGGGGTTCACGCGGTAAAGTTTGCTACCGTCAAAGTTCCAGTCAATCTGGCAACCGTCACCGGACTTGGTCCAGGCGTTCTTCGACAAATCCCACACGCCCGTTTCGCGCATGGAACCGCGGAGCGTAATCGCCACATGCTTGCCGTCGGGGCTCATATTCGGCTCCTGCAGAATCACGCCGGACTTGTTGAAGGCCTTTTCGCCATCAAGCACCAAGGTCTCCGCCTTACTTGCGAGATCCATAGTGAACACCTTGCCGGCGCGGCTAAATACGATCGACTTGCCGTCGGGTCTCCAAGTGCCCCATGTGGCGTTGTCCACCACCTTGCGAGCATTTTCACCAGAAATGTCGACCATCCAAAGGTCCCACTTTTCCGGGTAGTTGGCATCGTTTTCAGGCACCCAGCCACCCTTGCTGCGGTTAAAGAGCACCGTCGATCCATCGGGAGAAATGCGCGGGAACCAGTCCACGTTGTCGCCACTCGTAAGTGCGCGGGCATTCGTACCATCAGCGTTCATAATCCAAATATCATGATGGGAATTTGCACGACTTGTCGCCCAGACAATGGCACCTTCAAGCTTACCCTTGAGAGCATCGAGCGCCTTCTGTTCCTCGGCAGTCGGGTCAACGGCGGCACCCGTCGGAGCCCCCTGCTGGGCAAAAGTAGCCGAGAAAGCCAACAAAGCGGGAATCGCAAACTTCATCACGTTCATATAAACCTCAAAAAAGGGTTCGTTCCTAGGAGAACGGACCATACTATACTGCGTAATCTAGTAAAATGCCTCTAAAAAACGGCACCCAAAGCCCCAAAAATATGACAGAACGCACACTTTACACATCCGTAAACAAAAAAAAAGCACATTTTTTTCCTATTTACCGAATGAAAATTTATTTTCAACATAAAAAGGGATGCCTATCATGAAAAAAACACCTAAAATTGCATTTCTGTCGTCTTTGGCCCTGTGTACCTCGCTTGCTGTAGCCCAAGACATCACCCCCACCCGCGTGGGTCCTGTCAGCCAGTACGGTCAGCTCATGACCGGCAAGAACTCGCAGGGCAAAGGCCGCATCTACGGCAGCTGCGAAGGCGTCAAGGACGGTGCCGAAGTCCAGGTACGCGGCATGAGCCTTTATTGGAGCCTTTTGCCAAAGGCAACGGAATTCTGGACATCCGAAGGCATTTCCACTATGGTCCGCGACATGAATATTCAAGTCGTGCGTGCCGCCATGGCAACCACAACCGATGACTGGTGGGGCTGTAAAGACGGTTCTGAAAGCTGCGGCGACGACAAGTCCAAGCACATCACCGGCTACGCATCCGACTCTGAATTCCAGACGAACCTCATGAACACTGTCGTACAAGCCGCTATCGAAAACGACATTTATGTCATTATTGACTGGCATTCTCACCAAGCACACACCGAAGTTGACAACGCCACCAAGTTCTTTACCGAAATGGCCCAAAAATGGGGTAAGTACGACAACGTCATCTTTGAACTTTATAACGAGCCCATATCTACATCCTGGAACGAGATCAAGGCTTATGCTGAAAAAATCGTTCCCGTCATCCGTCAGCATTCCGACAACCTGATTCTTGTCGGCAACAGGCAGTACGACCAGAATCCGCAAGAAGCCATCGGCAATACAGTTTCTGGCGAAAACATCGCCTACACATTCCATTATTACGCCAATTCTCACTGTTGGAGCGGACAGACCTCTTGGGGATCCGCTTGCGAAGGCGCTAATGCACAGCAGGCAATCGACGCAGGCCTTTCCGTATTCGTTTCCGAATGGGGCACGGGTAACGCCGATGGCGGTGGCGAACCGGACCAGAGCAAGAACACGGGCTGGCAAAATTGGATTGACGGCAATAAGCTTTCCTGGGCGAACTGGTCCGCTTCCAAAATTAGTGAAGGAACCGCCGCATTCCAGGGTTCTTCGAGCAAGACCTCGCTGCAATACACCACTTCCGGCAACATGGTCAAGGGCTACCTTGCCTCCAATCCCACGAGCTACACCAAGTGTGCAAACGGCAACAACGATGGTGGCAATAACGGTGGTGAAACCCCGATATTTACAAAGGCCGACCAGAACCACAACGTAACCTTTGCAGGTAAGACACTCCACATTGCAGGAGCTCCTGCAACCGTTGAAATATTCAGCATTCAGGGCAACCGTCTGATGGTCATTGACAATGTGAGTGGAACACTTTCGCTCGCAAGCCTCCCTGCAGGCAAGTATCTCGCACGCATCAACAGAGGTTCTTCCAAGTTGACGCGAGCATTCCAGATCAAGTAACTCCGTTACACAAACGAGAGAGCAGGAGGTGCGACATCGGTCGCACCTCTTTTTTTAATGTTTATCGAATACAACGAAGTAGTCGTCGCGGTAGGCAAGGTGCCAGGGGGGGGATTTTGCGAGAGTCTGCAGCAGGGCATCCCAGCGAGCGAAGTACTGCAGCGGGAATAAGGCTCGGTCGATGCCTAAGGAATCGGCATCCGACAGAAATCGCTCCGGATGGATCGCGTATGCGAGATAATTCTCAAAAAAGTCCGCCGTCTTAAGGATAAAGCGCCCGTCGATGTAAATGGAATCTGCGGGATTCACAAAGGCAAGGTACCCCCCCGCACGGTCATCATTAAAAAGTCGCCCTTGGTGCGGATGTTCTTGCATCCACCGCGTTGCTTCGACGGGAACACGCTGGTAGGCGACCATAGAATAGTCGTAGGCGGAAAGGGAACGCGCCCAGAGACCCAAGATGAAGAAAGTAGGCAGTAGGCAGTAGACTGTAGGAAGAGGAACGCGAGGAATGAGGGACGAGGTCGCAACCTTCGGTTGCTTTGAGGAGGTTGTCAACACTCCTATTAGTACCGGTAAGAACAGCACAAAGTTGCGCTCGGCAACAAGGGCAAGGATGGCTGTTATCATAAGCCATATCAATTCAGAATTCCGAGCTCCGAATTCTGAATTACGGCAAATAAAACGTTTTATTGCAAAAAAAATTCCAACCAAGCACAATACAATCATCAAGGCACTTTGGAGTGCATTCTCCCCCGCCAGCAACAAGGTAACCGGCGAGCGGTTCTCGGCGATTTCACTTGCAAAGATTGCAGCAGAAGGAGTCATACCCAACAGACGGTCCAGCAAGCCGAACGGATACAGGAACAGGTTCAATCCCTCACGGTGCAAGAAGGGCATCGCAAACAACGCTGCCACAAAAGCGACGCGCCACGCAACAACCTTTGGCGGAAAAACTTTTCCACCTTTGCGATAATCCCAAATTTTCGCAAGCAGCACAAGCAACGCAAAAAACGGACCGAGAATATAAAGCCCCTGACATTTGCACCAAAGGAATTGAACGACAAGGACTAAAGTTACAAATATCAGTTTACAGGTTTTAGAGGATTGAAAACAAGTTGTTGAATCTTGAAATGGCTCTCTGGATCCCATCGCGCGATGCGCTCCAGGATGACCGTTACTTGAAAATGCCGCATCCCGGAGGGAATCGCCATGACAATCTCCAAAAATACGAGGCAAGACATTCCAATAGATTCCGAGGAACAGGAGCGATAAAAGCACTGGACGAATTTCAAAATGATAGCGGAATATAAAAAGAAAAACAACAGCAGCTAGAGGTAGACTCATGCAACTAGAGAATGCCGCGACTTTTCGGGTTTCGCAACGACATTTTTGGGAGGCCGGCAGCAAGAAAAGTGTAAACGTGACGCCCCAAAGAAACGCCTTGAACGCAACGAGAAGCGGAGCGCCGCCAAGACCGTAGACAAAGCCTACCACCAGCTGAAAATATTCATGCACATTCACAACGGGCGTTCGCACTGGAGTCCATGTCGTCACCCACTCGCGAGCGCAAGCCAAATGCCACCAGATATCCGTATCGGTCAGTGGAAAGATGGAAAACAGTATGACGGCAATCGACAGCAACCGCATCTATGCTATTCCAAAGTAATTAACAGGGAATCCAGACGGGCAGTCAACTGTTCAGCACCTTTGATACTCAAATGGTCCGTATTGAGAGCCATCTGGTCGATATAATCATGATTTCCGTTACGGTTTTCATCAAGAACCTTAAAATGAGGGATGCGATCAGCCAATGCCTGAACGGCTTCTATATACTTTGCGGCGGCAGAACGCTGAGGGCCGTAACGGCCCCAGGAACCCGTTTCTCGATAACGGGGATTCTGGGGGAATATCACCCCGATCACATTGATTTGCAAACGATCCATTTCCTTCGCGAAAGATTCTAGACGAGCCAAGTTCCAATCCAGAGCCTGCGCTTGCGTCTTAGACCAATTAGAATCAGACTCCACCAAAGGGACACCCCATTCAGCCGCTTCATTTCCCACCCAGCCCCTTGATTGTCCGTAGACCTCGATCGCCATCGTCGAAAAAGGCGAAACTGCCTCGACGATCTGCGAAAAATCAGCCATATCCTCATTTTCCCAGAAGAAATGGTTCTTGTCATAAATGTAACCTGGAGTATTCATGAACAGGTAATCAGAGAAATCTGTTTTATTTTGCCACAAATCAAAATCCAGCGAAACAACAACTGTCTTCAAATTTTTCAGATGATTTACCCCGTAGTTTTCAGCAACATAGAGCGAAGCATTCATGTCATTTCCCGAATGTCCCATATTCAAGGCGAATCCCGACTTTATTTTGGTTGCAATAATTCCATCCTCGGTTCTGGAGCTACCGACGCAAAGAATCTCCACCTGGTTCGCATATTTCCACATCAGGTTCATCTTATAGGCCAACGCCTCGTGCGGCCAATCCTGGCCTTCCACAAAATAAACCCCTGCACTGTCCAGGTCAAAGACAAACTCGCTCACCGAAGTCTGGACATCACTACTCCACAAGCTCGGGTGCCAAAGTTCATCCCCCTCTACCAGTTCCACGATGTTGCCGTCGTTTAGGTCAATAAGTGCAATTCTTGTATGGGCACCGTTCGCATTTGCAAGGGTCGCCACGGCATAATTACCGTTCGTCACCCATTCGCTATGGTCAAAGGAATAACCCGCAGGAGCAGCAAGAGTCTGAAACAGATTGCCGACACTATCAACAACAAGAAGACGTTCGTGCGTTCCATAATTGACACCCGCATATTCGCGACCTGTTTTTCCACCGAAGTCAAGGAACAATGTACGCTTGGAGCTGTCCTTGGCAAGCGAAGCATTGCAAGCCTGTTCGGCCACACCCTCATTTTGATACCACACCGTATCGTGGGCACTCAACATTACCGTCGAACCATTATTCGCCAAGCGGGCACGCAGAAGTCTCGCCCCCGTCACGGCAAGGGAATTGTCTTCGCTGATACCGCCATGGTAAGCTCCATCAAAAAGCTTTTGCGGCTTGCCGAATTTACCATTCGCAAAAGGCACCTGCCAGGTTGATGCCGACTTGAAAGCGGATTCTTCCTTGTTGTTGCCCGCATCGGTCACATAGACGATTACCGTTTCACCTGATTCTAGCACTCGCCAACGCGGAATCGCAGCCGATCCAACTTCCAGTTTCACCAAATTGGAACCTGCTGCATTCAGATCCCGCACATAAATATCAGATTTTCCAGACACTCCTTCAAGTCCCGTGCAAAAAGCGACATATTTGCCGTCAGGAGAAATTTCAGGATGGTAAACCTCAAGCGTATCCTCTATTTCATACACAGAAAGATTTCCGCTGGAATAGTCAATATACGCTAAATTTCCCGACTTATCGTCCCGGAAAGCCAACTTGACCCTATAGGTTTGAAATAGGGAACGCACCGTTGCGGAACTCGTCAAAGGGACTACGCGACTCGATGACGCCTTACCATCGTTTCCCATCCAAGTCGCCCCAGGAATCGCACCAAAAGCAAGACGGAAACCCACATAATCAGCCCTCGTCGACGACGTCACCGTGTATACATCCCCGCGACTGTAAAGAGTAACAGTTTCCGCTGAATTGCGGTAACTACCTCCCTTCACGATACGCTGTCCAAGCGCGCCACCATCGGGAGCTCCGACATAGTTCGTCACCGTCGTATCGCGGAACTTTCCGAGCCAGTCGTTCACCCACTCCATGGCGTTTCCCGCAACATCACAAAAATGCACAGACGAATCCTTTTTTTCGCAGACGGGATGCAACCTGTAATTCGAATTTTCGGAGGTCCAACCGCCAGCTACGTTCCAGCTCTCCGTTGCCACCAAAATCCATTCCGCTTCGGTCGGTAAACGATACGCGTTCTTTTCGGGACGGTACGCAAAGCCTTCCAAATTTGAGCAATGTCCTTCCGAATCAAAAATGGCGCGGCTGTAAGTATAAGCAGTATCAAAGCCCTCGGACTTGCTACGTTCATTTGCAAAAAGGACCGCATCGTAGTAGGTAATGTTCGTCGCAGGAACCGAAGCCTCACACGACAAGGAAAGTCCCCTTGCCGTCATCAAATCGTTAAATTCAGCACAGGTGACTTCGGTGCGTCCCATCGAAAAATCATAGTCAAAACGAACTTTCATCGACGGTCGCTCATTTGCTTTCGCCGTCACCTCGTTGGTTCCCAAGAGAATCGATTCGCCAGTAGCCTTGATACGGAGCATTCCTACTAACGAATCACCCTCAATTTCTATGTTCGAAGAATTCCCCGAAGACACCCCATCCGAATTGGAACAAGCCGCCCAAAAGATGAATAATATGACCGGAAAAACAAATCTCAAGAAGTCCACCCTCCCCTATTCCAATCCATTTAAAATGAGATCAACAGTCGCCGTAAAGGACTTGGCACCTTCGATACACAAATGGTCGTCATCCACGAACCACTCACTCGGATAACCATGATTACCCATCCTGTTTCTATCAATAAATTTAAAATTGGAATAACTTTTTTCAAGTTCTTGAAAACGGGAAACAAATTGTTCTGCAACACTTCTACGCAACCCATAACGACCATAGGCACCCGTATTCTGATAATCCGGATTTTGAGGGAACAAAATTCCAATGACAACGACATCCTTATTTTGTGCACTTTGAATAATGTCTACAAGAGACTCAAAACTTTTTTCATACAAATTCTTTTCCGAATCATACGCGGAACTATCTCCTTCAACCAACGGAGGATTAGCCCAACCGCCGCAGAATGGATTCATAATAGCGCCACGATCAACTTCATGCAACAAGTACGGTTTCACCTCTAAATAGTTTTTCGTATACTCAAGCAATCCCTCCGGATAACCGTCTTGCCAGTAGTTATGATTTTTGTCGTAAACATAGCCCGGATATTTCTTATAAGCATTCTTGAATAAGTTATCGCTTTTATCGCCATCCGGCTTGTTCCAGAAATCAATATCCAAAGACAGCACAACATATTTCAGTTTTTTCAGATGAGGGAACAAATACAATTCAAGAAAATCCCTTGACATGTGAATGCTATTGGGAGTCTGCGCAAAATTCACCATAAAGAAACGGTTACTCATCAACGATGGCCACAAGGAGTACAGAGGTCTCGAAGAACCTACCACAGCAACATTGACGGAATCCCTGTATTGCCACAGCAATTCCATATTGTAGCGCATCAGGGCTACTCCCCAGTCATCACCATCATTCATATAAATTCCAGCACTATCCGAATCTAGCGAGATATTCACCTCATTGTTTTTTTCTTGACGGATCCACAAGTTCGGATGCCAAAGTTCATCACCTTCGGCAAGGTCCACCACTTTTCCTTCGGTCAAGTCAATTAGCACCATTTTCGTATGGGCGCCGTTCACATTCGTAAGCGTCGCTACGACAAAGTTACCATTCGAAGCCCATTCGCCATGATCAAAAGAATATCCCGCCGGAGCAGCCAGCGTCAGAATCAAGTCACCTATACTATCAACGACAAGAAGCCGCTCGTGCGTGCCATAATTTTCTCCAGCATATTCACGCCCAGTCTTGCTTCCAAAATCAAGGAACAGAGTACGTTTGGAACCATCTTTCGCAAGAGACACATTACAGGCCTGTTCCCCATTATACCATACAGTATCACGGCCGGAAATGCGGGCACGAAGAAGGCGAGCCCCCGTTACAGCAAGGGAGTTGTCTCCGCTGAGACCCCCATGATAAGCTCCGTCAAAAAGTTTTTGCGGTTTACCGAATTTGCCATTTGCAAAAGAGACCTGCCAGGTAGACGACATTTTGAATGCTGATTCTTCCTTGTTGTTCCCCGCGTCATTCACATAAACAATCACCGTATCGCCCGAATCAAGTACGCGCCATCGCGGAATTGCCGCCGATTCAACCTCCAGCTTGACTAGGTTCAAGCCTTCGGCACTCAAGTCCCGCACATAAAGGGACGATTTTCCCGATACACCTTCAAGCCCCGTACAGAACGCCACCCGCTTGCCGTCCGGAGATATTTCCGGATGATAGACATCAAGGGTATCCGCAATTTCAACCACCGAAAGAATTCCGCTAGAATAATCTACATAGGCCAAATTTTCAGTCAAATCGTTACGGAACGCGAGACGAACCTGATTCGCTCCCACCACGGAACGTAACGTCGCAGAGCTCGCAAGCGGCACAATTCTGCTTGATGCAGCTTTTCCGTTATTTCCCATCCAGACCGCAGCAGGAATTGCGCCAAAAGCGAGTCGGAAACCGACATAATCTGCACGAGTCGAAGATGTCACCATATACACGTCGCCTCGACTATACAAATTAATCGATGTTACAGGATTGCGGTATGAGCCCCCCTTGACAACACGCTGTCCCAAGGCACCTCCATCAGGGGCACCGACAAAGTTCGTCACCGTCGTATCACGGAAAATGCCTAACCAGTCGTTGACCCATTCCATGGCATTCCCCATCATATCGCAGAACTGCACCGTTGAATCCATCTTTCCGCAAACACGGTGCAGTTTATAATCGGAATTTTCCGCAGTCCAGCTATGCTCCGCATTCCATTCGGACGATGCCACTAAAATCCATTCAGCTTCCGTCGGCAACCGATAGGCATTCACCTCCGGTCGATAAGCAAAGCCATCTAAGGCTGTACAATGCTTTTCGGAGTCAAAAACAGCCGACGCATAGGTATAGGCCGTATCAAATCCCTCGCTCTTGCTTCGTTCATTCGCAAAAAGAACCGCATCATAGAAAGTGAGACTTGTTGCCGGAAAGCTATCATTATCGCAGTCTAAAACAAGTCCAGAAACATTTTCCATCACCGAATTGAACTCTCCACAGGTCACCTCATGACGCCCTATCGAGAAATCGTAGTCAAAACGGGCCCGCATTTCGGGGCGTTCATTCACCTTCGCCTTGGAATCCAGAGTTCCAAGAACAGTAACGGATTTTAGCGTCTGCACACGCAGCATTCCTGCGAGGGTATCCGTGGAAACATCCACCAAAGTTTTTTTTTCAGCCGACACGCCCACCGAATTAGAGCAGGAACAAACCAGCAGGGAAAAGAATCCGCATATCAACGCAAGCCATTTCATATTCAAATTTCCTTTTCCCTAGCAGTGACAAGTCCTACTCAAAAGTCCTCAAGACTGCATTGATCCGCCTCGTCATTGTTGGTGCACCGATAATGCACAAGTGATCCGTATCAGCAGCAAATGCATCAGGATAATCGTGATCCCCCATCTTGTTTTCGTCCATGAGCTTGAAATTGGGGTAAGATTCATCCAGTTTCTTGATTTTTTCAATCAGTTTCTTGGCAGTACTCCTACGAAGGCCATAACGACCAAAAGCACCTGTTTTCTTGAAAGCAGGACTTTGTGGGAAAATCACCCCGACCACATTGACATCGTGTGCTTGCGCTTTTTTGATAATCCCTTCCAAGGCAGCCATATTATCATCTAACAGATACTGCTGATTATCATAGAGAGTCGAATCCATTTCTGCGTCTACATCTTCCCCCCACGAACGGCAATTTATCCCTAGAAGGCGCCCGCGGTCTCTCACAAAATTAGGTTCATCCGAAACAGTCAAATAATTTTCAGTATACTCCAGCAAGCCCTCCGGATATCCCGATTCCCAATACCCATGATTCATATCATAAACATAGCCTGGATAATCAGCATAACGAGTCGCAAAGAAGTTATCCCCTCCAGGACCATCGATTTTATACCAGAAATCAATATCCAGCGAGATGATAATATATTTCAACTTCTTAAAATGCTTGTACACATACAGATCGAGAATATCCCTTGATGTATAAATTGAATTCGGCGTCTGAGCCAAATTAACCACAAAAAAATCTTTGTTGAAAGACCAGGGAGAAACCGAATTCAGCGGCCTCGAAGAACCAACGACAACCACATTCGCCGAGTCGCGATAGCGCCAAATCAATTCCATGTTGAAGCGCATTAAAACGGCGCCCACATCGTCATCGGCCTTCATATAGACGCCAGCACTGTCAGGTTCAACTTTAAATTTTGAAAAATTCATCGGCGTATACGCCCAGAAATTTGGATGCCAAAGGTCATCCCCTTCCACAAGGTCCACGACCTTACCGTCATCCATCTGGACAAGAACGATTTTTACGTGGGAGCCATTCGAATTCGAGAGAGTCGCTACAGCCAAATCCGAACGGCCACGCACCCATTCCGCGTGGTCAAAAGTATATCCGTCCGGAGCAGCCACCGATTGAATCAATTTTCCGGTGCTATCAGCGACAAGAATTCGCTCGTGAGTCCTGTAGCTTTCGCCCACGAATTCCTGCCCCACTTTTCCTCCGAAATCAAGGAACAACGTCTTTTTTGCAGAATCCTGCGAAAGCGAAACATTGCAAGCCTGTTCTCCTCCATACCACACTGTATCGCGGGCATTCCCCGTCACCGTCGCCCCCGACTCTGCAATTCTTGCACGAAGCAGACGCGCCCCCGTTACGGCAAGCCGCCGATCCGTTGATATTCCTCCATGATAGGCTCCATCAAACAGTTTTTTCGGTTTCCTAAAACTTCCCTTTCTAAACGGGACTTGCCAAGTTTCCATTTTTGCAAAAGTAGAATTTTCCTTGTTGTTTCCCGCATCGGTCACATAAACGATCACAGTGTCGCCGTTTTCGAGGATGCGCCATCTCGGAATGGCAGCATTTTCGACATCGAGTTTCACTACGCTTCCAACATCGAGTTTCACTACGCTTCCATCTTCAATGTCCAAAGACCTCACGTATATTTCTGACTTTCCCGAAACCCCCTCAAGCCCCGTGCAGAAGGCGACAAACCGACCGTCCGGAGAAATTTCAGGATGGTAAACCGGCATCGTATCCGCAATTTCCTTTACATAAAGGACTCCGCTTGAATAATCCAGAAGCGAAAGGTTTCCCGAAATGTTATTCCTAAAAGCAAGCCTCATCTTGTAGGTTTTCGTGAATTTTCGGATTGACGCGGTATTCAATAGCGGCAGGGCGCGACTCACAATCGTACTACCTTTATAATCAATCCACATCGCTTCGGGAATTCTACCAAAACCGAGACGGAATCCTACATACACCGCTCGCGTCGTCGAGGTTACAGCGTAGACATCTCCACGACTGAATATGAAAAGATTCTTTTCTGTCGTCTGGTAAGAGCCGCCCTTAATCACTCTTTCACCAAGGCTCCCTCCATCTGGCGCCCCCACATAATTCACGACTGTCGTATCGAGAAATTTGCCAAGCCAATCATTTGACCATTCCATAGCATTTCCCACCATATCGCAGGGAACGTTTGCATTTTTTTCTAGCGAACAAACCTTGTGCAACTTATAGTCCGAATTTTCGGCCACCCACCCTTTTTTAGGATTCCAATTCTTGTTTGCAACAAGCATCCACTCTGCCTCGGTGGGCAAGCGGTACGCGTCTACTTCAGGATGAAAAACGAGACCCTCGATTCCGGTACAATGATGAGCATCGTCAAAAGACACATCGGTATAGGTATAAACCGTATCCAGACCGATAGCCTTGCTCATTTCGTTCGCATAAAGAACAGCGTCGTAATAAGTCAGATTCGTCGCAGGAAGGCTATCGTTTTCGCATTCCAATTTAAGCCCTGTCTCAGGAACCATCTTTGCATTGAAATCGCCACAGGTCACCTCATGACGCCCTATAGAAAACGAATAATCAATCTGAACCTTCATGGAAGGGTGCTCACGATCCAGCGACAAGGGAGCATTCGTTCCCAAAGTAACCGATGCATTCGTGGGTTTTACACGAAGCATTCCCGGAAGAGAATCCTGCTTAAGTTCCACACGCATTTCATCGGGAGTTTCCGGCCCTACCGAATTTGAGCAAGCTAGCAACAACGATGTTATGACAAAGACTAGGAATAATCGCATTTGCTAAAAATAGCAATTTTGCCCTACCGGCACCCTTACAAAAACGCTACAAATGGTCCGGTAAACGACTTTTCGCAATTTCTTGATTCACCTTGATTCCAGGATATTCCGGGAAAAATTCCTCGGCCATGCGGTACCAGGTCAGGGCCCTGCGCAAATCCGTATCTAGGAACAGATTTCCCATATCAAAAGCGGCCAATCCCACAAACTGCGTAGAGGTCAGCGGCTTAAATTCAAGCCCCGTCCAGGGGCCAGCCTTGTACTTTTCCCGGTACTCAGCATCCGTATAAGAAAATCCCCGACGATTAGGTTCCAAATTGACCGCCGTTTCAGAATTTCCATAGCGCAAGAACACATGCCCCGGAAGGAGAATCACCGAAAGCGGAACATTCCTTTCCTCGGAAACCATCATCGCCAGCCACGAAAGTCCCATGCAGCCGGATTTTCTCGTTTGCAGAACACGGGTTGGCAAAATGGCATTTTCCGAAACCGCAGAATCACCTGCACCCGCAAATTCAATGTTCCAGTATTCCCACAAAAGGGACTTTAAACTATGCAAGGTGTCCCCAGACAGAGCAAGCGAACTGTCAAAAAAAGCGAGTCCCGCCTTCCACGCCACAACCGAATCCATGCAGCCAGGCATTTTGTCTTCAAAGGAACAGGCTGCGTCGCGAAACCCCATCGTTTCTGTGCGACCACTCCAAAGCACCAGTGCCAAGGACATCGCAAATACGAGAATCAGCACCGGCCAAAACAGGCGCTTCGCAAGACGGGATAACCTAGAGAACATCCTGATCTACAATCCGTCCCATTCCATCGGAGACTGCCAAAAGTCGCGAGCCGTCATCATATAAATCACAAGTCGCTTACTCTGCATATCCTTCTTCATTTTCATCATACGATGGTACACGCCGGGGCCGCCACCCCAACTGGTAAGCACCTGCACATCGAGGCCCGTTGCATAGGCCAGGAGCGATCCCGGTCCACCGCTCTTTTGGTCCACCGATTCAAACACGCCCGTGAACGAGTCGCCCATCAAGAGGATTGGCGCATTCTTGCCCCCCTTGTAAGCTTCTGTCCCCTTGAAAACCTTCATCACAGACAAAGTATCTGCCGGATACTTCGACTTTTCGGCATCGGGCATATGAGCCACCAGGTCGCCTTCGCGAAGCGTCCTGGTTTCCTGCATATTGAGCGTTCCCGGCTGGGCGCCGGATTCCGCATACCAGGAATACTGCGTCACGCGGGAAGCCAACTGTTCAAGCGCCGCAAGCATTCCCGAAAGCGCCCAGTGCGTATCGTAGCGTTGATAACTAAAGTGGGGCGGTTCATCCCCCGCCTTTGCCGCCATGAGCGCTGGGTAGACATCCAGGACATCGAGTCCCGCGGCAAGCATTTCGCGGGTAAATTCACGGCCCGCCGGATTCACGCAAAGATCCGCAGCAGTTCCTTCTACAAGGCGTTCCCCATAAATTTCTTCCTTCACGGGAATCGGGACCACCAATAGCTGGACGCCAAGGGAATCAAGATACTTCTTGAGTTCCAGAAGGCGCGGCAGCGGATTGTGCAAGCTATCCTGCGCCGTAATCTTGTCTGCAGTCAGATAGTTAGCATTGCGGCGGAACCAGAGCATTTCATTCGACGCCCAGGCGTTCTGCTCCTTAGGCAATTTATGGAGCGTTTTCGAAAGTTCATCGCGGAATTTTTGCGTCGCATCGTTCTCCGGGCAGGAACCTTCGACCGAAGCAAGCGTCTGCAGGCGGAACGCAGAACTCGTATCAAGAGCGCGGTTCACGGTAACCACCTCGCCCGCCTCGGCCAGGGAATCGGCGGTTCGCTTTGCACGCAACGCCTCGTCGCTCAAGCGGAAGGCCGGAGCCTCAAAAGCAACCCACGTCGGAGTCCCCATCGGGTTTCCGCGCATCACCGCAAACGGCCTGTTCTTATCACCTTCCCAGGGAGCACCCGCCGTATGCGGTTCCAAGTCCGTATTCAAGGTCGGATACCAGTAAGACGACAACGTTCTTGCCCAATTCATGGCATCGTCGATATTCATTTCTCCCGTCAGGTAGTAATTCAGGATTTCGGCTGTTTCACCCTTTGACGCCAGTTTCAACTTTCCGTAGAACACGGTCCGTCCCGTCCATAAAGCGGGCATCACCTCGACCCACCATTCCACCGAACCATCGCTCAGGGGCACACCCCACAAGCGTGAAACGGTCTGGAATGCACGGAAAACCTCGGGTTCGTTCCACTTGACCGCCTCGACCGCATTCAGCAAAACACCCAGCGAATCATTCCCGGTCTGCGCATAGAGAATCTTTGACAAAGGTTCCCAGGCCAGGGGCTGTCTTTCTGCAACAACGGCGGGTTCATGTTCCGAAAGCGAATCGAGCATCGGGAACGGGTATTCCGCAAGCTTTGCCGACGCCATTTTTCCCGCATAGTTTTCAGGCTTTTCGTCCTTGCCCGCCTGGCGGATCGGATTGTTGAAATAGGCCGCAAAATCAAGCGCTGCCAAGGTCGGCTTATCGACAACACGCACCTGCTTGTCGGCACTCATCACCTTCAGTTCAAAAACCGTAACCGGCGTAGAAGGTTGCGGAGGCATCACCTTCGGGCGTTCCGATTCCTGCACAGCACTATTTGCGGAACCTTCCACGGCATCCGGTTTACTAGAGGCACAAGCCGAAAGCCACACAGCCGCCACAGAAGCGACCACCGTCAAGCCAAACATCGTCTTTATCGAAAAATTCATATTTCAAACCTTAATTTGAAAGGTACCGGGCCGCTCTAAAAGTCCCCACAAATGCGACAGAGGCTACAGTTAAAGAAAAAAATAGGGATTTCAATAAGTTCATAACGCACCGTGTTTTAGTGAAAATAGAAAAAAGAGCGCTTCAAATTACTAAATTTGGGGTACTATGAGCTTAAAATTTGAAACCCCCATTACCGAAGTTCCGCTGTTCCACCAGGGTAAAGTACGCGACATGTACGACCTGGGCGACAGTTTCCTGATGGTCGCCAGCGACCGTCTTTCCGCTTTTGACGTGGTGCTCCCCACCCCGATCCCTGGTAAGGGCAAAATCCTCAACCAGCTTTCGCTGTTCTGGTTCCAGCACCTCGGCATGAAGAACCACCTCATCACCGCCGATGTGAACGAATACCCGGCCGTTTTGAAGAAGCACGCCGACTACCTCCGCGGCCGTTCCATGATCGTGAAGAAGGCTCACCGCCATTCCGTGGAATGCATCGTCCGCGGCTACATCGTGGGTTCCGGCTGGAAGGACTACCAGAAGACCGGCAAGATCTGCGGTCATGTTCTCCCGGAAGGCTTGCAGCTCTGCCAAAAGCTGGAAAAGCCGCTCTACACGCCGAGCACCAAGCCCGACGTTGGCCACGACGAAAACATCAGCTTCGAACAGACTTTCGACATCGTTGGCGAAAAGGTTGCAACGACACTCCGCGACATGTCTTTGGACATCTACACGAAGGCCCGCGACTATGCAGCAAGCAAGGGCATCATCCTTGCCGACACCAAGTTCGAATTCGGTGAAATCGATGGCGAGACTATTCTCATCGACGAAGTGCTCACGCCGGACTCCAGCCGTTACTGGCCGGCCGACAAGTACCAGGTGGGCAAGAACCAGGAAAGCTTCGACAAGCAGTACGTTCGCGACTGGCTCGAAACTCTCGACTGGGGCAAGACCTACCCGGGTCCGGAAATTCCGGCAGACGTCGTGAAGAACACGCTCGCCAAGTACGAAGAAATCTTCGTGCGCCTCACCGGCAAGCAGCCGGAACTCTAATGAGACCGCTCGGCTCTATCGCATAAAAAAGATTGTGATTTCGCCTCGCTACCCCCGCAAGGGGGGCCATATCCACATAAGCACTAAAGTGCTAAGTGGCCAAAGGTCGCAACCACGCCTCGTTAATACGAGGCGTTTGTTGCTCACGGGAGACCGCACTATTTAAAAACGCAGATTAAAAACGCAGATCTTCGCGTCTGCGTTTTTTAGTTTTACTTCTTGATTAAACGAAGTATTCCCTGCTTGTTGAATTCCAGGCTGTCTTTCGGGAAGGGATTCTTGGCTTCGGCGCGGAGCACGTAATGAACACCTTCGCCGAGGTCGACTTCGGAGCCGGATTTGGCCGGAACACCTTCGCCGAACAAAGAATCTGCCGCCATCAGCAAAGCTTCTTGCGGGTCTTCGGCACTCGCTGCAATGCACAAATCCGGCAGCACGAACGTTGCTAGCCCGAGCGTATAAATCGTATCACCCGCTTCTACGAAATTGATCCACGGGTCCATCGGGTATTCGCCATCGCCCACTTCTTCGCGGAAACCCGCATCGGTCCAGGCGGCGCCACATTGCTGCATGTACACGCCAAGCGCACCTGCGTTCAAGACTTTCAGAATGGCCATATTCACCTGGGTCACTTCGTCGATATTCTTGACTTCACCGAGCAAGAATAGCAGCGATTTGTGAGCATCGATTGCGGCTGCTGTTTCAGCGGGAATATCCTGATGTTCCTTGAAAATATCGTCAAGGCCATCCACATGTTCCTTGCGGACCACCTTGAACATTACGCTGCAACCGGGAATAATCGCCGACGTCGCATCGGCCGCAAGCGTCACCGTTTCGGTTAAAGCGAGGGGTTCGTTAACTTCTTTTGTGAGAGGGAAAGCAAGAATGAATTGAGGCATAGTTAGTTGAATGAAGAATTAAGAATGAGATGAGTCATCCTGGAGCGTGTCATCCTCGAAGCGTAGCGGAGGGGAGACGGGATCCAGCATTGGATACCCTCCCTTCGGTCGAGAATGACATAAGTTCTTTAACAGCATCTTTCAGTAGGTTATTCTCTCCTGGTTTCGGGAGGGCCACGCAGGCTTTTTCACCAATCGTTGCAAGCAGGCTTTCTGTCGAAAACCTGGATTCATCGATAGTCGCGGCGAAACCTTCGCGAGCAAGATCGCGTCCGAGAATCACCTGTTCATACTGTCCCGGAGTCGGTACAAATACACAACGGGCACCAAGGACAGCCATGTCCATCACGGTGCTGTAACCGCCGCGCGAAATCACCCACTGTGCCGACCGCACCACAGAAGCAAACTGCTCGTCCGGCAGATGCGTGAACAAGTCCAGGTTATTTTCATTGGAAGTCTTCAGCCCAAGCGACGGTTTTCCAAGAATAATCGCATGACGTCCCGGAATTTTGACAAGTACTTTACGCAACAGGTTCTCGAAGCGGGTTCGGGCAGGTTCCACCCCCGAAACAACCGCCACGAAACAATAGGGACCGAGTTTGCCCAAACAAGTCGAAGAATCCCACTCCTTTCCGCCGAATCTTGACAACGCCCCTACATACTTTACCGGCACCGGGCAATTTTTCACATGCGAAAGCGAGCCCGCATAGCCAGGAAATTCCGGCAAGTCCGGCACCCAGACCTCGTCAAAATGTTTCATCACCGAGGCTTGCCAAAGCATCCCGAGCGATTCAAACGCTGACAGCACACGGGGAAAGGCAATACGCCGCTGGTGCGTCATATAAATCGATTTGGCATTCCGGCTATAAAATCCAAAACGATTATCGGAGACCAGTACATCGTAGTGGAAACGTTTCACCATTTCCTCGGCAATACGATGTTCATAATTCATCACCGTCCGCAAATGGGCTCCGTTCTTCACAAGCCAGAGTCCCATATTGTAGCCGTGCTTCGGGTACACAATGTTGTAAGAAGGCACTAAACGCTGCCGAAGTTCCGGGAATATACCCCGTAAAAGCCCTGCATTGGAACGCACTACGGCAAGTTCGACTTCAGCCCCGTGATTCAGGAATTCCCGAATCACGGGCACGCAACGAGTCGCATGCCCAAGCCCCCAGTCAAGCGGTGCTACCAGGACTTTCAACGAACGGCCTCCAGCCAGACATTCGCCCAGTCGCCGTGATCGCAGTCCTTGTCCTTCTTATCTCCTTCATCTAAGCGGAGTTCCAATACTTTCACGCCGGATACGTCAACATTGATATTCTGCTTTTCCGTCGAATACAATCGTTTGCTGCGGAACAATTCACGGTTGTCGCCCAGAACAATAAACGAAGCACCATCGCCGCAAGCACTTTCGTCATCCAGGCCGATGGTCGCATGCAACGTTGAATAACTACGCGGCAAACTGTAGCGGATAAACGCCGGGGCGTGCGAACCGATACCGTAGCGGAAGACTTCCTTGTCGAGCGTCAACTTGCGATGTTCAACCGTCGCATTCATCTGCGGTTGTCCCCACGCCTGTTCAAACGCATCGATTTTCAACTTCGAAAGCAGTAACACCTCCGGAGTTTCCACAAAGAAATCCTTCACAAGTCCAAGCGTATCAGAATCGGGCATCATGCATTCAAAGTTCACGCGGTTCATACCTGCCGTAATCTTCGCGGAATCCAGCAGCAAGGTATCGGCTTCCTGCGTAATAACCAATTCCTCCTGCAGTTCGCCATTCAGCGAGTAGTTGCAGGTAATCGCCTCGGGGAAACGCTTGTTCACGACCATCGCCCCATCGGCCATATCACCCACGAAGAAATTCTGCTGGTATGTCGATACACCCTTCTTCGCAATAATCTTATATATCGCAAGAGGATAACCGAACAGCTTTGGTTCAATCAACACGCGCTCACTCTTGTAATCCTTCAGGATTTCGTCTACCTGGTCCGTCGTCTTGAATCCCACCACACGGGACTTCCGGTTGAGTTCGCCGTAGCCATCCTGTCCGCGAACCATGTAGATATTTCCACCGGACTGCTGTTGCCACTTGGCAAAGGTCTCGGTATCCCACCCCATAAAAGTGCGTTCGCTAAAGGAACTATGCCTAGAGGCAAGCATCTGCCAAGGTCGTGCATAGATGAATATGGAGTTTTCGGGGAAAGACTCCAAAGATTTGTCCAAATAGTCTTCTTCACCCAGCAGCTTATTCTTGTAATAAAGCATATTGTGACGGAAGCTATCCCCATGGTAAATCATGAGTCCCACCGAAAGGGCCACCGATACCGCCAAAACAATCTTTCCAGCCGCATCAGGTTTCATCTTGGTCGTAAAGGCAAGGGCATCAAAGAGTCCCAATGCCATAATCAGAGCAAACAGCGGAAGCGCCACCAGCACGTAACGTTGATTGATGTCAATCGTAAACGTTCCCGACACATTCAGGAGGATTACAAAAATCTGCACGCAGAAGGTAATTCCAAGCAAGGCCCCACGCCAGTAACGACGCGAATAAATCAGACGGAATAGGAGCCACGCAGTCGCTGCCAGAAGAATAATCGTAAAAGTCGTGTAGAACGGGTTCATCATGATTCCGCCAAAAGACGAATCTTCTTTTAAGTTCAACATGATTTCGATATTTGTCTTCAGATTGAACCACAGATTTTCAAGCGAATGAGCCGCATGTTCACCCCCCTGGAAATCGTAGCCGCGGTAGGCCGCCATCGTGTTCACCGAAGGCCAGCTCACCGCAATCACAGATGCCACAAAAAGCGGAAGTCTATGCGCCTTTTCAAAGAAATACTTGTAGTAATAAAGTGCAAAAGGAATAAAGGCAAAAACAGTCTCTTGGCGAGTCTGTGCAAAGAATCCGAGCAGCGGGACCGTCAGCAGGAAATGTTTCCAGTTCACCTTGTTCGCCGGGACAAAGGCATACCACGCCATCAGAGCAGCAAGCAAGAAGATGTAAAGCACTTCTGTCGAGGCCGACCTGGCCTGCAACAAATAAATCGGCATTCCACCCAAGAAAGCGGTCGCCGCAAGTGCCGCCCAGTCATTCTTGAACCACTTGGAAAGCGCAAAGAAAAAGAACAGGAGACTCAACAGGTAGAAAGGATAGTTGACCAGCAAGGCCGTGTCGCGCCCCGGTTCCATGAAGTTGAACACCAGCGAATAGACGAACCCGAGCGCCTTTCCTTTAAAATTATTCACTTCGGTCTTACAATCCAGGACCCCATCTTTCCAGATTCCCTCGTTACAGATGCCTCCCGTATGATCAAAATACATCTGGAGTCCCATTGACTCCCAGCTAGTCTCGTCGCTCAGCACACGGTGCGTATTGCTGATATTCCCGAACATGAACACCGAGAACACAAGTGCAATTCCGGCAAAGGCGCAGATGCTTTTTCCCGAAGGCTTGAAATTCTTTCTGCCGCGCAAAATCTCGGGCAAGTTCACCGCCAACCCCACAACCAGCAGGATAAAAGTCGAAAGAATGGCGTAGTAGCCCCAGTCGATATCCCAACGTCGAGCGTACGAAACAGTCAAATTGTTGAAAACAAGGAATGCGCCCACCAATACGGCAAGTGTAATTCCCAACACAATAAAATGCCTGCGACTGTTACCCAGGCGTTCAAGAATATTCTTCATGTCCCTAATTTAGTTAATTATTTCGTTCAAAATTCAGAGTTCTGAATTCAGAATTGCTTTTCAACTCCGAATTCATAATTCTGAATTATCTACGCATTCACATATTTGTCCATAAAATCGTTAATAGGCAACGGTTTCGAATAGTAGAATCCCTGCAAGTTCTTGATTTTAAAGCGCAGCAGGAATTCACGCATTTCAGGCGTTTCGATACCTTCTGCCGTCACCGAAGACGAGAACGAATCCGCCAATTCCGAAATAAAACGCACCGTTTTCTGGTCAGAAGAATCCTGTTCGATATTCATCACGAAGCTACGGTCAATTTTCACCGAGGTAACCGGAATTTCTCGCAGAACCCCAATCGAGCTAAACCCTGTACCGAAATCATCAAGGGCAACCTTGATTCCTCGACCACGGAGCCTCGTGAAAATATTCTTAAGAAGATCCATGTCCAAAAGACGGCAACGTTCCGTAATTTCCAGGCACAGGTTCTGTGGCGGGAACTTTTCTTGTTCAAGAATATGAAGTACGCTATCAACAAAGTCCGGCTTTTCCAGCTGCGTATACGAAAGGTTCACGTTAATTACAAAACTCGGATAGGAATCAAGAATTTTCTTTGCATCCCTGATAGAAGTTCTTAAAATCCACTTACCCAGTTCCGGGAACAAATTATCTTGTTCCAAAACATCGACAAACTGTACGGGCGGAACAACACCATACTCGTTGCTATTCCAACGAATCAAGGCTTCGGCGCCAACAATCTTTTCGGAATCAGCGTCTACAATCGGCTGATAGCACAAATAGAAGCCTTCGCAATTATTCACGATGCTGTTGCGAATCACATTGATTCGTTCAATCGCAATGCGCTTATCATCATTTACGTTGTTCTTAAGAACGAACAGTTCTCCCAAGTGGTTGTTCTTGGACTCGTAATATGCAAATCGCAGGCAAGAATAAACCGTTTCTGCACTGACATCAAATTTTTCCAAGTTGATGGCTCCCGCCACAAACGAAAGAACTACGCGGGTTCCATCCACGTTAAAGTCATGAATGGAATTATACTGAATTCGCTTATACAGGTTCTTCAGGTCATCAACAGAAGCTTTCCGACAGACAACAGCGAACTTGGTACCGTCCATTCGATACCACGTTCCCATACCATGCGCCTCAGTCTTAACCATTTTCGAAAATTCCTGTAGCACACGGTTTCCAAAAGTATAGCCGTAAATTTCGTTCAGGCGAGAAAAATCATTAATACCCAGAATCATAATCTGCAAGCTTTCTCCACGACAACTTGCCGATTGCAGATCTTCCAGAAAACCGTACAGGCTCCTCATATTGGAAATATCGTCAAAATAACTCAGCGTATCGTTATTCTTGATTATTCCGCCAAAGAAATCTGGAGTACCATTCCCATCACGGAGCACAACACCTCGGCACGTGCAAACAATATAGCGGTCATCTTTTGTCAACACGCGATACTGAAGATTATGCTCACTTAGTTGGCCACTCATGACCTTATCGATATTTTCTTTATAAGCGGCGCGATCATCCGGATGGATACGCTCCATCCAGGTATAGGCGACCCCCTGCATATACTCGTCAGGCAAGCCGAAATAGCGAACAGCCTCTTTGGACCAGCGGGTCCAATCCGTCCCCATATCAGTCATATAGGTATATGCACCATTCGAAAGTACAGAAAAAGCCTCGTACAAGGAATCTATTTTCGCTTTGACAGCATTATCCATCAATTTCTCCTTCTGATGCAACAACGCGGTTCTTGCCCAACTTTTTAGCCCTATACAGAGCGTTGTCGACACGAACAATCGTGGCATCAACACTTTCGCCCTTCCGAAGTTCAGCTACACCGGCACTCACAGAACGACAACCTGCTTTTTCAAATGTAATATCATTGAACGCGACACGAACCCGATTAGCAAAATCCATAGCCGTTTTTAAAGAAGATTCTTGCAAAAGCGCCATAAATTCATCCCCTCCCCAACGACCAATAGGCGATTTTACATCCAAGACCACCGGGCGAATATTAAATTCAGTATTACCTATGTTTTCTTTGCACATCGCCTCAAACTCGTCTGCGTTAAATTCAGACGCACGCACCCCAGAGAGTCCTGTATCATCGGCTACAGTGCGTAAGATTCGTCCCATTTCAGCAATGACCACATCACCTTCAGCGCGCCCGTAGATTTCGTTAATTTGTTTAAAGTCATCAATATCAAGCATAACAAGGCAACCCGACGCCCCACTTTCGACACATTCATTAATCCTGTGTTGGATTTCGGCGCGGTTAAACATAGACGACAGCGAATCCGTAACTGCGGTAAACGAAAGTTTCGCATTTGCTTCTATTTGTTCGCGAGTCGTAGCATCAATAAAGGTCGCCAGACGGTTAATCATGGAAACCTTGCCCGAGAAACTTTCTTCAGGCACCTCAAAATCGTAACGTTCCCCACCCTTTCCTTCACGCATTCCTGCAATAACAAGAGTCGCATTGTGCTGGTTCACGCAACAACCCGTACGCAAGAATTCACTAGAAGAATAAAAGCCCGAAGTAGACGCAATACTCTGCAGCGGGAGCGTCTCACTACTAATTTCTTCTTTGCCCCAAAAGATTCGACGCACCACACAAGAAAAGACTTTAATGACTTCCGGGTTGAACACTCCTACTTCGCGGCCGTCTTTTCGAACACTTGCGAGAATAGTCCTCGGATCACCATAAGCAAGTCGCACCTTTACCCCTTCTTCAATATCTGAAGACATGACCACGGAACCATCCTCGTTACAGGCAACCGGCGCACGCATGATATCGATTCCATTTCGCTTATAGGACAACGGGAATTCCAGCGTATTGAAAATAAAATGTTCGTCATTTAGGACATTCAGATAACGATGATAGATTTCATAAGCCGGCACGCCATCCATTTTATACAGCACAGGGCCTTGCGCCTTCGTCACTGAAAATTCACGGCCAAGGGGTTTCCATCCTATTACATGAGTTGTATAGACAAAAAAGTCCTCACCTCCCATCAAAAGGACAAGAACTCCTTTTCCGGAATACCCGCCCACATTTGAAAAAACGCATGTTTCTGAATTTTTCAAATCAGGATTGTTGGCTCCACCGCCAAAAATGGCAATCGATGGATCCACGCCCTTGAACGCGTCGCAGAACGACGCCATGGATACTCCAAGGGTCGTCAGTTGCAGTTCAACCGCCTTCACCCATGGATTCGCCTTGATTTCATCTTTTATGCTTTCTACTACACCGGCATTTTCATCGCTTATTGTATACTGTAACAGTTTTATTTGGGTCGTAGGATATTCAAAAATCGTACAGATAACGGAAATTTCCGCATTAGAAATCCGTCCATCCACAATGTTGCCCGCCGTAGAACAACCCATATACACAGAATCCGGGAAATTCTGCGATATAACATCGCAAACAAGGTCTATTTGCCCCCGATCCATGGAATTGGAATAAATCTGAAATACCACATGAGAAAACACTCTTGACTTGCACCAGAGATTAATCTTATCCAGATCCCGTTTTAAAGAAGTGACGCTGTGATAATCAAACTGGAATTGTTTCATATATATGGAATCCCTGCACAATAATCCTATATATAAGATATCATATTGACATTGGTTTTGTTCGAAAAAATTTGCGTTAATTATTCCAACTTGGAATATTTGGGATTAAAATGCCCTAAATGACGAATTTATGAACAATTTCGGCAATTCCACCGTGGTTATTATCCGCTTTTGTCACATAATTGGCCTCCGATCTCGCCACCTCGGAGGCATTTGCCATGGCAATTCCTACTCCTGCAGCCTCAATCATCGTGCAATCATTCTCCTCGTCGCCCACAGCAATGGTATCCGAGAGAGGGACCTTGTAAAAATTGGCCATGAACCGCACCGCGTCGCCCTTATTGGACTGCATGTGCGAAAATTCAAGCATTTCGGGCTTGCTGAATACATCAAAGAGTTTGCCCTCCGTCGTCTTGCGCATCTCGGTGCGGAAATCCACCAAGCTTGAATGATCGAACGGGGTAATGATATTCACCTTGATAGGCGGCTTCACCACCACGTTGATCGGCGCCGTCGGTGCTTTTCCCGAAACAACATCCGCTAAGCCAAAGAATTCGCGGATATCATCCACGACAGCATAATCCATCTGCATCAAGCGGCAGTAGGTCTTGAGCTGTTCCGTCTCGTATTCCGACACCACAAGGTCGCCCGCGTAGGTATGCGCATGCATCCCCCGCTTATGGGCCTCGTCCATGATGAACTTGACCGATTCCACCGGGATGCGACGAGTAAGGATAGACTGTTCGGTAGCGCAATCGTAGATGAGGCCTCCGTTGAAGCTCACTAAAAAGAAGCCCGGCTTGTCGAAACCGTACCTTTGCGCCAACTTTTTGGCACTCGTAAGCGGACGCCCAGTGCAGAGCACCAACTTATGACCGCACTTAAGCATTTCCTCGATAGCCTTCATGTCTATATCGAGAATGGTCTTGTCGTCGGTCAAGAGCGTGCCGTCAAGGTCGGTGAAAAGAAGTTTCATGCGTAGAATATAGTAATTCAGAATTCGGATTTCAAAATTCGGGACAACTATTGGTAGAGCTTAGATAAGAAAGGAATGCTCTAACTCTAAGCTCTTTTTCTATATTCATCGATATGAGAATCGATGATTTTTTGAGCGAAGCAAAAACTGTAGCCATTTTCGGGCACGTGCGTCCGGACGGCGACTGCGTGGGGTCGACCACGGGCATTTACAACTACATCAAGGACAACTGTCCGGGCATTAGCGTGGACCTGTATCTTGAGAACTTCCCCGACAGCTACAAAATTCTTCGCGGGGCAAGCGACGCCCGCTCCGCCTGGACTGCCGAAAGCAACGGCGGCAAGCCCTACGATTTGGCCTTCTTGATGGACACCCCGAGCTTTGAACGGGTGGGTGCAAATGGAACCGAATGCATCAAGGCCGCGAAAAAGACCATCAACATCGATCACCATATTTCAAACCCGCTGAACCTTTGCACCCTGAACCTGGTGGAACCCGAAGCGAGTTCCGCAAGCGAAGTGCTTTACGTAAGCCTCGACAGGAGCAAGGTTTCAAAAGAAGCGGCAAACAGCATGTACTTAGGAATCGTGCACGACACGGGTGCCTTCAAGTTCAGCTGCACCGGCAAGCGCACCATGCAAGTGGTCGGTGACTTAATCGAAAAGGGCGTTGACTTCGCGAAAATCGTGAACGAGACCTACTATACGCGCACCTACAAGCAGACGCTCGTGACCGGATTCGTCATGGAAAACTGCAAACTCGGGCTCGGCGGTAAAGTGGTCTACGCCCACATCACCCCCGAAGACATGCAGCGTTTCGACGTGACGCCGGTTGAACTTTCGAATGTCATCGACACCATCCGCGAAGTCGGCGGCACCGAAGTGGCCTTATTCCTGTACCCCGTGAACGGCAAGTACAAGATCAGCCTGCGCAGCAATTATGTAGTTGATGTAAACGCCATCGCCCGCGAATTCGGCGGAGGCGGCCACACCCGTGCCGCCGGTGGCGACACCAGCGATGCGCCTGAAATCACTATCGAGAAAATCCTGAAGCTGGTTGAAAAGCAACTATAGCGCGAACAAGGCAACCGCAAGCAGCACGAATACGACACCGCTGAACCAGTTGAGGTTGCGGTTCGCTTTCGGGCTATTCAGCAAGAACTTTTTGACGGCACCCGCAAGTAACGCGACGGAGCCGAATACAACGAACGTCGCAACGATAAATTCAGCGCCCAAAATTACCATTTGCAGGCTCGGGTGAATGGGGCGCTCCAGGCGAACTGCCGGCGGAATAAACGAAAGCAAAAAGAGAATCACCTTCGGGTTCGAAATGTTCATGAGGATTCCGCGCAGGTAAAGCTTGCGACCGGAAAGACGCGCCTCTCCCAGATTCTTCGACTCCGTCACTTCGTGACTCCGCTCAGGATGACACTCGGAAGCCTCGCCAGCAGCAACCGTGCCGGCACGGACCAGGAAGCTCTTGTAGGCCAAATACAGCAAGTACGCCGCCCCCAGGCACTGCATTACAAAGAACGCCTTCGGGCTTGCAGCGACTAAGGCGGACACCCCAGCCACGAGCAAGCCTACCTGAATCACAATACCCGTGCAAAGTCCCAAAATCACGCAAAAACCGGCACGGGCGCCGTGGGTCGCACTTTGCGCCAATACAAATAAGTTATCTGGGCCGGGGGCAATTCCCACCACCAAGGCAGCAATAAAGAATTCTAGCATAGACTGTAGGAAATTGGCTGTAGATGGTTGATTTCTATAGCTTGTCCAAGAAACTATCGACATCGAGTTCGTCGAGGTCTTTCTGCAAGTCCGAAAGCACATCGTCCGAAATGACCGCCGGCTGAACCGTTTCCGGCGCACTCGGGGCCATGGCTCCAGCAATGTTTTCTGCAGCGGCGTCGAATTCCGATGGAGCAGACCCCGCACGCGGATTAGGCAGGCGATCACCCTTTTCGGATCGTTCTTCAGCCAGGGCTTCGGAGGCATCGACCATCTTTTTGAGGGCCTCGGCCACAGCACCCATAGCACCACCATTGCTGACAACGGCGTCTATCGCGCGACTCAGTTTCTTGCGGAGTCCGGCAAATTCTTCGCGATCCAACTCGGCAACTTCGCCATGGAAATACATCAAAGGGGTCTTGCAGCGGGCGCAGCAAAACACCATCATGTTGGCGCCATCCCCTTGGATTTGAGCGTCAAAGGATGTACCACAATGGGGGCAGTCAATATGGAATTCACTCATGCCCTATAATTTAGCAAAAATCCGAGTTCTACAACATTATTTTTTTTGATATCATTCCTATCGCTAACTTTATTTTTATTTTTTATCATGTCCTGCTTGTTTTTCGTGCACCTTTTTATGATTTTTCACTTTGTGAATATATCTGAGTTACAACTCCTAACTCCGAAATCCAAATTCTGAATTATCCATGCTTTGCCAGTGGCTTTATCATTTAACTAGCATTGACCTTTTCGACGGTCGTCTATTCCGTGCGGGTGTCGCCGCCATGCTCTCCATCATCCTCGTCATGACCTTCATGCCGATCTACATTCGAAAGCTCCAGAGCCTTGATGCAACTTCCGACTTCGATAAAGATGGTAAATCCAAGTCTCCCCCGATTATGGGCGGTCTGCTTCTGGTGATTGTCGTAGAAATCGTGTCACTCCTGGTGTGCAAGATGAACGGCTACACCATTTCGACTCTGATTGTGCTAGCCGCGTTTTCTGCCGTGGGTGCCATCGACGACATCGCCAAAGTCAAGGCCAAGCGCCTAATCAAGCTCGGCAAACTCAAGGCCGCCGACTACATGGACAAGGCCGACGGTATTTCTAGCAGCCTTAGACTTTTCCTCTATTTCTTGTTTAGCTTGGTCGTCGCTATCTTCTGCTACAAGTTCATTCCCGAACTCAAGGGCGACCTGACGATTCCCTTCTGCCCCATCGACGTGTTCCAGATTCACCTGCCCAACTGGGTTTTCGTCGGATTCATGACTTTTGTAATCGCCGCCTCTGCCAATGGCACCAACTTTACCGACGGTCTCGACAGTCTTGTTTCGGTGCCGATTCTTTCGAGCATGATTTTCGTAGGGCTCGTAGCTTACGTGAGCGGCAACTTTATCTTTAGCCAGTACCTGAGCGTTCCGTACCTGCCCGGCTGCGACGAACTGTTCCCGCTTGCCATGTCGATTGCAGGCGCACTCCTCGCCTACTTGTGGTTCAACAGCCCTCCGGCCGAAATCTACATGGGCGACGCCGGTTCCGTAGGCTTTGGAGCCGCTATCGGTATTATGTTTATTCTGGTACAGGCAGGGCTATTCCTCCCCATCGTCTGCATCATCATCATCGCCGAAGCCTGCTCCGTGTTGCTCCAGATCAGCTGGTTCAAGTTCACCAAGAAAACCACCGGCGAAGGCAAGCGCATTTTCCTTTGCGCACCTCTCCACCACCACTTCCAAAAGAAGTGGGAAGGCCGCTTCCCGAGCAAGCCGCTCATGAATTCCAAAATCGTGTGGCGCATGCACCTCATCAGCATTTTCGCGCTCATCGTGAGCATGGTGATTTTCTTCGGCATTAGGTAAAATATGAACATTATTGAATCCTTGAATGCGGCGGGTCAGCAAGAGCTGGTCGCCAAGCTAGAATCTTTGAGCGGCGATGCCCGCAAGCATTTGGAGCGCGACATAGCCAGCCAGGACTGGGAAGAGTTGAAGGCTCTTTATACCGAAAAATCGAACGCCTCGCTGGAAGACAACGTGTCGGGAGACTTGAAACCGATGCCGTTCAAAACCGCGATTGACGACTTGCGCTACGACTTTTGGAAAGAGACCGGCGAAATACTTTTGGGCAAAGGTCAGGTAGCCGCGTTCCTCGTGGCAGGCGGTCAAGGTTCTCGCCTCGGTTTCGATGGTCCGAAGGGTATGTTCGACATCGGTCTTCCGAGCCACAAGAGCCTTTTCCAGCTGCAGGCAGAACGCTTGCAGAACTTGGCCGCCCAAGTAGGCTATGCGATTCCGTGGTGCATCATGACGAGTCCGCTGAACCACGAAGCGACCGTCAACTTCTTTACCGAGCACAACTTTTTCGGTTACGCCCGCGAAAACATCCGTTTCTTTGAACAAGGCACGATTTGTGCGCTCGACCCGAACGGGAAGGCCGTCGTCGACGAAAACAACCGCTTGGCTCTGGTGCCCGATGGAAACGGAGGATGCTTTAGGGCGCTCGCCCAAAGCGGAACTCTCGCCTGGTTGATTGAAAAAGGCGTTCGCTACGTATTCCTTTACAGCGTCGACAACGCCCTCTGCCGCATTTGCGATCCCGCCTTTATTGGCGCACTCGCGAGCGAAGGCCGCAGCATGTCGGCATCCAAGGTGGTGCACAAGGCGGGACCCAACGAAAAAGTGGGCATCTTCGCCTTGCAGAACGGCAAGCCCGGTGTCGTCGAATACAGCGACTTGCCCGAAAGCTACCGCGATATGACCAACGCTGACGGAAGCCTCACTTTCGACGGCGGAAACATTGCCATTCACCTGTTCAAGCTTGAGGGACTGCGCAAGTTGCAGACAAGCAAACTCCCGTGGCATACGGCCCGCAAGACCGTTTGCGGCATCGAAAAATGCTGGAAGTTCGAGCAGTTCCTGTTCGACGCCTTCCCGCAGCTGGGCACGATGATGCCGTTTGGTGTGGTGCGCGAAGAGGAATTTTCTCCGGTGAAAAACGCCGAAGGAAACGACTCCCCGAAGACTGCACGTACCATGATTGGCCGACTTCACCGTGAATGGTTGCGCAAGGCCCACATCGAAGTAAATCCGAACAAACTGTACGAAGTCTCGCCCACACTGAGCTATGCAGGCGAAAGTCTCAGCCGTCGCGTGTTCGAACGTGAACTCGGAAGAAATATTCTGGAATTCGATGAATAATCTAGAATTCGGAATTCAGAATTCGGAATTGCCTTATGCGAGTAAAGTTCATCGCATATAATACATTGGTGAACATCCTGTTACGAATGCCGGATATTTTTTATTCGGCACTTTTTGCAGTTGCTTTTCCGATTTACAAGGCGCTGCATACCGAGCGCGCTTACGGGCGCACGGTAAAGCACCTTGCTCGCTCAAGGGCTTATTTAAAAACAGGCATTTGCGCCCGTGACGTTTTCAAAGGCATTTTCTGGAACGCGCTGGATTCATACCGGGGGCTCGCACGCTTCAAAAGTGTCGAAAGCCGAATCGTCTACGAAAACGAAGAAATCATCGGCGAAGCTATAGCGGAATGCGCCAAGAACGGAAAGCCCATCGCAGGCATCAGTATTCATCAAGGAGCATTTGAATTGCTGCACCGCGCTCTTTGCCGCTACAGCGAGCACGTGCACCTGATTACCGATTCCGTTGGCAACGAATCCTTCCGCGAAGTTCTCAAGGATCTCCGCAGCGATCCGCATCTCACCGAATACCACCCCGAAGAAACAGGAAAACTTATCCGTGACCTGTTCCATACCAAGGGAATCCTCGCGATGGTTTTCGACCAGGGCAAGAACACCAAGGGCAATTCCGTCGAACTCTTTGGACAAAAAAGCACGCTGTACTTGCGCCTTCCACAAAAGGTGAACGAGATGGGCGCAGGCATCGTTCTTTTCCGCACCTGGACCGAATACGCACCACAAAAACGCATCGTCATCCGATTCGAAAAATACTATCCACCCCGATTCGACAAAACGCTCGCGGGCAACAACTTGCAAAAAGACGAGCATAGCGCGCTCGTCTCAAGTATCGCAAAAGAAATGGAATCCTGGATATCCGAGCACCCAGAACAATGGAGCTGGAATTACCACGGAAACTTCCGCTAGTCTCCGAACAGGGTGTCCTTGATGCGCTGCAAGGTAGATTCTTCTTCGCCGCTGCGCACGATCACCACGATTTTCGATTTCGCATAATGGTCCGTAAAGCTTACGATCCGTTCGCGTTCTTCCGTGACCGAAAATGCGGCAAGCCCAATATCGGCCTTGCCAGAATCCACTGCGGCAATAATTTCATCAAAATCAATATCGACAATTTCAAGCGGACGTTCCATAAAATCCGCGATATAGCGCGCAATCTCGATATCAATTCCCTGGGGACCGCTTTCGGTACGGAACTCGTACGGAGGGAACTCGGCATTGGTCGCAATCCTCAATACTGGGCCACTCGCAGAATCAGGTTTATAATGATAATCGCCCGAACCACCGATATACGATGCAAAAATAGAATCATAGACACCCATCGTCCGCATCTGGATGAGCGCCATATTGACAGTATCAAGCAGGCCCCAATTCTTCTTGGCAACAATTCCCGCATACGATTCTTCCATAAAGACTTCATCAAGAATACGCAGGGACTGGTACTTGCCTTCAAAGACAGAAGCCGGGGCATCGTCACCCAACACCGCATCTACATCGCCACGACGAAGCGCCTGGACGGCCTCTTCCAGGGTCGGATATTTTTCCACCTGAAGCTTGGCTGTATCGCCACCAAAATCGGCTGCATAAACTTCGGCGGTACTCGCCTCCAGTACACCGACCTTCTTATTCGTTAAATCATTAATTGCAAAGACACGATTTTCCGGGACATTGGACTTTCCGCATCCCGTAAAGCAAATGCAAAACGCAATCAGCACCCCCAAAAAACACTTCGCTCTCATCGTTACATAAGCCTCACAATATACTTACATCAATTTCAATATAGCAAAAGAAAACCCCAAAAGAGGTTTCGATGGCATCATAAAAAGCTTTTCTAGCGTAATTTTGTCAAGATTTGCCGCTAAAATAGGAGCATCGGGGGCCAATGTCCCGCCTTCGGACGTTCCTTGAACTCCGCTCCAGGCATAAAATCGGCCAAGGCAATCGTCATCGATGGAGGAACCGCCCGGTCCATGCGACCATAGAGGACCTGTACGCCACCTCCTGCCGTATCAATCAAGGAATCAATGCGATTCTTCGCCATGTACTCCAGTCCCAAGCGCAACGCCTCCGGTTTTATGCGTTTGGCACATTTCAACCAGTCGTCCTGCCATTCCCCCAGTTCATCTTCAAGCAACTCATAAAATGCATTGATCGTCGCATCCGACGCTGTCAGTGTTTGATGCGCAATAAAGGAGAGATTTTCTGCCGTCCACTCACTTTCTTCGGAACAGTAATCCGCAAAAGGAGACAGCAGGATCCAGCGTTGTCCCTTAGGCCGGAAAGCAGCATTCTTCAACAAGGCAAAAGCACCCAGTCCCCAACCTACGACAGTCGATGCCGAGGCAAGGTCCGGTTCTCCATACAAATGATCTAAATACGAAACCATTTTTTCGTAAGGAACAAAAAGATGGTCCGCCTCTGGCGACACCGTCGCCAGTTCGTCTTCCCACAACCCCATATCCGAGGCAAAATCCGGGAGCCATATCCATTTTTCTTTCATAACACGTTCCTAGAATTCTGTTCGTAATACATTCCTAAATATACAGAGTTTTTTAGAAATGGAACAATTCTCAGAAAAAAAATTCAAATTCGTCCATTTTTCATATTCCAATGTGGAATATTCTGAATGAAAAATAAAGTTCATAGTCCACTTTTTTGCGATAAACATTATATTTTCAAGGTGATGTTTCAGAGAAATAAATTCATTTTTCGTTTTTTCATTTTTTTCTGCTTGAGCCTTGCGCTTTCCGCATGGGCAGAAACATCGACCGAAGCCCCTAGATACCCGCAAAGGCCCTCCGAAAGCAACATCTACGACGACAATCACTTATTAAATGCATCCGAGACTAGCCTTTTCAACAGCCTTACGGACGAACTCTACCGAAAGACAGGCATCGAACTCACCTGCGTCCTGCTAGACGACATCGGACACGTGAACCAGTTCGAAAAAAGTGAACTCTATGCCCAGAATACCGCTAGGGAATGGCACCTCGGCAAACACTCCGCCGAAGGAATCATGATCTTTGTCGCCCAGAAGCAGCGTTGGAAGAACATTGTCGTCACGCCAGCTCTAGAAAAAAAATTTGACGAAAAGACTCTCGCCAAGATTCAGCAAAAGACACTGATTCCGGCATTCCGCGAATACAACTATGGCGAAGGAATTCTTTCCCTGTCTTACGCACTCGCCCAGATGGGCGCCAAAGCCAAGGGGAAACAACTTGATATCGATGCCACGCCCTACAAGCTGAGCGAAAACAGCGTTCCCGCACTCATGATCCTGTTCATCCTCTTTGTATTCTTCTTGCTCCTCATGGCCAAATTCAACGGAGGCCGCGGCAACGGCATTCTCTGGTTCCTGTTCGGAGGCGCCATCAAGAACAAGAAAAAAGATGAAGCAGAAGTCGGATTCGGCGGAGGATTCGGCGGCTCCCCGAGAGGTTTCGGAGGCGGTTTCGGAAACGGACTCGGCGGAGGATTCAGCAGCGGAATTGGTGAAGGATCTTCGTTCGGCAACGGAATAGGACGATTCGGTAAAAGGGACGACCTTTGGTAAGGTAGATTATGAAAAAGAACTTGAGCATCGTAGAACTGCAAAGATCCAAATGGCCGGGCATGTTGATGCAGGCTCTGGGTGACAACCTGGTTTCGGCATTTATCCATGGCGACGGACTCGTAGAAGGTTTCAACGCTCTTGAAACCCCCTGGACCGTGAGCTTCATCCTTCGAGACAATTCCACCGAAAAAATCAAGCCGTTGCAGGAATTGCTGAATGACGCAAAGAAAGAAAATGTGGAGTTCCGTTACTTTTTCACCCTTAAAGAAATCCAGACCTCCGAAGACGTCTTCCCGCTAGAATTCCTGCACATTGCAAACAGGAATGTCGCTCTCGCCGGTGCAAAGCCGCTCCCCAACTACGAGCCGAACCTGGAATGCCTGCGCCTGGAATGCGAACGGGAACTGCGCGGGCTCCTGATCCACCTGCGCAAAGCTTTTCTCTACATCCAGCAAAGCAGGAACCCGCTCGGATTTTTCGCCCGTGCCAATGCAACGCTGCTCCCGATTATGTACGGGGTCCACTACCTAAACCTCCGCACCTACCCCGAAAATCACCAGCAGATCTTTAACGAATACCCTTCGCTCAAGGCTCCTATCAGTAGCCGAAACGAAAAGGCTTTCCTCGACAGCATAAATAACTATATTGCGACCGTCACCGACATCGTGAACCTTGTGGACTCGATGGATGTAGTGTAAACGAGGAAAGCATGATCTGCAACAGCATTCTAGGGACCACCCACCACGGTACCTACAAGAAAGTTATCGATGTTCTGTTCGAACGGCACGAGCTTAAGGAACATTCCATCCGTCGCATCGCCAAGGACGGCGTAGAAATCGAAGTGGATGTCAACGAAGACCTACAAGAAGGCGACATCCTCGTCGAAACGGACCACTATGTTTATGCGGTGAAGATCTATGTTCCGAAGCCGCCAAAAGAAAATCTTGACCCCGTAAACAAGGTCAAGCATTACCTATAGCGAATCCGGACTTCTGAATCCAGATTTCGGAATTGAATTCAGATATTCATTTTTTGTACTACTATTTGCTCAACATTTTTCCGTTGAGCATCGCAATCCAATGCCTGTTCATCGCCTTGGCTGGAACCTTCAAGGTCGTGATTCCCTTACCAATTCGCATCTTGTACAGCACCGTTCCGTTCAAGTCGACAAGGGCAAACATTCCGCCCAGACTCGTCTGGATTTCGAGATGGTCTCCATTCACGGCAAAGTAGTTCGTCGGAGAAAGTCTGCTCAGATTTTCCATCTGAACATTCCTGTAATTTGACTGCGTTATGGTATCCTTCTGCCAATCCGGATCATGAATCACGGGCTCAGTCACAATGGGCTGCGCAGGTTCGGTAAATCCGAGTTGCCGGTCCATCCACTGCATTCTTTCTTTCATCTTCTTGCGAAGGTGTTCAAATTCGCCGTCCCAAGTGTTTGCATTATTGCCACCCATAGCGAGGCCACCTCCCATGCCGCCACCCCACATTCCCCACGGGTTCTGGTTTTGGCCGCCCTGGTTCTGGTTGCTGCAATATTTCATCGGCTCCGGATCGGGATCTCCCTGTCCGCTACCCTGTCCCAGGTTAGGCCAACGCTTGAAGTTGCGGTCAGCCGCCTTGGTGATGTAGACCTTCATGGAATCCAGGTACGCATCCATCGTCTTGGTATGCCACACTCCGCTGCGGAGTTCCGCCCAGCGCTTTTTCAATTCACTCTGATAAAGGCTGTCCTTCCACATGCCGATAAGCCAATTAGGGGCTTTCAGACCACCACCCATCATCATCATTCCACCCTGACCCTGTTTCTGAGGATTCTCGATTTGCCAGCCGTCAGTCGATGTCGAGCCCATGCCGCCACCGTTACTCATGGCGAGGTTAAAGTCCCAAGCCGGGCCAAGAGTCACCTTGCCACCCTTGCTGTCCTTGGGCTTGTGCAAGAAGAAACTGCACCAGTAGGAGTCGGAATTGTTGGTCACTTCTTCGTGCAGCACGTAGTCCAGCGCAGAAGTCATATCCACATAATTTTCGTAGCCGCTACCATTCTTACCGTTCTTGAACAGATTTTCGAGATCTTCCAGATATTTTTTCAGGTAGGCCTGCTGCTGAGTTTGCAGGTTTTCCTTCTTGGGGTAGTGCATGATGACATTCAAGCCATCCGCCGTGCTGAAACCTTCCTTGTTGATATCTTCCATGCCCATGCCACCGGTATTGGTACCCGTCTTATCGAACGCCCAGATGTAGCCGCCAGTCACGTCGTCGCCACTGATGTCGGTTTCCTTGAGTTTGCTCACGTTTACACGATACTTGCCGCGCTTGATTTTTTCGATGAGCACGTAGACGCCGCGGTACACGCCGTTGATATACAAGTCGAAATGCCTGGTGCGGGGGCTGTAATGCCCAGCCTGCCTAAATAGCCAATGGGCAAGGGCGTTGCGCATCATGCTCTTGTCCACATACGGGCCATGCAAGACCCAGTCATCACCAGGAGGAAGCCCAAACAGGCTTACATCCACGCCTTCGCCCTTCTCGTCGCGGACTTCGATGCTGTAACCCGGTTTCGGGAACTTGGCCGAGGACTGCCCACGAACCTTGATACCGATGTCATAGCGGGTTCCCTTGGCACTGTCGGCCACATTGTTCGTGGCACCATCAAGAACCTTCATGGTGGCAGGGATTTTCTCGGTCACATTCTGATCGAGGCACTCGCCCTTGGTATCAATGAACACAATCGGCAGATCGTAGGTCTGCGCAAGTGAAAAAGACGCCAATAGCACCGTGGCATAAATGACTTTAGCCCAATAGCCCATAAAACCTCCAAATTGGATAATATAAAAATACACCCAAACGTGTAAAAAATATCGTTAAAATCAATTTACGCGTTGTGTAATTTTACAACACCACGGCATTTGTTGTGTAAAAACTTTTATATCCACCTTGGATAAATCTGTTTAGGGCAACTATCAGGGCGGTCTAGGCATCAAAATAGGCGTATACAAGCCAACAATGTAAAATTTTTGTATAATAGTAGCTGATAAAAGCTACAGGAGGTAAATCATGTTTACCGAATCAAAGGCTCAAAAAGTTTCCGCCTTTCCATTCAACGCCAGTCTTACCTGGCTGTGTTTTTTGATTGCCGCCATTCTATGCCTGCCGGGCACAACCCGCGCACAGGAGCAATTTACGCCAGCGGAACTCGATACGCTCGTTTCGACCATCGCCCTCTACCCGGATCCCCTCCTGGTGCAGGTACTTGCCGCCTCTGTTCATGGTGACGAAATTCCGAGAGCATCTGACTGGGCCAACCAGCATAAGAACCTCAAGGGGCAGGAACTTGCCGAAAGAATCAAACTGGAAGACCTCCCCTACGACGAAAGCGTCCAGGCTCTTATTCCCTTCCCGACGGTCCTTGCCACCATGGCCAGGTATCAGGTATGGACCGATCAGCTAGGTGACGCCGTCGCCAGCCAAAAGGAAGCCGTGATGGATGCCGTGCAGCGTATGCGAAACGCCGCCTACCAACACGGACACCTGCAAAGCAACGAGCAGGTCAAGATTATTAAAGAAAAGACCATCATCATCGAGCCCGTGCAAAAAGAATACATCTACGTGCCAGTCTACAATCCGCACGTCGTTTACTACACCTATTCCAGTGGTTATTCGGGACTGCGTTACCGCTCCGGCGTATGGATCGGCAGCTACTACGATCCCTGGGGCTGGAACAGCAGCCGGTTCGAATGGGATACGCACCTGATTTACGTTCACGACTACCGCTGGTACCACAACAGGCCCCGTCCGCGCCACCCGCCGCATCGTTACGCGCCGCCCCCTCCACGAACCGACCGTCACGCTCCGCCGCCGCCCAGGGGCGACCGCTACGCGGTTCCGCCTAGCAAACCGGCGAAGGCCCCAATGAACCACCGCAACGCGCCCGTAAGCCACTCCTACGCTCCACAACCGCAACATACCTACACCCCGTCAAGCGTCCCCGTTTCCAGAACGGCAAACGTCAAGAACAACAGCTGGCAGGAGGATTACCATAACCAAAGCCACGGACAAACGTACGGCAACGTCACCGCCACTCGCAGCAGCGACAGGAACAGCGACCGCAACGGTTCAACAAACCGTAGCAGTTCAAACGGAAGCTCACGAGGTGGCTTCGGAAGAAGTATGAGAAAGTGATTCTGTCGCGAAAATAGGACTATCGTAGGTGACGCCCTAATCCAAGGTGCGTCACTTTTTTTGGATAATCAGGCAAATGACGGGGAGTTTCTTGTCGACCTCGTTTTCACTCGGGATAATCTCGCTAGAAACAACTTCACAGTTGAGTTCCTTCACGAAAAACTCGAGTTGGCTGCGTTCAAAGCCGAGCCAAATGTGACCGTGCGTGGTGCGGAAGGATTCTTCTTTGTGCTGCGCCAAGTCAAGGAGTGCAAGAGTTCCCCCGCGCTTGAGGATTCGCACCGATTCCTTAAGGGCCAAGCGCGGATCCGTTGCATGGTGAAGCACCTGGCTCATCAGGACGAGATCCGCAAAATTGTCGGGAAGCCCTGTATTCACCATATCGGCCACCTTGGGCGTCACGTTCAGGATATTTTTCTGCTTCAAGATTTTCTGGAGGCCGCTCACCACCTGCGGGTCGTAGTCGAGTGCCGTCACGTGCTTACAACGATGACAAAGCATCAGCGTGAGGTCGCCGCCTTCGCCACAGCCCACATCAACCGCGTTTTCGAACGGATACATGAGGCGACCGAACAGGCTGATTTGCGCCTTGAGGCTTCCCCCCGCCTGGTCCAGCTTGTGAATCTGTCCCTTGGTCTTGTCGGTGCGGTCTTCGAGCACCTGGGCGGCGCGACACTTGAGAATATCCTTATCCGGAAGAGCCTCGTAAGCATCGCGAATCATCGAGAGCATTCGGGTGCTCAGGTAAAGTTCCTCGCTCAGGCGGTAATACGCCTTGATGCCATCGCGACGGTCCTTGAGAAGGTTGCACGCAGAAAGTTTCGCCAAATGTCGGCTCGCATTACTCTGGTGAATATCCAAGATGTCCTTGATTTCGTTGACGGTAAATTCTGCCTGGTCCAGAAGTAACAGGATTTTGAGGCGCATTTCATCGGAAATGGCTCCAAACAGGTCCATGCTAGGTACGATCGGTTCGCGATTACTTAAAGATTCAGCCACAAAAGCTCCATTCGTTTTCTTTGAAGCAATATAATTTTTTTAGCTTAGGGGCTGTATGCGATTTTTCAAAAGGTCACTGATTGTAGGCATTCTGCTCCTGACTGGTTTCGCCCAGGCTTCCGAAGCAGAACGCCCTACATACAAACTGAGCCTAGAAAACGATTTACCGGCGACCTTGGCCGCAGGCGGTATGTTCGGGATAGGGATGTTCCTTTATTCCCGCATGGATACCCCCGAAACACTGAAAGACAAGGATGACCTTTTGCCCTGGGACAAGCCCCTGGCCGGCCGCTATAGCGAAACGGCCGACAAGGTAAGCGACATCGGTTCCGTTTTGGCCGTTGCTCCGCTAGCGATAGGGGGCATCGCCTGGTACAACGGAAACTCTACCGGAGCTGAATTCGCCACCTTTACCGTAATGCTCCTGCAAGCTGTCGGAATCGGGAACGGGATCAACGTGGCCATGCGTTCGCTCGAAATCTGGCCCCGCCCCTACATGTACGCCCCTTCGACAAGTTCGGGGACCGAAGCCGGCAAGGAAAAAGCCGAAAAAGCAAAGCCGGAAGCCTACGGGTCGTTCTTTTCGGGGCATGCCACCACCGCCTTTACCGTCGCCACATTTACCGACGAATGGTTCAGGACAACTTACCCGAATTCACCATACAAAGGAATCGTCAGAGTAACCGCCTACTCTCTTGCCGGCCTCGAAAGCATGTTGCGAGTCGCCGCCGGTAAACATTACTTAACCGATGTCATCGTAGGAGCGCTCGTGGGAACGGGCGTGAGCATCGGAATCCTGGAATTGCACCGGGACCGTAACGAAAACTTTTCAGTTTGGGCCGGTCCGGGTGTAGCGGGAATCACATTTCGTATATAACATAAAATTGTAAGATTCGCTTTCGAAAACTCCTGTATATATTCAATAGTGTAGACGGTAAATTCCGCCACAAGGAGTGCGAGTAATGTTTGGAATTAACTTCAATCGACTGGTCGCTGCGGCTGCCGTTATGGCATTCTGTTGCGGCACGTCCTTCGCCGCAGGTCCCAAGATGGGCCAGCACAAGGCCGCCAAGATTTCTGCCAAGAAATCCCACATGACGCACTCCAGCAAGAAAGCGAAGATTAAACCGATCGAACAGAACCTTTCCGAAGAAGAACTTTTCGCCATCGCCCTCGAAAGCAAGAACATTTCCAAAGACGGCAACACGCTGACCGACAAGCGCGACGGCAAGACCTACAAGGTCGAAATCAAGGGCGACAAGGCATGGATGAAGAACAACCTCGCCTTCAGCCTTTCTACTCCCAAACAGTGCCTGCTCGAAGACGAAGGCAACTGCAAAAAATTCGGACGTTTCTACAGCCACAAAGAGGCCACCAAGGCATGCCCCAACGGCTGGCACCTTCCCAACGACGGTGAATGGCGCGACTACCAGAAAGACCAGTCCAAACTTGACTGGAACAACCTGGGTAAGGGTGGCTGCAAGGACTGGGACGGCTACTGCGAAGGCGACAATACTGGTCACTACTGGTCTGCCTCCAAGGTAAAAAAGAACACCGCCCGTTCCTGGGAATTCCGTAGCGTCGCCCACAGCATCAACCGCACCGACGAAAGTCTCTCCAAGGGTCTCTACGTACGCTGCGTGGCAGACCTCCGCTAACGATCTTTCAAATCCCTCCATAAAGAAAGCCTCCCAAGGGAGGCTTTCTTTATATGTTTCCTTTCTGTCATCCAGCCCCTTAAGGGGTTGACCCCAGTTACTTAAGTCCGTCGACCACCAGCTTCACGACACCGCGGGCAAAATCAGCAGACTTGATCGACTTTGTCGTCGGAATACCCTTGTCTTTCTTGAGGTCCAGAATCAGGTAGTCAAGGCAATACTCGTCATCTTTGCCGGTGTAGGTCACGTCGAAGTCGTAATCGTCGAAATTAAACTTCGGGGCAGCCTTGGTATCATTCTTGTATTCTTCATAAGCAGCTTCGCAATCCTTCTGTTCGTAGGCATAGCGCAGCTGGAAAGAAACGTTACAAGTCCGCTTGGCATAAGTAACCTTGATCGTACCCGAAGAGGACTTGAAGTTTTCAGCCTTCAGCTTTACAAGGCCGTCATACATTGAAAGTTCGCTACAGTTCAGGGCGCGGATATCCGAAAGCATCTGCTTTTCTTCGACCTTCGCTCCGTCCGCCTGGAAACGTTCATAGAAAGCGGCAAGCGTCGCATCCATATTTTCCAAGGCAGGAACACCGTTGCGGAACAACGAGTAGTAGTCCTTCATCAGGCAGTTGCCGTCATAACGGATGACCTTCTTGAACAAGTCCTTTTTTTCGAAGCGGAGCCCGTTCTGGATGGGTTTGGAATCGTAATCAGGATCCGCCCAGAAGCCCCTCGGGAAAGCACCGTCATCCAAGCTGTACTTGATTTCTTCGGCCCCCTTTCTAAGAGTGATGATACCCTTGTTCTCGTAAGCCTTGTAGGTCACCGTATCCCATTCGTCGGCATCCATAGGGCCCACCAGATTGCCGAGAGTACCTTCCTTACAGACAGGGTAAACCTGCTTGAGCGTGGAATCCTTCTTGTTGTAGGAGTACTTCGCCTTCGACAATACCATTTCAAAGGAACTTTCCATGCTGAAAACGCCAGAACTGGAGCTGTCGTCGCCGCAAGCCACCAAGGCCGCAGACGACACCAGGGCGAAGGCGCCCAGGATTCCGGAATTAACAAAGTGCTTGATCATATTTTCTCCATTTATAAAATCAGATTTCACCCTTGAAGAATGATTCAAAGTCTATATCACTTACCATATCGACGACAAACTCGGGTTTGTCAATCAGCTTGTCCAAATCCTGCTGTTTTGTTTCGCCACAGAGCGGGAGAACAAAACGGCAGCCGCTGCGCTTGGCGAGTTCAAAGTCGGTATACAGGCGGTCGCCCACGAACAGGATTTCTTCAGGCTTGAATTTCTTTAGGAGTCCCGAGAGCATGGCGGGGTTCGGTTTGCCGAAACTACGTTCGGGTTCTACGCCGTAGGCCGTCTTGAGAAGAGCCATGAAACTTCCAATGTCAGGCACGGGGCCGTTGGCATCGGGGCAGACAAAATCGGTGTGCGTAACCCAGAACGGAATCTTGCGCTGCACGCGAAACGAGAGTTCGCAAAGTTCGCGGTAGTCGAAGCTGTTATGGTAGGCAATCAGCACGAGTTCGGTATCGGCAACGTCCGGGCGCAGGTTGAGCGTCGGATCTTGTGCGGCAAACCATTCCGTGACTTCGGGGTTTGCAAAGAAGAATACATTCTTGATGCCTTCTTCATGGATGGCATCGAGCGACAGGTACAGCGCCGAGATAATGGCATCGTCGGTGAGCGGGAGTCCCATGACCTTGAGGCGGTTTTCGTAGAAGACCGGCGACTTGCTGGTATTGTTACTCAAGTAGTAGACTGGCACCTGCTTTGCCACGCGGCAAACCGTCTTGACCGCCTTCGGGTAAGGGCGGCCACTCAGGTAAAGGGTTCCATCGAGATCGAATACGACGGCTTTTACGGGGCAACGCTTTTGCATGTGACCGAATATAGCAATTCAAGGACAATGTTAAAAAGAACAGGAGTTTAAAGACCCTTTTTCATCGACTTGTACCTATAAATAAAGAACTTACAGCTTTTTTATAGGTACAAAACGGATGTATTTTGCAACAAAAAACGGAGAACAACAAATAAAAGACATTCTGCTACCTATAAATGCTGCTCACCGGCACGGTTTTATAGGTATTTCCATATTAGTTTGTACACAAATTATGAAAAGAGAACCTATAAACAAAGCGTTTTTATGTTTTTTATAGGTACGGTCGAAAAATACAATCTTTGTCGGACCTATAAAAGTTCCATACCGACTCGGTTTATAGGTACTTTTAAAGGCTTCCAAGACATTTCATCTCTACTTTACGCCATTCAACTGATGATGTTCCGCATAAAACATTTTTATTTTTACAACTATGAAGACTCCTGATAGCCGCTTTTATTGCCCGCTGATTTCAGTCGGCACCATTACCCTTGACGAGAACGAGAGCAGCCACGCCGTGCGCGTGTGCAGGGCGTGTAGCGGCGATGTCTTGCAGCTGTCCGATGGCGTGGGGCATTACGCGGATGCGCTCATCGAGGTGGCCGACGCCAAGGCATGCCAGGTGCGAGTCGATACGGTTATTGAGGCGACAAACCCGCGGCCCAAGGTGTCGCTCGGGATTGCATGCCTCAAGGACGACGCCTTGGAAGAAGTCGTATTCCATGCGGCTCAGACCGAAATAGACAAGATTATCTTCTTGCGCACGGACTTTTCACAGGAGCCCAAGAACTCCGACTTAAAAAAGACCGTGCGCCGCGCAGAGCTCAAGAGCCTCGTGAGCCTCAAGCAATCGAAGAAAGCCTGGATGACCGCAATCGAAGGCCCCGTCGAATTCGACAAATGGCTCGAATCCTATAAGGGCGACTTGATTCTCTGCGACATCGACGGGGATCGCCAACTTAATTTAAGCGCATCAGACAACGCATCGGCTAGCAGCGACAACTCGGGCGCAAACGAGAGCTCCAATAAAAATGCAATGCCGATTACTTTGTTAGTAGGTCCCGAAGGTGGATTCTCGCCACGCGAAATAGAAGCAATAAAGACCTTCCAAAACGGGAAGGTCCACTTGCTGAAGCTCGGCAACACGCGCCTGCGTGCGCGCACTGCCGCGATTATTGCTTTAGGAAAAATACTGTAATGGATCACCGCGGGGTTTCACCCCTCGCGATGACGTGATTTTTACAAAGACACTTTGACTTTTTCGCGCATGGCCATAACTTGCGCCTTGGCTTCTTCCACCGTGTCGCGGCGGGCAAGCAGCACGCCCAGGCGGCGGTGGCCCTTGAGCTCGGGCTTGCCGAACAGGCGAAGCGCAGTGTCGGGTTCTGCAAGCACTTCTTCGAGGCCACCGAACTTCACGTGGTCGGAATTGCCGTCCACGACGATAGCCTTCGAGGCACTCGGGCCATGGAAAGCGATGTTCGGAATGGGCAAGCCAAGAATGGCGCGAGCGTGCAGCGCAAATTCGGAGAGGTCCTGCGAAATCAAAGTCACCATGCCGGTATCGTGCGGACGCGGAGACACTTCGCTAAACAGGACTTCGTCCTTGCAAACGAAAAGTTCCACGCCAAAGATGCCTCGACCGCCGAGAGCGTCGGTGACCTTCTTTGCAATCACCTTGGCCTGTTCCAACAGTTCCGGTTTCATCGGCTGCGGCTGCCAAGATTCCTGATAGTCACCGCCCACCTGATGGTGGCCGATCGGTTCCAAGAAACTCGTGCCCGCCACATGGCGAACCGTGAGCAAGGTAATTTCGTAATCGAACGGCACGAAGCCTTCGACAATCACGCGGCTCGCATGGCCCGTGCGGCCTTCGTGCTGAGAAATATCCCAGGACTTCTGGATGTCGGCTTCGGTCTTGATGATGCTCTGGCCGTGGCCCGAGGAACTCATCACCGGCTTGATCACGCACGGAATACCGATTTCCTTGACTGCCGCCTTGAAATCTTCAAAATTATCAGCGAAACGGTACGGGCTCGTCTTGATGCCGAGTTCTTCGGCGGCCAGACGGCGGATACCTTCGCGGTTCATAGTAAGCTTGGTAGCCTTGGCCGTCGGAATGACGTTGTAGCCTTCCTTTTCAAGTTCCACGAGCGTATCGGTCGCAATGGCTTCGACTTCGGGAACGATGTAGTCCGGCTTTTCCAGTTCAATCACACGGCGGAGTTCAGCCCCATCGAGCATGTTGATGACATGGCTACGGTGAGCCACCTGCATACCAGGAGCGTTGGCATAACGGTCCACGGCGATGACTTCGACGCCGAGACGCATCATTTCGATGATGACTTCTTTACCCAGTTCGCCGGCCCCGCAAAAAAGAACCTTGGTTGCACTAGAACTTAGAGGTGTACCGATTTCTGCCATACTAAAACTCCTTGATTTAGGAATAATATAGGTAAAGTTCGCCGGCCTTTTACTTGCGGCGCATCCAGAAGGCCATAAAGACAAGCACCGAGAGAATACACACCGCAATAATCAGCCAGAAGGCCATCGGCGAACCGACCGTCGCGTCGCCGTTCATACCAAAGGGCAGCTTCACGTTCATGCCGAACAAGCTTGCGAAGAACGTCGGGAGCGAAATAGAAATCGTCACGATCGTCAAGTTCTTCATTAGCGTGTTCACGTTGTTGCTGATGACGCTTGCGCGGGCATCCATCATGGACGTCAAAATGTTGGCGTAGATTTCAGCTTGCTGCAAGCTCTGACGGTTTTCAATGACGATATCGTCCAGCAGTTCCCGTTCGCTCTCGGTCCAGTTCAGGCTGCGGCCAATCTGCAACTTTTTCAGGAGTGTGTCGTTGCTGTTCAAGGCGCTCACGTAGTAAATCAAGCCCTTGTTCAAGCTGAACATCGAAAGCAGGTACTTGTTTTCCATGGCCGTACGCAGCTTCTGTTCCAACTCGTCGTTAATGCGGTTGATAATCTTCAAGTGTTCGTTAAAGTGGAAGATGGCGTAGCTCAACACGCGCAGCACAAAGGTGTTCAAGCTGTCAATTTTGGAAAAGCGCTTTTCGTCCATCACCGGGATGTCGGAGTCGGTGAGCAAAAGCACCCAGTCCTTGAAGATGAAGATACCGAAAGATTCCACGCGGAACTGGAAGTTGTCGCTCGCGGAATAGTTCTTCGGCTTCTTGAACACGATGGTCGTAAAGTCGTCGTCGTACTCGATACGGGAAAGTTCGTCCGAGTCGAATGCGGAAGCTATGGTATGTTCAGTGATTTCGTACTCTTTAACGAGCACACTTCGTTGCTCTTGGCTCAAGGAACCCATCATAACGATGTCGGCGCTGTCTTCGTTCGGGGCGCTAGCGAGGCGACCCGATTCGATCTTGTAGTACTTCTTGAGCATAGGAGCCCCCTTTATCGAACGGGGGTAAAGATAGTAAATAGACGAAAGACTTGAGACGAAAAACGAAAGAAAAACGACAAAAAAGGGGGAAGATTCCCCCTAACTTTAGCCCCGGCTTCACCAGATCCGCACGCTCACATGGCCTCGGGCTTCGACCGACGAATGTTCGCTTTGCGGACTGGTCATCGCCGTGTCTGCCGTTACCCCTTCGCCTAGGGGGGCCAGCCCCCTAAAACCCCGGAATTTTACCTGACGCTCACCCTCTGCGTTGTACTTTCAATCTTCAGAAGGTAGCTACCGGCCCTCATCACAAGAATTTCAAAGTTCGCTGTCTGCACACGTCCCTGCAACAGAACCTTGCCCTGCATATCAAAGAGTGCGTAGGCACCCCCGATGCGAGCAGCCGAAATCTGCAAGCTACGACCGTTCACCATCACCGAGAACTGTGGTGCTGCGCCCACAACAATCGGCGTTGTCTCTTCGCTAGAGCTACTTGTATCGTCAAGGACAGCCGAAGAACTGGATTCCGCGGTTTCGCTCAAGGACGACGAAGAGGAAACATTCGACGAACTGGATTCGTCATTGCGCGGAGTCGAGGATGACGAAGTAATCTCTTGCTGACTGGAACTGGAAACAGCAGAACTTGAACTGCTCTTGGGATTCTCAATGTACTTCGCAATAATCGTGATGTTTGCGGTCACAGAGATTTCATCACCCGCTACACCAAGTTTCTTATCGCCATCGTAATATGCATCAAAGGTATAGCCCTCTTTTTTCGGAGCTTCAGGCAAGGTGTACTTTTCGCCATCTTCAACAGTAGTGTTCACAATCTTATCGCCATCAACATCAACAACATTGACCGTACGGATAATCAATTCTTCGAACAATGCCTTGACAGTCAAGGCTTCCGTCACCTTTGCAAAAGAAGTATTCCAGCCCACAAACTTGTAACCTTCGCGAGTCACATTCGTCGGAGCAACGGCGGCTTCGCCATACGCAACAGACTGCGTGTCGATAACAGAGGTTCCGTTCATGAATGTTACCTTGTATTTAACTTTGACGGAATCGTAAATTGCCAAATAGCTTGCGTCTTCGGTCACGAAATCGAGAGCCGGTTTCCAACCCTTATGTGAATATTTCCATTCGACAGTAGCTTCACGAGTCGGAGTCTTGCTGCAGCTAGGCATTTTGCCATATTCAAAGGTAGCACTTTCAATTTTGGAGCCATCAGCATTATTGAAAGTAACCGTGTACGAACGAATCGTAGAATCATAAACAGCATGATAGTCAAAATCTTCTACGGCATTCGTGGGTTCTACATCCCAGCCCTTGAAGGTATAAGAGTACTGTGCAGTGGAGGCAAGCGTCGGAGCAACACCACCATAAGCAACAATGCTACCGTGCTGATAAGACTTGGATTCCAGCAATGTATCGGCTGGTGCTGCATTATAAAAGTTGATAGTCCAAAAGACATCGCTTGCATCAGTGTAAATAGCCTTTACAGTTTGGTCAACTGTAAACACCGTTGTCGGTTTGACCTTGATTTCATCCGTATTATACCAGCCACTGAAAATGTAACCATCGGCAGGTTCAGGATCTTCAGGGAATGAGACTTGCCCCTTGTAGTTTGTGTAACGGTTACTTGTGGTTCCATCATCATCAAACACCACCTTGCGAATCGCCAAGGAATCTTCATTTGCAAAAGTCGGATAGCTATCCGTTCCTCGAGTCCACGCACCGCTATTTGATGTAGTTCCGTTTGTCGTATTCAAAATCCATGCGAACTGATCTTTTTTCATATCTGCCGTAGATTTGCCACCGGAATACGTCATTGTAGCAGACTGAGTGCCAACAGGCGCAGAGACACTAGATAACAAGGTTTGATCATAGTAGGAGTTGATGATTTGGGCGGAGTTTAGATTTTGACCAGCGATGCCACCTTTGGCGGAATAAGCCTTTATAACAGTCGATATGCTAAAACTATTCTTTATAATTGCACCTGAACCATCATTAGTCGCAACAACACCCCCAGAATAGCCACTATGTGAATATGCTGCAGTCCCACCCGCAAGATACTGACTATAGGTAATTTCTCCCATATTCAATGAATTTTGAACAATTCCTTTATTATAAGCAGATATTCCTCCTAACAGAATAGATATTCACATTAACATTATTAGATAGATAATAATCTACTTTCGCTCTATTTTCACATTCCCTAATCGTTCCCGCATTGTAGGCAGCAACACCCCCAGCATAGTCATTAAGCCCTCGATCGAAAATTCCATTATGTACGTTTCCTTTGTTTATTGACCTTTCAACAGTACCAACATTATACCCCGTAATACCACCTGTATGTAGACGATCAACCTTACCATAATTGCCTCCATTTATGGAATCCCTGATTGTTGCGACATTTTCCGTTTTTATCACATTCCCAGCATTATATCCAGCAATTCCTCCGATGTAATGGAAACTCATTGAACCATAAGAATGTCCTTTACTATCATTATAGCTCAACAAACAACCTGTCATAGAGCCACTATTTATCATCGACATAATTACAGCCGACTTAAGATTCTCCCCAACAATTCCACCAATAGATATACTTTTTATTGAACAACTCTTTGTAATAGAGACACTACTTTGACCATTCGAAATCGTTCCATTATTCCGTCCCGCAACGCCTCCCGAATAAGCACTATCCGAAGTTGTATTCACCGAGCCACCAGTTATAACAACATTATCAATCAACCCGTTGTTAAAACCCGCAATAGCACCTCCATTACGTGTATGAGTAATGCTTGGATTTGCCACCTTAACATTCTTCACAACGCCATTTGCCCCAATAACGCCAAATAGCCCCGCAAAATTTCCAGTTGTCGTATATGGAGTTGTAATGGTATAATTGCCACCATCAAAGACATTCTGGAACATTTTTGTGGAATCCTTGCCAATCGGAGTCCATGCGTATGTCGTTCCTAATGTAATATTGGCAGACAGAACTCCATTAACAGACTTTCCAGAATTCACTTGGGCAGCAAACCAAGCTAATTCATCTGCCGTAGTGATGACATAGAACGCCTTGCCATCTATCTTTTTCATATTTTCCGGTTCCACCGCAGAACCAGTCCAGTCGGCAGCAAGAGCAACCGCTGCCAACGAGAATACCATTGTTAATACTTTTAGCATTTTCATCACTAAAGTCTCCTAAAAATTCATGAATTGAAAGATCAGTCCTTGATGCAACGAACCGAATATGCAGCTCTTTTATCAGTATAGCCCAAGATCACACCATGCCAATCATATCTTAAGGACATACCAACGGCATTTATGCTGGCATCGAAATATTCAGGACAACCTAGACTGGTACATCCACTCTTCTTAAAAGGATCATTATAAATCTTACAAGTTGAGCCATAACATTCTTCAGTCGCAATTTCTTGAGAAGCGCCCCAATAAACAGCTTTAGTGCAAATGAAATTGATGTCTAAGTTTCCATTTGCACTACGGTTTGGTGTTGGTATAGCAGAAAAGCCGAATTCGTCCACCCCATTACCACCGGCACCACACCAACCTGCTGTAGCCTTTAATTTGGTACCTCCGTTGGAACCCTCATAATCATCCCCCACATAATCTCTTAAAGCAGTAAATTCCGCTTCTGAGGGTAAATGCCAGCCTTCAGGACAAATACCACGAAACAGGATTCACTAAAGAACAGACTACATGATACCCGCAACCACCTTTTGATGAGTATATTCCGGCAGAATCCATTGCAGCAGCCCATGTGTAAACTCTTCCATAGTATTCACTACACAAAGAATCATAAATACCATTAATAAAATCAGTAGTCTCATAACAAAAACTCGTAGCCGACCCATGATTGTACTCAAGTTTCAAATCTTCCGCCATCCAAGTTTGCATTCCTATAGTTACAGTCTTATAGATTCGCCCGTCACGAGAATCAACTAAAACATTATCACTTAATGAAGAACTAGAACTAGAACTCCACAGATCCATGTAGTCCCAAATGGTCATAGCAGAGGAACTAGACGAACTAGGCAATAAAAACGATGGAATAAACTACCCTGCACTGAAAGTGCAGGGTTTTGTATGTCGTATGCGGATGG
>NZ_CAMGVQ010000017.1:0-71994 GCF_946062555.1 uncultured Fibrobacter sp.
CATCCGCATACGACATACAAAACCCTGCACTTTCAGTGCAGGGTAGTTTATTTCTATCTTTCCTCCCATGAAGCCTTTAAGCAATCGTACGGAACATTTCACGGAATCGGTCATTCGTCACATGACGCGCATCGCGAACGCTTGCGGTGCAATCAACTTGTCGCAGGGTTTCCCGGATTTTGACCCGCCCAAGGCCTTGCAAGACCGCTTGGCCGAAGTCGCCCATACGGGCCCGCACCAGTACGCGCTTACGATTGGCGCCCAGAATTTCCGCGAAGCGCTTTCCAAAAAGCAGGAACATTTCAGCGGACTCCGTTACGACCCGCAAACCGAAATGGTCATCACTTGCGGCAGTACCGAAGCCATGATGATTACGATGATGTCGGTCTGCAATCCGGGCGACAAGGTGGTCATCTTTTCGCCGTTCTACGAGAACTATACTGCCGATACGATTCTGAGTGGGGCGACTCCGATTTACGTGCCGCTCAACCCGCACGATTTCACCTTCGATGCAAATGTCCTTGAAGAAGCCATGAAGCAGCCGGGCGTGAAGGCACTCGTACTTTGCAATCCGTCGAACCCGAGCGGAAAAGTCTTTACCCGCGAAGAGTTGCAAATTATCGCGGACCTCGCCATTAAATATGATTTGTATGTAATCACCGACGAAGTCTACGAACACATCGTGTTTGCACCGCACCGTCATACTTATATTGCGACGCTCCCGGGCATGCGCGAACGCTCCATTGAATGTTCCAGCCTTTCCAAGAGCTATTCCATTACGGGCTGGCGCCTGGGCTACGTGCTCGCTGCTGAGCCCATCATGAACTGCATCAAGAAAATCCACGACTTCACGGTGGTGGGCGCCGCCTCGCCGCTGCAAGAAACCGCGCTTACCGCTCTCAACTTTGGCGACGATTACTACCAGGAATTGCAGGCGCATTACACGCACATGAAGGAAATCTTTACCGGCGGCCTGCGCAATCTGGGTTTCAAGTTCACTGAACCGCAGGGTACGTACTTCGTGATGATGGATATCAGCGAATTCGGCTACAAGTCCGATGACCAGTTCTGTATCGACCTCGCGCAAAAAGTGGGCGTTGCTGCGGTACCCGGCTCCAGCTTCTTCCGCGCACCGGTGAATCACCTGATCCGCTTCCACTTCGCCAAGAAAGACGAAACCCTCTACGACGCGCTTAACCGTCTGGAAAGTCTGAGAAAGAAACTGAAATTGTAGGAAGTAGACAGTGGTTAAGGATGTGTAATGTAAAATGTGTGATGTGGAATTGTTCATTTTTCATTAGTCATTTCACATTCCACATTGTGCCTGTGTCGTCCTGAGCTATACGAAACTTGGTAACTTGTTGCCTTAGTTGAGTTATCCTCTATGTGGAGAAGAGCCGCAAGGCTCGGAATCGAATGATCTCTACTTAAATGTCATCCTGGAGGGCTCGTAGAGACCGACGGGATCCAGGTCATATTTGCCTTTATGAAACAGGCTGTTTCATAGAACGCTTGTTGTTCTGTTTAATTTTATGAAAAGTAGCGATTTTTACTAAAAAATTACTTATTTTGTTTCATGGAATTTTCTATCTTTTGTTTGAAACAAGGAAACCATGGCCTTGGAATGGCGGGAGATGCCCGCTAAGGTTGGTGATAAGGTCCCTGAGCTCGGTTGGTGAGCCTGCCGAACCATGCCGAAGGGCTGGACCACGGGGCATGACGAATTGCGAGAATATGAACCCGATTGCAGAGTATAACGATTACCGCCGCTATATGCGCGATTACTACGAGGAACGCAAGCGTTCCTCGTATTTCTCGTGGCGGGAGTTCGCGAAACGGGCGGGCTTTTCTTCGTCGGGTTACTTGAAACTGGTTTGCGACGGCAAGACGCGTCTCCGTCAAGATGGCGCTCTTAAGGTGGCACGTGCCATGGAACTTTCCGGATACCGTCAGGAATATTTTTGCCTGTTGGTGGCATTCTGCGATGCGCCGGACGAACGCTCCCGTATACAGGCTTTCTCCCGGATGCGTGCTCTGATGGAAGAGAATGGGGTGCGTGTCCTGGGAGCCGAGGCGTTCGACTATTACCGCTCCTGGGTGAATCCTGTCGTGCGTGAACTTGCTCCGATGATGCCTGGGGCAAAACCCTCGGATATTGCGAAGATGTGCGTTCCCGAGGTGACGGCGGGTGAGGTCCGCAACTCGCTGGAACTGATGGTGCGTGCGAATTTGCTGGAACGGTGTGCCGATGGTTCTTACGTGCAAATGAACAAGGGGCTCACGGGGGATCCCGCCTTGTTGTCGGCATCCATGAAGGCGATGCAAAAGCAGGTGATGCAGCTGGCAGCCGATGCGCTGGATCATGTTCCCGCCGATGAACGAGATATTTCGGGCTTTACCTTGGGCATCAGCGAAAATGCCTATCGCCGCCTAGTGGAAGAAATCGCCGCATTCCGCAAACGAGTCAAGGAAATCGTTTCCGAAGACGAAGGGTGCAGCCGAGTGTACCGATTAAACCTGCAACTGTTTCCCCTAAGTGAAAAATTGAGGAATGAAAATGAAGATAAGTGAGATGAGAAATGTTTTTGCCTTTTGTCTTGGAAGCCTCGCCCTGCTTGCAGGCTGCGGTGGCTTTACCGAAGACGTGAACGGGAATATTGTTGAAGGCACTCCCGTCGACGTGAACCAGATGGAGTCGGTGTATGCGCTGGCCCGTGTCGCTCAGTCGGGAAAAGTGGAACGCAGTTCCGCCGGAGACTCGATAACGATTGTGCTTGAAATAAATGGCGGGTGCGTCAAGGATGGCGAATCGCTTGCTTACGACCCGAACTTCTTCTTTGCGGATTCGCAGACGTTCGCCTATAGTTTCCGTGGTGATACGCTGTTGCTCTCAACAATCTATGAACCGGGCCCGTATGAAGTAAACCAAGAGAGATACGAGGAATCGTTTATCTTCGTGGGCGGTACGCCGGGTGTACTCGATGGAATCTGGAAAAATACGCAGTGCCGTTACCGAGAAGAAAAAATATACTGTATGAATGACGGTTACGATCAGTATTTCAAGTTTGATGGTGGCAAGGTGGAAATCCGTGTAGCGGACCGTGAAAATTATGACTACATGCAGACGGTCTTTGTAGATCAGTTGTTCGATTTCCTCGGGAGCGGAGGCTCTATTCAGCTAGAAACGCCCTATTATTATTCGGATACGAAATACGAACAGGAAGAATATGGGATTGGTATTCTAGAAAAGACGAATACCGCGATGAAATTTACCTATGGCGACTTGACATTTGACTTGAGCCTAGATTACGCCTATTATAAGGATAGCCTATCTGTAACACTCAAATCGGGAGATGTGACCTGTGTCGGAAAACATCGGGAAATCGTGAATGTCCCGCCTGAAATGTGCAACGCTGATTATGTAGATAATTTCTATGAGATCGAAGATACGGGATTGCTGAAATATGAAAAGAAGAATGATTCTGAATTCGAAGCCTGCATTGACGGAATTCTTGGACGCTAACATTATGCTAAATAAGGCAACCTTCGATGTACCCTTGTACTTGCTTGAGGTTAAGTGGCGTTTCGGCGGTCTCAAAAGTCGCGATGAAATTTCTGCCCAGAACATAGCCATTTTCGTTGTACCGTAAAATTTTCTGAATGGCAACATCTGCGTAATCGTGATTGCTCATCATGCCGAAATGTTCCCAGATGACTTCTTTGTGGGAACGCTTGTCGAGGCAGGTGAAGTCAGGGTAAAGTGTTCCCCATCCCCCGATGCTTGTGGGGAATTCATAGCGGAAGGGAATGCCAGCGCGGTTGAGCGCGTCCGCGATGATGACTTCGGATTTTGAGCGGACGCGCACGCCCGTGCTTGTGTAGAACTCGGGGGCATTGATTTCGAAAGGCTTACCTGTATAGGGGAAATGCAACCAACTTGCAACGAAATCGTCGTCGGTTTCGCGCACGGGCGTCACCAAGGCGCGGCGTCCGGGATGCAACTTTGCGAATAATTCGTCGACTACATTCGGGCGGTATGCTGCGAGAAATGCATCGATGATAGCTAGTTGCTTCTTGATAGTTTTCGATGCCGCCTTATTGTAGTCGCGCTGGGCGATTGTTCGCGCTTTGCGGATATCTTTACGTGGAATAAATGTCCCGTTATGGTCCCCCTTTTCATTTATGATGTAATATTGAAAGCTGCTTTTTCTGGTAAGGACTCGGAGGCTTTCCTTCGGGTGTTTCGCTGTATACTTTATTGTCCCGAGAAGTGATTTTAGATAGTCTCGCTCCGCTGCAATATCTGCCATGTCATTTTTTTTTGTGCTGTAATTTTTTACGGTGTCCATATGATTCTCCTTGGTAGGGAAAAATACAAACAAAAATGGATCATTTTGCAATCAACTGTTTGCAAAAAAATGCCGATCACGGTTACGGCATGCCGAACTGCTCTTTAAGTAGGGTTGTTTTATGATGTCGGCATATGATTTTGATTTTTTTTGTTAATTATATGCCTCTGCTGAAAAACTCATCATTATCGCGGGCTTTTTTGAGACTGAAAAACGGGGGTGATGCATATAAAAATGCTATACAGCGACTTTTTATATGCCTTGATAGAGCGCCTCGCTGTTGTTATGGGAGAAAATGACAGGGAAAAGGCATATAAAAGTTTCGTTTTGCCGAAATTATATGCCGCCTATGCTGTTTTTTTACCAAAATCCGATTATTTTGTTCTGAATTCCGCGTAGGAGGCATATAAATAATCATTTAAATGAAAAATATATGCAAACCAGTAAATGGCGGGGCTTATCATGCGGTATTGAGGCACCCTATAGTCATCTTTGGTTGTTAATCGGCGGCATCGGCGTCCTTCGCCGAACATTTCATTGCGCCGCAGCGTTGCCTTTAGCTGCATCATGCGCTTCGACATCACGCTTCTCCGCGTCCCGCTTGGAATACACGCAGCCGCAGTAATTCTGCCGGTATAGATTGTATTCCGCCGAAAGTTGGATAGAACGCTTATAGCCGCCCTTCTTCTTGAAGTCGCTTGGCAGGCGCTTGATTCCGTAAATATCGCACTGTTCCTGCACCACCTCGTTCAGCACCTGTGCATTTTTCATGGGGCTGATGGTAAGCGTGGTGGTGAAGTAGTCGCAGTTCAGTTCCTTCGCGAGCCTGGCCGATTCGGCGAGGCGCAACTCAAAACACTTGCGGCAGCGTGCGCCTCCTTCGGGTTCGTTTTCAAGCCCGCGCGCGACATCGTAGAATTTTTTCGGGTCGTATTCACCCTCGATCAGCGTGACCGGATGCTTCGTCTTGAATTCGGCGACGAACCGCTTGATTTCTTCGACGCGGTGGCGGTATTCCTCGTCGGGGGCGATGTTTGGATTGTAGTAGAAGAGCGTAATCTTGAAGTATTGCGACAGGTATTCGATGGTGTAGCTGCTGCAGGGTGCGCAACAGGCGTGCAACAAAAGCGCCGGCACTTCGCCGGTGCGTTCCAGTCTGCGGATAATGTAATCCAAGTCGCGCTGGTAATTATGCTTGGGGGTATTGGATTGCTGCGGTTCCATGGCCTACTCCCAGTTGAGTGTCCCGAAGGCGGTAATCCAGTAGCAAATCGTCGTGATCACGGCGAAGGTCCCCATGACCGAGCGTTCCTTGTGGGCGGTGCTAAAGAGGACCGTCGCCGTATAGAACGTCAAGTACAGCGCAAAGAAGAATGCGAGAATGCGCGTCACCATAAACGGGATAATTTCGGGCAAAACGAGCCCTGCCGAAAGTAGTACGAATAGCGCCACGAACTGCATCGTGGTCGGTACGATGAAAGCCTTGCGGACCTCGGGCGGAATCACCTTGTAGCGCGCATTCATGGCGTAGGCACCAAGAGGAACTCCCAGAGCGAGCGCGATATTCAGCGCGATGGAAGGCAAAAAGGCGATAGCCCCGATGATAGTTGCGAAAATCATTAGCGAAAAAATAGAATTTAGTCCGCCGAAAAAAAGGACGGCCCCGGGTAAAGGAGGTAACCTAGGGCCGTCAGGGAGTGTTTGGGTGCCTATAAAATAGATTTTCAGGTCTGGAAAAACTATGTCCATGGAGAAAATCGTGTTTACCGAAGTAAACAGGTTTGTATACATCGGCTAGGGCCTTATTCGTCGGCGAATGTCTGTGTGATTTTGCTCACACGTGGGCCCCGCAAATTTTGTGTCGAGTGCACCACTATTTTCCCTTTTTCTTTTTTTAATTTTTAGTTACTACTTATGCAGAACCTTTATAACATTGTTGCGGAGTTATGTGCGTCTATCGTGAATTCTTGCTCCGAAGAATTTTTTGTGAGGTACAGTTGTGTTTCTCCTGCAGAAAAGAGGCGTATCTACAAGGAAGTGCAGGCGAGTGTCGGCACCTTGTTCCTGGCGAAGCCGGAGGGGAATCTTGAGACTCCTGATGATGAGTCAATCCGTGAACTTGTTCCAGCTGATTTGACCGATTCTTTTTATGCAAATTTGCAGGCGCTCATTGGACGTTTTACGGAAAATGGGGACTACTATGCGATGCTTGGACTTTTACAAATTTTGGATCAGTCCATGGCTCTGTTATTGAACGAGGCTATCGGCGAATTCGAACAGGAAAGTTTTTCGATAGTCCTGAATACGAACCGCGAATCGGTGGGCGTTGGAATTTTGCCGCGCTGCTCGTGTATTTGGGAACGCAAGCATCGCCTGGTGCACCGTTACAACAATCTTGAAAGTTTCCTGTACAATATCCTGCTCATCGAGAATTCGGTGCTGGGAGAGCTGATTGACGAACATTATTTTTTGAAGAAGGATTTGTTCCCGCGCTTCAGGGAGCGCAATGGCCTGAAAATCGCGGCGACTCCTTTAAGGCGTGAGCGGAATTTCAAGGTCAATACGATTTTCGCCGTTCGTTTGACCTTTGCGCCCATGAAGACTGCAACGTGGTGTGGATTAATACCTGCGCGGCGCTTATCAAGGGGAAAGAGGCTAATTTCCAGGATATCGACTATGTGCGCAAGCGCATTTCGCGCAACGAGGACGAAGCGCAGATGCTCTACAAGATGGCCATTTGCGAGGGAGCGTTCAAGGGAGAATGCGCGCATGACTGCATATATTACGAGACCATTCAAGGGGTGTGATCATGGAATTCGAATCGATTGAAAAGATTCATCAGGGAAAGTTCATTACCCGTTACGATATCCATTACAAGACGGTCAGCGGCAAGCCCAAGACTTACGAGATGATCAGCCGCAACCCGGATATTACGGGCCTCAAGGATATGCTCGAAAAAAAGCCGCACGCCGTCGTGATGATCATGCATGACTGTACCGGCCAAAAGCTTTTGCTTTGCAAGGAATACCGCATGGCCGTGGGCGAAAGCATCTACAATTTCCCGGCAGGATTGATTGATCCCGGCGAAAGTTACGAAGAGGCGGCCGCCCGCGAACTCCGCGAAGAGACGGGGCTTTCGTTGATGCGTATTGACGAAGTGTGGAAACCCAGCTATTCGGCGGTCGGATTTTCTAACGAGAGAAATGTGGTTGTCGTAGGCGTAGCCGGTGGCGATATCCGTCCGAGTGATTCGGAACTCGAGGAAATTCAGGCGGAGTGGTTCGACAAGAAACAGATTCGCGAAATTCTCAAGGACGAACGCCTTTCGGCGAGAACGCAGACTTATTGCGCCTTGTGGAGCCGCACTTAAAAAATAAATCTGGCGAAGAATGCCGCATGTAGCGGGTGGAGCGGGGTTTCGGCGGTACGCCGGAACGTGACTGCGAGCGACAGCTGCAAAAAATCATTCCCGATGTCAGTGCTACTGCGTAGCCGGATTTCTCGCGAAGGAGTCCCCTTCGGGATTGTGAAGGTGACGCTTGCGTTGTTGAATGCGTCTTGCGCGTAAGCGACTCCGGCTTCGTAAAGAGGCGTACCAAAGCCTTCATCTCGCGTGTGCCTTGTACGAATTTTTCCTGAAAAGGCCAGCTGTTCGCGGTTGACATTCCATGAAGACTTAATCCTTAAATCAAAGTCATTTTGCCGGCAACGCTCTTCTGCCGAAAGACAAGTTGCGCTTGCCGTTCCCCTCAAAGCGCCAGGCCCCGTTTCTGCCGATGCCTTCAAGCGCGTCCTGCTGGAATCGCCCTCGAGTGGAATGATCGTGCGGGCGTTTACACCGAACTTGCTTTTCCACGAATCCGCTGCGGTCACTGCAAATGTCTGGCTTCCCCAGAAGCGGCTATCTGCAATCGTTGAACTCAGATGCGCCTCCTTCGGTAACGAATTTCCATGCAGATAGGCGTCCGCTTTCCAAGCGACGGTTGCGACATCCGTTTTTTTCCGGTAGTGTAGCTGAATCTTGAACAGGGGAATGTCCCGCTCAGGAATCCACCAGGCGGCAAAGTTTCCCCAGTTTCCCTTGGCCATCGCCGAGACGGAATGCCTTTCGGTACGGAGTGTTTCCGAGGTGTCGATTGTGCCCGTGTGCTGATGCCGCCAGTACGCAAGTTCCAATTCCGTTCCGCTGCCGTGAACGAACCCGAGGCTTGCTCGCGTTGTCTTGGCGGTGTCTAGGAATGCCCCTAGCCTGAATTTCCAGATAGGATAAAATGCTGCCGTGCCCCATAAGGTGTCGAGCGGAATGTTGCTGTGAAGTTCCTTGGTCGAAATCTGCCCCAAGTGTGCCTCGCTACCTGCATTTTTATAAGTCAGAAGCGACTGTGTGCCGAGCCGCAACGAATAACGGTAAAAATGGAGCCGTAGTTCCGTGCGCTCGCTCTCCAGGTGCCCAAGTGAATCTGTCCGGCCTCGCCATTCGATATATCCGTGTGGAATCATGCTCGGCCGGGCATCCTTATTTTGAGCGCGAGTGACTTTCTCTTTTGAGGTGTGCGTGTCCTCGGTGCGAGCGGTTTCCTTCCCTAAATTTTTTTTGGCCGAAGCCTTGCGGTGTTGTTTCTCAAGCTGTTTTTCGGTTGCGCAACTTTCCAGGGCGTACACTTCGGCGAGCATGCACGCTTCTGGCGTATTGCCCTCTTCAAGGAGGTCGAGCATTTCGCGGGCCTCGTCGCCATCGATAATTCCGCTGTCCCACCATTCGAAAACCTGGGCTTCGTCAAGTGACAAGTCGGTAGCGTTTGCCGTAACGGGGGCTTCGACAGGGTGTTCTCCGACAGGCACGTTGTCGTTGATGGCCGCAGCGATTTTTGCCCAGACAAGCGCGATAAATAAAATTTTAGCGCAGTATAGATTTCTCATTTCAGGAGTTCCTCTATACTATACACGCACGATTCCTGAAAATTATCCCTTTATGCTCCTTTTTATTTCTACCTTTGCGGTTATGGCAAGTAACTGGTCCAAGAAACCGTTTTCAAGGGAATCCGCGCTGTCTCGTGACGGGTCTCAGCGGCAATCTTCTCGAAACGCTGGTTCCCGGCAACCTTCCCGCAATGCGTCCGCAGCAGGTCGCGACTTCGTGCCGCACCTCAAGGCGCCCCGTACCGACTTCCCGCTGTTTAACGGTAAGCGCGTTACGCCCTCGCTTGCGGGCCTCGACAAGTTGCTGCATTACTACGGTGTGGAACTGCAGCCCGAAACGCTCCAGCAGATTTGGGAATTTCATCAGTTGCTGCGCGCCAATAACGACGACCAGGACTTGACGCGCCTGAATGCTTTTGAGACGATGGTGGAGCGCCATTACGCCGACTGCACGCTGATTAATGCATACGTGCCCAAGTGGCCTGCCCGCATGATCGACGTCGGCAGTGGTGCCGGTTTCCCGGGGATTCCTCTCAAGATCGTGAATCCCTCCATCCGCTTGACACTCTGCGAACCGCGTCCGAACCGCATCAACTTCCTCAACATGGTCATCGAGAAGATGGGCCTCAAGGGAATCGACGTGTTCGGTCACAAGGTGACGAGCCGCAGCATGACCATCCCCGTAGACGGGGTCATCAGCCGCGCCTTCGAACTCATGGAAAAGACTCTCCCGCGAATTGCCAATTCACTTAAGGTGGGCGGTCGCGTGTTCTTTATGAAGGGCCCCGCCGTGGCCGACGAACTCAAGACCTTCCATCCGGAAGATTTCGGCTACAAGTTCGTAGGGAAGCATTTCTACACGATTCCGAACAGCACGCAGGAACGCGCCCTCATAATTCTTGAACGCATAGAATAAAATTATTGTGTAATGTGAGATGTGTAATTAATTAGTCATTCCACATTCCACACTACACATTTCACATTGCGGCGTAGCCGCTAAGCTGCTAGAACTTGAATAGCATGCCAAAGCGCATCTGACCGTCGCGAACGCCGTCGTTGTCGCCGACATCCTTGATGGTGGCGAAGTCGAACTGCAATACGTCGGAAAGCATAAAGCCGAAACCGAGGTCCACTTCGTTGCGCTTTCCGGTCTGGTCGTACAGGTAGCCGGCGCGGAGGGCAATCGTGTTCGCGTATACGAATTCTGTACCCACGTTGAAAACACCCTGCATCAGGGAATTCTTGGCGGCCTCTAATCCGTCGCCGCCGCGTTCCGGGTTGGCGATGGATTTCCAGCAAGAAATGTAGAACGGCTCGGGGTTGCCCTTGTCGTCATCGTACACGACTTCGCGGTTGTAATCGGCGACGATAGTCCACTTGTAGTCGGCGAGGCTCAGCAGCTCGTAAGAGAGGCCTAGACGCCATGTCAAGGGAATCGGGTCTTCGATGGTCTTGTCCACGTAGTAGACGCTCGGACCGATGTTCGCGAGGACGAGGGCAAAGTTTAATTTGTCTATAAGAAGGTTCTTCTTCAAAATACCGATGTCGAAGGCGTAACCGAAGGTGGTTGCTTCCTCTTGCCCGGCGGCGGCGCCGGAGCTCAGGTCGGAGTAGAAGAACTTGATAGAAAGACCGAGGCCCCAGTCGTTCGGGAAGCGCGTACCGTAGCTGAAGCCGCCCACGATTTCGGAGCTGTTGTAGGCCACGAGGTCGTCGGCGTCCACGTCACCCGAGGCGACCGTAGAACCGAAGCTCACGAAGTTCACGAAGAAACCGAGCGTCCCCCAGTCGTTCAGCGGAATGGTCATGCCTGCGTAAAGGTGGTACAGGTCGGGAATGTTCAGGATCGGGAGGAGCTTTTCGTAGAAGGCCGTAATCTGGTAGTCGGCGTCCTTGAACTGTTCCATGCCGTTCGCGGTGCTGAACCACACGTCGTTACCCTGCGGGAGTACTGCCCAGACTTTGTTGGTCGAAAGGCCGTTGCCGCTGTGGTAATGAACCCATTCGTCTTCGCTCTTGGTGGAGCCTTCTTCTTCGGCGGCGCCGCGCTCAAGTTCCGCCTTGCGGCCGCTTGCGGTGGCGTAGTCGGGCAGGTGGCGCCAGACACCCTTGTCGGTTGCAATCCAGATACCGCCGCGCTGGTCTACGGAAATGTCGTTCACCCTGTTGTCGGCGAACTGCACCTGTTCCCATTTGCGCAGTGTAAAGTGCGAGAGGCCTCCGTTGTGGGCCGCCCATACATGTCCCGAGCTGTCGACGGCGAGTGCGGTCGCGGAGAGGTCCATGATGCCGTCTTCCTGGTTGAACAGGCTCCAGCGGTCCTTGTCGTTTACGCTCTTCTTGGGAATGAGCCTTGCGATGCCCGCGCCTTCGACTGCCACGTAAAGTTCCTTGCGGTTTTCGGACCAGACCAGTGCGCGGATCTTTTGGCTGGGGAGCACTTTGCCTTTCTGTTCGAATTGACCGTTACGGTAGACGAACAGGCCGTCTTCGGTACCGATCCAGATCGAGGCTCCCTGGCTTTCGAGTGCGGTAATGCGGTGCTTGCCGAGTTCGCTGTCGTAGTTTTTCCAGGCCTTGCCGTCAAAGCGGTACAGCGACTTGGGAGTACCAACCCAGAGTTTCTCGGTACGGCTTTCGTAAAGAACCGCCGTGATGGTATCCTTCACGATCAGGTTCCAGGGCATCTTGACTTCGACCACGTGCTTTTCGTCGTCAGCCGTCTTGATTTCATTGAATTTCTTAACTTGGCGAACATATTCGTCGAGTCCGTGTTCAGTGCCTACGTAGACCTTGACTGCGTCGCGGACCTTGGCGTTGCCCTGCAGCGTAATGGAGTGGTAGTCTACCCACTGTTCGCCGTCAAACTTCTGGATACCGTTGGCGGTACCTGCCCAGAGTTCGCTCTTGCTGAAGAAACCGTCCTTGGAACGTGCCGCCATGCTCGTGAAGAAGGGGGCGTTCTTGGATTCGACAGGGTAGCTCATGCGCCATTCGTCGGCCAGGGGGCCGAAGGCGAGACCGGCAGGGTTGTAGTACATGGCAGTCGGGTCGTCGGCGAGTGCGGCACCTGCTTCGCCCATGCCCAGCTGGCGTGCGCCGACGGGCATTTCGAGCGTGATAATGGCAGAGCCTGCCGCAAAGGACAGCGCGGGCGCTAAAACGAGTGCAGTAAGTAACGATTTACGCAAGGTGCCTCCAGTCGGGGACGTCGTAGTGGTTTCCGTGCGAAGGGACGACTGCTTTCCAGCCGGACTTGCTCGGGTTTTCCCAGGGTTGCTTGGGGAGAAGTCTGCAGTCGCAGCCGAGTACATAGGGCGGCAGGATTTCCGCATGGTTGCGAATCTGCTCGCGGGTAATAAAGTTTTCGTCGCTCACGAACTTCACGTATTCCTTGCCCTTGGGGCCGAGTTCGATGCGGTAGGTGGCGGTGCCGTTCTTGTCGCCTTCGTCGATGGTGCGGATGGTGGCTTCCATCGAGGCGTTCCATTGGGCGATGAGTTCCTCTTTCTTTTCGGGAGGCAGGTTCTGCGTGTCGAGCCAGGACCTGAGCGAAGCTTCGGAGGGCTTTACGGCGGAAAGGGATTCGCGGGCGGGGCGTACCACGACGGCGTACTGGCCCGAAACATCGATAACTCGCTTTGGTTCGTCCTTTTCGTCGGAGCTATGGATAACCACATACGCGCCGATAGCGGCGAGTATTACGGATAATACAATAATCACGATGACGATAATGACTGATAGCATATTTTATTCCATTATTCGTTACCCTTCAAAACTAGCAATTTTCTAAATTGTGGGGCAGGAGATTTTATGTCGAAATTGAAGATTTTTCTTGTGTTGCTGATGTGCAGTGTCTGTTTTGCCATTCCTTTCAAGATCGAGACGGTCAGGGAAGGCTCTGGGGACTCCATTCGGGCAGGACAACTTATTAGGGTGCATTACAAGAGCTATGTGTATCTGGACAGCGTGAGAATCTTGGCCGAAAAGGCCCGGCTGGCGGATTCCCTGCGGATTGCCGACTCCCTCCGCCTTGCGAACGACTTTAATTCCGACCAGGTCGCTGGCGTGACAAAAGTTGACACGACTACGCTGCTGGACAGGTCTGCGAAATCCAAGAAGAAAAAGTCGAAGGAAGATTCCAAGGCTCCTGTAGATACCATGGTCCAGGTCCCGGCGGCGGATTCTGCTGCCGCCCCGATGACCTTTGTGGATTCGATCGCTCCCGTTTCTTCGGACAGCCGTTTCAAACTTTTCTCGGAATCATACCCCGGTGGTGAACCTCTTGAATTTACGCTCGGCATGGGGCTTGTAATCCAGGGCTGGGAAAAGGGCCTTGTGGGCATGAAACCCGGCGAAATCCGCAAGCTCTATGTGCCCTACCAGATGGGCTACGGCGAAAACTCGCTCGAGGGCGTTCCCGAATATTCCGACCTGTTCTTTATCGTGGAACTGGTGAGTGCCGATCCGCCGATGGAACCTGACGTGTTCCCCAAGAATGTCGAGGGCCTCAAGTGGCGCGAAGCGGCCAAGGGTCTCAAGATATACGACGAGAAGGTCGGTGGCGGAAAGCCCGCTGTGGTGGGTTCCGTGCTCAAGACGCATTACACGGGTTGGCTCCTTTCCGGCCGCAAGTTCGGTTCTTCCAAGGACATGGGTAAGCCGCTCCAGGTCGTGATGGGTGCCGGCAAGATGATCAAGGGCTGGGAAGTCGGTCTCGAGGGCATGCGCGAAGGCGGAGTCCGCTGGTTCCGCGTATCGCCTGCCATGGGTTACGGCGCGACGGCCTACTCGATGATTCCCTCGAATTCCACCCTGGTTTTCCGCGTGGAACTGGTGAGTTCCGAAGTGGACGAGGCGGTAGTCGCAAATATGGATTTCTTCCCCGATACCACGGCGCTCACGTTTGAAAATGGCCCCGAAGGACTCCGCTATGCGGTTATCAAACAGGGTGAAGGTGAGCCCGCACAGAAGGGTAACGTGGCGAAGGTACATTACACCGGCTGGCTCACCAACGGCTACAAGTTCGACAGTTCCCGCGATCGTGGGCAGGTCTTTGGCTTTACGCTGGGAGCAGGTCGCGTGATCCGCGGCTGGGAACTCGGTGTGCAGGGGATGCTTCCCGGTGAAAAGAGAATCCTGGTGGTCCCGCCCGGACTCGGCTACGGTGCCCGCGGTGCAGGCCCGATTCCTGGTGGCTCGACGCTGATTTTCGCTGTTGAATATCTAGGAGAATAGGGTTGAGAATTTCGACTAAAGGACGCTACGCGCTCCGCGTAATGATCGACCTTGCGAAGAACGGTAGGGACGATTACGTGAAATTGCAGGAACTCGCCGAACGCCAGCAGATTTCCGAGAAGTACCTCGAAGGAATCCTGGGCGCTTTGGTGCGAGGAAAGTTGCTTGCGGGAGCCCGCGGAAAGGCGGGCGGCTACAGGTTCAATTGTGAACCTTCGGCTTGCAGTGTCTGGCAGATCCTTTCGCTGGTGGAAACCTCGATGTCTCCTGTGGCGTGCCTTGACGATTCCGAGAACTCCTGCGAACGCGCCGACATCTGCGTGACTCTTCCCGTCTGGAAGGAACTGAATTCCATGATCCGCAGCTATTTGGAAGGGATCAAGCTCGAACAGTTCTTGCGGAATGTGCCCGAAAATAAAGGCAGGGAGCTTCACGGCAAGACCCTGAAATGTGGACTTTAACTATCTTGTAAAAAAAATTGGAGTTTTCTATGGAAATCAAATGGCTTAATCCCGATGCAAAGTTTGATCGACTCGTTTTGGCAGGCGATATTGGTGGTACGAACACGAACCTCGGCATGGTCGGTTACAAGGATGGCAAGTTTACGCTGATTCTTGAAACGGATTGCCCGTCCAAGGACATTTGCGGATTGATTGAACCTATTCGCGAAACGCTCCGCATTGCCGTAGAAAGCCGCGCAGACCTCAAGCCGTCCCACATCTGCATCAGCGCCGCGGGCCCCGTGGCTGCTAACAAGTGCGTCATGACGAACCTTCCGTGGAGTGTCGATGGCGATGCCATCAGCGATGCGACGGGAATCCCGACGCTCGTGATCAACGACTTCATGGCCATCAGCTACGGCATCCCGACTCTCGACGTGAACGATCCGGCCCAGATTCACCAGCTGGCTCACACCGACGGCAGCAAGCCCGCCCCGCAAAAGACGACCAAGGCAGTTGTCGGCCCGGGCACCGGCATGGGCGTGGGTTTCCTCGCATTTGATGGCGAAAAGTACATTCCGGCCTGCTCCGAAGGCGGCCATTCCACTTTTGCCCCGTTCGACAAGGATTCCCAGGAATTCCACGACTACATGGAAAAGAAACTCGGTGCAGTTCCTGGCGTAGAACCGCTTGTGTCCGGCATGGGTCTCCGTAACATGTACGAATGGTGGAAGGAAACCCGCGGCGTTCCCGATAATGAAGCCTTCAAGAAGATTGAAGAAACCGAACCGAACGACCGTCCGAAATATATCAGCCGTGCGAGCGACACCGACCCGGTGGCCGCCGAAATGATGCGCCTGTTCGTGAAGATGCTTGCCCGCTTTGCAAGCGATGCCGCAACGCTCTTCCTCCCGCTGGGCGGTTTCTACCTGGCCGGCGGTACGGTGCAGAAGGACCTGCGCTGGCTCGAACGCGACAATTTGTTCATGAAGTACTTCGAAAAGAACTACAACCCGAACATCCGTCCGCTCTTGAACAAGATCCCGGTGTACATCATCAAGGATTACTGTATCAGCCTGTACGGTGCCGCAAACGCAAGCCTGAACTTGCAGAAGTAATCTTAAATTCATCCCCTGTCGTCCTAGCGCCGCGTAGTGGCGATAGGATCTGTCGGGGATATTCGTATATTTATGCTTTTTTCGGAACTTCCTCTCGCTAATCCCCTGCAGCGTGCTGTCCGCGCTGTAGGCTACGAACAGCCGACTCCTATCCAGGAAAAGTCCATCCCTAGTTTGCTCGAGGGCAAGGACTTGCTGGGCATTGCGCAGACGGGTACGGGAAAGACGGCCGCCTTCGCGCTCCCTATTCTGCAGCTGTTGCTGGATTCGGGCAAGTTTCGTGCTCCGAAAACTTGCCGTGCGCTGATTCTTTTGCCGACGCGAGAACTCGCGATCCAGGTGGAGGATTGCTTTAAGCAGTACGCGCAGTTTACGGCCATTTCGACGGCTTGCATTTTCGGTGGCGTGAGCGATGTTTCGCAAAAGCGTAATTTAATCCGCGGTGTCGACGTGTTGGTGGCGACTCCGGGCCGCCTCTTGGATCTTATCAACCAGAAGGCCGTTTCGCTGAAGGCGCTGGAATTCTTCGTGCTCGACGAGGCCGACCGCATGCTCGATATGGGTTTTATCCACGATATCCGCAAGGTGGTGGCGCTCCTTCCGCAGAATAGGCAGAACCTGTTCTTCAGCGCGACCATGCCCGACGATATCACGAAGCTTGCCGCGACGATTTTGCGCCCGAACCCGGTGAGGGTCGAGGTGGCGCCGCAGAGCACGCCCATCGAACGCATTCATCAGGAACTTTACCGTATCGACAAGCGCCGCAAGGGAGCGCTCCTCAAGGAACTTCTGCTTGCGCATCCCGAGATGAAAAAGGTGCTCGTGTTCAGCCGCACCAAGCACGGTGCAGACAAGATAACGCGCGTGCTCGAAAAGGCGGGTATCAAGTGTGCCGCGATTCACGGCAATAAGAGCCAGAACCGCAGGCAAGAAGCCTTGGGCAACTTCAAGTGCGAACAAATTCGCGTACTGGTCGCGACGGATATCGCTGCCCGCGGAATCGACGTGGACGACGTGTCGCATGTGTTCAACTACGACCTGCCCGACGTCCCCGAAACTTTCGTGCACCGCATCGGTCGTACCGCCCGCGCCGGGAAAGACGGAATCGCTATTTCATTTTGCGCTCCCGACGAGGAACAGGACCTGCGTGCCATCGAGAAACTGACCCGCATCAGTATTCCCGAAGGTGACAAGTCTATTTTCGAGAAGCTCCCGCCTCCGCAAAAGGAGACTCCCGAAAGCGAAATGCGCAATGCCCGTGGCCGCGGATTTCCTCAAGGCAACCGTCACGGCAATAAGCAGAATCGTGGTGGTCAGAATCGTCATGAAAATCGCGACCGTCGCGAAAACCAGGAACGGGATGCTCGCGACCTGCAGAACGCCTCGCATCCGAAACAGAAACATCAAAAAACGCAAAATCAACAGAAATCGCAAAATCAGCAAAAACCGCAAAATCGCGAAAAGCCGAACGGCGGTAATCCTCAGAATCAGGAAGGCCGCCGCACTATCGGCAGGAACCGCCCCGGTTCACGCGCCCGCAAGCGCATGCGCGAAGAAGCCGCTAGATTGCAGGACCGTTCTCGCCCAAATAAGTGAAAAACGGCTAAATTCGACTAAAAATCGCCATTTATTGATAACTTGTCCACGCAAAGATGCCCTTTGCGTGGATTTTTCATCGTTTTTAGGGTTAACTTTATACTGGTGAGTTATGAAAGTCGCCTTTTTGAGGCGAAAAGGGATGAAATATGAAGTTTGCGAAGAACGTCAGGACGGCCGTCGCCCTCATTGGTTTCGGGCTCTGCACCTCGGCCATGGCAGAAAATCCGATTATCCAGACCTACTATTCGCCGGACCCGGCTCCGGTCGTGTTCGGTGATACGGTCTGCGTGTACACCGGCAACGACGAAGGCGGCCACTTCTTTACCATGCACGGTTGGCGCGTCTCCTGCACCACCGATATGGTGAACTGGACCGATCGCGGCGCGCTCATCCTTTCGAACGAGGACTTTGGCGGAAATGCCAAGAAGAACGGTGACTGGGCGGCGCAGGTGGTGCGCCGTAACGGCAAGTACTACTATTACGTGACCGTGGAATCGACCCGGGGCGGACGCGCCATCAACGTGGCCGTGGCTGACAGGCCCGAAGGTCCCTTCAAGGATGCGTTGAACGGCAAGCATCTCGCGGGTCCGAACTGGGACTACATCGATCCGACCGTATGGATTGACGACGACGGACAGGCTTACCTCTATTGGGGCAACCCGAAGCTTTATTATGCCAAACTCAAGGAAGACATGATTTCGTTCGATGGCGATATCAAGGTGACCGACATGAGCCGTGGTTTCGCTCCGAACGGAGAGGATTCCAAGTACACCGAAGGTCCGTGGATTCACAAGCGCGGCAAGAAGTATTACATGATTTATGCCTCCCACGGCGTGCCCGAAAAGATTTCGTACTCCACGAGTGATTCCCCGACGGGCCCGTGGACCTGGGGCGGTGTCATCATGGACCAGGGTAACAATACTGCATTCACCAACCATGCCGGCCTTATCGATTTCAAGGGGCGCAGTTTCTTCTTCTACCATAACCAGAAGAACGTGAACGGTGGTGGTTACAGCCGCTCTACTGCTATCGAGGAATTTACCTGGAATGCCGACGGTTCTATTCCGACCATCAAGTCCACTAACGATGGAGTCAAGAAACCGATCAAGAACCTGGACCCGTTCGAGCGCGTCGAAGCTGAAACTAAGGCATGGGTAGGCGGCATGACTGTCGACAAGCCTCGTGATCCCGATGGCGGCAACTATACCATCATCAACCATGTGGCGGTGGAATCGGGTAATGTCTACCTGACCGGAATGAGTACTGGTTTCTATACCAAGGTGCGTTCTGTCGATATGGGTGACGGTGCCGACCGCATTGTCCTTTGCACCAAGGGCAACGGTGGCAAACTTGAAGTCCATGCGGGCTCCGAGACGGGCGCCTTACTTGCTGCCATCAATGTGCCTGCAAGTTCCAAGTGGGAAGAAAATTCCTTTGATGTAGAAAACGCTGCCGGTGTCGACGACCTTTACTTTGTAGTGAAACAGGGCGGTTTCGATTTTGACTACTGGTACATGGAAAGCGAAAAGACCGCCGTTCCGCAGACTCCGTACAAGGGTATCGCTGCAACGATTCCGGGCAAGATCGAAGCGGAGAACTACGATGAAGGCGGACACAACAAGGCCTTCTACGATGCCGACCGCGAAAACCAGGGCAAGGCCTACCGCGAAGACGAGGTCGACATCGTTGGCTTTGGCTGCTCCGACGAAAGCAATACCAAGGATTGCGAAGGCTATGCAATTGGCTACACGCAGGCGGATGAATGGCTCGAATATACGGTCAATGTCGCAGCCGATGCCAAGTACGATATCACGGCAAACCTGGCGACTCCGTTTGAAACGGCGGGCCTCCAGCTGTTTGTCGATGGCGAACCCGTTACGGAATCGCTTACTGGCTTAAAGACCGACGAAGAGATGTTTGATGTCTACAAGGAAACGGAACTCGGTTCCGTGGAACTCAAGAAGGGTGAACATGTGCTCAAGCTCCTCATTACGGGCGAATACCTGAACGTGGACTGGATCAAGTTCGAAGATCCGAACAATCCGATGAAGCTTGCCCGTGAGATTCGCCTTGCCCCGCAGCAGAATGCCTCTTACAACGTATTCGGTGCAACGGGCAAGTTCCTCGGCCGCATCGATAATGTCGGTACGAACCTCTCTGCGACCCTCAAGCAGGCGGGCTATGCAAGCGGCGCCTACATCGTGCGCGGTATCGGCCACTCCAAGGCGATGCGCGTGACGGTGAAGTAATTCGACTTCCTACTTATACAACATAAAAAAGGCCGTGGCGATTTTGAAGTCGCGGTTTTTTTTGTAAATTATTGTTAATAACAAACAAAATAATTACAATTAAATGATAAAAACTGGGAAATCAGGCTGGGAAAACCATTTTTTTCTATATTGAATCCATATAAATTTACAGGGTACATGAATGAAAAAATTTATAGTGGACCAGTTTGCGGTATAGCCTTGACTGACTCGGATGGAAACGTTGTTTACGGAAAAATCCCTTCAGTTAACGAATGTCAATCCTATGATGCACCGAGTCTTTTGGAAATGCAATATGTGTGGAGGTTCTAGCATGAAATTGATTGTTGCGATTCTTGTTGCGTTCGTCCTTTTGGGCTGTACGGACCATACCTCTACGGGACCGGTTGAAAAAAAGGAAGAAAGGCTTTATGGCTGGCGGTGGGACGATTTCAAGCCTGTCCCGGATGCCTCGAAAATGTTTGGAGGTCTGCGAGAAATCTACAATGTAGGGGAATGGATTGTATTGATGGATGATTATTATTCAAGCAATGCATACACCTCGCCGGGAAAGGTTACTGCGACTCCTAGGATATATGCGTCTAGAATCGGCTCCACTCAATGGGATACCCTTTCCAGTTCCGAATGGATTCGGTATATCTACGGAGATTCTACGGGACTTTATGCGGGAACGCAATTAAGCGGCAAGGTGCTGAAATATGATTTTGACAAGAAATCTTGGGCTGATTTATACACGCTTCCGTTTGACCCTAAAGGTGCTTTTGACATTTACGGAATAGCAACGTATGGGGGACGGCCTGTTGTCTGCTTTGCCGGTTTTGCTGATACGGCGGATAGGCGGGATGACAACATTGTACTTTTTATGAAAATGCAGACGGATACGGGCTGGGTAGATATCACATACGATTACGATTCGTCCAAGGAATATCCCTTTCAATTCCACAAGGGGGTGGAACTGAATGGTAAATTGTATGCCATTAGCGGTGATCGCGGGGTATGGCGCTTTGACGGAAGCTGGAAAAGGCTTGCTCGGCTCCCTCACCCAGATTGGGCAACTTGGGTTCCTGCAGATGATACAAGTGATATTGCAATGGACATTGTTGTGCATAAAGAAAAAATCTATGTTATTGGTCATAAATATTCTACTAATGTTTTAGAATACGATGAAGCCTTAAATCAATGGAATCCTATAGATAGTGTTATTGCAACTTATGATGAGACTATTGATCCAGCAGACCCATTCGCTGATCCTAATAGGGGATATAGGACTTTTCATAATACTCCTTCTAGGAGATATGCCCTTGTTTCCGATGGCGAACATCTTTTTATTGCAGGAGATCCTCCTTGGCCTGCCGTGTACATGGGGGATTACGGTATGCCTTACGGAAATGAGGAAAAGGGCTGGCGGTTCGTGAAGGGCAATTTTTGTGAGAATCTGAGATGCCTGTCGACGCAGGCAACCTACGATATGGAAGTGGTTGGAGATACCCTGTACTTGGCAAACTGGAGCGGTGTGCTGAAATTCCCCCTTGCTGACCTGGACAGCGCTATAGCCAAGGAACAATCGTACCCGGAGGCATATTAGCAATTTTCGGTCTGTTTTCCCCTGAAAACAGAAAATCACCCCCTGGAATGTTCATTTCGGGGGGCGATTTTATTCCGCTTCGATAGGCACGAATGCGTTCTTGCTGTCGAATCCTGCAGGCAGGTCCCAGTCGTCATCCTTGGGCATGGCGGCTGCCTTCGGCTGGGCAGGCTGTGCGGGTTGCGTGACGGCTGCGTTTTCGGCAGGAGCGCTCGCCGGAGCGGCGTTCGGGGTAGCCGGTTCCGTTGCGACCGTGTTTTCAGCAGCCTGCGGTGCCGCTGTCGTTGCTGTTGTGTTTTCGCCCGAGGCTGTCTGCGGTGCGGCTTCGGTGTTTTCCGATGGTGCTGGCGGTTCTGCCGTGGCGGCCTGTTCTGTCGCGGGCATCGGGAGACTTACCATGATTCCGTTTTCGGCTGCAGTTTCTGCGGCCGCGTTCTGCACTTGCGGCGGGGTGAAACCTGGGACGTCGATCCACGGGAGCGGGCGTCCCTGGGCCGCCTCTGCGCCTGCCATAATGTTTCCGGTCATCGGGTCCACCGTCAGCTGGCCGCGTTCGTTGGGGAGTACCAGCGGTACTTCGCCCGCGGCAAGCATCGAGATGTCAAGGAAGTCAATCTTTTCGGGGATGCCGAGAATTTCGATTTCTTTCTTCGCGAAATCGGCCCACTGCGGAAGGCCTCCGCTTGCGCCCGCAATGCGTGTGCGTCCGGATTTCAGCGGTTTGTTGTCATCGAAGCCCACGTAGCTTCCGATAGCGACCACGGAGTCCGTCGAGATGCCGTTCTTCTCGTTCACGTAAGTGGGGAGTGCTCCCATGAAGGCCACGTTCCTGTAATCGTTGGTGGTACCGGTTTTTCCGAGTGCCGGGTAGCGCAGCGTAATGGCGCTGTCCGGGGAAGTCACCGTCATGCTGCTGTACTGGCTTCGGGCCGTGCCGTTTACGAACACGGAATGTAACATCACCGCCATTTGCGAGGTAATCGTATCGCCGAGCACGACCTTGCTTTCGGTCTTGTTCCTGAAAATCACCTTGCCGTCGCGGTTCTTGATTTCCTTGATGAAACAGGGATCGGTCCAGTCGCCGTCCAGGCACTTGAAGACCTTGCCCGTGAGCATCGTCTGGTAGGCGGTGGAAATCTCGGCGAGCGTAATGTCGTTTACGCCGAGCGGCATGCTGAATACCTTCTGCAGTTTCTGGTGGATGCCGATTTCTTTTGCGAACCGGGCGTATTCCGCGAACGAAAGTGAACGCCGGAAGTCGGGCCAGTAGCGGATATGTTCGGCATCAAGGTAGTCCGCTTCTCCGTCGACCGGTTCGATCATCGTCGAGAGTCGCTTCATGTCGGCGAGCGTAAAGTGGTCGTACAGCACCACCGAATCGAGCGGCGTGAGCACGGCGGTCGGGTCCAGCTCCTGGGCCTGGCGCTCGCGCAGGATTTCCGCATAGCGCTTGTAGTTGTGGTTGATGAAGGCGATGATCTTCGAATCCTTCTTCGCCTGCTTGATAGCGATGTCGTTGAAGGTCCCGTAGCGCAGGTTCATCACGTCGCGGGCCTTGTCGTCCTTGCCTTCGTTCCTGTAGCGTTCGGCGAGGGCGTCGCGGGCCTTGGTGAATTCGATTTCGCGCTTGGCCTCTTCTTTCAGGATCAGCCCGAACTTGTCGCGCAGGCGTTCGAAGTATTTCTTGGTGTCTTCGTCTTCGGTGCGGGCGTAGCCGTTGGCGGCGGCCACTTCGTTGAATTCTTCGAGCGGAACCTTGTCGAGCAGGTGTTCCAGGAGCCAGATGCTCGCGATATTTTCGGATCGCGTCGTGGCCCAGGCGATGCTCACGACATCACCCTTGTTCTTGTGGTCGGGACGCGGGAAATAGAACTGGTTCACGAACTGGAAAACGTTGAAGTCGTTCTCGAGCATGTCGAGGTAATGCCAGTGGTACTTGAGCGCAAGGGCGTAAAGAATCGGCTTCCAGCTGGAACCGAGCTGTCGCACCGCCTTGAAGCTGCGGTCGAATCCGGTATTGTGGAAACCGCCCTGGCTTGCGATCACGTTTCCGTTCTGGATGGCGAAAAGTCCGCCCTGCAGCACGGGTTCCGTTTCGATCTGGCACTGTGCGAATCCGTCTATCAGTTTGTCGTCCATGACGCTCACCAGCAGGATGGCGCCTTTCTTGAGCTGCGGTGCCAGAATCTTGTTCACGTCACCGCCGGCTTTTTTCGCGAAGTCCTTGACGGCCGCCTCGGAGACCATTCCCTTGAGCAGGCCGAATCCCAGCGTCAACGACTTGAGGCTTCCCTTTTCGTCGACCGTGATGCTGTCGATGGTGCCGTACAGGTAGTCGCCCTTGCGAGCCGTCTGGGCGCGGTTCGCGAATTGCGCCTTCGGGAGCACGAAACCGCCCAACTGCATCTGGAGTCCGCTGATGTTTGCCTGCAGCGCGGTCTTCGCGGCGTCCTGGCTCCTGGCGTCCACGGTCGTCGTAATCGAGAGCTGCGCCTTACGCCAGTCCTCGATTCCTTCGGCCTCGAATTTCTTCTGGAAAAATTCGCCGTCCAGCTTTTCTTCGATGCGGTCGAGCATCGTGCTGACGCTGAAACGGAAATTGCCGTGGTTGAATTCGAGCGGTTTCGCGAGGGCTGCGTCCATGTCCTCTTGCGATATATAGTTTTCCTCGACCATGCGACCGAGCACATATTCCAGGCGTTCCTTGCCGCGGGCGAGCGCCTTCTCGCGGCGTTCGGCGTTACGCTGGATAAACGGGTCGTAGTTGAAGGGGCCCTTCACGGAACCGGCGATAAAGGCGCATTCGGCAAGGGTGAGGTCCTTGAGGTCCTTGTTGAAAAAGTACTGCGCGGCGATGGCGACGCCTTTCCCGGTACCCGAAACGTGGAACTGGTTCAGGTAGAATTCCAGGATTTCTTCCTTGCTGAAATGGTTTTCCATACGGAGCGCGTTGATGAGCTCCTTGCCCTTCTCCTTGATGCTCCTTTCTTCGCGTCCGAAAATGTTCTTGACGGTCTGCTGGGTGAGCGTGGATCCGCCCTGGCGCATGTGGCCGCTTTTCAGGTTCGAGACCATGGCGCGGGTAAAGCCGTAGATGCTGAAACCGTCGTGGTTCCAGTAGCCGGCGTCTTCGGCGGCGATCAGGGCGTTCACGATGTTTGCCGGGATGTCGCCGTAGGGCACGTACACGCGGTGGTTTGCATCGAAAAAGGCGCCCAGGAGCTGTTCTCCGTCGTTATAGTAGACGCGGGTCTCGCCCGAAAGGACTTGCAGGATGGTCGCGCGGTTGAACTGGTTGTCCGGATCCTGGGTCGGCAGGATCTTGAAGACGACGATATAGGCGGGAATACAGCAAATCAGGCCGACCAGGGCGAATGCGGCCACGATTTTGAGCAATTTTTTAAGGAGATGCATACTAAAAATTTAGAAATTTTGGTTTTGTACTTCGCTAATTGTAAAAAAATGTGCGTTTTTGGGGCGAAATTTAGGGTTTTTGCTTCTTTACCCTTGAAAAATTGCCGAATTTTATCTAAAATTTGTGTCCCCGAGATGGGAAGATGGCCGAGCTGGCCGAAGGCGCGTCCCTGCTAAGGACGTATAGGACTTAATCCTATCGCGAGTTCGAATCTCGCTCTTCCCGCTGCAAAGACCCCTAGGAGCAATCCTGGGGGTCTTTTGTTTCGAAAAAATACTTCCCTAGGCTCTAATTTCTACCAAGTAAGTTCTTTTTTTGCGATTTTGCTAATTTCAAATTATATATTATTAGGGAAAATAATCCCAAGGAGTTTAATATGAAAGCCTCTAGTTTTATTGCTGGTCTTGCCGTAGGTGCCGCAGCCGCTATTGCTGTTTCCAAGAAAATCAAGGCCCTTTGCGCCGACGAAGACGAATCCTGCGAAAGCGACGCCGCCCTCAAGGATGCCGAAAATACGGTGCAGAGTCTCCGCAATTCCGCCGACAGCCTTTTGAATGACCTCAAGACCCAGACCGAGGCCAAGCAGACATACGCCGCCCAGTGCGAAGACCTTAAGGACCAAGTAGCCAAGAAGGATGCCGAAATCGAGAACCTGAAGAACATCTGCGACAAGCAGGCGGGCGAAATCAGCAAGCTCGAAGCGAATCAGGGCTAAAAAGGCATCGCCGCCCTGTCGTGTGTTTTCTAAATTGCTCTTCGTGGCACTTTTGTTGCATAGACGAATGATTGAAGGACTGGTGCTTGCATCGGTCCTCTTTGGGCTATGTATCCTGCTTTCGGCCTGCGAAGAAATCGAAGAGGAAAAGCCGTGGCTCCAGGTGGAACGCCCGGAAATGCTCTTTACCGATACCACCCTGATGGACAGCTACGACAAGGGCGTTCTCGCCTGGAAGCTGAAGACCGCCTATCTGGAACGCTGGAGCGACAAGGAGGTCGTTTTCGTGCGTCCGGTGCTGGTGGATATCTACGATTCTCTCGGCGAACGTACGGCGTTCCTGCGTGCGGATTCCGGACGCATGGACCTGAAGTTCACTTATGTCTATGCCTATGGGCACGTGTATGCGCTTACTCCCAAGGGCGCCTCGGTGCGTTCCGATTCGCTCATCTGGAACAAGAAGGACAACCTGGTGACGACGCAGAGCTACGTGCGCGTGGTGAGCGAAGAAGGCGACGTGCTGCAGGGGCAGGGTTTCGTGAGCGACGCCCACATGGACAACTGGCGTATCCTTTCGAACGTGACGGGAATTTTCCAGGATGCCGCCCGGCGCCTGAAAGACGAAGACAAGAAGCAGGCTAAAGAAATCGAGACCCGCGACAGTGCGCAGGCGGCGACACCCGAAAGTACTCCCGCAAGTTCTGCCTCTGCTGCCCCGACGAAAAATCCGCAGCAAGCTTCGCCGCAAAATTCTCAACAGAATACGCAGCAAAACCCGCCGCAGAAACCGCAGGCGAAGGCTGAACCTGCGAAGCCGAAAAAAGATGCCGGAGCACCGAAGGCGGCGCAGTCCGTCCCGGACTCAGCATCGGCAAAAGCCGGTCCGGATTTGCCGAGGCACCCCGCCAAGAGCGGCGAGCGCCCGAAGGCGAAGGTGATGGTGGACTAGTGGGCGCACCGATTTGTAATATGCTGCGCGGGCTTTTGCCGCTGCTGCTTGTCGCGCTCCTCGCGACAGGCGCCGCCGCCCAGACATCGCCACTGATCATGAAGCACGCCGACAGCCTTGCTGTCGCCCGCAAGCGCGGTACCCTGCTCTTGCAGGGTCGTGTACACTTTGTACACGACAGCGTGCAGTTCCGCACACAGCGCGCCTTCTGGAACAAGGACGCCGAGACGGTGCAGTGCGGCGGCGGCTTCCTCTTTACGCACCCGTCCGGATTCATCGACGCGCACAACGGCGTCTACCAGAAGAAAAAGGGAATCGCGACTGCGTCTGGCGACGTGCATGCGGGCGATTCCGCGGCAACCTACCTCTTTACGGGCGAGTATCTGGAATACGATCGCGAGAACGAAATTCTCACGATGCCGCAGAAGCCGAAACTCTACCAGTTCGAAAAGACGAAAAACGGCAAGATCGATACGGTGACGATTTCCGCAAGGCGCATTATCTACAACAAGAAAAACGCTTTCGCCGAGGCCTACGGCCAGGTGAAGGTGACGCAGAACGACATGGTGGTCACCTGCGATACGGGCTACTTTGACCGCCAGAACAACTGGCTCTCGATGAAGGGGCACCCGACCTGCGACATGAAGAATTACCACCTGACGGGCGATTCGATTTTCCTGGTGCTGGACTCTGCCGGAAAGTCGCTCAAGTCCGCCCTCGTGATCCGCAATGCCCACGGCGTGCAGCAGGAAGAAGCCAAGAGGGGCGCCCCTGGCCATGTGACCGAGGCGTTCGGCGATACGCTGTATGCGGAATTCAGCAAGGACAAGATCGAGCGTCTGTACGTGAACCTGAATGCCCGCGGATTCTTCTACGAGGACGACCTCAAGGACTACCGCAACCTGATGGACGGGGACCGCCTCGACCTGTATTTCAACCAGGGCAAGATGGACAAGGCGGTCGTTTCGGGCAAGGCGCAGAGCACCTATTTTTACGTGAAGAAGGACCGCTCGGTCGCGGGCAAGAACGAGGCGACTGGCGATACCATCCACATCCTGTTCGATGCGCAGAAAAATGCGGTCAAGTCGCTTAGGCTTCTCGGTGGCGGTACCATGGCGAGCGGCCGCTATATCGATATGGAAAAGACGGAACGCCTGCGCAAGGAAGCGCAGAAGGATTCCCTGGAAAAGGCTCGTGCCGAGCGTGACTCCCTCCGCAAGGCGACTGCTGTGAAGGATTCCTCCGCAATGGCGCGGAACCCCCAAAAACGCGGATTTTTTGACAAATTGAGAAAAAAGAAAGATAAGACTAACACGGCACCGTCGGATTTAGTAAATTCTTCCAGTAGCAGAAAGGAACCATGAAAAACTTAGTGAGTACCATACGCACGGAACACCTGAGAAAGGTCTATGGCGGTCGCCAGGTCGTGAGCGACGTGTCCATCCGCGTGTCGCAGGGTGAAATCGTCGGGCTGCTCGGGCCGAACGGTGCGGGGAAGACGACGTCGTTCTATATGATCGTGGGCATGGTCCGTCCGGAGTCGGGACATATCTTCCTCGACGATATCGAGATGACGGACAAGCCGATGTACAAGCGTGCGCGCCTCGGTATCGGTTACCTGCCGCAGGAAGCCTCCATCTTCCGCAAGCTAAGTGTCGAGGACAACATCATGGCGATTCTCGAGACGCAGGGCATGAAACGGTCCGAGCGCAAGCGCCGCCTCGAAGAACTGCTGGAAGAATTCAAGATTACGCACATCCGCAAGACCAAGTCCATGAGCTGCTCGGGCGGTGAACGCCGCCGCCTCGAAATTGCGCGCGCCCTCGCGAGCGACCCGTCGTTCCTGTTGCTCGACGAACCTTTCGCAGGTATCGATCCGATTGCCGTGGCCGATATCCAGTCGATTATATCGGGGCTCAAGGAACGTGGAATGGGCGTACTCATTACCGACCACAACGTGCGCGAGACGCTCTCGATTACCGACCGAGCCTATATCATGTACAAGAGCCAGGTGCTGACGGAAGGTTCTTCGGAATACCTCGCGAACGACCCCGAAGCTCGCCGCATTTACCTAGGAGATTCGTTCAGTTTAGGATAGACAAACTTCAACAAGATTGACAGTCATTCTCGACCGAAGGGAGGGAATCCAGTGCTGGATCCCGTCGCTACGCTCCAGGATGACTTGCTTCTAATCACTTTCTACTACTTATCGCCTATGGATTTCGGATTGCAACTTGGTACCTCTCAACGACTGGAGCAGACGCTCTCGCCGCAGTTACGGCAGTTCGTAACCATTCTGCAGAAAAATTCCTTGGAACTCGACACGGCGATCAAGGAAGAACTGGAAAGCAACCCGCTTCTGGAACTGGACGATTCCGCGCCGATGGACGAACGCGAAGTCCACGATGACGAGCTTCCGGATTCCGGGGCGGAACTCAAGGACGACCGTCCCGACGATTACGACGATTACGATTCCGCGGACTATTCCTCGCTCGAGGACAGCGCCGTGGGCGATAGCCAGCTTTTGGACGGTTCCGACAGCGGCGATATCAACTACGAGCAGTACCTGAAGGACGGCTCCATGAACGAGGACGCCCCGTTCAAGGATCTGAATGCCCCCTCGAACGATGCGGACGACGAATGGGACCGCCCCATCAAGGATTACGGGAAGAGCCTTCAGGACAAGTTGCGTGACCAGTTGCTGCTGTGGTCCGGCACGAAGGAGCAATTGGAACAGCTCTCCAAGGAAGGCTGCTCCGAAAAGCGTTTCCGCCAGCTGGTGGAATACCTGATCGATTCCCTCGACGAAAACGGTTTTTTGCAGGGGGTGTCCTCGGAGGTGTCGCTGATCCGCGAATCGCAGGACCCGCTGGTCAACGAAATCGAGACGATGCTCCGCGGCGAGAAGTCCCTCGAGGAGTGTTCGCTCCCCGTGCGTGAGGCGCTCCACGTGCTGCAGGGCTTTACTCCGCGCGGTATCGGAGCCCGTGACCAGCGCGAATGCTTTATGATCCAGGCTTACGCCATCCCGAATTTTCCGCCGCTCGGCATCAGGATTCTCGAAAACTGTTACGAGGACCTTCTTTCGTTACGTTATGCGAAAATCGCCAAGGCGCTCGGGGTATCGACCGAAGAGGTGCAACAGGCCGTGGCTAGTTTTGCAAGGCTCAATCCGCACCCCGGTTTCCAGCTGTCGAATGCCCGCATCCAGACTGTCGCCGCCGACCTGAAGGTCGTCGAGAAGCATGGCCGCATGGAAGTGGAATCGGTCCGCTCCTCGATGCAGAAGCGTCTCCGTGTCAACCAGACCTACAAGGCGATTCTAGACGACAAGGGCGCTTCCAAGTCCGACAAGGAATACGTGCGCACGCACCTCTTTAAGGCCGTGGAATTCATCAAGGCGCTCGACAACCGCTACTCGACCATGGAACTCGTGATGCGGGCGATATTCAAACGCCAGAAAGATTTCTTCACCAAGGGTCCCGCTTTCCTGAAGCCTATGGTGCAGCAGGACATCGCCGACGACATCAAGCGCGACGTGAGCACCGTGAACCGTTCCATCAACGGCAAGTACGTGGATACTCCCTACGGAGTCTACGAACTCAAGCGCTTCTTTACCTCGGGTGTCAAGCAGGATAGCCTTCCCGGCGCAAGCGGCGAGGAACTCAGTTCGGCGACCATCCTGGACGCCATCAAGAAGCTCGTGGATGCCGAGGACAAGAAGAAACCCCTTTCGGACCAGGCCATTTCGGACAAGTTGGCCGAGCAGGGAATCCAGGTGGCGCGCCGTACGGTCGCCAAGTACCGCGAAAAGGAACTGCGCATTCTTCCGGCAAGTCAGCGAAAAAGACTGATTTAGCTCCTTTTAGGTGGCATTATTCCAATTTGGAATAATTTTTTTGAAAAATTTTTCAAAAAACTTTGTTTTTGAACAAAAAAAGATGTATATACTCTAAACGTGGAGCAAAAGTTCCACCAATAAAATAAGAACCCTTTCTATGGAGGTTATTAATATGGATATTCAGTTCTCTGCTCGTCATTTCAACGCTTCTGCCGGACTTCAGGATCGCATTCAAGAAGAAATGGACAAATTGGCCCGCTTCTATCCGAATATCACCAGTGCCTCCGTTATTCTTGACCACGAAGTAGAACATCAGCGTCATTGTGAAATTACCGTGAACATTACCGGCTCCCAGGTGGTTGCTTCCGCAGACGAAGAAAACATGGGCAAGGCCGTCGACGTGACGCTCGAACGTATCAAGGTCCAGCTCAAGAAGGCTAACGATAAGCAGAACGATCACCGTGCCCAGCCCGTTTCCGAAGTTGTATAACCGGTAAATGCATCGTGGCTGAGTCTAGGTTAAAAGACATCAAGATCCTGCACCGGGAACGTCTCCTGGTGCGGGACTTTTTTTTGCATTATGGCAAGGACCTCCAGATGGCCTGCCATTCCGACGAATCGAGCCTGGAAGTGCCTATTGCCGAAAGCGGCATTCATAGGCCGGGCCTTGCGATGGCGGGTTTCACCAAGGTTTACAGTTCCCAGCAGATTCAGGTGGTGGGGCATACCGAATGGAATTACCTTGAATCGATCGGCGCCGAGGCTCGCGCCAGGGTCTTCGATAATTTGTCTGTATACAGGGCGCCCATGTGGGTGGTGACGCATTCGCAGATGCCGCACCCGGAACTGCGGGCGATGTGCGACCGTCTGAATATCCCGCTGTTTTCGACGACGCTCCACACTTACGAGTTCAACAAGATTGCCCAGCGAATCCTGGAGGAATTCTTTGCTCCCTATGCAGTGATTCACGGCAGCCTTGTTGATGTCTACGGCGTGGGCATGCTCTATATCGGCGACAGCAACGTGGGTAAGTCCGAATGCGTGCTGGACCTCGTGGAAAGCGGGCACCGTATGGTGGCCGACGACGTGGTCCACATCAGTAACGTGGAACGCGCCATTATTGGACGACCCGATCCCCTGATCAAGCACCACATGGAAATCCGTGGCGTAGGAATCCTCGATATCCGCTCCATGTTCGGCATCCACGCGATTCGCAAGGTGAAAAAGATTGAAACCATCGTGGAGTTGCAACAGTGGCAGCGCGACGGTGGTTACGACCGTACGGGCCTCAACGAGCAGGAAGAAGAAATCATGGGGGTGAAAATCCCGAAGGTGGTGATTCCTGTGGCGCCCGGCAAGAACCTGACGGTGATTTCCGAGGTGATTGCCATGAATACCTTGATGAAATATAGCGGCCAGAACGTGGCGCAGGACTTCAATGAGGCCCTGATGCAAAAGATTAAGGCCAAGGCCAAGGGCGAGTATGTCGATGATTTGTTAGATTTCGACAATCAGAATTGGTCCTACTATGAATAGATTTACAAGGCTCATCAAAGAGAACCTGCTGCCGTTTGTCGTATTTGTTGTCATTGTCGTGCTCTGTTGCGGGGCATGGTTCTTTTTCCACCCTGCAAGCCCTTACCATGACAGGTATGTCTTTGTCGTCTCCTTCCAGAAGGTTGGCACCCTTTCCCCGGGCAATGCGGTCTGCATTCGCGGGATCAAGTGTGGCCAGATTACCAAGGTGGAGCTGACGGACGATGCCGTCTACGTGACTGCGGAAGTTCTCGCGACATCGAAGATTCCCGTCAATTCGGAATTCAGGCTGATCAATTCGGGACTGATGGGTGAACGCGAAATGAATGTGCTTTCGGGGGACAGCCCGCGGCTCGTTTCGAACGGCGATACGTTGTTCGGCGTATTTGACGAGGGCATGACGGGCGTGGGAAAGAAACTTACGGCGATTATGGATGGTGCCGGTGAAATCCGGGATACTCTGGTCGCTCTTATGGATTCCATTTCCGAAGGGGCTGCGGGCAAGAAGATTGATCGCGTTTCTCACAAGGCGGATCGGCTTGTGAAGCTGACCAAGGGGAATGTCCGCGAATGGAAGAGCGAGGTGCAGTCCTTGCTTGACAAATGCGACCGTTCCCTGGAAAGTGCGCAGGCGGCGCTGGACGGCATGTCGTCCCGTGCAGGGAGCAAGCTTGCTGAGGTCGATAATTTGATAGACCGTACGCGGAAACTGTTGTTGAGGGTAGGTGTTCTGAAGTCCCAGTCCGAGGAAATTATGGCAAAGCTTGCCAAAGGGGATAATTCTGCCGGACTCTTGCTTCAGAAGGATTTGCCTATCAATAGGGAACTCGACAAGCTGCTCCAGGACGTCGATTCCCTGCTGAATGATGTCAAAAAGAACGGTCTAGACATTAATATCGATATTTTCTAAAAAAGTTTACCTTTTTTTGAAAAAATAAGTTATTTATCATTCTATCGGAACAAATGCGTAATTGCAACCAAGGAGAAAACCATGGCTGAGAAGAAATCTGCTGAAAAGAAACCCGTCAAGATGAGCGATGAGGATTTGAAGTTCTTTGAAGATATGTTGATTGAAAAACGCCGTCAGATCGTAACGGCGCAGACTGATTTTGACAAGACGGAAACTTTCAAGAACCAGGCGCAGGCGGGCGAAGGTGGCGAATCCAACAGTGCCGACCTTGCAACCGACTACAACGCCCTGGAAACGAACTTCTCCCTGGCTGCCCGCGAAGGCAAGTACCTGGTGTACCTCGAAGAAGCGCTCAAGCGCATCAAGAAGGGTACCTTCGGTGTCTGCAAGGTGTGCGGCGAACTCATTCCGAAGGCCCGCCTGATTGCGGTTCCGACTGCAACCAAGTGCGTGAATTGCAAGGAAGAAACCAAGCGCAAGGAAAAGGAAGACAGCCGCCTCGAAATGGCCCGCATGCTCGCCGAAGCCCAGCGCCGCGAAATGCAGAAGAAAGCCGCCGGAAAGTAATAGAGGTCGCACCTGCGGTGCTCTGGGCAATGAGCTTCGAGTAACGAGGTGTACATAAAAATTTCAAAGCCCCGAACAGGGGCTTTTTTATAAGAAAAGCCTGGCGATTGCCAGGCATTTTTTTCTCAGAGGCACGTTAGTGCCGTGCTCACACCTCAGAGCTAGGCGCGCTCACTATCCCTTGGCTAGCAGTTCCATGAGTTCGTTGTCGAGTCTTTCGGGATTGTCGTACTGCTTCAGGGTCTGGTGGAGCGATTCTCCCTTCGACACGATGCCGAAGTCCAGGTTCTTGTAGTTCCAGTAGCTGTAGCCTACGTCTGCATTGCGCAGGATTTCCATGAAGTCGCGTATCCAGGCGAGCTGGTACTGGCGTGCGACTTGCACATACACTCCGAATTCGTTGCAGGCGACGGGCAGGTCGTACTTCGCGCGGAAGTCGAGTGCGTTCTGGATACTTTCTTGCAGACGGGCCTTGTCCCACTTGCCGAATTCCACGTCGAGGCGGGTGGTTGCACCGGCCTCGGGAGCGGCGTAGTCCCCTGGCCACGGGCGGTCGATGTGGAAGAACGGGTCGTTAATCCATGCCGCATGCTGGTGCGTGAAGGTCACCGGGGTGTAGGTGTGGAAACTGTAGATGGCGTTGTCGTCGTCCATCGGGGTCAGGTACTTGAATTCGTGGGCGCTGTTCCACTTGTTGCTCCCTACCACGATGGTGTTCTTCGGGGCGTGATTGCGGATTGCCCAGAAAATTTCGTCTTTTACTTTGTCCCAAACCAGGGAATCGGCGGCGGCGGGTTCGTTCAGGAGTTCCATCATTACGCGCGACTCGCCGCTGTAGCGCTCGGCCATGAAGGACCAGACCTTGGCGGTGTCCTTGCGGGCGTCGGCACTAACGAAGAAGGGCTGTTCCTGGTACGAACCCAGGTGAAAGTCGTGGCCCGGGCACTTGTGCAGGTCGAGAATCACGTCGAGGTCGTTTGCCTGGATTTCCTTGATGGCCTTGTCCAGCAGCGCAAATACTTCGTCCTTGGGCTTGAGGGAGCCTTCGTCGAACAGGTTAAAGTAGTCCACCGGCAGGCGTACATGGTTGAACCCCGCACCGCGGATGCGCTTGAAATCTGCGTCGCCGAGGAATGTCTTGATGTGTTCAATGATCCCGGGAAAACCGACGGGATCTTTTTCCTGGATGCAGTCCACCTGACTGAACCATCCGCCCAAATTCACTCCCCGCAGTCTTTCTTTAATCATAGTATCATCCGTTGTTTTGCGAAAAGGCGGAATTGCCTTATTCGTTTACGATCGTCAGGTCTTCTTCGGCGATGTTCAGGCTCATGATGACTTCCATGTCATCGGGTAGATCCTTGAAATCGACTACCAGTCCAACCTTCTTGGATTCGTCCTTCTGCTTTTCGAACAGGACGACATCGAAAATCTTCATCTTGACCACCGCCTCTTGAGTGACGGGGATTTCTACGGTCATGCCCTTGCTGATGGGCCCTTCAACAATCTTGCCCTTGAACACCAGGGAAGTCTGGTCGTCGCCGAGCGAGGTCTTCTTCACATGAAATACAGCCATTATACCTTAGCCATTTTTCGGTTATTCTTCTGTTATTTGTTTTTTGACCCTGTTGCAGGTCGTGGCGAAAAATTAACTTTTTTATATGGCTTTACAAGTTGGACGAATCCCTTTTTTGGTCTGTGCGCCGTTTTTTCATGGCATCCTTGGTCGAGAGTCCGAACTTGGCGACGTGGAATTTGTGGACGGCCCTCCGAGTGTACACTGTGCGGGCCTCAAGGACGGCTCGATCCATCTGTCTCCGGCTTCTTCGATCACCTTTGCGCAAAAACCGGGCGCCTTCGTTCTTGCTCCCGATATATGCACTTCTTGCTCGTTTGAAGTCCGTTCGGTTAAGTTGTATGCAAAACGCCCGATCGAGGACTTGAATGGACGGAAGGTCCGCTTGACGGGACAGAGCATGACATCAGTGAATTTGTTGAAAATCCTAATGCAGGAACGGTTCGGGATTGAGCCTGTATACGGTGTTGGGGCCTACGAGCCTTCCGACGACGCCTGCCTCTTGATTGGCGACCAGGCCCTCGAAGAAAATGAACGGCATCGGTTTGCGTTCGACTATGACCTGGGTTCACTTTGGCAGGACTGGCAGGGCGTGCCGTTTGTCTTTGGAGCGTGGATTGTTTCGAAGTCGGCCTTGCAGCCGGAATTGCGGCGGACGCTTCAAATGTACTTGCAGGCGACGCGCGAAAGTATCGAAAGCTTCCGCGCGAATCCGTCGCGGGCCTTGGACCGGTGGCTTGGGCGCTACCCGGTGAAACTTTCCCGTTCGGTGGTCGAGAATTATTATTCGGCGCTGGATTACCGCTTTACCGAAGCCCGCAAGCGTTCGCTAACCTTATTTTTTGAACATGCTGCACGACTTGGGCTGATTCGCGAAGTGCCCCCGCTGGAATTTTTGTTATTTTAGTATTGTAACCCATTCACCTGGGGGAAACTTATGGTCGAAGAAAAAATCTTGATAGTCGATGACAACGCGGAAGTCATTGAGAATACGAAACACCTCTTGACCGAGGTGGGCTACGGCGTTACCAGTTGCAAGTCGGGCGAGGACGCTCTCGAGTTCCTGAAAGACAATACCGTGGACCTCGTTCTTCTGGATATCAATATGCCGAACATGAACGGCTTCGATGTCTGTCTCCGTATTCGCCAGCGCCATCCGCTGGATGATCTCCCGATTATTTTCCTCACGAGCCGCGAAGATAGCGACAGCGTGACCAAGGGGTTCCAGGCGGGCGCATCGGACTTTGTAAGCAAGAGTGCCATTTCCGAAATCCTGCTTGCTCGCGTGAATGTGCATATTCGTCTTTCCCGCTCGCTTAGGAACTTGCGCGACATTTCCCTGACGGACGACATGACGGGATGCTTCAACCGTCGTCACGGAATGTACTCGTTGCGTGAATGGTTCTCGCGTTCCAAGCGTTACGGCACGCAGTTCGCCATCATCTATTTTGACTTGAACGGACTCAAGGCGACGAACGACCAGTATGGCCACCAGGCGGGTGACCTGCTCCTGCGTTCGGTCTCCTCGGCAATCAAGGGAATCCTGCGTGAAACCGACCAGCTCTTTAGAATGGGCGGTGACGAGTTCCTGGTCATTTGTCCTGAAACCGACAAGAAGGGGGCCATGGTCTGCGCCGAACGCATGCTGAAGGCCGTGTCCGAAATTACGATTGTGGACAAACGAGCATCCTTCGCGTACGGCATCGCCTATTCCGCCGAAGACTACAAGGAAATGGACGACATGCTGCACAGCGCCGACATTTCCATGTACAAGATGAAACAGGAAATGGAAAAGTAACCCCGACGGTTATCCTCACGTCATCCAGGAATGGAATAGAAGCTTGTCATCCTGGAGCCACGAAGTGGCGAACGGGATCTAGGAACTAAAAAATCCTACTTGATGGAAGCGAGGAGCTTTTTCAGGCGCTCGGCAATGGTTGCCCAGTCGCCTGTGGCCATCAGCTTCAGGTCGTAAATGCTTGCGCCGAACGAAAGCAGGTTTGCGCCGGCCTTCAAGTAGCTTGCGGCGTTCTCCGGGTTCACGCCGCCGCATGCCATCAGCGGAATGTCGCGGAACGGCCCGCGCAGCGCCTTGATGTATTCGGGGCCGCCCACGCAGTTCACCGGGAAAATCTTTACGGCGGTGGCGCCCAGGTCGTATGCCTTTTGCACTTCGGTGGGTGTCAGCGCGCCCGGAATAATCGGGATGCGAGCCGTGGCAGACAGGCGGATGATTTCGTTGCGCGTATTGGGCGTCACGATAAATTCGGCACCAGCGGCAATGGCTTTGTCGAGGTCGCTCCCGTGGCGGACTGTGCCTGCACCGACAGCAATGCCGTAAGGCTTTGCGGCGGCCTTGAGGTCGGCGATGATTGCTTCGGCGTTAGCGGTGTTCATGGTGACTTCGATCGCCTTGAGTCCGCATTCAACGGCGGTCTTGACGCATGCTTCTTCGGCGCCCTGGGGAATGTCGCGGAGAATGCCCACGACCGGCATCGGTTGTAAAAATTCAAGCAGATTCATATCCTAAATATACAGAAAAAGGGAGTGATGTGCATAAAAAAATGTTTTTTTTTGGAAAAATAGACAGTTGTTGGTTATTATTCGAACCGAAGCGCTTCGATGGGGTCCAGGCGACTAGCCTTACGGGCCGGGTACCACCCGAAAAAGACTCCGGTGGCAAAGCACACGCCAAAGCTCACGATAACGCTCGTGATGGACACGCTCATGGGCCAGTTCATGGCAATTTTTACCGTCTCGGAAGCGGCAATGCCAAGGGCGATGCCGATGGCGCCGCCAAGCAAGCTGATGATGACCGATTCAAAAAGGAACTGCAACAGAATGTCGCGGCCGCGGGCACCGATAGCCATACGCAGGCCAATTTCCTTGGTGCGTTCGGTCACCGACACATACATGATGTTCATGATGCCGATGCCGCCTACAAACAAACTAATTCCTGCGATTGCGGTCAGCACCAGCGAGAGCATGTCCGAGGTGCTGGTGACCATCTGGATCATTTCTTCTTGGGTAAAAACGCGGAAGGGGTCGGTGGGCTTTGTCCAGCTGCGACGTTCTTTCAAGATTCCCATGATTTCTTCGGTGGCTTGCGCCGCGTAGCCCTCGCCAATAGAATTCGCGTAAATCTGACGGATGTTCGTAGTGGCGTTGAACCGCTTCATCACCGTCTGGTAGGGTGTAAAAATCACGTCGTCGTTGTCTTGCCCGAAATCGCCGGAGCCTTTCGCCTTTAGGGTGCCGATGACCTTGAGCGGAATGCTCTTGTAACGGATGGTTTTGCCGATGGGGTCGCCTTCGGGGAACAGGTTTTTCACGACAGTCTGGCCAATCACGCAGACTTTGGCCATGCGGTCTGCCTGGTCGTCGAACATGACGCCGTCTTCGATTTCGTAGTTGCGGATTTTCAGGTAGTCGGCCGATACGCCGCTCAATGCCGTGGGGGAGTTGTTGTTGCCTACAATGGCCTGCCCGCCTACGGTTATCATGGGCGAGACTCCGTCAATGTAGGTGGCGTTTTCGCGGATAGCGATGACGTCGGCTTCTTCGAGCGATTCGGTGGATTCCATTTGCACGCCGCCGCGACGGTCGCGGTTCGGCATGATGATGATGGCGTTCGTGCCCATGGCGGTCATCTGTTCCTTGATGGATTTTTTGGAACCTTCGCCCATGGCGACCATGGTGATGACGGCTGCGACACCAATGACGATGCCGAGCACCGAAAGGAAGGTGCGCATGCGGTTACGCAACAAGGCGCGGAGGGAGATTTTAATTAAAGTAAGTGGAGACATAGACAAATTCCTAGAAGTGTCATGCTGGAGCCGTAAGGCGACGGGATCCAGTGCTAAAGTTTTGGATTCTCCCCCTTCGGGGATCATGCGCACTAAGGCAACAAAAGCATATAAGGCGAACGCCGCGACAGAATGTTTACATTCTGGCATGGTTGAGCCGAAATTGCGGACGCCAAAGGCGTCCACTTGCCAAGTGCTGTCCGGCCTCCCGCGCTTCGCTTGGTCGAGAATGACTTTAATAAATGCTATTCATCAAAATTCTCCGGGGGTGGGAGCGCTTCAAATGCGGCTTTGGCGTCTTGAACGGTTTCGTTCTTCACGTCTTTTTTTAAAAGTCCGTCGCGCAGCGTAATGGTGCGACCGCTGAAGGTCGCGATGTCGGGTTCGTGGGTCACGAAGGCGACGGTTTTTCCGCGGCGGTTCAGCTCCTGGAAAATCATCATGATTTCGTAACTGGTGCGCGTGTCCAGGTTTCCGGTGGCTTCGTCGGCCAAGATGATGACAGGATCGTTCACCAGGGCGCGAGCAATGGCGACTCGCTGTTGCTGGCCGCCCGAAAGCTGGTTCGGCAAGTGGTTCATGCGGTCTTCAAGCCCGACCATCTTTAACGCTTCGATAGCGCGACGGTGGCGTTCCGCTCCCGAAATTTTTGAATTATACAAAAGCGGGAGTTCTACGTTTTCGATAGCCGTGGTGCGGCTGAGCAAGTTGTAACTTTGGAAAACAAATCCGAGTTTCTGGCTGCGGATTTTTGCGAGTGCGTCGCGCTTGAGTTTTTCGGTGTGCTCTCCGTCGAGAATATATTGCCCGGAGGTGGGTCTGTCCATGCAACCCAAAATGTTCAGCATGGTCGACTTGCCCGAACCGCTTGTTCCCATAATCGTTACGAACTCGCCGGGATAGATATCAAAAGAAACTCCACGCAACGCGTGAACCGTTTCTTCGCCCATTTTAAAGTCTCGGCGGATATTTTGTATGGATAAAATCGGGTTCATCATCGTTATTTTGATGCTTAATATAAACTTTTCGTTGCATTTGTGCGGAATGTTCTGATTTTATGTGCAAATTTAGGTGTGAGCTAAGGTCACATTTGGCTCAAAACTTGCAAAAATACTACATTGAGAACAAAATGTAATAAAGACACGCGAGGGATACAATGAAAAAAATCATTGCTTTATCATTGGTCGCTGGTGGTCTTGCCTTTGCTCAGTCGGGGCTTCAGGGCGGATCTTCCGGTATACATCAACACAACGCCTATACATTGGGGAAGGGCGGCATTGAAATTGGAACGGGTGGCGATGTTTCGCTGGACTCCTGGTCCCAGTCTCGTGGCGGCGTGCTCTCGGTGAATAAGCAGGAGCGCTCCTTCCATTCGCAGGCGGGCTCGTTGTCGGGTAATGTCCACCTGGCTGTCGGTCTGCAGGAATTCCTGGATTTGGGTGTTTCCTTGCCTCTTTATTACGATCACGCCAACTTGCGCGGTAGCGGCGAAGGCGATCTTTGGAAAAATAGCCGTGGTGACGTGGATATCTGGATGAAGTCCGGTCTTGTGGGCGATGCCAGGAGCTTCTTTGCCGCCGCAGCATTGATCGATGTCTATATCCCGACGGGTGAAAAGGGTGCCGGCGTTCGTCCTCGCCATGCGTGGTACCTGAATGACGACGCGGGTAATACCAACCCCTATTCTTCGGATGAAGTGAACTTCGCCGGAACCTTGGTGCTCACCTTGAATTTCGGTGCACTGGGTGTACCGGTCGTGTGGAACTTCCATGCGGGTTATGTGTTTGCCGACAAGGGTACCAATACGCTTGTTTACGGTTCGGGCTTGAATTTCCTTCCGACGAGCTGGCTTGATATCTTTGTGGAATATACGGGTGAAATGCGAGTCGAGGACGGTGCCTACCGTCGTGACCCGATGGACGACCCGATGCTCGTGACTCCGGGTCTTCGTTTCCACCTGCCGTGGAATATCGACTTCGCCCTGGGTGCAGATATCGCAGTCCGTACTTTGAGGAATATTGGCTACGATACCAAGGAAGAAATGAAGAGTGTTGAAAACCACACCGTGCATTACGAAGCAAAGCAGGGTGAAATCCGTTACGGTTATGCGCCGACTCCGACCATTGCCGGTACGGCGCTCCTGACCTGGCGCTTCGGTGGCAACGCCAAGCACGACGAAGACGGCGATGGCGTTCCGGATGAAAAGGACCAGTGCCAGCATACGCCGGACGTGGCCACGGTTGATACTCTGGGTTGCCCGATCGATACCGACAAGGACGGCGTGATCGATGGCCTCGACATGTGTGAAAAGACTCCTTACGGTGCCGAAGTGGATACGGCCGGCTGTCCGATGGATACCGACAAGGACGGTATTCTCGACGGTCTTGACAAGTGCCCGAACACCACCGAAGGCGCTCCGATTGATTCGCTCGGCTGCGAACCGGATTCCGATGCCGATGGCGTGCCCAATACTTCTGACAAGTGCCCGAATACCTTGGCTGGTGTGAAGGTCGATACTCTCGGCTGCCCGAAGGATTCCGACAAGGATGGCGTCTACGACGGTCTCGACAAGTGCGAAAATACCCCGGCCAACTTGCCTGTGGATTCGACGGGTTGCCCGGCCGACGCCGACAAGGATGGCATTGCTGATGCGTTTGACAAGTGCCCGAATACTCTTGCAGGTGCAGCGGTCGACACCCTCGGTTGCCCGGCTGATGCCGACAAGGACGGCGTGCCCGATGCTCTCGACAAGTGCCCGAACACTCGCGAAGGTGCCCAGGTGAATGCGGAAGGCTGCGAAGGCGACTATGATGGCGACGGCATTCCTGATGCGGTTGACCAGTGCCCGAACACCAAGCAGGGCTTGGCTGTTGATTCCACCGGATGCCCGGCTGATGCCGACAAGGACGGCGTGCCTGATGCCCTCGATAAGTGCCAGGATACCAAGATCGGTATGACGGTTGACAACACCGGTTGCCCGCTCGACTTCGACAAGGACGGCGTGCCCGATGGTCTTGACCAGTGCCCGAACACTCAGCAGGGCGTGCCTGTTGACTCTACGGGTTGCAGCGCCGATGCCGACAAGGATGGCGTCTACGATGCCGCTGACAAGTGCCCGAATACTCCTGCAGGTGCAGCGGTCGACACCCTCGGTTGCCCGATTGACACCGACAAGGACGGCGTACCTGACTATCAGGACAAGTGTCCGAACACCCTCGAAGGCGTCCGCATCGACAAGAAGGGTTGTCCCCTGAACAAGAAGGAAGACCTGGATCAGTTGAAGAAGGGCATTAACTTCCAGAGCGGTTCCAAGAAACTGACGAAGTCCAGCTACAAGACCTTGAACAACATTGTTGCCTTGATGAAGAAATTCAGCACGGCAAACATCGAAGTCCAGGGCCATACGGACAACACCGGTTCCGAAGAAACCAACAAGAAGATTTCTCAGGACCGTGCCCAGGTGGTGGTGGATTACTTTATCCAGAACGGCATTTCTCCTGACCGCGTTCGTGCTGTGGGCTTCGGTTCTGACAAGCCTATCGCCGACAACAAGACGAAGAAGGGCCGCTCCAAGAACCGCCGTGTTGAACTCGTACCGTTCTAATCGGAAATCTTGAAAAGCTACTGCAGCCTAGCTGCAAAAAAAGGGTCGCCGCAAAGGCCCCCTTTTTTTGTATGAATAAAACCAACACCGAAATTAAAACTTCCTTCAACTCCGAATTCTGAACTCTGAATTCCGAATTATCACAACTCTGAACTCTGAATTCCGAATTACCTAAACACCCACTTCTTATACAGCGTAAAGCTTGCGACGACGTACACTCCGTTCGCGACGATGTTTGCGAAGAAGCCGGGCTTCATGTACTGCGAAATGAATTCGGTAAACGGTTTGCACCAGGCGGTGTCGAGTGCGTAGACAGTTGCTTCGAGAGTGGCGAGGTTAAGGAGGTAGGCGGCTGCGAAGACGATGACGAATCGGATGACTTCGGTGCGTTTCCGGTTCGTGCTCTTGAAATTCCAGAGGCGGTTCATCAGGTAGCTGTTGATGGCGCCGAAGATGAATCCGAGAAAATTGGAAAGTTCCAGGTTCCAATCTAGCAGCTGATGCATCACCCAGACCGATGCCAAGGTGATGAGCGTGTTCATGACGCCGATGATATTGTACTTGATGAAATGCTTCACATGGAAAAATGTAGGAAATAGAGCTTAGTTGATAGAACTTAGAACTTTGAAGTGAAACAAATTCTAAGTTCTAAGAGCGTAGCGGTCTAAGTTCTACCGACTAATGACTATCTTTATGCCACTATGAATTGGATTGACTCGAAGAAGTGCTCGGCGGTCGATGCCGCGGCGATGATCAACGATGGCGATGTGCTCGGAGTTTCTGGATTTACCTTGGCGGGTTACCCCAAGGAGGTCCCCACGGCTTTGGCCGCGCGTGCCGAAAAGTTGCATGCCGAAGGTAAGCCTTTCAAGGTGACGCTTTTTTCGGGCGCGTCGACTGGGGATAGCTGCGATGGCGCTCTTGCGCGTGCCGGTGCGGTGAGCCTCAGAATGCCCTACCAGAGCAATCCGAGTCTTCGCAAGGCGATCAATGCGGGCGAAATCAAGTACATCGACGCGCACCTCGGCAAGATGGGTTACCTGGTGCGTACCGGTGCGGTGCCTGCGCCGACGGTCGCCATCATCGAAGTTTCTGCGATTCTTGGCGACGGTCGCGTGTGCCTTTCGACCTCGGGCGGAAACTCGGTGACTTACCTGGAGATGGCGTCGAAGATTATCTTGGAACTGAATACGCGTCTCGGAGATTCCTTTATGGGAATCCACGACACGGCACTCCCGGAACTCCCGCCGCATGCAAAGCCGCTCCCCATCTATAGTGCCGGGGACCGTGTCGGCGGTGAATTTGTCAAGATTGATACGAATAAAGTCATTGCCGTTGTCGAGACTTCTCGCCTTGACGAGGTGAATCCGTTTGTGGAACCCGACGAAGTTTCCAGGAATATTGGCGAACGCATTTTGGACTTTATCTGTTTCGAAGAGAGTAAGGGCGGACTCCCCAAGGGACTTGCGTTCCAGAGCGGCGTGGGTAAAGTCGCTAATGCAGTTTTGTGTGCCATGTCCGACGACAGTCGCCTCGGAACCATCGACCTTTATACTGAAGTGATTCAAGAGGCTGTATTCCCGCTGCTGAAAAAAGGAAAACTCGGTGTCGCTTCGGGAACAGCTCTTACTTTGTCTGAAGGAGCGCAGAAGGAATTTGTCGAAAACAGCGCTGAATGGAAAAAGCACTTGGTGCTTCGCCAGCAGGAAGTGAGCAATAGTCCCGACGTGATTCGCCGCGTGGGAGTCATTTCGATGAACACGGCGCTGGAAGTGGATATCTTTGGCAATGTGAACAGTAGCCTTGTCTCGGGATCTGCGATGATGAACGGAATCGGCGGTGCCGCCGACTTTGCAAGGAACTGCGCGCTGGGCATTTTTCTGACGCCGTCGGTTGCCAAAAATGGCGCCATCAGTTCGATTGTGCCTTACGTGAGCCATGTGGACCAGACGGATCACGACACGATGATTTTTGTGACGGAGCAAGGCCTTGCCGACTTGCGTGGGCTTCCTGCCGAAGATCGTGCAAGACTCATTATCAAGAATTGTGCGCACCCGGATTTTCGCGAACCCCTGACGGACTTTTTGGAATATAGTCTGAAACATGCCAAGGGAATCCACATACCGATTGCCCTGGAACGTGCCTTTGAGATGCACCGCCGATTCCTCGAAACCGGGAAAATGCTGTAACATTCCCCTATTGTCTCCCTATTACCCCCGCAAGACGGGGGTTTATTTTATTTAACGGAAAAACTTTTTATATTGCTTAAATGATGCTGAAAGGACGAATCAATCGCCTAATGGGGACTGTTGTCCTTACTTTTGCCACTTGCGCTCTGGTGGCGTGTTCGAGCCATGATTCCTCTTCGTCGTCTCCGGAAGAAGATTCCTCAGAAGAAAGCTGGGAATCCTCTTCGGATCCCCATTCGGACAAGAATTCCAGTGGAGTTGTTGCTCTCGATTCCTTGGGACGCCCGCTGTCGAGTTCCGACGTCATACAGGGCGGTTTTTCGGCAGGTCTTTCGAGTTCGTCGGTAGGACCGGTTGTCGGAATCGAAGATACGGTCATTACGGACACGACTGTCGTGAAGGATGTCAATGCCTTGCCCGAATGTTCTGCCGAGATTGAAGGTGAAACCTTCCTGGTCCAGAGCGAGAACATGCTGTATTTCTGTCTGGGCGGGGACTGGGTTGAAGCGGAAATGGTGGTCCAGGTTGCCCAGGTCGGCTGTCGCAACGGCGTGCTGACGGTGGGGGATGATTCCGAAGACGAAACTTCGGGGTCGGAAAGTTCCGGTGGGAATACGTTCCCCTGGGGAAATTTTGGTGGCAATGCCGTCAATACGGCTGCCGTCGATACGGCGGAACCCCGTATGGTGGGAGCGCATCTTTTGGGTGTTGCCGAGAAGGGACCTTTCCGCTATGGAACCTCGGTGAAGCTGATCGAACTGGATAGCGCGCAACACCTGGCCGATTCCAAGCGTACCCACAAGGCCTGCATTTTGAATGCGGAAGGTAATTACAGTTTTGACAGTGTTGATTTTGTTTCGCCATACCTGCGCGTCAAGGCGAGCGGATATTTCAGGAATGAACTGACGGGCGGATTGTCGTCGTCGATCGTCACGCTGGAAGCCGTGGTTGACGTGACGGAGAAGGATTCCGTAAACGTGAATATGCTGACCCACATGGAAGCTCCGCGCGTGTTGAAGCTGGTGGAGAACAGCGGCAATAATCAGCCTATCCGAGCGGTCAAGGCGCAGGCCCTGCGCGACATTCTGGCATCCTTCGAAATCCAGTTGGGATCTTCCAGCACCGGTGCAAATGGCGGTGGCTTCGGCTGGGGAAACTTTGGACAGCTGCAACAGACGCTCACGACAGATGGACGGTTTGCCGAGGATATCGGTCTTTTTGACGGTGACGAATACAGCGGCGCCCTGCTTGCCATCTCGATCATGATGCAGCGCAAGGGCTCGGGCAGCGAAATGATGCAGTATACCGCGGGTATTGCGGACCGTATCAAGGGTAACGGAAACTGGGACGACAACAACGCGAAGGCGGATTTGGCGGACTGGCTCATGACTCTAGATACGAGCGGATCTTACGCGACCATTCGGAACAATATCGCCTCGTGGCATTTGGGTGATGTTCCCGATTTCGAAAAGCACCTGAAGCACTTCTGGACGACCGTCTATAACTTTGGCGAGTGCAATGCTTCTAATGCCGATTCCGTGAAATTTATCAGTAACAGCCTGAGCGCCTTCTTTGTCTCGGGTTACGATCTGCAGGGGCCGAAGGTCCGCTTTATCTGTGATGCCGAAACGCACGAGTGGCGTGCGGCGACCGATCTGGAAAAGGATACCTACGGACTCGTGGGCGAATACGAGGGGCAGCTCAAGGTAGGCCGCATCAATACCGACAAGTACTATGTCTATGAACAGAACAAGTGGCGCGCAGCGACCAGCGATGATGTCCAGGATTTCGAGGACCTGGGCGATGTGTACAAGAATCTCAAGTCCGGCGAGAAGGTTATTTTCCTGCTGCGTCATGCCGAAAGGACGAACGATACGGGGAAAAAGGGAAACTTGACAGACGGTGGAAAAACGCAATCCAAGAATGTCGGAGCAAAGCTGAAGGGCGAAAGCATCTATTTCGCCAATTCGACTTATACGAGAAGCATAGAAACTTGCGAGAACATTGCTGCGGGGGCCGGGACGAACTATACGGAAAATACGATCGAGGACCTGGATGGCGAATGGTATGTGAAGGAAAATTCGCAGTACGAAAGTTGCAAGAGCGCTAATGGTGGCGGCTGGGGAACAAATTCGGCTTATGCCTACAAGGGAATATGTCCGGAAGCGTTCTACGATTTCGAAGATCGAAGTGAGGAATTCTTGCGGGAAATCGTCAAGCCGCACTTTGCGAAAGTGAAAAAGGTCGGCGTCTGGATTTCGCACGATACGTTCGTGGTCCCCTTTACCGCCTATTGTACCGACAAGAAGGTCAACCTGCGCTATTTTGATACCAAGCAGTGGATCAATTACCTTGCTGGAGTCGCGATTATCATAGATGCAAGCGGCAAGATGCGTTACTTGCCTGTAAAGGGCCTTGAGTCCGGTACGATGACGATGTAGTGTATGCCTTGCGTGGTGGGTGACCTCGCAAAAATAGGATGTCTTGGAAAATGGATTTGGTTAGAATAATTCGGTTGTGTGTTGTGCCGCTAGCTTTTGTTATGCTGTCGGCATGTTCTGGTGAAAATTCTACCGGTGGCGTGGAGGGAGGCGATTCGCCGGAAAACAGTCACGGTTCGTCGGTACCAGTCATTGTCGATACCGTGCGCGCGCCTTTGTATGTCTACGAAATTCTGAAGGAATATTCGTCTGTAGATGGCGCTGGTGATACTCTCGATACTGTGCGGGTGGCCCTTGAGCCGTCAGGAGCAGACATCTTGACTTTGCTGTCTCGCCCCCGTGTGGAACAACTCCTGATGAACCATGTCCCCATAGATTCGGCGGTGGTGCAGGCGAAAAGAGAAGTGGCGGCCGCCTTCGGAATAGACTCCGTCCCGCTGGCCGCGGAATACGATGCGGTCGTGCTCGCTATTTCGGCCTTGATACAGAACCGGGCAAGCAAGGAAGAAACGGAAAATTTTATCCGCAATGTGGGGGAGGACCTGAAGGGCGACGGTGTCTGGAATGACCCTAACCTGAAAATCCAGATTGCGGATTGGACCGTGGGTATCGATTCCGTATGGAAGTACAACGATATCCGCAACAACGCGATGTCGGCTTATGGCGGGAACGTGCCGAACTTCGAACGGTTCATGCGCGCCTTTATTCCGTTGGCTTACGCCTTCGAGCCTTGTACCGAGGCGAATGCGGGAACGGTCACTTTCGTGAATCAGGGACAGAGCGCCTTATTTGCAAATGACTATGAAACGTCGGACCATTCGGCGGTGCGCTTTATCTGCGACGTGAATAACAAGGAATGGCGCATCGCCCAGCCGATAGAAAAGGATACGGCGGGCTTTGGCCCTGGCGAGTATGACAGGGAAGTCCGCGATGGCCGCGTCATTCACGACAACTATTACATATTCGATGCCGGCGCTTGGCGTGTGGCGACCCCGCAGGAAGCCGACGGGTTTACCGACTTGGTGGAAGTCTATGCGAGTCTGAAGGCCGACGACAAGGCGGTTTTTATTATCCGTCATAGCGAACGCACCGATGACACCGGGCCGAACGGTCACCTGACCGATAACGGGAAACAGTATGCCCGCAATTTGGGCTCGCGACTTGCCGCTGTTGCCAAGGAAGATTTCTATTACGGATATTCGGGCTACACGCGTACCAAGGAAACCTGCGAAAACATTGCACAGGGCAAGGGACAGTCGAATTATTCGCTGGATGAGTTGCCTTATATGGATGGCAACTGGTTCGTGAAGGATGCCGCGAAGGTCGAGGAGTATATGAACTCGGATGGCGGCGGCTGGGTTGTCTATTCCAAGTATGCGTTTACCGGGGCGTATCCGGATGCCTTCTACGATCTGGAAGCGCGTGGCGAAGAATTGCTCCGGGACAATGTCGTTGCAAATCTTGCGACTATGAAACGCGTCAATGTCCTGTGTACACACGATTTTTTGGTGGTGCCCCTGCTAGCCTACACGACGGATGGACACGCGAATGTCCGTTATTATGAAAAGTGGAAATGGGTGAATTACATGGCCGGTGTCGCCATGATCATTTCGGCCGATGGATCTGTCCGCTATATCCCCGTGAAGGGGCTGGATACTGGAGTCATGTAGGATTTCCTTTACGTTGCGGTCGAGCTTGATTGCAACGGAGGACCGCTTTTCCTATATTGTGCGGTATGTTTAAGGTAATCAAGGCATTTTGCCGTCTGCTTTCTAACTACGCTTCACCCTTTGTCATCGCAAGCGCAATAGTCGCATTCTTCGTCCCGGTCGCTTTTGGCTGGGTTCGCGGGAATGTATCTTCCGTCATTCTCGGCGTCATCATGTTGAGTATGGGCCTTACCATTTCGACAGACGATGTGCGCAATCTGTTAAAACAGCCGTTCCACATTTTGCTCGGTGCGATTGCTCAGTATACGATCATGCCGTTTGTGGCCTTCGGGCTTACGAAGGTGTTCGGGCTGGATCCGTACCTTGCCGTGGGTATCATTCTGGTAGGATGCTGCCCGGGCGGCGTTTCGAGCAACGTCATGAGTTTTTTGGCCCGTGGCGATGTCACGTTTTCGGTGAGCATGACGATGGTGAGCACGCTCCTTGCGCCCATCGTGACTCCGCTGCTTGTGCTGTGGCTTGCCGACACTAGCATCGACGTGAATGCGAAGGGAATGTTCCTGAATATTCTCTACGTAACGATTGCCCCGATTACCATCGGGTTCCTTTGCAACTATTTCCTGGGCAAGCGCGCCGTATTTAAGGAAATCCAGTCGAACATGCCTGCCGTCAGCGTGATTGGCCTGATGATGATCGTGGGTGGTGTCGTCGTGACGGTGCGCCCGCAGCTGTTCGCAAACGGCCTCGGCCTGATTTTCCTGGTGCTTGCGGTGGTGTTCTGCCACAATGCGCTGGGCTATGTGCTGGGGTACAGCGTAGGTAGACTTTTCAAGTTCAATACCGCCAAGAAGCGTACCATTGCGATTGAGGTCGGCGTGCAGAATGCCGGCATGGCGACCGTGCTTGCCATGGCATTCTTTGCGGATCCCGAGAACGTGGCGAAGAACCCCGCCGCGGTACTTTGCATGGTACCCTGCGCTTTGAGTTGCGCCTATCATTCCATTAGCGGAACGGTGCTGGCAAACATTTTCGCCTGGCGCGACAAGAAAAAGGCGCAGTAAAAACTGCGCCGTCGAGAGAATCTTTCAAGAGATTCTTTTAGCGGATTGCAACTTTTCGCATGTAGCTCGTTCCCTTGGAACGGGCTTTTACAATGTAGATACCGCGATTGCCTTGCTTCCACAGGAATTCGGAGCCGTGGGATTCTGCGATTTTATGACCGTTCATATCGTAAAGGCTCCATTCCGCGGTCTCGGGAAGCGTAAACAGGATGGCGTTTCCCGCGCGGCTCATGCGGATTTCCCCGTTGACGGCCAAGCGGCTTTGCTTGATTGCGGCGGTTTTGGTGAGAGAAGAGGAATCTCCGGGGGTAGCCGCTTTCGGGTTGTCGATAGCGTCGATTACGTTCATAAATGTTCCGCTCATCATCGAGGCGCCGAACCAGGCGAGGAACTGGTCGAAGTACATCTCGTTGTGGAGCGTGTCCTCGATGCCGCCAGTGGGATCCTTGGCGACTCCGAAGTAGTCTCCGCCTTCGTAGAACTTGGCGAGTTCTTCGCTGAAGGCGATGCGGTCGGCAGATTCCCCTGCGGCGACGGCCGCCGTAGCCCACATGCCGATGGTCAGGTGGCTGTGTTCGCTGCGGTAGCGCCAGGTGTCCCTGTTCTTGCTGTCGTTAAAATCGGTCCAGATGTCTTCGGCGGGCAGAAGTTCGCCTGCGTTTTCGATCTGGTAGAAGTTTGCTGCCTTGGCACCGCCCTTCGTATTGATAAAGCTGACGGCGTTTTTGAGGAAAGCCTTGGCGCGAGGCTCGTCAAACCATACGGCATCGATGGCGACTCGCCAAAGGATTCGGATGGCATCCTTGAAGAAGGCGCGGCTGTTGAAGTAGGCGTTATAGCCGAGGCTTCCGGCCCAGCCGCCATCAGGACGCATCCAGTCGGGGACCATCCCCATGCTGTATCCGGGGCTGTTCTCGAGGATTTCGTAGGTCTTTTCGACTACCGTATTCCAGCGATCACCGTTGCTGTCGATCCTGGCGAAAATCCTGTACCATGCCGGTGAAAAATAGCCTGGGTTTACAAAACTGTAACCGCCCCAGCCTGCGCCGGGGGCGAGGATCCCGTTGCTTGTAATTTGTTCGGTGCTCCACATGCAGTCCAGAATTTTTTGGGCATGTTCGGCATAGCCGTAATTGAACTTGGTCGAGGTGTAGGGTTTCCACTTACCGGCAGAAACTAACTTGTCTGCAAAGATCAGGGCGAGGGCGACGTCTTCTTCGGCGTCGGTTGCGGCACCTGTACCGCTGATTTTTCCACTGGGCGCCATTTGCCAGTTGTAGTAACAGCCGCCCCACATCTTTTCGTTGGCAGCGTCCCAGATGGAATTGAAGTGATCCTGGTCGTTGGCGTAGAGTGCGACGAGCATGCCGTATCCGACCGCTTCGCTCACGGCATCGCCCGGTGTTTCGCTCTTGGGGCGGTGAATGAGTCCCTCGCCTTCGCTGTAGGGATCGATGTTTCGACGGATGAGCCCTTGCCACGTGCTGTCGAGAGCGGCTTTCCAGTAAGAAGCGTCGACCTTGGGTTGAGCGTTCGGTAGGTCGAGTACCGCCAGGGAATAGCTGAACGCCCCTGCAATGCAGAGGGGCAATACCTTGAATAAATGCATATAGCCTCCGGTCTCCCAAACGGATTCCTCTGGAGGAATATATAAAAAAGTCTAGTCGAGTTTACCCTGGTAGAGTTCCAGGAGCTTGCGGGAGAGCAGACTCGTGTATTTCGCGTTCGTGAGCGTGATGCGGGCTTTTTCCAGGTTGTTTTTCTGGGTAAGGAAATCGGTGTAGGTGAGTGCTCCGGCGCCCCGCTGTTCTTCGGCGACCGCGAGCGTTTCGGATTCCGCCTCGACCTGGAGGATGGCCGCTTTCCACTGCATATCGGCGCTGACGGCATTCAGGTAAAGCTTTTCGATGTTGTTCTCGAGAGTCTTGAGATTTTCTTTCAGGCTCACCTGCGATTCGGTCTCGTTCACCTGGGCCTGCAGCACCTTGTTTTCCGTGGTACCGCCATCGATAATCGGGATGTTGATGCCGAGCGAAATGGAATTCTGCCAACCGTACTTGAGTTGTCCCTTGTAGTCCCCGGATTCCCATGCCTGCAGGCCGGTGCTGGAATTGGCACCGAGCGTGACGGTGATGGAACTCCCTTTGCTTGCGACCTGGGTATTCTTCTGTGCGGCGCGTACGGAGATGCTGTCGGACTTGAGCCCCGGATTGGCTTTCTGGGCGTCGGCCTTAAGTTGTTCGTAGGCGGGGAGCGGGGGGAGCGAGTCGGGGCTTTCGATGTCTGTTTCGGGGGCTGCAATCTGGAATTCGGCGGAGCCGTCGATCTCCAGCAGCTGGCGCAAGGTGGTCTTGGCTGTGCTTACCGAAAGCTGTGCGCTAAGCTGCGTGGTCTGTTTCTGCAATACGTTCGATTGCGACTGCGTCAGGTCTTTCTTGGTGATGGAGCCCGCTTCGAAAAGCTTGCCGTAATGTTCGAATTCCGCCTGGGCAAGTTCCACGGAGGCGTCTGCGGTTCGCAGGTTCTCGCTTGCGGCGAGGAGGCTCATGTAGGCGTTGAGCACGCTTTCTTGCACGCTGCGTTCCGTCTGCTGCGTGGCGAAAGCGGTCGCTTCCTTGGAGAGCGTCTTGGATTCCACGTTCAGGCTCGTGGCGCCCCCGTCCCAGAGGGTGTAGGAACCGGAAATGCCGAGATTCAGGCGGTAATGGTCCTCGTTGTCGATAAAGGGGTGGTCGTAGAGCGTATTCTGGATGCTTGCGCTTACGGTCGGGGAGTTGCCCGACTTGGCCTGCTTGACCGAGATGTCGGCCGCCTGTTCGCGAAGCTTGGCGGATTCCAGTTTCAGGCTCGACTTCTTCGCTTGCTTGAGGCAATCCTCCAGCGTCCAGGCGCTTTCGGCGAGGCTTACGGTCGAGAATGCCGTGAGCAGGAGGGCGGCAAGGATACCTGTATGTGAAACTCTGTTGATCATGCCCTTTAGATGCGCCGGAGAGACGTTTCGTTGCATTTTGCGGAATTGCACAGACAAGATAACAAAAATGGGTTGCACAAAAAAAGACCTCCGGGGTAGGAAGTCTTTTTCAAGTGGACGGTACTGGATTTGAACCAGTGACCTCTGCCGTGTGAAAGCAGCGCTCTAAACCAACTGAGCTAACCGTCCGAGGTGCGAGCAAATATAGTAAAGAGTTTACCCGCTGTCAAGGGTTTTTCAGAACTTAGTCGGTAGAACTTAGAAGTTAGTTGTTTTTCTAAGAGCGAAGCGGTCTAAGTTCTAGTTCCTCAGAGGGGCGAAGCCCCGGGCTCGCTACAGGTATTTGTCTTCGGCGGCACGGAGGATGGTCAGGAATTCGGCCGGATCCTTGGAGGCGATCAGGTCCTTGCGGACGCCTCCGTCGGCCAGGAGGCGGCTCACGGACGAAAGGGCCTTGAGGTGCGGACCTACGGTATTGCCCGGGCTCACGATCAGGATAATCAGGTAGACGGGCTCCCCGTCGAAAGAGGCGAAATCGAGCCCCCCTTCGATCGTGGCGGCGGCCATGCACATACGGTCTACACAGTCGATCTTGGCGTGCGGGACGGCGAGTCCGCAGCCGATACCGGTTGATCGGCTCTGCTCGCGGCTCCATACGGCGTCAAAGATTTCGTTGCGATGTTCCAATTTGTAGGCACTGCAGAGCGTGTCCACCAGCTCGTTCAGGATTGCTTCCTTGGTCGAGCTCTTGGAGTTGATCAGAATGCAATTGTCGACAAACCTTTCGGAAAGGCGCATGTTGAAACTTCCTTTTGTAAATAACTATATAGATATTTAGCAAAATATATGTCCATTTGGACGAAAAAAACGCCGATGGAACGAAAAAATATCAAAAAACCTTAAAATTGGTTTAAAAACGCCAATATTTCCATTTGGGAGTTCAGGCTGTCGAACTGGTCCAGGGCCCGTCCCATGACCGAAACATCTATTTGGCCGGGGGCCTCGGAGCGGCCGATGGACCCGTAGGTGAGGTTCGCGCCTTCCTTGAGCGACCAGAGGCGGCTCACTTTGCCCGTTTCTCCCATGCCGAATGCGGCGAACATCTGGAACTTTTTCGCGAATTTCCTTGCGAACTTGTATAGGCGGTCGCTGTCGCAGTCGGAATTGCTCATGGCGGCGATTTTTAGCCCCTGGGCGCCCACGCGCTTGACATCGTCGGCAAAGGCCTCGAGTTCCATTTCGCTTGGGATGCGGACGAAGTTGTGTTCCGAGACGAGAATGCTTGTCCCCTTGGGGCGTGCCATGTTGTTAAGGGCCTTGAAATCCGAGAGGCAGTCGCGTTCCAGGTCCAGCCACTCCGGCACCTGCTTTGCGCCGAGGACTTTTTCCCACAGGGCGGTTCTTTCTATGGATCGCGCGTCGGGGAACCTTCCGCCGTCGCGTTTGAGGCGGACCGTTCCTATCTGGAGCTTGTCGGGGACGATGTTGTGGACTCTTTCAGACAAATTAACCCAATCGGATTCCTTGAAAAAATCGTAGCGGATTTCGATGGCGCCACAGGCGTCGAGGTCGAGACGCACCGCATGGAACAGGTCCTTTTCGGCGGCTTCGAGGACTTCGGGGCCGACCAGGCCGACTAGGTATTTGGGAGAATCGGAAATCATGGCGCAAATATAAAAAATGATGAGTGGTGTGCCGTAAACGCCGAAAAAACCTTTTACAGATCGCGCCGGAAAGACGATAATATATTGAAATTTCTAAATTATGGCTGAACAAAAAGGAACAACTATGGCTCAAACTAAAATTGTGTCTGATTGCAACGAAAAGAACGAAAAGGCCCCTTCCGATATCATGAAGAAGGCCGAAGAATACCTTGCTTCCAAGCGTAAGATTTTCCTGTGGGGCGGCGTCGACGACGAAAGCGCCGAACGCATCGTGAAGGAACTCCTGTACCTGGATTCCCTGAGCCATGACGATATCTATTTCTTTATCAATAGCCCGGGTGGTGTGATTTCCAGTGGTCTTGCCATTTATGACTGCATGAACGCCATCCAGAGCGACGTGGTCACGGTTTGCTGCGGTCAGGCGGCTTCGATGGGTGCCGTGCTTTTGACTTCGGGTGCAAAGGGCAAGCGTGTGGCATGGCCGAATGCCCGCATCATGATTCACCAGCCGCTGATTCACGGTGAAATCGTGGCGCCTGCAAGCGACATCCAGATCCAGGCCGAAGAAATGCTTCGTATCCGTGGCATTACGGGCAAGATCCTTGCGGAAACCTCGGGGCACACCATCGAGGAAATTGACCGCGACACGGAACGCGACAACTTCATGAGCGCCGAAGAAGCCAAGGCCTACGGCTTGGTCGACAAGGTCGAAAGCCTGGTCTAACGGTTGCTCCTGCCTAGTAGGATTATATAATGGGATTTTTTTCTGCCATTAAGAGTGGCCTTGCCAAGACCCGCGACGCCCTGATGGGTGAACTCAAGGGGATTGTCGGCGCCGGAAAGATTACGGATGAAACTCTCGAGGATCTCGAGGAACACCTGATCAAGGCGGATGTCGGTGTCGAAGCCGCGTTCCTCTTGACCGATGCGCTTCGTGAACAGGCGCTCGGAAAGTCGCTCACGACTGAACAGGTGCTCGACATTATGCGAAGCGAGGCGGAACGCCTCCTGAAGGACCCGCCGCCGTTCGAACTCAAGGGCAAGCCCCACGTGGTTCTGGTCATTGGCGTGAACGGTGCCGGAAAGACGACCACGATCGGCAAGCTTGCCGCCCGCCTTAAAGATGAAGGCAAGAAGGTGATGATTGCGGCCTGCGATACGTTCCGTGCGGCGGCGATTGACCAGCTTGAAACCTGGGCGGAACGCAGCGGAGCCGAATTCGTGAAGCACCAGGAAGGTTCCGACCCTGCGGCCGTGGCTTTCGACGCCTGCAATGCGGCGGTGGCCCGCGGCTGCGACGTGGTGCTTATAGATACCGCCGGCCGTCTGCACAACAAAGACTACTTGATGGAAGAACTCAAGAAGATTGTCCGCGTTATCAAGAAGGTAGATCCGGCGATGCCGCACGATATGTGGCTTGTCATCGACGGCAACACCGGTCAGAACACGATCAACCAGACGAAAATCTTCAACCAGAGTTTCCCGCTCACCGGCCTCGTGGTCACCAAGCTCGACGGCACGGCCCGTGGCGGTGCGGTGCTCTCGATTGCAAGTTCGCTCCAGATTCCTATCCGCTGGATTGGCATGGGCGAACGAATTGACCAGCTGGTGCCTTTCAGCAAGGCTGAATACGTGGAAGGCCTTTTCGAGAACGCCCTGGAAGAAAAGGAATAGACCTTTGCGCGCCCTTCCCGTAGCATTGTTCCCGTTGGCGCTGCTTTTGGCTGCGCTTTTCTCGGGATGCTCCGGCGAAGTCTCGGTGGACCAGGAGTTTGTAAACTTGTATGTGGAATTGCGCATTGCCGAAATGACTTACGGCAAGACTTCCCCGATGACGCGGCTGGTGCGTCAGGATGCGTTGAAGGCGGCGGGGTATACCCGCGAGAGCTTCCTTGCCAAGGCCGATGAAATCTTGGGAGACGAACGCCAGTGGGTCCCGTTCCAGAAGGCGGTGAATGCCCGCATCGATTCGCTGCTGGCTCCTCCGGCGGCAAGTGCCGCAGCTCCTGGCGCCAATACGGGGAATGGTCCGCAGAAGGTTGCGCCGAAGATGCCTAAGCCCCAACCTAACATGCCCGCTCACAAGGGGGGTGTCCGTTGATTTTGCGCCTGTTGGTTCTTTTTGCTGTTTGTGCGTCCGCCGCGTTTGCCGCTTCTCCTAAAAAAGATGCGGCGAAGGATTCGCAAAAGTCGCTTGTCCACTGGATGGGTTATGCCGAGGCACTTGATAAGGCGAAGAGTGCCCCGCGCCTGATATTTGTCGACCTGTATGCGGACTGGTGCGTGCCGTGCCGCATTATGGATGCGAATGTCTATAGTAACCCGACGATTGCCTCGCTTTTGAATTCCCGTTTCTATGCCGTCAAGCTCGACGCCGACTCGCAGGATTCCATCGTATGCGACGGGCAGAAGAAGACGGTGCAACGTTGTTATTTTGATGTGTGGGAATTGAACGCGCTCCCTGCGTTTGTGCTTGTTGCCCCGAAGGGGATGAGTATCCTGACGGTGACCGATTCCATGACGCCGCAGGAGTTGCAGTATATGTTGTACCAGTTCCTTGAAAAAGAAAAGGAGTGGATGTCCCGATGAGCGAACAGTTCTTGTTTTACGTCCAGGTTGTTTTTTGGGTGATGCTCTTTCTGCTGGTGCATTGCTACTTGCTGTTCCCGATGACGCTTCCGTTCGTGAGTGAAATTTTCAAGCGTCGCAAGTCTCCCGAAAAGGGCGATGTAGAACTCCCGACGGTGTCGATCTTGATTTCTGCCTACAACGAAGAGGCGGTTATCGAGCGCAAGATTCAGAATATCCTTGAACTGGATTATCCTAGGGAAAAGTTGGAAGTGCTCATTGGTGACGACGGTTCGGCGGACAAGACCGCCGAGATTGTTGCCCGTTATGCCGACAAGGGGATTACCCTGGTGAAGGCTCCGCAGAATGCGGGAAAAGCGGCAATGCTCAACCGTCTGCACAAGATTGCGAAGAACGACATCCTGCTCTTTTGCGATGCGAATACGATGTTCTTCCCGAACGTGGTGCGTAAGCTTGTCATCCCGTTCCAGGACAAGAAAATCGGTTGCGCCTGCGGTCACCTGATTCTTTCCGATAAGAGCGGATCTACCCTGGGTCGTGGCGAAAGTTCCTACTGGGACCTGGAATCCGAAATCAAGAAGTTCGAGGGCGTGCTCGATATGCTGATTGGCGGCAACGGCGCCCTCTACGCCATTCGCCGTGAACTCTATACGGAACTGCCGGTCAAGAAGAGCGTGATGGACGACTTCTTCGTGACGACCAAGGTCCTCGAAAAAGGCTTCTATTGTACCTTCGTGACAAGCGCTATCGGCACCGAGCAGACCTCGAAGGAATCGAGTGGCGAATTCCGCCGCAAGGTGCGTATCGGCCGCGCGAATTTCAACTTCTTGTTCTCTTACCTGCCGTTGCTGAATCCGTTCCGTCCGATGCTTGCGTACCTGTTCTTCTCGCACAAGATTCTGCGCTGGTTCTCGCCGCATATCCTGATCCTGCTTTTTGTGGCTAACGCCCTGTTGCTGACGAGTGGCCTCTTCTATCAGATTTTCTTTGGCGCGATGACGCTAGTGCTGCTGGTGGCGCTATTCAAGATTGTGCCGAGCGGCTACTATTTCCTTTCGATGAACTACGCGATGCTTAAGGGATTCTTCATGGCGTTCAAGCGCGAAAAGAGTGGCGGCTGGGCCCGCGAAGCAAGGAGCGACGAGTAATTTGACATGGGTGGTGTGGAATGTGTAATGTGGAATATTATATTTAGACTTGTAATATGAAAAAGATTATCTCTGCCATTCTGTTTGCCTTGGCATTCGCCGTTGTTCCGGCGAACGCCTTCACTATGGATGTTCAGGGTGGAGTCGTCAACCATGTCAGTGAAATCAAGAATTTCAACTTGAACGTGTATGGTCACCTGTGGTATCCGATTGACCAGATGCTCTTTTTCGGCATCGGTACGGGCTATCAGGAAATTGACAACGTGAGTCTTGTCCCTGTTTCGGGCAGTGTCTGGATCCGCTTGCCTATCGGAAGTCGCACGCTTCCCGTGGCGACAGGTGACTGGGGTTACCTTTTCGGTTCAAGACACCAGATGTTCTGGCGTGCTGGCGGCGGATTCGATATCAAGAACGGCGACTATTCGTCGATCATGTTGATGGGTGGCTACCAGTTTCTAGACCACGAAGGCAAAGGCTACGCCTACGTGCAGGCGGGCATTCTAGTAGAACTATAAAAATTGTGTAATGAGAAGTGAGTAATGATTGATAATCTTTTCTTCACTTCACAAAATTTACTTTTTTAATTCTTGTTCCAAGAACTTTTTGTTCTCTTCGACTTTCTGTTTTTGCGGATTGTCCGGATATTCTGTCAGGCACTTGTCGAGCGGGATGATTGCTTCCTGCAGCATTTTTTTCTTCTTCGCCATGTCCTTCTGCTTTTGGGCTTTCGCGAATATCTGACTAGTGGATTTGCGTTGCTTGGTGCAGTAGGTGTCGGCTAGTTTCAGATAAAGTTCGTTTGCTTCTTTGCGGAGTTTGCTGGCCTTGAGTTTGTTCAGGAGGGTCTTGGCTTCGGCGAATTTTTCTTTTTGCAGGAGAGAGTCTGCCTTGGCGAGCGCCTGGACGGGATTATTCGATTCCCAGTACTTGGCGGCTTCGGCGTCGTTTGCTTGGGCGAGTTCGCGGATGTGGTCGATGAGCGCTTGCAGGTGGAGGGAATCTTCGAAGTCACGGTAGCGCATTTGCAGGATGACCGCTTGCTTTTCGGCTTCGGCAAATTGAGCCTGGTTGTCGGCGAGAGCCTTTATGGTGGCGTATTCCTTTTTGGCCTTGGCAAGCGTATTCGTGTAGGCGAGAACCTTTTGTGCTTTGGCCCACTGGGTTAGCGAATCGCCCGGCGCAAGTGCGATGAGGCTGTCCGCGGTTTCGGAAACCAGGTCATAGTTGGCGTTTGCGCGGTTCATGTTCTGTATCTGGAATACCATCGGTTCGTAGGCTTTGGCCTTCTCGGCACGAGTCTTGCCGAATTCATTTAGCATGGAGTCGGCCTTGGATTCCCATTGGGCCCATAGGGGTTTGATGACGCGGAATCGTTCCAGGTAGGCGGTGGCGGAATCGGTATAGCCGGCCTTGTATAGGGTGTCCGCATAGTCAAAGATGCTCTGGATCAGGGCGGGAATCTCTGTGTAGGGATCCGTTGCCCTTGCTGTATGGGTGGCTGTTGCCGGGACCGTAGTGGTTTCTGCAGTTGGAATATTTTGGGGCGTGTTCAGTCGATGGCTGTCCAGGGCCTGCGAATTGAAAAAGACTTCGTTTTCGGATTGTTCCGAGCTTGTCGCCTGGCTTGCGGATGGGGCCCCTTTTGAAGGTTCAGTCGTGTACTCGGCGGCACTTGCAGTTGATGGTTCCGTCTGTGGATTTGTTTCGGGGACAGGTGTGTTTCCTACGCATGCCGTAAAAAGCGCTGCGCCAAACAAAAGGTTGAGTGTACGGGCCTTATTTCGTTTCATAATGCGTTTTGAAAAAAATTGAAATTCGTTTTTAATATAGCAATCTTGATAAAATGTCAATAGAATTTGTGCAAACGGCGTGTAAATCCCTTACAAAAAGGGGTATCTTTTTTATTGGTGTGGATGATTAAGTGAGGTTGTTATGAAAAACTTCTTGGTTTCGTCTGCTGTTTCGTGCGCAGCGTTATTTGCCGTGTTTACGACTTCCGCAAGTGCGCAACCCAATGATGAATGGAACGGCAAGCCGCGTGTTTTTGCGGTAAATGCGCTGACTCCGCATGTGACATCCATGCCGTATACGACGGTCAAGGAAGCCGTAGTGGGCGACCGCCATGCTTCTGAATGGTACCAGAGCCTTTCGGGCAAGTGGAAATTCTACCACGTCGACAAGCCTGCCCAGCGCAATAACGACTTCTACAAGGACAACTACGATGTCTCCGGCTGGGACGAAATTCCGGTGCCGTCTTCTTGGCAGTTACTCGGTTACGACCATCCGATTTATACCAACGTGATTTATCCGTGGTCGCAGAACAACCGCGTTTCTGCACCTTACGCTCCTACAGACTTTAACCCGGTGGGCCATTACCGCCGCAACTTCACCGTTCCCGAAAAATGGGCGGGCAAGCGTATCCGCCTGCATTTCGAAGGTGTTGAATCCGCTTACTATGTGTGGGTGAACGGCAACTATGTAGGTTACGCCGAAGACTCGTTTACCGGTCACGAATTCGACATCAACAAGTATCTGCGCAGCGGGCAGAACAACATCTCGGTGCAGGTTTTCCGCTGGTGCGACGGTTCCTGGCTCGAAGACCAGGACTTTATCCGCCTCTCGGGTATCATGCGTGATGTGTACATTTACGCCGTGCCCGAAGTGCACATACAGGATTTCCAGATCGATGCGACCCTTACCAACAATTATTCCGACGGTTTGCTGAAAACGACAGCGTGGATTTATAACTCTACGGGCTCTGCCTCGGGAGAGTATACCGTGGAACTTTCCCTGTACAACGACAAGGGAACCGAAGTCATTTCTCCGTCGGCACAGAAGGTTTCTGGTATCGGCTCGAAGGGCGAAAAGAGTGTCCACTTTGAATTGCCGATTACAAAACCGGACCGTTGGTCTGCTGAAACTCCGAACCTTTATACCGCAGTGCTCGCCATCAAAGACGGTAGCGGCAAGATCATTCAGGTCGAGAGCAATAAAATTGGCTTTAGAAAAATTGAAATCAAGAAGGACAACGGGGCTCCGCGCCTGTTTGTAAACGGCATGCCGGTAAAATTCCACGGCGTGAACCGCCACGAACTTGACCCGGATAACGGCCGCGCTGTGACCTACGAGCGCATGGAACAGGACATCATCTTGATGAAGCGTTTCAATATCAACGCGCTCCGTATGTCGCATTACCCGAACAATCCGGTGATGTATGACCTTTGCGACAAGTACGGTATCTACGTGATTGACGAGGCGAATGTGGAAAGCCACGGCGCCAACAGTGAACTTCCGAAAAATAGCGACGATTGGCGCGCCCCGGTGGTAGACCGCCTGAATTCCATGGTGCAGCGTGACAAGAACCACCCCTGCATTATCTTGTGGTCCTTGGGGAACGAAGCCGGTAACGGCAATGTGTTCGCCTCGGAACGCGAGCGCGCCCACCAGATCGACTCTACGCGTTACGTGCATTACGAAGGCGACAACAACAATGCCGATGTGACAAGCCAGATGTACTGGGGCTACGACTACATTGCCGGTTATAAGGATGCGAACAAGCCCGTGATGCTCTGCGAATACGAACACGCCATGGGTAACTCCGTGGGCGACCTGCAGGAATACATGGATGCCTTCTACGGCAACCCGCGCGCATTCGGCGGCTTCATTTGGGACTTTATCGACCAGGGCCTGCACCACAAGGGAACCCCGTATTGGGAATTCGGCGGCATGTGGGGCGACTGGCAGAACGATGACAACTTCTGCGCGAACGGCCTCGTGTTCCCGGATAGAAAGATCCAGCCCGAAATGTGGGAAATCAAGTACCAGTACAGCCAGCTGCGCGTGAAGAACGTAGATGCGGCAAAGGGCAAGATTGAAATTGAAAACCGCTACCTCTTCAAGAACCTGGGCGACTTCCTCGAAGCCTACTGGCAAATTAGGGAAGACGGCAAGGTCATCAACGGAGGTAAGCTGAACGGTTCGCAGATGAACATCGGCCCGAACCAGAAAAAGGAAGTGACTATCGAGATGCCGAAAATCGAAACCAAGATCGGCGCCGAATACTTCCTGGATATCGATTTCCGCTTGAAGAAAGACGAACTTTGGGCTAAGGCGGGCCATAGCGTCGGTCACGAACAGTTCGGTATCAACCTGGGCCAGCTTTGGTCCACCGAAGTGGATATCAGTACCGTGGGAACCCACAGGGTAATTAAGGGCAGCGGCGAACTCACGCTCGAAGGCAAGGATTTCAAGATTCGCTTCGACGAGAATGCGGGAACGCTTGCAAGCTACGTGCTCGATGGCGATACCATCATCAAGAACGGCGGTATCCCGAACTTCTGGCGTGCCCCGACCGATAACGACAAGGGCTTCAATATGGAAAAGGGCCACGGCGAATGGCGCAAGGCGAGCCAGAAGCGCAACGTGACATCCGAAGTCAAGGAAGTCTCCGCCAACGAAACCCAGGTGACCTTCAATTTCAGCTTCCCCGATGTGGGTAGCTCCAAGATGAAGCTGACTTACTATGTGTACGGCAGTGGCGATATCGTGGTGGAATACACCTTCAATCCGGACGGCTCCAAGAGCTACATCCCGAACGTGGGAACGCTCTTTACGGTGCCGCAGGGGTATGAAAAAGTCCGCTGGTTTGGACGCGGCCCCGACGAAAACTACATGGGTCGTAACCGCGGAAGCTTTATGGGCATCTACTCGACGCTCGTGGATTCGATGACGGTCATGTACATGGAAATCGGCGAAACTGGCCAGCGCACCGACGTAAAATGGGCGACCCTCACCAACAACGACGGCAAGGGACTCATGATCGTGGGTAACCCGCGCCTGGAATTCAACGCGCAGCATTACACCCCCGAACAGCTTACCAACATAAAGCTTCCGTGGGAACTCAAGCGCGACAAGGATATTACGCTCCGCGTGGATTTGCACCAGATGGGCCTCGGTGGCATCAACTCTTGGGGTGCTGAACCGCTCGATGCCTACCGCCTGAATGCAAACCGCGAATACTCCCATAAGTTCCGCATTGCCCCGATTCGTAAGCAGCTGAACGACCCGACCGAATACTCCTTGCTCGGCTTCAGGAACTTTGGCACGAACGATTTGGCGCCTGCGGCATACCCGGGCGACAAGATTTACGAGAACCAGCCCGAAAAGGATGTTGCAGAAACGGCGGACAAGGATCCTAATGGTACTGATGCGGTAAAGCCGCTCGTCTTCAGGACTCCGGATTCGTATGCACCGCGCAGCTACAACGTGTTCGATATGCAGGGCCGCCTCGTGGCAAAGTTTACGACCGTAGGCATCGAGGACTTGCAGGCGAAAACGGCTGCTGCCGTGAACCGCTCTGGCACTTATCTGGTGCGCTCCAAGTCCGGCAAGACATTCCGCATCAACGTGCGCTAGGGCATGCCAGCGGAAACGGTAATCTAAGAAACTCCACACCCCATCCAATGAACGCCCCGGCTTTGGCCGGGGCGTTTCTTAAGTTTAGGCGAGGCTGTATTTTTGACTTCGTCCGCCTTTGCTTTCGGCTCGGACGATTCCCTTCTGGATGAGCGCCTGGATGTCGCGAAGGGCGGAGTCGTGGCTAGTTCCGGTAAGGGCCGCCGCTTCCTTTACCGAGAACGTGGCGGGTAGCGTTCCTTCCCAGGCAGCGTTTACAATTTTACGTTCGCGTTCGCTCAGGGCGGCGTCCTTATTTTTCTGCTCAAACTGGATTTTCTTGAGAGTGTCTGCGATATCTCTTTCACGCACTTCGATGGAGCGCCTCATGATTTGCAGGAACCACAGGATCCATTCGGTCAGGTCGCCGTTTCCGGACTGCGCCTTGAGCAGTTGGCGGAAGTATTCTTCGCGTTCCTCTAGAATTTGGGGGCATAGCGCAAATAGGCAGTGGCTAGTGTTTTCGCTGCGTGCGAGAATCATGGTCGTGAGGGCGCGTGCGATTCGTCCGTTACCGTCTTCAAAAGGGCGGATGGTAAGGAACCAGAAATGGGCGACAGCGGCCTTGATGGCTCCGTCCGTCGTGGAATTTTCGATCCAGTCGATAAAGCGTTCCATTTCAAGGGGAATGCGTTCTGCGCTTATCCCGGTAAAAGAACCGACAGCGCTTTCCTTTGTCCTAAATTTCTTTACTTTGTTCTGGCCAATGGCGGCGTGCCATGCAAAGAGTCGCTCTGCGGTCAATGGCTGCTTGGCGTTTTGAAGGGCCCCGACCATATTTCGTATATCGTCACTCGCGTTGTTCTTTTTGGCGATTTCGGTCTTGACCTTTTGGGGGTCAAGATTCCGGTCGTCCAGGGCGTAGTTTGCAGCGATGTCCTGTGCGAGCATCTGCATTTCTTCGGCATTGTCGTTGACCAGGTTCGTAACCCCGATGAGACGGCCTTCCTGCAGGCGAGTCTGTCCGAGGGCATCCATGACGCTCTGGGAATTGTAGCGGAAACGGGTCCAGTCAGGGTATTGGTGTATGAACAAGGGACGGAATGCGGTCATTTAACGCAAAATATACGTAGATAAGGCCTGTTTGTGTTTTTCCAATTTGTAATGTTCCACATTGGAATAGGGTTTTGAAAAAAAAGTGAACCTATTCACGATTTTTTGTATAGCTTTGTTTACAAGAAGGGGAAAATGCTAGTGGTTTGGTTTTGGGTCCAAGCGGTTTGAGGTGTTTGCGCTTGGTAATAAGAGGTCCGGTCCGGAGTACCGGACCTCTATCTTTTGGTTGAACAAGCGAACTTTCTGCCCTCACTATTTTTTTCTTCCCTTCCCTGCGATTTTCCAGTCATCCCCGCGTTCTTTCCAGTCATCCCCGCGAATGCGGGGATCGCTGCTTGAATATATTTCTTAAATTTTGACCATGCAGAAAATTGATACTTGGTACAAGGCCGAGGGATATTGCCCCGCCGAAGAATATGAGCTCGCAAGCTACCTGCTTTTCGAGGCGGGCGTGGCGACTCTCGAAGAACTTGACCCGAAAGCGGAAGGCCGGACGGATTTCTGCTTCTATACGGGAGACAAGGCTGAAAGAGACCGCATTGTAGGCGAGTTCCCGCAGTATCATTTTGTGCTCAGCGACGAACCCGCAAAGGATTGGGACAAGTGGTGGCGCGACCGTGCCCAGCCAGTTTCCGTGTCTCCGCATCTGTGGGTTCGCCCCCCTTGGGTAGAATTTACGCCAGACGATCCCGACTCGGTTGTACTGGAGCTTGAAGCGAAAACCGCTTTCGGGACTGGCGAACATGATACGACGAGCAGCTGTGCGACCCTGATGGAATCGGTGGATTTCAAGGGAAAAACGGTGCTTGACATCGGTACGGGTACGGGAATTTTGGCCATGTATGCCCGTCGTCTGGGAGCGCGCCTTGCGGTAGGTACAGAAATTGACCCGCTGACGATTCCCTGTATTGCCGAAAACTTTGAGCGTAACGGCTTTGGCGAAAGCGACTGCGTGCTGGGTTTCTTGGATGCATTCAAGGATGGTGCCAAGTTTGACGTTATCCTGTGCAACATGATTCGGAGCGAGCTTTGGCCCCTGCGCGATGACATCGAGGAGCTGCTTGTGAAGGGCGGTGAACTTGTCATTAGCGGTCAGCTGGAAACCGAAAAGGAATATGTTCTCCGCTGGTTCGAAGAAATCGGCCTGACTGTCCTCCAAGAAAGAGTAAGTGGCGAATGGTGGAGCGTGCTTGCACGCTCCTGAATGAGCCTTGGAGACAAATGCGTAAGGTGAGAGTCGCGACCATGCTTGCATGGTCATGACCGAGCCTAGCATTTGGTAATCTCACGAAGTGAGATTACAATGGTGGAGCGTGCTTGCACGCTCCTGAATGAGCCTCGCGCCCGCCCGCCTTATTGTTGCAATCGTTTGTTGATTTGCGATTGCGCGTAGAAGTTCGATTTTTCTTCCATCATGGATTTCGAGATGCTGTCGATGAATTCGTTCATCGGCTTGCTGGTATCGTAGCTTTGGCTACAGATACAGACGGACAGCTTGTACGAACTGTTGAAGTTGTTTGCTTCCGACAACCCTGACCTTATGCGCGTAATGCACATGCTGATGGCCATTTCGTTCTGGGTGTTGACGAATGCGATGTACTCGTCGCTGGAATAGCGGATAATCACCCCGAGTTCCCCGATGGACCGGTTTAGGATCTTTGCCATCTTGATCAGCACCTTGTTGCCCGTGGCGTGCCCGTAGTTCTGGTTGATGGTCTTGAACGAGTTGATGTCTACAAGGATTCCGGTCACTTGCAGGTCTTTCTTTTTGGCGTATTCGCGACCAAGGTAGTCCAGGTAGGTGTAATTGAAAACCCCCGTTAGCTTGTCCCTGAAAACGCACTCGCTCTGCAGCGTGGCGAAAACACCTGCAATGGAAACAGCGATACTTGCAGAGATGGCTGAAATTCCGTAAAAGAGAGACTGGATAGCCGTGCCGACAATGAGCGGGATAAAGTAGATCCAGACAGGGAAGGACTTGAACATGCCTCCCTTTCGCTTGCAAATAAAGTAGAGAATCAGGCTGTCGGCAAGGAAACCGTAGTCGATTGCGATGTAGAACAGGTAACCGAATTTACGTTCGTAGACATTGCTGTAGGAAACATCGAAAATGAAGGGAACGAAGTTGTTGAGGATAATCATGGTCGTTCCCGTGATGAGTGCCGTCCCCAAAATGTAACGATGGACGATGGAGAATCGTGCATTCAGGTGCTCTGCCAGGAACAGCAGCCAGAAGAACGTGCCGAACATGTCGGCCAGGTACAGGAGTGCGTTGCTCCCGTAGACGATGACTCTCGCCATGGCGCCCGGCTTTCCGTCGGCTGTGTAGGCGATGGGGTCGAAAATGCATCCGCAAAAAGCGAAAAAGAGGATCAACTGCAAGAAAGCGTTTTCCGCCCCCTTCTCGCGGAATCTCCATATATTACCTGCCAACAGGACACCGATGAGAACGATGCCGAATATGTTACTCACATAAACAGTTGTCAGTTCAAAAGTGCTTTCCATAATCAATCCCTTCCATAATATAATCACTTTTTACAAAAAAAGAATTTTTTTATATAAATTATCGTTTTTGTGTGATATATCACGTTTTTTAACGCTTTCTGCGATCCATGACCTTGTGGGTTGCGTAAAAGGCCTTCTTGTTTTCGTACATGCGGGAATCGATTGTATTGATGAAAGTGTCGATATTTTCGTTTTTCAGGTCTAGCTTGTGGTAACCGATAGAGGCAGACAGGGTGTATTTCTTTTCGTTGTCTGCATTGTATTTTTCGAAAAGGTACAGGATCTTCTCGATACGGGCTTTGATTTGCTCATCGTCCTGGGTGTTGATTAGCAAGATAAATTCGTCTCCGGCATAACGGACGACGCTTCCGAGGCTGCCCACGCCTTTTTGCAGGATGCGCGTGGTGGCGATGAGGGCCTCGTCACCGACGGAATGTCCCTGCTCGTCGTTGATGCGCTTGAAATCGTTCAGGTCGAGCATGATTCCCGTAATCTTCAATTTGGGGCGCTTGGCACATTTCTTGAGCTGGTAGTCCAGGTAGGTCCGGTTAAAGACGCCTGTCAGCGCATCGCGGTAAATCATCTCGTTTTGGAGGCTTGCGAGGATGCCCGCAATCGAAATGGCGATACTTGTGGGAATGACGGAAATCCCGTAAAACAGCGACTGTATGATTCCGCCAGCAATAATCGGGACGATGTACACCCATATCGGGAAAAACTTGAGTACGCCGCCTCTTTGCTTGCTCCTGTAATAGGTGAACAGGCTGTCGATGACAAGCAGGTAGTCTATGACCGTAAAGAAAAAGTAGAAGGACTTTCGCTTGTAAAGGTTGTTTTCGTCGATAGTGAAGACTATGGGGTGGAATAGGTTGACTATAAGAACCGTGACTCCCGCCACGATGATGGCGTTCAGGGCAATCTTGTGCCTTCTGGTAATGGAGCCGTTCAGGTAGTAGCCTAAAAAGCGGACCCAGCAAAGGACGGCGAGCATGTTTGCTGCAAAGAGCCAGGTGCTAGTCGCATAGACTGCGATTTTGGGCATTAGGCCCGGGATGCCCTTCATGGTGTACGAGATGGGGTCGGCAATGCAACTGGTGATCGAGAAGAACATCATCAGGACCAGGTTCTTGTTGGCGGGAGTCTTGCTCTGCAGGCGCCAAAGATTACAGATAATCAAGACGACAATCAGTACGATGCCGATGATATTGGCAACATAGATGCATTCTAGGTTAAATAAGGGGCTCATTGCCTTATGTCCTGTCCGCCATGTACGTCCCCGGACCGAATTGGGGGAGTAGGTTGAGTTTCTCCTGTCTTCTTGTGATAATTATACGTAATTTTTTTGTATTTTTTGTAAAACGGAGATTTTTATGTCTAAACTGATGCGTTCTATTTCGGGTATCCGCGGAATCGTGGGTGATACCCTTACCCCCCAGATTTTGAAGAGCCATGTGAGTGCCTTTTTGCAGATTACCAAGGCCAAGCGAGTCGTGATTGGTCGCGACAGCCGTCCGACGGGCGACGCTATCAGTCAGTTTGTCACGGGCATCTGTCGTCTGTCGGGCGTAGACGTTGTAGAGGTCGGCCTTTCGACGACGCCGTCGGTCGAAATCCTCACGACCGAACTGAAGGCCGATGCGGGCATCATCATTACTGCAAGCCATAACCCGCTCGAATGGAACGCCCTCAAGTTCCTGAACAACAAGGGGCTGTTCTTGGGACCGGACGATGTCAAGAAGCTGTTTGAATTGGCCGATGCCGACAACTTCCAGTATCCGGATTACCGCGGCATGGGCAAGTACGAGTTCATGAAGGATGCCGACGGCGTTCACGTGGATGGAACCCTCAAGATTCCCTTCGTGGATGTCGAGGCCATTCGTGCAAAGAAGTTCAAGGTGGCTGTGGATGCAGTGAACGGCGCAGGCAGCTACATTGTGCCGCGCCTTCTGGAGCAGCTCGGCTGCGAAGTGGTGCGCGTGCACTGCGAACCCGACGGTACGTTCCCGCGTGGCGCCGAACCGATTCCTGAAAACCTGGGCGACCTTCGCAAGGCCGTCAAGGATAACGGCTGCGCAGTTGGTTTTGCTGTGGACCCCGATGCTGACCGTTGCGCTCTCGTCGATGGCCTTGGCCAAAGCATTGGCGAAGAATACACGCTTGCCATTGCGACCGAAGAAGTGCTCAGCCAGAAGAAGGGAAGCGTTTGCGTTAACTTGTCTACAAGTCGTATGAACCAGGATGTGGCCGAAAAGTATGGCTGTGAATTCAGCCGCGCAAAAGTCGGCGAAATCAATGTGAGCCTGCAAATGATCGAAAAGGGTTGCGTCATTGGTGGCGAAGGCAACGGCGGCGTGATTCTCCCGGCGCTCCACTACGGCCGCGATTCCTTGGTAGCTGCGGCCCTCGTACTCAGCTGGATGGCCCACCATAACGGAGGCCCGGAAAAGTTCGTTGCCGAAAATCCGTCTTACGCCATGCCCAAGAAGAAGTTTGAACTGGGAGACAAGAAGGTCGCAGACATCTTGCCGAAAGTTAAGGCGGAATTTGCCGGCTGGGAAATGGACGAACGCGACGGCCTGTGGCTTGGCCACGGGAAGTCCTGGGTGCATGTGCGCGCCAGCAACACCGAGCCTGTGATTCGCGTAATTGCCGAAGCGCCGACTGAAGAAGAGGCTGAGTCGCTCTGTTCTAAGGTCGAAAAACTTATATAAGATAATAAGACCGCTCGCGCCCAATCATACTAAGTACGTCCCCCGAGCGCTCGCTCTCGCCTCCACGATTCGCTAATACGAATCGTTTGAGGCTCACGATAAGACCGCTCGGCTCTATTGCATCTGAAAAAAATACGATATCGCCTCGCTCTCGCCTCCACGATTCGCTAATACGAATCGTTTGAGGCTCACGATGAGACCGCTCGGCTCTATTGCATCTGAAAAAATACGATATCGCGTTTAAAAAGGTCCGCCTGGTGGCGGGCCTTTCTGTTGTTGGAGGTGTGTAGGAAACTTAGAACTGTTCGAAGAACTTGTGGACTTCTTCAGGAACCCAGGTGTTCTGCCAGCCCTGTCCGGTACTCGTGTTGGAGCCGTCATGTGCCGTCCACTGGTGTTCTCCGTTCCAGCTGCACCACTTGACCGGGAAGCGTTCGTCAACAGTCTTGAAGTCATAGCAGAGGTGGCCTGCTGTGCCGTTGAATTCTTGCGGCTTTTCGGAGCTTGCGTCGGTGAAGTTGCCGTTTACGTCGGCCTTGCCGTTACGCTTGAGGATTCTCGGGAGGGCGCTGGTCTTGGCGCGGTCGTAGTTGCACACGCCGTCTCTCTTGCCGTGCACGCCCATCCAGGCAATCGGCAGGTCCTTGGCGTCGTAACGGCCGGGGTTGTTCGAATTCGCAGGGAGCCAAATGTTGTAGTCGGCGGTTGCATAGACTGCTACAGCGCGGAGTCTTTCTTGCAGGTCCTGAGCGAGGGAATTCGTGAACATGGCACCGAAGCTAAAGCCCGTGGCGAACACGCGGGTGGTGTCGATGCAGTAGTTGTCGAACATCGTGGTAATCATTTCGTCGACGAACTGGTGGTCTTCCTTGCCGTTCCAGGTTCCGTTGTCGTTACCCTGAGGTGCTACGAATATGTAATCGCCGTTCTTGTCCAGTTTCTGTTGTCCGTAGTACGGGGTCGGATGGTCGTAGTCCGGAGTATGGTGCACGAAGTCTTCGGCCTTTGAACCCATGCAGTGGTTTGCGATAAGCAACTTGTGCGGCTTGGTGTTATCGTAGTTGCTCGGCAAGGTGATGAAGAATGTACGGTTCTTGCCGCCGACATTCAAGTTGTATTTCTTGCCGTTTTCGACGGTTCCGGTCGAATTGAGGGATGAATTCTTGCCGCAGCCCTTACTCATGCGCGGTTCGTTTTTTAAGGCGTAGCCGAACTTGAACGTCTGTTCAGAAGAGACTTCGTCAAGCTTGATGCTCAGCGTTGTATCAAGCTTTGGGAGGAATATTTTTTTTGTGACAAAGCCTTCTTTTTCTATACTCAGGGTGTCCTGTTCACCGTCGATTTTCATAAGGGCCGTGCGGTCCTGGGCGACAGAGCCCTTGTAGTTGCCGGAGGCGCTGAAACGGATTGTTTCTTGTGCGGAACCGAGCTTGATGCGTGCAAGATAGGTTCCCTGAGCTTCGATTACGGAATTCAGGTCTACCGAGCCGGTTCCCTGGAAGGTCTGTGCGAAGACCTGGTTGCCGACCATGTCGAAAATTTTGACTTGGACGGGTGAATTTCCGTTTTGCGTAAAGTTCAAGACCCCGTTGGAGAGACTGAATCCGCCTGCGCTACGAGCTTGGGCGATGCCTATCGTTGTTTCGTGGAACGAAAACTTGCCCTGTTCGTCTGTGCTGGTGGCCTTGTTTCTCTTGAGAAGCTTGACATCTGCGCCTTGAATCGCTTTGCCGTCATTAGTGGTGACGGTGCCGTTCAATGTATATGCTGATGCGGTGCCGCACATGGCGGCGATCACTGCTGCAGAGAACAGTGAAGAGAATGATTTACCCATACTTACTCCTTTTTCCCTATACACCTTTTTAAAAAATATATACCCGGCGTATAAGTGGTCGTAAAAAATGAATCTGGTCGTTGACAATTAGTCCATAACATTTTGTTTACGCGGAAAAGAGCCCCAAACGAGGCTCTTTCTTGGTAGGAGTACGATGAATGGAGAAAATTTTTACACGAATGAAGATCTATTTTAATCCCCACTTGGGTCACTTTATTGTCCAAAAAATGGTTAAAACCCTGCACTTTCAGTGCAGCGACTTTCAG
>NZ_CAMGVQ010000018.1:0-64485 GCF_946062555.1 uncultured Fibrobacter sp.
TTGTTAACGAAGATAAGAATCTTGTTGCAAGGGGACTCAAGCTCATTCAGTATGGTGAACAGCCTGTATTTGTAGAAGGTGACTGGGCAGGCACAATTCATGCGGCAAGAACTCTATTGATTTTGGGACAAACTGTCAAAAATGTTTATGGAAGGTTCTTGGGGCATGGGGTGACTGTTCATCAGAATACCGATGTTTATCGTGTTGATTTCAACCCTATTCAATCTGCGTTAGAAATATCATTTAAGTAGGAGGTTTGCTATGAAAAAATATATTATACTAGTTATGTTTTTTACAATAACTCTATTTGCTGACGAAATAGAAAAACCCGAGAGCAATATCCGTGTTGGAACAGATTTGAAATTTGATAAGGGGTACATTTCTTTAGATTTTGGAGAATCTTGCTCAAAGTCCTTTATTAATTGCATTGATTCCATTTACATTTGGGATTCTACAACCATTTTTACGGGAATCGCCTATTATTCTACACTTGATACAAATTATGCCGTTTTTGTGAATTTTGAAGAAAATGAAATAATAATGCATCGCATATCTTGCCGCTCCCAAAGTGTAAACGATTTACCTGTAAAAGATATTCTCCGAAACGAATTTCTCAAATTACAAGAATGGGGCGTTGTTCAGTTAACAAAAGACAGTGCAGAACATTTAATTGACCGAATGATTGCAAATATGACATCTGACTCCTATGATATAATAGGCGTTTTTTATACTCATGGATTTATTTGCGACACACTATGGGATTGTGTCGGCTTACCGGTGGATGGTGGAGCAATAATGATTGACAACTGGTGGACTTTGCTTCCTGATGAAAAACCGACTTCTATTTCCAAGACACGGATTAAAAATAGATTTCGTCTGTCTCGCATGAATCGGAAAACTTTTTTTGTTGAAGGATTCGACGAAGCCTCTCCCTACAAAATATTTGATGTCAACGGCATCCTTTTGAATCAAGGACAAACCGAAAACGGCGAAGTCCAAGTCCCCAAAACACCCGCTATCCTCGACATCGGACACCAAAAAATTTTGCTGAAGTAAAGAAATTCTATATTTTATACAAAAAATGACAACTGATTCGCAACAGTGGTACGAGGTGAAGGAAGTGGGCGGAAGCCTGTGGCACTTCCGTTTTATGCTGTGGATAACTTGCCACTTGCCGCTTCGTGTCGTTGAACTGTGTACGGCGGTCGTGTGCTTCTTTTTCTGGATGGGGGCGCGCCCCGTCCGGGAACGTTCAGCGGCCTACCTGAAACGCCTGTCGGCGGTGCAGGGCAAGCGGATGCCCTTCATGGGCACCTACAAGCACGTGCTTTCGTTTGCGCTTTCGATGATCGAGAAACTGCTCGGCTGGCGTGGATCGATCAAGCTGAACCAGGTGGAAACCCAGGGCGACGACCTCGACAAGCTAGTGGAACAGATTGACCGCGGCGAGGGTGCATTCCTGATTTGCTCGCACCTCGGTAACATGGAAATGCTGCGCTCGCTGACGGGCTATGGTGAAATCCATTCGCATAAGGAATTCAAGGTTTTCCCGGTGGTCGACTTCTCGGGAACGTCCAAGTTCAATGCGCTCCTTTTTGAATTGAATCCGGACCTGATGAATTCGGTGCTGGACGCAAACAAGATTGGTGTCGATTCTGCCGTGTGGATGAAGGAACAGATTGCGAAGGGTAACCTGGTGGTGATTGCGGGGGACCGGACCTCGGCGAATTCCACGGACCGGAATGTAGAGATGGATTTCCTGGGCGAGAGGGCGAATTTTCCGGAAGGGGCCTTTACGCTTTCGAGTATTCTGGGTGCCCCGATCTACTTTACGTTTGCCATCCGCAAGCATGACTTTGATATTCGTTCGCCTTACGAGATGCATGTGGTGAAGGCGAAAACCACTTTTGACTGTAGCCGCAAGGAGCGCCCCGAAAGACTTCGGATGCTTGTGCAGGAATACACGCAAATTTTACAGAAATTGTGCCTCAGGCATCCGTACCAGTGGTATAATTTTTACAATTTTTGGAAAAACTCGAAATAAAGGATGTAGAACATGAAGACTGTCGTCATTGGATCAGAAAAATTAACCATCGAACAGGTCGTGGCTATTGCCAAGCGCCAAGTGAATGTCGAGCTGGATTCCTCTGCGGAATTCCAGAAGAAAATCGACGCCGGTGCGGAATTCCTGGACGAAGCTCTCGCTAAGCATGGCGGCATTTACGGCGTGACCACGGGTTACGGCGATTCCTGCACGCAGGTGGTGCCGCCCGATCGTTACTATGAGCTGCCTATCAACTTGTCCCGTTTCCACGGTTGCGGCATGGGCAACTATTTTGACGAAGAAACGACCCGTGCTATCATGACGGTGCGTCTGAATACCTTGGCTCAAGGTTTCTCGGGTGTGAGCTATGCACTTTTGAAGATTATCATGACGTTCTTGCAGAACGATATCCTGCCGCTTATTCCACAGGAAGGTTCCGTGGGTGCGAGTGGCGACTTGACTCCGCTTTCTTACCTGGCCGGAGCTGTGATCGGTGAACGTGACGTGCTCTACAAGGGCGAACGCCGTTCCTCCAAGGACGTGATGGCCGAACTCGGTATCACTCCGCACCGTTTCCGCCCGAAGGAAGCGATCGCGATCATGAACGGTACTGCCGTGATGAATGCCGTCGCGTGCATGGCCTTTAGCCGTGCCGAATACCTGGCCGACTTGTCTTGCCGCATTACGGCGATGAATACGATTGCCATGAAGGGCAATGCCTACCATTTCTACGAACGCCTGTTCGCCGTGAAGCCGCACCCGGGCCTCGTGACTGCCGCAAAGAAGATGCGCGATGCGATGAACCTCGAAGTCGAAAAGAACGTGGTTCCTGAAAAGATCCAGGACCCGTATTCTCTGCGTTGCGCTCCGCATATCGTGGGCGTGTTCTACGATTCTGAACCGTTGCTCCGCCAGCTCATTGAAATCGAAATGAACAGCGCAAACGACAACCCGATTGTGGACCCCGAAACAAAGAATATCTTCCACGGCGGTCATTTCTACGGTGGTCACATTTGCCTTGCGATGGATACCCTCAAGAATATTGTTGCGAACTTTGCCGATCTTCTGGACCGTCAGTTGGCAACAGTTGTGGACATCAAGTTCAACCGCAATCTGCCGCCTAACCTCACGGGTAGTCATGAATTTGCTCTCAACCACGGTTTCAAGGCGGTGCAGATCGGCGTCTCTGCTTGGACGGCTGAAGCTCTCCACAATACGATGCCCATGAGCGTGTTCAGCCGTTCCACTGAATGCCATAACCAGGACAAGGTGAGTATGGGAACGATTGCTTCCCGCGACTGTATCCGCGTGATTGAACTCACTGAACAGGTGGCTGCCGCCGTGTTGCTCGCCGCGTCCCAGGCTCTCCATATTCGCCTCGAACGCGGTGAAATCACCGACAAGCGCATCGAAGGTGTTCACAAGACATACGACCAGGTGTTCGAAAAGTTCGCTCCGCTCGCTTGCGACCGTCAGCTGGAACCGGACCTCCGCATGACGCTCGAACTGATCCGCGAAAAGCACTACGCCGTTTAATTCGGGGATTCTATGGCTCAGAAGAAACTGAAAGAAACTGTCGAGTTCAAGGTCGAGTTTTACGACGTGGACTCGATGAAGGTGGCGTGGCACGGCAACTACGTGAAATTCATGGAAGTGGCCCGTTGCGCTCTCCTTGCCAAGATCAAGTACGACTACTTCGCCATGGAGGCGAGTGGTTTTGCTTGGCCCGTGGTGGACATGCACATCCGCTACTTGCGCCCGATGATTTTCATGCAGCGCATTCGTGCCGAGGTGACTCTCGAGGAATACGAGGTTTGTCTGAAGCTTTCGTACAAGTTCTTTGATGCCGAAAGTGGCTCGCTTCTGTGCAAGGCCGAAAGTATGCAGATGGCGGTGGACATGAACAAGCGCGATTCGCTCATGGTGTGTCCGCCGTGCTTTATCGAACGCGTGCGCGAGGCTCTCGCTGCCGAGGAAAACGGATGATTACACGGATGTTGATGAAAATTGTCATTGCGAGGAGCGGCGCGACGTGGCAATCATAAGAAGCATCTTTGTCCTGCTTTTTGCCCTTCCGACTCTTTGGGGATCCGCCCTTGCGGCGGGTTCTGCTTCGGATGTCTTCAAGAAGCCGTTGACCGAGGCCTCTAAACCCGCCTTGCAGCAGTCGCTTTCGGTGCTGACGGCATCTCCGTTGACTATGGGCGATTTCAAGCAGACGCGTACGATCAAGAAGATGAACCGCGAATTTATTTCGACGGGGTCTTTTGCGATTGACCGCGAAGCGGGAATTGTCTGGGATACAAGGAAGCCGTTTCCGTCGTTCTTGTGGGTGGGGGATAATTCCATTGTCCAGTGGGATGTCGCCCGCGATACCAAGAAGACGATGAGCGCGAAGGACAATCCGGTGTTCGCCGAATTCTCGGGAACGATCCAGTCGGTTTTCTCGGGTAAGTTCGATGAACTCGCTCGCAATTTTGATATCTACTTCGTGGCGGGGGAGTCATTCTCCGTGGGGCTTGTTCCCAAGGAAAAGGCCGTTGCCCGTGTCATTGCGTCGATTGTCCTTTCGGGCCGAACCGAGCTGGAAAAGGTGACGATTGTCGATGGTGAAGGCAACCAGGTCGTCTATGATTTTTCTGCCCAGGCGCATTTCAAGGACCTCGATTCCGTTGAGGGAACCTTTAAGGACCTGGCCCTTAAATTTAAGAAAGTGAAAAAGTGAGACCGGCGTCGAAGAAACTTGTCTCGGTGATTATCTGGGCGACCATCCATGTCGCCCTTATTTCGCTTGGCCTGTTGCAGCCTTGGAAGGTGGAATCGGATTTATATTCGGTGCTTCCGGATTCAAGCGAATTCAAGAATGTCAGCGAGGCGGAAAAGGCGCTGAGTGCGCGTTCGATGCGCAACTTCACGGTGCTCGTTGGGCATCGCGATTTCGCGGTGGCGAAATCGGCGGCGGAGGCACTGGAAGCCTCTTTTGCCCTCGATAGTGCCTTCGCCGAAACGCGCCTGTACGTTGACGATTCCACGATGCAGCGGATGAGCGACTTTTTCTTCGAGTACCGCAACGTGCTGCAGGGGAAACCCGTCCGCGATTTACTTAAGGCGGGCGATTCCTCGGCCTTCTCGGCGATTGCCGATATGGCGCGGCAGAAGGTCTACGGGGCTTTCACGATTGCCGACTTGAGTCACCTGGAAGATGACCCCTTTCTGCTCGGTGCAGAATCTTTCGACTACTTTACGCTTCATTCGCAGCTGATGGGGGGCCGCTTCACCCTGCGCGACGGTGTGCTCGCCGCCGAAGATTCTTCGGTATCGTACGTGATGTGGAGCGCTGCGCTTTCGCCGACGGTTTCGGCGATGGCCTCCGACGGCCATATGCTCGCTCGCCTAGACCGTGTGCTGGATTCGCTTCGCCTTGTTCATGAGGGGCTCCGCATCGAAAAGTCCGGCGTACCTTTCCACAGCTACGAAAGCTCCAGGAACGCGCAGTCCGAAGTGGCGTGGATTTCGGGCGTGTCGATTGTCTTGATTCTTCTGCTCCTCTTATGGGCTTTCCGCACGCCGGTTCCGATCGTGTGTACGCTCGTGGCAATCGGCGTTGCTATCTGTGCAGCGCTTCTAGGAACGTGGGCCCTGTTCGGGAGCATTCATGTGTTTACCTTTGTGTTCGGGACGAGCGTGATTGGCGTGAGTATCGATTACGCAATCCACTTCTTTACCGACTGGAAACACGGAACCTCTAAAAATGGTCTCGATATCCGCCGCCACATTTTCAAGGGCCTCCTGCTCGGTTTCATGACGACCGAGCTCAGCTATATTGCGCTTACCTTTGCCGAATTTCCGCTCCTTCGCCAGATGGCCGTCTTTTCAATTGTCGGTCTGGCGAGTTCCTTTGCGACCATCTTGTTGCTGTTCCCGAATCTGCCCCTTCCGCAGGGGGACGCTCGTGCCAAATCTATGGCTCCGACAAGAATTCCGGCTTTTATCTTGGACTTCTACGATCGCTTCGCTCCCCGTACGGTTGTCGTTGCGGGAATCGTCTTGCTCCTGGCCCTTGTTCCGGGGGTACTGAAGCTGAATATCCATACGGATATGCGCGCCCTGTATGCGATGAGCGAAAATCTCAAGCGTTCCGAGGCGTTGAATGCGCGACTGAACAACTTGGGAATTTCGGCGAACTACTTTATCGTGGAAGGCTCCTCGGAGCAGGAACTTTTGCAGAACGAAGAATCGCTCGTCTGTCGACTTGATTCTGCCCTTGATATGGTCCATGATTCTGCCAATGATTCAGTTTCCAGTTCGGTGAAACCGGTGCTGGGCGGTTACCTGGCGACTTCGACCTACATTCCATCTTTAAAAGTACAGGATGAAACCTTCGAAGGAATCCGTCGGCTTTATGCGTCTCCCGTTTTCGGCGAACTTCTCCGAGACTTGAACCTTTCCTCTGATTCGGTGCGTATGTCGGATGCTTCGCCCCGTTACCTGACTCTGCAATCGGAAATTCCGGCTTCGTTCAGGAGTATCCTTTCGATGCTCTGGATAGGCGAGGTCAACGGTAAATTTTACAGCGCCGTTTTCCCGCTCCACGTGGCCGCGGATTTTGCCGTATCTCAATTTGCCGAAGGTATGCCCTTTGTTTATGCGGTGAACAAGATGGATAACGTGAATGCGACCTTGACGGACCTTTCGCGGGTCGCCCTGTTGCTCGTGGCCCTGGCCTACCTTGTCGTTTTTGTCGTGCTGGTCCTGGTTTACGGTTTTGTCCAGGCGCTCAAGGTCATTCGTGCTCCGGTCATTTCCTGCTTTTTTATTGCGGCCGTATTCGGTTATTGTGGCATTCCGTTCAATTTCTTTGCGATTGTGGGTGTCATTTTGACTCTCGGTATCGGTATCGACTACGCTCTTTTCTTCAAGGAAGGGGGTTCGCGTAACCTGACGACGGCCCTTGCCGTGATGCTTTCGGCCATGACGACGCTGATTTCTTTCGGAAGCCTTTCTTTTAGCAGCTTTGTTCCGGTTGCGACGTTCGGCTTCTCGGTGTTGCTCGGTATTTTGTGCTGCCTCGCCCTGTCGCCATTCAGTAGAAGGTAAATATTTCTAAATTTGTGGCGCAAAAATGTCAATTTTGAGTGGATTGTATATGATTGAACCTTTTATGTCGTTGCGAGGAATGTAATGACAAAACAATCTATACTCGCATTTTTGTTGCTCCTTTTAGTCGCCTGCCACAACGCGCGCCAGGTTCCGGGGACTGCCCCTGTCTATTATTCCGATGAGCGCTCCGTATCGCTCCTGCCGACAGCCTCGATGACCGAAAAGCTCGATATGCCGCAACATATCGTGGGGGAATTCCATAAGCCGGACGGTTCGACAGATTCCTTCGAGGCGGATTCCTGGGTGCGGGCAAATGATTCCATCCTCTCGGTGGTGCTTTTTTCGGGATTCGGGACGACGATCGGCGAAATCAGCTATTTCCACGATTCTGTGAAAGTGGAAAGTTCCCTGATGAATGTTGAAAAGATGAAGGCGGAGTATCTGCTGGCGGATTTCCAGATTTGTTTTTATCCGTTTGAACCGTTGCAGAAGAATTTTGAACAGGCCGGGTTTGAATTTTCTGAAACCCGTTCCGGAGCCGAAAATGCCGATTTTGTCCGTACGCTTTCTGAAAATGGAAAGACGATTTTAACGGCAAAAAAGACCGGCGCCGAAATCAGGCTTGTCAATGATTTGCGCGGTTACAGTTACCATATTACGTTAGGGGAGGCTAATTGAGTAGGCCTTTGTTTATTAACGACTTTGCGTTCCACTGTATTTTGGGTGGCAGCAAGGACAGCGTTTTTGATAAGTTAAAGAATGGAGTTCGCGGCGAATTCACCACCTACGATGTAGCGGGTGTCATGCGCCCCGCGGCGACAATCGATCCGTCGTCTTTGGCTCCTGTCGAGGACTCCAAGTTTGATAACCGCGTGAACAGACTTTCGCAGGCGGCGCTTTCCCAGATGGATGCTTCTATTCGCAAGACGGTTGAAAAGTTCGGTGCAGACCGCATCGGTATCTTTATCGGTTCCTGCGACAACGGTTCCGAAGCTTCGATGAATGCGCTCAGGAGCTTCAAGGAAACGGGGGCGTTCCCCGAAGGTTATGTGCTGGATTACCAGGCTGCAGATTTCCCGGCGCAGTATATCGCCAAGCGCTACGGCATTACGGGGATGCTCTCGGTGCATTCGACGGCGTGTGCCTCCAGTGCGAGTGCCTTTGTTTCTGCACGCAATAACATCTATGCCGGTAACTGCGATGCGGCTATCGTGGGCGGTGTCGATATCGCGTCCCAGTCCGTCATCCTGGGCTTCGCCTCCCTCGAGGCCATGTCCGACAAGCCGACGAATCCGTTCAGCGCGAACCATACGGGACTTACTCTCGGTGACGCGGCCGCGTTCTTCCTGGTAACCCGCGAAAATCTGCCGGATCTTGCCGCTGATTCCTGCAACGGCCTTTCGGTGGCGGGCTTTGGTGAAAGTGCCGATGCCGACCATATTACGGCACCTCGCGCCGATGGCGAAGGCGCCTATCTCGCGATGAAGGCGGCGCTGTCCGATGCGGAACTGGATGTTTCTTCTATCGGCTATGTTAATTTGCATGGAACAGGAACGCGCCTGAACGACTCCATGGAATCGATCGCCGTGAATCGCCTTTTTGGCGAAACAATTCCGGCTAGTTCCACGAAGGCGCTTACGGGGCATACGCTCGGAGCGGCAGGCGCTCTCGAAGCCTCTTTCTGCTGCCTTGCGCTCCAGAACGGTGGTGTTCTCCCGGCGCATCTGTTCGACGGTTGCGAAGACCCGAAACTCCCGAAGGTCCACCTGGTCAAACCGGGCGAACAGACCTCGAAGCCTCTCAAGTATTGTATCAGCAACTCCTTTGCCTTTGGCGGTTGCAATGTTTCTCTAGTTATAGCGAAGGAATAGAATAATGGGTACGCCTGAATTTCCGACAAGAGAATTGGTTTCCGAACTGGTTCCGCACAAAGACAAAATGCTTTTGCTCGATCGAGTCAATTCCCATGACCTGGACGAGATTACGATTGAAACCGAAGTGGATATCCACAAGGACTGCATGTTCTTTAAAGATGAATTGCAGGGTGTTCCTTCGTATGTGGCGTTTGAGTACATGGCCCAGAGTATTTCTGCTTTGTCTGGAATTTATGGACGTTCGCTCGGTCAAAAGCCCAAGGAAGGTTTTATCATGAGCGTATCCAACTGCAAGACGGCGGTTCCCGTTTTCAAGGCCGGCGACGTGGTGCGTATCTGGGTCCACCAGACGATGCGTGTCGATATGGCAGTGACCTTCGAAGGCAAGGTTTTTGTGGGCGATAATTTGGCTGTATCGGCGTCGCTCTGTACGGTCGAAGTGGACGACCCCATGTCAATTTTGAAGAAGAACTAGGATACTTTTACTATATTTGGCGCGTATGGAAAATAAGAAGAGTGTTTTGATTACAGGTGCAAGCGGTGGCATTGGTGCTGCCATTGCAAAGGCTGTCGCATTGGCGGGTTACGAAGTGGTGGCGCATTACAATAGGAATGCGGCTCCGGTTGAACAGCTCGCAAACGAAATTCGTGAACAGGGTGGTTCTATTCGTCTGCTCCAGTTCAATATCCGCGACCGTGAACAGTGCAAGACTGTGCTCGAAAAGGATATCGAAGAAAACGGTGTCTATTTTGGTGTCGTAACCAATGCAGGCGTCTGTGCCGATACGGCATTCCCGGCCATGACCGATGAATACTGGGACAAGGTTATCGATACGAACTTGAACGGTTTTTACAATGTGCTTCACCCGATCGTGATGCCCATGTGCCGCAAGCGTCGTGGCCGCATCGTGACGATTTCGTCTGTTTCTGGCGTTATCGGCAATCGTGGCCAGGTGAACTACAGTGCTTCCAAGGCTGGCCTTATCGGTGCGACCAAGGCTTTGGCGACTGAACTTGCAAGCCGTGGAATTACGGTAAACAGCGTTGCTCCGGGCGTCATCGAAACCGAGATGATCAAGGATGCTCCGCTCGATATGATTTTGCCCGCCATTCCGATGAAGCGCGTGGGTAAGCCCGAAGAAGTGGCTGCCACGGTCGTGTTCCTGCTGTCGGAAGGGGCTGCCTACATCACCCGTCAGGTGATTTCTGTTAATGGGGGACTTGCTTAATGCGTCGTGTTGTTGTTACGGGTGGATCCTGTATATCTTCGCTTGGTTTTGATGCTGAAACTGCTATTGAAAATCTGAAGGGCCTTAAGAACCGAGTCGTTCGTATGGACGCCTGGGATATCTATAAGCAGATGAATACCCGTCTTGCCGCCCCTATTCTGGAGCCTCTGCCGCCCTATCCGCGTAAAAAGATTCGTGGTGCTGGTCGCGTGGCCGTGATGGGCTTGGCTTCTGCCGACAAGGCTATTGAAGTGGCCGGTTTAACGAACGAGACCGCTTTGATGAAGTCCGGTCGCATGGGTGTTGCTTTCGGTTCTTCGATGGGTAGTATCGACCCGTTGCTCGAGTTCTTCTCGATGCTCCAGACCTACGACTGTTCCAAGATTACCGCGACGACATATATCCGCTCCATGCCGCAGACTTGTGCTGTGAACATCAGCGTGGTCCTTGGCCTAACAGGTCGCCTGGTCACGACGAATACGGCGTGCACCAGTGGAAGCCTCGCTATCGGTCAGGCTTACGAACTCATCAAGTACGGCAAGCAGGATATGATGATTGCAGGCGGTGCCGATGAACTGGATCCGACTGAATCCGCTGTGTTCGACACCTTGTTTGCGACAAGCACCAAGAACGACCATCCGGAACTTTCTCCTGCCGCCTACGACAAGGACCGCGATGGTTTGGTGATTGGCGAAGGTGCGGGAGCCCTGGTTCTCGAGGAATATGAACATGCCAAGGCCCGAGGTGCAAAGATCTACGCGGAACTGGTCGGTTTCGGTTCCAATACCGACGGTGAACACATCACGCAGCCCAAGAAAGAAACTATGCAACAGGCTCTCGAATTGGCGATTGAAGATTCGGGACTTTCTGCCGATGCAATCGGTTACGTGAATGGTCACGGTACGGCAACCCACCACGGCGATATTGCCGAAAGCTGGGCTACTTACAACGCGCTCAAGCAGCGTGCGGTTCCCCTTTCCAGCCTCAAGAGCTATGTCGGCCATACACTCGGTGCTTGCGGTGGAATCGAGGCCTGGCTTGCCATCAACATGATGAACCGAGGCTGGTTCAGCCCGAACCTCAATTTGAGAAACGTGGACCCCGAATGTGCTCCGCTGGACTACATTACGGGCTCCGGACGCGAAATGGACGTGGAATACATCATGTCCAATAACTTCGCTTTCGGCGGAATCAATACGTCGCTCATTTTCAAGCGCGTGTAATTCCTGCTTAGGTTTAAATTGAAAAATGCTCCGAGAGAAATCTCGGAGCGTTTTCGTTTGTATATAAAATGCCTAAGGTCGAATTCAAAAAACCGAGTTCCGAAATAGGAAATTCTAAACTTACTAGTGTCCCGGGAACGTGGTGAGCGATTCCACCCGGTAACCCTTGAGTGCTTCGTGCCCGTGTAAGTCCAAAAGTTCAATTACAAATGCGAAGAATTCCACTTTTCCCCCTAATTTTTCAATGAGAGTCGCGGCTGCTTTGGCTGTCCCTCCGGTCGCTAGCAGGTCATCGACAACAAGGACTCGCGCACCCGGCTTTATGGTGTCCTTGTGAATCTCCATGCAAGCTTTCCCGTATTCCAGGTCATATTCGACACAGACGGTTTCGCGGGGGAGCTTTCCTTTTTTTACATCCGGCACAAACGGCTTGTGAAAATGTTCTGCAATGGAGACTCCGAAGAGAAATCCGCGAGCCTCATGCCCGACAACCATGTCAAAATCGACGTTTTCAAGCATCTTGTAGAACGCATTGCAGCCTACTTAAAATTCCTTCCACAGTCGCAATTATCTTGTCCCTTTCGCCGCACCAGTCGGGGGCGATGAGCATGTCGCTCGGACTTTCTCCGCTAAAGCGTTCGATAGCGGTTTCAAAACCGATAATCTTGATCATCTCGGCGACCGCTTCGCAGTATTCTTCAAAATTCAGGAGCTTGATTTCACCGTTGGCGTAATCCTGCGCCATCACGGTGCCCGCTACAATGTGCAGCGGGTGGATCTTGACCGCGGCGAGTTTCAAGTCGCGAACCACCTGGGCGGTATGCTTGAAATCTTCCATGGTTTCGCCGGGCAGCCCCACGATCACGTGCGTGGTGACGGTAAGTCCCGCTGCCTGGCAGCGCTTGACGGCATCTACGAATTCGGCGAGGGTATGCCTGCGGTTGATGGCCGCGAGTGTCAAATCGTTTGCGGTTTGCAGGCCGATTTCTACGATAATCGGTTTCTTGCGGTTCAGTTCCGCGAGGTATTCCACCTTGTCGTCTTCGAGGCAGTCCGGGCGCGTGCCGATGGCAAGCCCCGCAATCTCCTTATGCTTGATAATCGGGTCTATGATTCCCTTTAGGTGTTCGAGCGGGGCGTGCGTGTTCGTGTACGGCTGCAAGTAGGCCAAAATACCTGCGTTCGGGTATTTTTCGCGGAGCCTCGGCACGAACTTGTCGAGCTGCTCCTGAATCGAAACCTTCGCCTGGTCAAATACTGGACTGAAACTCCTGTTGTTGCAATAGCTGCAACCCGAAAAACTCTTGGTGCCGTCCAGGTTCGGGCAACTCATGCCGCCGTTCAGCGGGAGCTTGCGCACCTTCAGGTAATTCGGGAAAATCTTCAACAACAAATCGCGATAAGGTGTATAGTGCATGGTAAGTAATATAGCAACATAATGGATGAACAACCTTTTTCTGTTTTAATGCCTACCTTTATTGACATCTTTTCTCGGGTTGGCTAAATTTGGGGCTAAGGTGAAAATGATGCGAAATATCCTCCTCCCAATCCTTATCGCGTTTTACGCGCTCGCCCTGGTTTCTTGCGAAAGCAAGCAGGCGGTAATCCCCAATAAAGTCCACTCCATCAACGATCTCGGCCACAAGAAGGTGGGCGTGCAAATCGGCAATACCGCCGATATTTACGCGTCTGATTTCGGCGGCGATACTGCGAAAATCGACGTGGACCGTTACACGAAACTTGCCGATGCCATTCAGGCGCTCAAGCAGGGGAAAATTGACGCGGTCTTGAGCGATGATCAGCCCGCCAAGGCGTTCGTGCGAGAAAATCCGTCGCTTCGCATTCTGGACGAAGTCTTTGTCGAAGAAATGTACGCGGGGGTTGTCGCGAAGGGCAAAGAGGCTTTGCTCGATTCCGTGAACCAGGCGCTCGCTGCCATGAAACAGGACGGCGTCTACGATTCTCTCTTTAACACCTACATCTACCGCACCGGCGACTACCATTATCAAAAGAAGGTGAACGAAGGCCCGAAACTCGTGCTTTCGACCAATGCCCAGTTCCCGCCGTACGAATACTACGAAAATGCAAAAATTGTCGGCCTCGATATCGAAATCGTGAACTACATTGCCGACTACCTGAACCGTACCGTCGAAATCCAGGACATCGAATTTGATGCAATTATCAATGCGGTTTCTTCGGGCAAGGCGGATGTCGGCTTCGCGGGCTTTACCGTGACCGAAGAACGCAAGAAGTCCATCAACTTCACGACCCCGTACACGCTCTCGAAGATTGTCGTGATTGTCCGCGGCGACGAGGCGGTGGAAAACGACGAGAGTTTTGCCGAACATTTCCGCAAGAATTTCGTGAAGGATTCCCGCTGGAAGTTTATTGCTCTGGGCCTCCGTAACACGCTCGTTATTTCGCTCTTTGCGGCGCTGCTCGGCATTCTGATTGGTTTTTTCGTGGCGCAGATTCGCTCCAGCAACGATTTCAACGGCCGCTATAAGGTGCTGAATGCACTTGCGAAAGTCTACCTCGCGGTGATTCGCGGAACGCCGATGATGATTCAGCTGCTTATCATTTACTACATTGTATTTTCGTCGGTGAACGTGAACAAGATTCTCGTGGCGATTGTCGCATTCGGCGTGAATTCGGGTGCCTACGTTTCCGAAATTATCCGTAGCGGCATCAAGGGCGTAGACCCTGGCCAAATTGAGGCGGGGCGCAGTCTCGGACTCAAGTTCCGCACGATTCTTTACAGTGTCGTCTACCCGCAGGCTTTCAAGAACTCGCTCCCTGCGCTCACGAATGAATTTATCACGCTCATCAAGGAAACGTCCATTTGCGGCTACATTGGCCTGATGGATTTGACCCGCGGTGGAGACATTATCCGCAGCATGACCTACGAGGCGATGCTCCCGCTCCTTGCCGTGGCTGCCATTTACTTTGTCATTGTTGCAGGACTTTCGGCCTGTGTTGCAAAGCTTGAAAAGAGGTTGAAGAAAAATGAACGCTAATGCAGAAACTTTAATCCAGGTCAAGGACCTTTGCAAATCTTACGGCGACAAGCAGATTCTCAAGGGAATTTCGCTTGACATTCACCGCGGCGACGTGATTGCGATTATCGGGCCTTCGGGCTGTGGCAAGTCCACTTTCCTCCGCCAGTTGAACCTGCTTGAAACTCCGACTAGCGGCGACATTTTGTTGGACGGCAAGAGCATCTTGGTGAAGGGCTTTTCGAAGCCTGACGTTCGCAAGCGCGTGGGCATGGTTTTCCAGCAGTTTAACTTGTTCAAGAACATGACTGCCCTCAAGAATATCATGTTCGCTCCGATGAAATTGGGGCTCATGACCAAAGCTGAAGCGGAAAAACGTGCGAAGGAACTCCTGAAACGTATTGGGCTCCTGGAACGTGCGGATCATTACCCGGCACAACTCTCCGGCGGCCAACAGCAGCGTGTGGCGATTGCCCGCGCCATGGCCATGCAGCCCGAGGTAATCCTGTTCGACGAACCCACCAGTGCCCTGGACCCCGAAATGGTCGGCGAAGTCCTCAAGATGATGAAGGACTTGGCTAAATCAGGCATGACGATGGTCGTGGTGACGCACGAAATGAGCTTTGCCCGCGAAGTCGCCAACCGCGTGTTGTTCTTTGCCGATGGCGTGGTCAAGGAAGACGGCACCCCCGAAGAAATCTTCGACAACCCGAAAGATTCCCGCCTCAAGGAATTCCTCTCGGCACTGAAGAAATAGGGCTATATAATCGGGAACATCATGCGTGTCCAGAGGGCGTCGTCTAGATCGCGTCTGGAATCAACAACGGCCAAGACTTTGACGCGGTTTTCTTCTTTGCGGTAAAAGATTCTCCAGGGGCTTACTACGAGTTCTCGGAAACCGTTGATTTGCAAGTATTCTAATTCCACAGGAAGTCTGCCCAAATCAGGAAACTTTTCAAGGACTTGGCATTCCTTTTTTATTCTAGCAAGCGAGTCTTTGGCGTTTTTGGGGCTGCTCGCTGCGATATGCATGATGATGGACTTCAAGTCGAGAGATGCCGATTCGGACCATTCTACAGTGATTTTCTTAGAGGACATTCAGTTCTTTCTCCAAGGAATCAAAGAGGTCTTTTTGATTGATTGTTTTTCCTTTTGAAAATTCGGTTTCGCTTTGGGCAAAGAGCTTGAATAGCTTCAAGCCGTCCTGCATCATTTGAAATGTCTCGGTATCGAGGATTACGCCGCGAGCCTCGCCGTTTTGCGTGACAATGTAGGGTGCACGAGTGTCGTTTACATGGTCTAGTACTTTTGCAGCGTTTGCCTTGATGTAAGAAATCGGCTTGATGTTTTTATAGTCCGGCATAAAACCTCGTGAAAGACTGAATTTGGTATTAAATATAGTCTTTCGCTAGAAATAAAGCAAGCGATATATTTGTCTAATCACGCTTAATCTCAATAGCAGCCAGTTCTGAGCCGGTTTCCAGGTGATGCACGCTGAAACGGGCCGCGCGGCCGGGGGTGGCGCTCTCGTAAATTCCGAAGGTCGGCGGGTTTCCGCCCTTGGGTAGGCTGGTGGAGCCGGGGTTCAGGCAATAGACTCCGTCCACGTTGGTTTCGGCGGTGAAAATGTGGGTGTGCCCCGAAAAATAGATGTCGGCCTTGTAGTGGCTGAACAGGTATGGGTCGTACAGATGACCGTGGCTCAAAAACAGGCGCAGTCCGTTTTCTTCGAATTCGGCATAGTCGGCAAGGCAGGGGAATCCGAGCACCATCTGGTCCACTTCGGCGTCGCAGTTCCCGCGCACCGCGGTAATTTTCTCCTTGAGCGGGCTCAAGAGTTCGACAACTCCTTGCGGGTCGTGTCCGCCCGGCAGCGGGTTCCGCGGTCCGTGATAAAGAAGGTCGCCCAAAAGGAAAATGCGGTCGCATTTGAGCGTGTCGAGGTAAGAAAGCGCCATCTTGCAGGCGTAGGCGGAACCATGGATATCGGAAAGAACTAAAGTGCGCATAGGATAATTCAGAATTCGAATTTCGGAGTTCGGAGATGATTGTAATATAGTTAAAATAGGGTAGGTGGGCGAAATAGAAATAGGTATATTTGACGTGATGAGCGTTTTCTACCACCTTCCCGGCCTGTTCGAATTTTACGACCTATACAAGGCGTTTTTGCCTCTGTTCCGCGAGCATCGGGAATACTTTTACGAGTGGTGCGAAATCGGTTCTATTTACGGTGCGCCCAGCGATTGCCTGTGGGGTGGTGGCCGCGTCGGATTTGGCGATGCGGATCCCGAGGCCGTTGCCGCGCTCACGAAGGAATACGGCATTTCGGCGCGCCTGACCTTCAGCAATTCCTTGCTCCGTGAAGAACATCTTGCCGACAAAAAATCTAATGCCCTGTGTGCCCTGTTCGAGAAAAAAGGAGCGGCTTCGAGCGGCGTTATTGTTCATTCGGATTTGTTGCTCGATTACATCAAGGCGAAGTATCCGGGATTCTATTTCGTTTCTTCGACCACGAAGGTGTTGACGGAATTTAGCTGCTTCGAAGCAGAACTGAACCGCGACGAATTTAGTTACGTGGTGCCGGATTTCAGGCTCAACAAGCAATTCGCCAAACTCAACGCACTATCGGCTGCAGAAAAGCAGAAAGTCGAATTTCTGTGTAATGAATGCTGCTGGTTCGGCTGCCAAGACCGCAAAAAGTGCTACGAGAACGTGAGCCAAAAGAACCTCGGCGAAACTCAAGAAGACCACGTTTGTGCCTCGCCGAACGCAGGGCGCGGCTACCGCTTCTCTGACGCCATGAAAAATCCCGGATTCATCGGAATCAGTGACATCCAAAGCGTGTACGGCCCGCAAGGATTCCGCCACTTTAAAATCGAAGGCCGCAGCCTCGGCAGCGCCATTATCTTGGAGTTTTTGCTCTATTACATGACCAAACCCGAATTCCAGCTCAAGGTCCGCGAAGAAATCTACCTCGACAGCTCGCTGGACTTGTTTTAGACTTTCATCAGATTGGCAAGAATTAATCCGTGTTCGCGGGCATAAGAGATGAAATCTTTTTCTTCTTTTGTAACCCGCATCTGGATTTTTAAGGGCTGAGAAAATTTCGACTTCCGACCAGCGTTTTCCCTTGCACCGCCATGTCCGAAGGTCTTTTCGTAGTAAGCGAGCCCCGAGGCTTTCAGGTAAGCCTTTTCCGATATGATTTTTTCGCCCTTGCAAACTTCAGACTTCAGTTTCTTGGAAACATAGCCTTCTGAATCTTTGATATATACATACTGCATTGTTACACCTCTTTCAGTCGTTGTTTAGCAAGTTTGATTTTATCCTTTGGCGTCTTTTGACTCTTTTTGACGAATACGACGCCAATGATGATGATTTTACCTTCTTGATACTTAAACAGAGAACGCAATTCCCTTGATTTAATTTCAAAAATTTTGTTCTGCAGATGTTTGACACGAACATACTCGATCCCCTTCGTTTCGATCAGATTATATTCTGATTTCAACAGGTTCTGTTGTTCTTGCGTCAATTCTGTAATTTCTCTATTTACGGCATCAAGTTTTTCAACCTTGAATGTGTTTTCCATAATATACTTTTTTATCTTGAATATGTCAACATAATCAAGTTTTCGTATCGGGAACGCCCCCGTTTGGCGAATAGGGACAGCCCCCATCTCTATGTATACACGCTGATTTGGGGCGTTTGTGAAAAAATTTTGATGTAAAAAGATGTTTGCGGATAGAATTAAAATGTATATTTAGCGGGAAAGGTGCTTATGGCTTTGAAGAAATTCTTGATGATTGGTGTTGTGGCGGGGTTGCTGGTTGCTTGCGGCGATGAAGCTAGCGACAAGTCGCCGGTGCAGGTTGCCGAAGAATCCTCGTCGAGCGTCGATGAAGTTTTGTCGAGTTCTGTGAATGTAGAAGAATCTTCGAGTTCGTTTGAAAGCGAAGGCTTGTCCAGTTCGGTCGAAAGCGGAGCATCTTCCAGTTCCGAGAAATCTACAGAGTCCAGTAGCGGCAAGAACACCGAACCCGCCGAAGTGTATTCTTGCAGTGTAGCGGAAGGATCGTCCAGCTCAACGACCGTTGAACAATCTTCCAGTTCGGTGAAAGCGGAACAGTCTTCAAGTTCCGAAAAAGTTGCGGAACCTTCTAGTTCGTCGAAAGTCCAAGAATCTTCAAGTTCTGTCAAAGTGGAAGAGTCGTCCAGTTCCGCCCAAACCGATGCATCTTCCAGTTCCGAAAAGCCCGCAGAATCCAGCAGCAGCGAAAAAGTAGCGGAAAGTTCTTCGAGTGAAAAATCAAGTAGTTCTGTTATCCAACCTTGTAAAACAGCGACAGAAGATAATTGCATTTATGGAACATTATTCGATGATAGAGATGGTAAAACATATAAAACAGTGAAAATTGGTGAACAATGGTGGATGGCTGAAAATTTGAATTATGCAGACAGTTCAAAAACAGCTAGTTTGATGGGAAAGAGTTGGTGTTACAACAATTCTGTTGAATCATGTAATAAATACGGTCGTTTATACACCTGGGCCGCAGCAATTGACTCAGTAAAACTCGCTACAGGTATAGACAACCCGTTGGACTGTGGTTTTGATAAGAACTGCCCCCTGCCTGATACGGTTTACGGAATATGCCCGCCGGGTTGGCACCTACCAAGCAAAGATGAATGGTTTTCATTATTCAATGCGGTGGGCGGAAAAGCAACAGCAGGCAATGTTCTTAAGTCTTTGAGTGGCTGGTATAATGACGAAAATGGAATGGACGGCGTTGGTTTTTGCGCTTTGCCTGCTGGTAACAGAAACCCATACGGATCGTTCAACTATAATGGTTATCGAGCGCTCTTTTGGACCGCTTTACAGCGTGGTGAAGTCGACGCATACAGTATGTATTTATACTACAACAATGGGTATGCAGGTTTGAATTACGATTTTAAGCTGTATGCTTACTCTGTTCGTTGTCTAAAAAACTAACAAAACCAAGTTGTTTTCACCCGGAGCGAATCTTGACGAAACGCTCCTTTTTTTAGGTCGAAACATGGGTAAAACGGCGGCGAGAGCCTGACCGCAAAGCGAACATTCGTCGGCCAAAGGCCGAGGCCATGTGAGCGTGCGGTGCAGGCTGAGCCGGAGCGCTGTTTGCATGGGGAATCTTTTTTCTCGGATTAAAAGGGAGGTCCCCGCCTTCGCGGGGAAGACAAATTAGCAGCATGACAGTTAGCCCTAAGGCGGAAGAAGATGAGTCGTTGAGCGAACATTAGAGGCCGAAGGCCGAATCCATGTGAGCGAGACGAGCTCGTCTCTGGAGCCGTGGGCAGCCTGCTACCGGGGGTTTTAGGGGGTGGAACCCCTTAGGCGAGGGGGTAGCGGAAGACCCGGCGTGGATTGCTTCGTCCCTATTCGGGGTTCGCAATGACGTGTCGTATGCCGGGGCTGAAGCGACCTTTGGACACTTAGCACTTTAGTGCTTAGTGTACATGGCCACCTTTAGGTGGTGCGGGAGGCTTCCCCCCGTGGACTTAGCTTATTTTTTCCGTTTTTCGGCTTTTTGGGGCGTTTTTTCATTGTCTGAAACACGAAAAAGTGCTATATTTGATGCGTAAAAATCTAATTACCTTAAAAGGAAGGTTAAATCATGGCTAGAAAGAAGATTGCACTCGTTGGTGCTGGTCAAATCGGTGGTACAATGGCTCTCGTGCTCGCCCAGAAGAATCTTGGCGACGTGGTCCTTATCGATATTCCGCAGACTCAGGGCATGCCGAAGGGCAAGGCTCTCGATATCATGGAAGGCCGCTCTGTCATCAACTCTTCCGTGGATCTTCAGGGTTCTACCGACTACTCCGCCATCAAGGGCGCAGACGTCGTGATCGTGACCGCCGGTTTCCCGCGTATGCCGGGCATGAGCCGTGACGACCTCCTGGACAAGAACTGCGGCGTGATCAAGACCGTTGCCGAAGCCATCAAGGAAAACGCTCCGGATGCATTCGTCATCGTGATCACCAACCCGCTGGACGCCATGGTCTACAACATGCAGAAGCAGTCCGGTCTCCCGGCCAACAAGGTCATCGGTATGGCTGGCGTGCTTGACTCTGCCCGTCTCGCTTGCTTCGTGGCCGACGAACTGGGCGTGTCTGTCGAAGACGTGAAGGCCCTCGTGATGGGCGGTCACGGCGACACGATGGTTTCCATCATGGAATGCGTGTCCGTTGGCGGTATCCCGGTTTCTCAGCTCATGAGCAAGGAAAAGTTTGCCGAACTCGCCAAGCGTACCGCCGGTGCCGGTGGCGAAATCGTGAACCTCCTCGGCCGCGGCTCTGCCTTCTACAGCCCGGCAACTTCTGCCATCCACATGGCCGAAGCCTACCTCCTCGACAAGAAGAGCGTGTTCTCTTGCGCTGCCAAGCTGAACGGCGAATACGGCGTTAAGGGCCTCTACTGTGGCGTGCCGGTCGTGGTCGGTGCAAATGGTGTCGAAAAGATTCTCGAAGTCAAGATGAGTGCCGAAGAAAAGGCCGCCTTCGACAAGTCCGTTGAGGCTTGCAAGAAGAACGCCGAATGGGTCGACGCACATACGTAATAAGACCGGACCGACTAGAGATAAGTCGGTACTTACTCAACAGTCGGTTCTCTCGCAAACACGACCGGTTAATACCGGTCGTTTTTTGCTCGCACATAATAAAACCGAACCGGCTAACTTCGGCTAAGTCCGTACCCTGAAGCCGGTTCTCTCGCAACCGCCCTCGGTTAACCCCGAGGGCTTTGTTGCTCACAGAGACCGTTCGCGCCTAATCGCGTAAATAAGAACTAAAAAATCCCTCGGTTTAAGCCGGGGGAGTTTTTGCTTAAATTAGATGAAACTTTTGGCGGGTCTGTTTTCAAACGGGCGTTTTGCTTTTTTCGCCGGCGATTTCGCGGACGAGTTTTGGTACAAGGTAACCGGGTAACTTGGTGCGGATTTCTGCAATCAGCTTGCGGGCTTCGTCATCGCCAACTTCGAAGTGCGCGACACCGTTGGCGTGATCCAGCTGGTGCAGGTAGTAGGGGAGAACTCCTTGCGTAAATAGCTTGCGGCAGAGGTTGTTTAGTTTGTATGCATCGTCGCTAATTCCTCGCAATAGCACGCTTTGGTTCAAGAGCGTCCAGCCGCTAAAACGCAACTGAGCAAAAACAGTTGCCGATTCCTCGTCGAGTTCGTCAGCGTGGTCCACATGCGACACTAGAACGCTGCTAAACCTAGCGGGCAATTCACGCAGCAGTTCAAAATGCTGCATTACCAGGTCCGGGCGCATCACGGGGAGGCGCGTATGGATTCTGAGCGTCGTTACTGAGGCGTGCATGGCAATCGCCTCGATCAGCTCGCGGAAGGCGCCGGGACCAAGCGTCAGCGGGTCGCCACCCGAAAGGATTACTTCCCAGACGTCGCTGTGAACGTCCAGCCAGTTGCTCACCTGGCGGGCGATATCGGGAATGTTCTGGAAAGGGTAGTTCTTGCGGAAACAGAATCGGCAACGTGCACCGCAGGTGGCGGTCGAGACTATCAGGGCTCGTTGGTCGTATTTCTGGATGACGCAGTCGGATTTTCCGGCAGGCAGGTCGCCCACGGGGTCGTCTACGAAACCCTCGACTTTGTTAAGTTCGTCCTTGGTCGGTAAAATTTCGCGTAACAGGGCGGCAGGGTCGCCAGCCTTCTTGATCAGGTCGGCATAATGCCTTGAGCACAGGAACGGAAACTTGGGGTTCAGGTCAAGGTTTGCCAGGGCAGTCGTCTTGGCGATGGTGGTCGCCAGATCGGTACCTAAATACTCCAAAAAGTCAGGAATTTGTGTGAAAACTTTAACTGCTGCGTCCATTATATTGCTAAATTTAGAATCAAAATCAACAAGAGGATAATATGGGTACTGTAAGCACCAACGAATTCCGCAAGAAACTTAAAATCATGGTTGATGGTCAGCCGTACGAAATCATCGAAAACCAGTTCGTGAAGCCGGGTAAGGGCCAGGCCTTTAACCGCGTTCGCATCAAGAACTTGGTGACCGGCCGCACCCTCGAACGCACCTGGAAGAGTGGCGATACGGTTGAAGAAGCCGATGTGACCTTCACCGAAATGACTTACCTCTACAATGACGGTTCTACTTGGTATTTCTTGAACAACGAAACTCAGGAAACTGAAGAAATTGCTAAGGAAAATCTGAACGGCTGCGAAGTTTGGCTTCTCGATGGCGCTACTGTCGAAGTCACCTGGTGGAAGGACCCGAAGACTCAGGCAACGCTTCCGATCGAAGTGATTCCGCCTACCTTCGTTGACCTCATGATTATCGACGCTCCTCCGGCAGTCCAGGGCAACACCAGCGGTAACGTGATGCGTGAATGCACCGTCGAAACCGGCGCCAAGGTGATGATCCCGCTCTTCATCGAGAACAACACCAAGATCCGCGTGGATACCCGCGACGGTTCTTACCTCGAACGCGCGAAGTAATTTTAGCGTGTCATCCTGAGCGGAGCCCGTAAGGGCGAAGTCGAAGGATCTAACGAAATTCAATTGCCTCGTCCAATCGACGGGGCTTTTTTGTATGAGTGTCACACTGATTTGATTTTACTAACGTAAAATCTGATTTGAAAAAAACAATTTTTTTCTGAAATGCCGTTAGGCATTTCGAATTCGTGTGACGATAAACAGAATTTACTTTGTGGGATTAACTTTCTTTGTCTTCATTGACAATCTGTCTATAGAATAAGGGCGCCGGGGGCGCCTTTTGTGTTTTTTTCAGGATAATTTTTAAATGGATGTTTGAAAAAGAAGGGTTGTCATGGGATTTTTAAATAAATTCTCTGGTTTCGCGCCTGCAGCGTGTTTTGCTACGGGCTTAATGATGTTCGGTGCAATTCAGGCGAATGCCGCTCCGGACCCAAATTTCCACATTTACATCGCATACGGCCAGTCCAACATGGGTGGCACTGCCGATGCCCAGAGCGCCGACAAGGCCGAAAACCCGCGCTTCAAGATTTTCGCCTCGCAAAAGTGCAGCGGCAAGGGTCGCAACACCATCGGTGAGGTTTACCCGGCGGTACCTTCGCTGTTCAACTGTGGCAACACGATTTCGATTGCCGACTGGTTCGGCCGCACGATGGCCGACAGCATGCCTGACGTGACCATCGGAATTATCCCGGTCGCGGTAGGCGGCGCAAGCATCAAGCTTTTCGACCAGGACCAGTACGCAAGCTACCTCTCTACGGCGGAGGATTGGCTGAAGAACTACGCGAAGGAATACGCGAGCGACGGCAACGTCACCAAGACGATTATCGATATCGCGAAGAAGGCGCAGCAGGTGGGTGTCATCAAGGGATTCATCTTCCACCAGGGTGAAACCGACGGCGGCTACCCGGACTGGCCGAAAATCGTGAAGAAAACCCGCGACGATATCCTCAAGGCGCTCGACATGAGTTCCGACACGGTGCCGTTCGTGGCGGGCGAACTCCTGCGTTCGGGCTGCTGCTATTCCGATCGCGTGTCGAAACTCCCGAATACGATGGACAATACTTACTACGCGTCGTCCGAGGGCCTTGGCGGCAATGGCGTGGACCGCTACCATTTCGGTCACGATGCCTACGTGACATTTGGCAAGCGCTATGCGGAGCAGATGCTCAATGCCGTGAACAGGGTGCCTGTAGAACCGGTTCCGCAAAAGCCTTTCAAGGGTAAGCCGTTTGAAATTCCGGGCAAGATCGAGGCCGAAGACTTCGACATTCCGGGTGTCGGCTCGGGCAATGACTCCTACAAGGAAAACGATTCCGAAGACCATGGCGGTAGCAATTACCGCGAAGGGACGGGCGTCGACATTTACAAGAAGGCGACGGGCTACATCGTGGGCTACAACCAGGAAGGCGAATGGCTCGAATACACCGTGAACGTGAAGGAAGCGGGCGAATATTCCTTCTACGCGTCGGTCGCATCCGCAAACGAGACTTCGAGCTTCCAGATGTCGCTTGACGGCAAGAACATCACCGACGTGATCTCTGTCCCGAAAAACGAAGGCGAGGACAACTACGACGACTACAACAAGGTGCGGGCGACGGTGAACCTCCCTGCGGGCGAACACATATTGCGCTTTACGGTAACCGGTTCCTGGATGGATGTGGATTACTTTGTGTTCGGAGAAGACGAAATCGTTTGCGTTGACGGATGCACAGACTTTGTAAGGCCTGCGCTGTCGCACGCAGCCGGAGCCGAAAACTACCGCATTTTCGACATGAACGGGGGCTATCTGGGAAAGGTGCGAGCCTCTGGAATGCAGGAACTCCGCGCCAGCGCAAAAACCCTCGTGAAAAACGGCGGCATGTTCATCGCAAAATCCCGCACAGGCTCCACGACGATACAGATAAAATAATTAGCACCCAGCACACCGCAGGTGTGCTCACGCAAATAAACCGCACAAATCCGAGGAACAAGATTTGGGCAATGCGGTTTATTAAGTGTAGGGAGGGTATTAGGGAGGGCTGTGCCCTCCCTAGTCATTCAACGCGGAGCGGAATACTTCCGCGACGCGGTCCGGGTTGTCGCTTTTAAGCCAACTGAGCGTTTCGGTGCCGCGGTAGCTCCAGGCGAAAATGTTGTCGATACCTGCGGCGCGACTCTCGGAAACGGCGATGGCGAGGTCGTTTTCACGGCCCGCCTCTATCTGGTAGGCCTTGACCCACATCTGCACGGCCTTGCCGTACTTGGCGGCGACTTCGGTCAGCTTGCGAGCAGTCTCGGCGTATTTTTCGCGGACCCATTCCTCGCTTGCACCGCGTTCCCAGTACGGGTCGCTGGCCACTTCGTCTACGCTTGCAAGGCCTGCGACGCGGCCCCAGTCGTCGAGCCCCGCGGGGAACCATAGCGGCAGCATGCACACGCAGTTGCGCTTGCCGCGGGCATGAACGTCTTCGGTCATTTCTTTCAGAAAATCAATCAGGCTGTCCTCGCGGAACTTCAACACGTCTTCGGTGAGTTCGGCAGGCATCTCGTACCCGAAACGCGCCTTGAACAGCGCCCGGCACTTTTCACACCTGCAACTCCAGTTCTGCAGCCCGCCCTTCTCGAAGTAAAAGTGCGGCTCGTCCCAGAAGATAGTGCTCACCTTCGTGGCGCAAACGGATTCAATCCACTTGTGCATATAGGCGCGGAATTCGGGGTGGTTCGGGCAGGCGGCCACCTTGGGCTTGCCGTCGAGAGCTACCTGGCATAAGTCGTGGTTCCTTGCGGTGAGTTCCGAATACGCTTCACCGCCAAAGACGCGGCCCACACCCCACGGGTTCACGTAGACCGTCAGACCCAAGTCTGCGGACTTGTCCACGATTTCCTTCATGGTGCCGTAGTAATACTGTTGGTCTTCTTCGCTCCAGGTGTGGAGCACTGCGTTAAAACCCGCTGCCTTGACGTCCTGCATATCGGCAAGAACATGCTTAGGCGAGCGCACACCAAAATAACTTACGCCTTTAATCATAATGGGTAATGTAGTATTTAGAATTTAGAACTTAGAGCTTAGAACTTAGAAAATGTCTAAGTTCTACCAACTAAGCTCTACCAACTGTGCCGCAGGCCTAGTTATTTGCCCATTGGGGAGATCCGCTCTTGAGCAGCACCTGTTCCAGGGTGCTGTACCATTCCTCTTCGCGTACCGGTTTGCGGACCCAGTAGTAGTTTTCGTCGCTTTCCGGAAGTGGCATGTTGTCGGGAACGAGTTCCACGATCCACGATTCGGGGATTCCGTCGTGCAGGAGCTTGCTGAACTTGAGGTTCTGCTCGCACGGCTTGTCGGAATGGTCCAAAATAATCAAGGCGGGGGACTGACCGATAATCAGGGCCGATTCCAGAAGATTTGTGGCATCCTCGATGGAATTGCAACTGTACATCGTAGAATCTTCTGCCAGGTCTCCGTGCTCCAACAGCCAACGGAAAGTCCATTGGCTCAACCGGTCCAGGCTGCCGGGAGAAGACGGGGCTATAAAGAAGATGTGTCCCATGGCCTAAAAGATAGGTAATTCTCGCACGTTGTGGATAGATTTTTTGCCCTTTTTGAAAAAATATTTTTTATCCTAAAGAAATTCTCATCTTGTCAACAATTTGTTCTCTGTTTGTTTTTGCTGATGATTGGTTTAGGTGAGTTGACTTTTTTTATGAGAAAAGATATATTTGTATAGAAAGTTTTTTTCTTATGAAAGGATGAAAAAATGCTTAAACGGGTTTTGTTGTTTGCTTTTATTACTTTTTCTTTGGTAGATGCTCAATTTATTTCTAGTCCCAGTGTTTTGCAACGAGCGGAAAAGTTTTTGCAAAGGTATACGGAATCTAGTGATTCTACTTATACTGTTTATGAAGTTAAAGGAAACATAAAGCTTCCAATGAAGGTTGATGTTCCTATTGAAAATTTTGGTGGAAGATACATAATTAATCTTAATTCCGGTACAAGAAATATAAGAGTAAATGATTTTGAAGAATTTAATTTGCGTAAAATAGCATCGGAGGATTTGCGAAACTATTTTAACAACGAAGTGCTAAATTCTAGTAAAATCACTCGTGTTGCTTTTGAACATCAACAAAGAAATGGTCAGTCTGAAATTGTGGGGGGCATTGTTATGTTTCATCAATTGGTTCAGAATGTAATTGTTCGTGGTGATGCTTTTATTTTTTTGTATTATGATGCTCTTTCTAATTTGAAAAAAATAGAATATAGCTGGTTGAATGTTAAAAAGAAAATCAAGAAAATTGATTTTTGCAAAGAATGTATTTTAGAATCTCATATGGATAAGCTTGAACAAGAAATATCTAGAATTAGTAGGGATATAAAAAGTGAAAATATGCAGGGGGAATTGTATGATGCTGTTAGAAGTTGGCGTATGACAACGGATTCTTCTGGAAATGGCATATTGGTTCCTTGTTTGACCTATTTAGGACATTTTGACGATAAAGGTACTATACGGTATATTTCTTTTGATGTTGATGAGATTTTTTAGAGATATAAAGGGAAAATGATTATGAGAAAGTTTTTTTTAGTGATGATTTTGTCGTTTTCTGTAAGTTTTGCAGTTAATCAGGGACGTTTGCTAAATTTAAATTTTGCCACATATGCAATTAATAGTTATTCCAATAATTGGCAAAGCCCGTTAAGCTGGTCTGTTACGCTTGCAGATTCTTTGAGAGCTGCTGTTTATCAGAGTATCACTGCGATGAATATTTTGTATGGTTATGGGACGAATCCAACAGCAGTTTCTTTCGACTATTATGTTAATTCAGGTGTAAGACTTGTTAATTTTTTAAGTCAAGACGCCCAGAATTATAATTTTGTTTTTTATCATGGACATGGAGCTCCTAATGAAATCACTCTTTGGAATCCGAATGCTGTCTTGTCTAATGTGACTTCGGGTAATGGGGTTAGGAACACCTATTGGCTATGGTTGAGTGCTTGCTCTGTATTTCGAAATGGCTATTCTAATCAGGATCCTTGGTTTGACGGAGTGTTTACGGGTGTTCATTCCATATTAGGTTTAAGTTCTGTAGGCTTTGGAAATTTATATGTGATGAAAGCATACCAAAATTTTGCTTATCGATGGTTTATGCAAAATGAAAAAATATGGGATGCTTATTATACGGCTGTTATGAATATTTTGCATACTCAAGGGGGGTATGATATTGAACCGAAAATAGTCTATCGCTATGGCTATATAAATGGAATTTTCTTTGATCCTTGGGAAGAAAAATTTCGAAACTCCTATCTTGGACCTGTATTTTATAACAATGATTATGATGGCATTGGTTCTAGATGGATAACTTTGGGTACGCCAACCTATTAGTAAAGGAGAAAAAATGAAATTCTTAATATGTTGTGTTGCTATATCTATCATTTTTTGTGCTTGTTCCTCGTCGGATGATGATAAAAATGTAGTGCTGTCAGGCAATGAAGATAAGACTGAGCTAAAGCGTCAAAAAGAAATATCAGTTGAACTTCTGTCGGTTGATTCGTGTATAGCTCGTTTTGATTCTAAAAATCCAACAATGGGGGTAGATTCTTTTGTGATTAAGCCGGCCGATGAGGATTGTTATACAATTCGTGTACTTGGCAACACTCAATGTCCTCCAGCGGAAAAACCGGATAATTTAGAGTTTTCAGTAGAAGGAGATACTCTTTATCTGAATATTGATAAAAAGAATCGATATACAGATGTCTCTTGTACTTGTATGTATTGGGCTGATGTTATGGTAAAAGGATCTATTTACTTTGATAAGGTTAAGATTAACGGAAATGTTTTCTCTGTTTCTATAGAATAGAACTTGCTAAACGCTTAAATCGGGAATATTTTTTTCCTAATTTAGTTTTATGTTTCCAAATTTAGGCGAATTTCGTTTTATTGAGACTCTCCTGAATGGTTCCGCCGATTTCACGCACGAGTCCCCACAAAGTCGCAGTTGGCTCGGCGTGGGCGATGACTGCGCCATCTTTGACGGTTGGCTTGTGACCAAGGACTTGTCGGTCGAAAAAACGCACTTTCGGCTGGATTGGTCGACTCCCGAACAGGCGGTTGAAAAGCATATCGTCTCGAACGTGTCGGACATTTCTGCCATGGGCGGAACGCCGAAACTGGCTCTGCTCGGACTTTGCATCAACAAAAGCTGGTCCGAAGAAACCCGCACCCGCGTGCAGGCCGCCCTTTCGCAGGGCTTTGCCAAACGTGGAATCGCCTTGATTGGCGGCGACACCGTGGTGGGCGAGGTGGGGATGTTCTCGACGACCCTCTTGGGGGTGCTCGGCGACGCATCACCAGACGCCTCATCAGGCGCGTCACCCGACGGTGCGTTTGAGTTTCCGCGTCCCCTTTTGCGTTCGGCGGTCAAACCGGGTGACGCCCTGTACGTGAACGGGACTCTCGGCAAGTCCGGGGCGGGGCTCTGGCTCCTGATGAACCACCCCGAAGCGGCATCCGAATTCCCCAAGCTGGTGGAATACCATCTTTCTCCGCAGATTTGTGAATCGGCGGGGGCGGAACTGATTCGTTTGGGAGCCTATGGCGCGGCGGTGGACATTAGCGATGGTCTTTCTTCGGAGCTGAACCATCTGGCGGTGGCCTCGGGGGTGAACCTGCAAATTGAGGAATCCTTGCTTCCGATTGACGCGGAAGTCCATCGTCTGTGTGTTAGATATCACCTTGATCCTCTTGATTTTGCATTAAATGGGGGCGAAGAATACGAACTTCTGTTTGCAAATTCATGCCCAAATAGTATATTTGAAGAAAATGTTCGATTAGGCAAGGTGTGTAGAATAGGGAATGCGCTAGAAAAGTCTGGTGCACTTGAAGTTTGCATGCTGCGTCAAGATGGAGAGTTTTTGCCCGTACCCCCGCGGGCGTGGTCGCATATATGATGAACAACAACAAGATGAACCTTGGCCAGTTGTTGCTTCGTCAGGGATTCCTCGACGAAGACCAGTTGGCTCACGCCATGGCCGAACATAAACGTACCGGTCTCATGCTCAGTAAGATTCTGTCGCGCCTTGGCATGGTGAGCAATGAAACGCTAACGAACATCCTCGGGTCGCAGATGCAGTCTTCGACCAAGATGCGTATCGGTGAAATGCTCCTCGCTCAAGGGTACATTACGCAGGAGCAGCTAGACAAGGCTCTTGAAACCCAGAAAACTTCGGGTAAGCGCCTTGGCCGTACATTGGTGGACCTGGGCTACATGCCCGAGGAACGCCTTGTTGAAATTCTTTCGAGGCAGTTCGAAGTTCCGTATGTAAAGCTAGACAATTTCAATATTGACCCGAACGCCTATACCTTCTTGCCCGAAGACATGTGCAAGCAGTACAAGGTGGTGCCGCTGTTCGTGCAGGAGGGTGAAGATGAACACCGCCAGGTTCGCTCCGTGATGACGATTGCCATGACGGACCCGACCAACATGCGCACGATTAGCATCGTGAAGTTCAAGGTCCGTATGGATGTTGACGTGGTGATGGCGTCCGAAGCCGACGTGATGAAGGCGATTGAACGCGTGTTCTCCGGTCACGGTCCTGCCGAGGAATCCTTGGCCGACTTGATCAGCGAATCCAAGGACAGCGATGAACTGGAAACGGTGGAACGCGGTCAGGGTGGTAACGACGAACCCGAACTGAGTGACGAAGAAGGTCGTCAGGTGGTGAAGATCGTGACGACGCTGATTCACGAAGCCATTGCCCGTAAGGCCTCCGATATTCACTTGGAACCGCAGGAAACCTTCCTCAAGCTGCGTTACCGTATTGACGGTGACCTTCAGGTGATGTCCCCGATTCCGGCACGTTTGATGCCGCAGATTCTGTCGCGTATCAAGCTCCTTTCGAAGATGGATATTGCCGAAAAACGTAAACCGTTGGACGGCCGCTTTACCGTGCGTTACAAGGGATCCGAAGTTGACCTTCGTGTGAGCTCGTTCCCGATTTCTTTGCGTAAGCGCGGCGTTTGCGAAAAGATCGTTATGCGTATCTTGAACCCGAACTCCGGTCAGTTCCCTCTGAAAGACATGGGTTTCGACCCGCGCGTGCTCAAACAGTTTATCGATGCAATTAATGCTCCTAACGGCATTGTGCTGGTGACCGGTCCTACCGGTTCCGGTAAGTCTACCACGCTTTATGCTTCCATTCGAGAAATTTTGGATTCCACGATCAACATCTCTACGATGGAAGACCCGGTGGAATTGAATATTGACGGTGTGAACCAAGGACAAATTAACAACGCCGCGGGCTTTACCTTTGCGGCGGGCATCCGCGCCCTTTTGCGTCAGGACCCGGACGTGATTATGATCGGTGAAATGCGTGACCAGGAAACTTCGTCCATGGCTATCGAAGCTGCTTTGACGGGTCACTTGGTCTTCAGTACGCTCCATACCAACGATGCTGCCGGCGCATTCCCGCGTTTGCTCGAAATGGGTTTGGAACCCTTCCTTGTGTCTACCGCCATCAAGGGCGTGCTTGCACAACGTCTTGTGCGCCGTATCTGTAAGTACTGTAAGGAACCTGTCGAAATTTCGCAGGCCATGCGCGACGAATTCCACTTGACTCCCGATATGCAGTTCTACCACGGCAAGGGTTGCGACAAGTGCGATGGTTCGGGCTACAAGGGCCGTTGCGGTATTTACGAGTTCCTGGTGCCGAACGAAACCGTGCGTAACCTTATCATCAAGCGTTCTTCGGGCGATGTCATCAAGCGCGCCGCCATCCAGGAATGCGGCATGATTACGCTGCGTATGGACGGTATCCAGAAGGCGTTGAACGGTCATACCACGCTCGAACAGGCCATTGGCGCTTCGACTGCCGACGACTAGTTTCGTTCTTAAGTTGAATGTGAAAATGCCCCGGAATTTTTCCGGGGCATTTTCCAACTTCTAACAGCCTACTTCCTACTTGACTTCGATCATCGGGCTCGTTTCGCTGAGCAAGTAGGTCCATTCCTCGCGAATCTTGTTGTATTCGGCCGGGTCGGCGTAGAGAGCGAAGGTGGTCCACTTGATGCTGTTCTTGCCGTCAAAATTCTTCTCGTAGCTCACGTAATCCGGGTCGCGATTAAGCGGCTTCGGTCCGGTAATTTTGACTTTCTTGCCGCTCGGGGCGGTAACGCTTAATTTGTACGCAAACTGCGTCTCGTGCGGCATGCGAATCGGGTGGTGGCGCTTCGATACCTTCGGGAGCTTGAACAGGCTGCGTTCCCATACGTTCGGGAATCGGCCCTTGAGTTCGGAGCCGCCTTGGCCGAAGTACCCCTTGGAGGCGTAAGTCACAATCAGGGCGAGCGGCTTGTTGAATTCGGCGAGGTTCTCGATGCGGATGTTTCCGATGCTTACGTCGGGGATACCCGAAGCGAGGAAGTCTTCCATCAGCTTTTCCTGCTCTTTCATGTCGCGGCCATAGAAACGGTTACGCATCACGCTGGCGAACTTGCCCTGCAGCGAAATCGAGTCGCGGAATTCGCAGGCGCCGTCGTTTCCGATAAACAGGCGGTGTTCAATGCCAATCTGGTGTTCCTGATTGTCTTCCAAAATCGGCGTAGTGACCACGTGGCTGCTGTCGCCGTTGATGACGAGTGCGACTTTGCCTTCCATGTCGAGCGGTACAGGGCGATCGTTGCCGGTCTTGTCGGTGGCATCGACCCAGCGTTCGGTGACTTGCCCCTGCGCAGGAATGTAGAGAATCATGTGGTTGAACTGCTGAATCGTCGGGAGGCCGGCAAAGCCTTCTTCGGTCAGGTGGATGGCGGTGAGGTAGCTCTTGATGCCTACGGCTTCGAGCATTTCCTTGAGTAAAAGCGCCATGTCCTTGCAGTCGCCCTGGTGCTTTTTGAGCGTGACTTCGGCGGTTTGCGGAATCAGGCTGTGGCCGCCGAATCGAATGTCGCGGTAGCGGATATCGTGGCGTACAAAGTTCACGATGGCCTTGACGGCGTTGTCGTTTGCCTTGCTGCCGCGGACTTCGCGGGCTTTTTCACGCACGCTCACGGCCTGCTTGAACTGGTGCTTGATCAGGTTCTGGTAATCTTCGCCCACGTTCTTCCATTCCTGCTTGCCGGTAAGCATCAGGCCTGCGCCAAAGTCGCGGTACACGGGCATGTAGAGTTCCTTGCGGATAATGACCGGGTTTTCGATTTTCCATTCGATGCCGCCCTTGATTGCTTTCTTTTCGAGCGGGCCGTATTCTTCGGTCACAAAACGGGCGGTGTCGGCGTAAATGCGGAAGCACGATTCTCCGACAGGGACGTCCTTGCTGCTCACGAAGTCGGTGTAGGGGATCATGCCCTTGTTCTCGATATTCGTGCGGCTGAACTGCAGGTAAATAAAGTCGCCCGGTTCAAGTTCTTGCAGCGGGAAGTGCGCCGTCTGCGATTCGTTCTGGCCGCCGATTTCGGTGGCGTAGGTGATGTAGGCGCCGTTCAGGTTCGCCTTCTGCTTCAGGTTCCAGTTGCTGTCGTAGACTTCGAGGGCGTTCAGGTAAATGCGGTCGAATCCCGGCAAGAAGTCGAACGTAAATTCGCGATAGATGGCGGCGCCGCGAATGTCGAGGATTTCCATGAGCATTTCGTCGGTGCGCACCCAGTTCGCGCCCTTTTCGGCTTTCAAGGTCTGCTTGTTGTAATGCACCACGGCGGGGAAATCGCCTTCGGTGCCCTGCTTTTTGGCGGTTTCGCTGAGGAGGCTCTTCAGGTTCTTGGTGCGTTCTTCCACCGGCGTAATCGGCTTTTGCAATGTGCGGTTGTCGGCCTTGCCGAGGAAAGCCTTCGTGGCGGAGAGGAAACTCTTGGCGTCTTCGTTATCGGGCTTTAAGGCGAGTGCCTTGGTGAGCGATTTTTCGGCGTCGCGGTAGTTGCGGCTGTAGAATAGAATCTTGCCCTGCGTGGTCCAAATCTTGTAGTCGTTACGGTCCTTGGCCAAGGTTTCTTCGCTAATAGCGCGGGCTTCTTCGTAGCGGCCAAGGAACATGAGGGCATCCGTCAAGGTGCTTCCGAGTTCCACACTCATGCCGAAGCGGCGGCGTACCTGGTAAAGAATGTCAACGGCTTCGGCGTACTGGTCGAGGCCCATGTAGGTCTTCGCAAGGTAAACGCCCAGGCGGCTGCTCGGCTGCGTGTCGTAAAGGCGTTGCACCACCACCAGCGACTGGTTACGCTGACCGAGTCCCCAGAGGGCGTCGCTCAAGTTGATCACGTATTCCGGATTGTTCGGCGTGTAGCGGAGGGCAGCTTCGGCGCATTCGCGGGCGCGGCCGTAGTCGAACAGGGCTTCGTACATTTCGCCCAAAATCGAGAGCAGTTTGCCGTTCTTTTGTACCAGTTCACGCTGGCTTTCAAAGTGGCTGATGCCGGGGCCGTAAAGTTCCTTCATCTGGTACACGAATCCGCAGTTGATCAGGTAGAGAGGCTCTTCGGGGTCCATGTGGTTCGCGCGTTCAAAGTAGCTGAGGGCCACCAGCGGCTGGTTTTCGAGCAGGCGCAGAATGCCCACTTGGCTCATGATGGCGGCATTGAACTTTGCCTGTTTCTTGGCGGATTCGGGGTCGGTGGCCGCGTTTTTGGCGGCCGGATTTTCGCCCACGGTCAGGCCTTCGATACCGTGCTGCATGACTTTGGCGTACTTTTTCTTGTTCACGCCCTGGGTCCAGGAAACAATTAGGATGCCGCGGCCGTCGTCATAGAAATAGCGGCCTGTGTAGTAGAAGTCGAACTTGTTGACCACGTGAGTCAGGGTAAAGTCTTGCGCGTAGCGGTCGCCGACCTTTTGGCGGTGCATTTCGAGCGTCGGATTGTTGGGGTCGACACCTAGGCGCACGAGCAGCACCTTGAACAAATCCTGCGAATTGACGGCGTCGCTTTCTACAGTCGCGCCGTAAACGAACAGCGAAACGTCTTCGGCCTTGTTGCTAAGCACCAGGTCCGGGTCGTCGTTCTGGCGGGCGATTCCTGTCCAGTGATGCCAGAGGGTGTCTTTGACAGCCCAAGTGTAGCCGAGCGTGGGGGAGTCAAAGCTTTGCACGTTGTTCGGCGAAAGTTCCGGGCCTTCACTTGCCGCAGTTTCGCGCATGCTGAAGTTCGCGAAGAATACCTTCCATTCGTTCTTGAGTTCGCCCGGCTGGAGTAGCGTGTCGGTGGCAGAAAGCGTGAGCGTGTACACGCGGCTCCCGGCGCCTGTTACAAAGCCGACTGCCTCGTAAGGGCTGTCGTAGCGCTTGCCTGCAACGTCAAAGAAGACGCCTGTACCGCCAAAGTTTTCTTCGGGATAGGTCTCGGCGAGCGTCGCCTTCTTGCCGCTAGATTCCAGGCTCTGCATTTCCATGCGGGCGCGGTCCATGAGGTTCATGGGTTCGCCCTTGGGGAGTTCTATTTCGACCAGGACCGCGCGGCGTCCCGTGCTCGCGTTGTAAAATTCGTAGGGGACGCCGCTCTCGTGGGCAGATCCATCGTCATCGCCCACGAGCGCCCAGTCGCCTGCGCCGCCCTGCGGCAGAATGAAGCTGAATCCGTCGGAGCTGAAAGCTCTTGCGGAATTAGGTCCCTGAGCTTGCCGAAGGGCCTTGTTACTTGACCCGTCCGGATTCTGCGAGGAACCTTCGTCAAAATAGTCGTCGGTGTAGCTCCCGGAATTAGCCGCTTGCGAACCTTCGGACTGCGGGTCCGATTCGGTCAGCGGCTTTCCGTTACCGGCGCAAGAAATTAAAGATGCAACCAATAACAGCCCAAACAGCGGGACGCAAAAATTGGGAATACGACCAAATTTTTTAAACAAAGAATTGCTCATGACAACAAAAATAAAAAAACGGAGCGTGCAAGCCCCGCCTTTTCATAGTCCAAAGTGGAATAACGATTGTATTGTACATTTGGTATCATACAAAAGCAAAAATCTTTTTACGTTGTTCGGCTACTAAAAAAGGGGGCAAAATTCCCAATTTTTCTGAATCTGGCGTGTTATATAGAGGAGCCTTTCGACGTTTTTGGGTTCCAGGTAGACGATAACAATGAAAATAGGAAAACTATGACTGAAAAGAAAAATAATGCACGCCGTGCACATGATCCCTTTTTCCGGTGGCTTTTTGCCGAAGTCAAGCGCCTTAGGTTGTTGCTTGAGTTTACTGGCAAGGTAGATCGCGAAGTGGGCGAATTCCTGTCATCCGTGAATCTCGGCACTCTGGAACGCATTCCAGATTCGTATTCCGAGGTCGACGAAACCGGTGATGCGGATCTAGCATTCCGCGTCAACGTGTTGACGGGCGCACCCGTGCTTGTGGGTATTATGGTGGAGCACAAGTCGGGGCGAGATCCCGACACTATTAACCAGATTGCCCGCTATGTGCGTTCCGTGATGAAGATTCATCAGGAAAATCGTGTGTTTGACGGGCTTCCGACTATGGCCATTATCTTTTACAACGGGTGCGAAAATTGGAATCCTCTGAAGAACCTTGAAGACGGATACCCGGAATTTTTCCATGGTCGCGTACTTCCGTTTGCATGCTCGTTCGTGAACATGGCTGATATTCCCGACAGTGATTGCCTTGCTTGTGAAGACATTACGACTGGCATGGGAATTACCGCGATGAAGTACGCTTTTGACAAGGACAATCTTCGTTCGAAACTGTTGCAGTTTAAGGAATCGTTCCAGAAATTGCCTACGGATGTAGGATTGACCCTTTTGAGTAAAATTAATGTATATTTGAGAGAGTATGTCGACGAGGACTATCTGAAGGAGTTGGAAATGGCATTCAAGAGTGTAGGACAGAAATACGGCTTTGTAAGCGCCGGTGACGTGTTCCGCAAGCGCCTTGCGGATGCTCATGCTGAAACTCAAGAAGCTAAAGACAAACTTGCGCAAAATAAAGCTGATACAGAAGCGGTTCTTCGCGAAATTGGACTTTCTGAAGATAAAATTGTGGAAGTTCAAACTCGACTAGAGGCTCTTCAGCAAAGTCGTCTTGCAAAATAGTTTAGTTGTTTTTTTCTAGAACGAAAGCCAGCTTGTAAGGCTGGCTTTTTAGTTGCTATATTTTGCAAAAAATCAGTGGGATTTTACAAATGGAGGTCTTCTGTGAAGATTTTTACATTGCGTCATTTTTGGCCTGTCATTCTCGAAGCGAAGCGTAGGGAATCCATACTTCTTGCCATGGCTCTTGTCTTTGCTGTATTTACTGCATGCGACAGCAGTTCCAGCAGTGCCGACCCTGATCCGATTGCGGAAGTTTCGAGCAGTAGCGGTGATGATGAAGTCTTTTCCTCGAGTTCTATTACGGACAAAGGAACATCCTCGGGTGGCAGTTCGAGGTCCTCTAGTTCTGTAAAATCTTTTTCGTCAAGTTCTAACAACGGACAAAATGCGTCTAGTAGCTCGTCTCGGTATAAAACTTGTACGAGTGAAAAAGAGGGTATTGAAGCCTATATTTCGCAGGAACAAAGCTGGTGTATTTGTACCGATGGCTTTTTCGGAAAATTTATTTCTTTTTACGAAATCAGTCGGAAATACGGCTGGAATTTCAAAAAATCACACTATTTTGCATCCCTTTGTAAATTTTTAATGTATATTTGACTTGTATGAATATGATGGGTAACGCAGTAGTGTTTGGAACGAATCTGAAAAGGATTCGTGTTAATCCGTTACCCCCCCCCCCCAGGTAAAATCTAGTTTACAAAATACATTCGTTAGTGACGAAGGTGGTTTTCAAGATGGAAACCGTCCTTTTGACGTATGCTCTCTATTTTGAAAAAAATCTAAAGCAAAAAGGCTGGTAAATATGAAAGAACAAGCAAAAGCAAAGACAACTACAGCTAAAAAGGCTACGGTTGCTAAGAAGGCAGTGACGTCTCCAAAGAAAACTGCTGCACCGAAGACCGCTGATCAAAAAACAGTTGTCGCTAAAGACAAGAATGATTTGATTAAATTGATAGAAACCGCCATTAAAAAGAATGGTACAAATTGTGATTTGAATTTCATTGACGTATCAAATGTTACGGATATGAGCAATTTATTTATGCAATCGCAATTCAATGGCGATATAAGCCATTGGGATGTGTCAAATGTTACAAATATGCAAAACATGTTCGCTGATTCTCAATTTAATGGCGATATAAGTCAATGGAATGTATCTAAAGTAAAGAACATGGTTATGATGTTCCAGAATTCGCGATTCACACGAGATGTCAGTAAGTGGAATGTTTCGAATGTTGTAAATATGCAGAGCATGTTTAGTGATTCGCAATTTAATGGAAATATCAGCAAGTGGAATGTGTCCAACGTTACAAATATGTTCTGTATGTTTTCTAATTCTCGTTTTAAAGGCGATATTAGCAAGTGGGATACATCTAAGTTGACTTTGGATTTTGGCATGTTTGATGATTCTCCCTTGGCTGATAATCCACCAAAGTGGTATGGAGAAAATTCTGAGAGTGAAGATGCTGCAAAACCTAAAAAAGCTACAAAGACTGCGAAGCCTGTATCTGCTAAAAAGCCCAAATTTGATGGTTATAAAATCGTGGAAGAATGCATTGAAGAACTCGAAGAAGACGAAGATGGCTTTGGCTGCGAGACCTATCCCTTTACGGATGAATATGGACAGGAATGCCTAATAGAAATGTATAACTATCCGACTGTCCAGGTTCTTGGCGACAATGTTGGCTTTAAGATTTTGCCTGTAGCAGATATGATAGACGAAGATGATGAGGGTGTTGGCTATTGGCAATCTACCATTTACAAGAACCCTCCTTACCTCAAGGCTCTCGTTCTGAAAAAAGGGTTCAAGTTCAATGAATCGGCTTACGGCAACGACTATCTTTTTCTTGATGACGGGAATGGCAATCAAATTCCTCTTTTCGACAAAAACGACAAGCCCCTAAAAGTGTTGAAGGACTTTGATCATTCCAAGTTCAAAAACTATTGTGCATTCCCTGAAGATGACTTGGTTGAAGACGACGAAGGGAAATATCACCTTAAGAAAAATGCCTATAAGAAGTACTCTAAACCTCATAAAGCTGGAGAATCCCCAAAGGGGACTGTAGTTAAAAAGACCACTGAACAAAAAATGGTTGTTGCAAAAAATAAAGATGATTTAAGGAAAAAAATTTTAGCAGCCATAAAACAGAATGGTGCGAATTGTGACTTGAATTTCATCGATGTATCTAAAATTACAGATATGAGTGATTTGTTTTCTGATGAGGATCTTTCACAATTCACCGGTGATATCAGTCAATGGGATGTATCGAGTGTTGCTGATATGTCCCGTATGTTCGAAAATTCTCAATTTAATGGTGATATCAGTAAATGGAATGTGTCTAATGTTACAAACATGGAATGGATGTTCGAGAATTCCAAATTTCAGGGAAATATTGATAAATGGAATGTGTCATTAGAATGTTCTGTTCTGGATATGTTTAAGGGAACTGCTAACGAAAAATATTTCCCCAAATGGAAAATTTTTGACATATCGGGAAAGACTGTCGTTGCACAAAATGGCGATCATTTGAAAGCTTTAATTTGTGCTGCCGTTGCGAAGAATGGAAATGAATGTGACTTAAATTTTATCGATGTATCGAATGTTACAAATATGAGTAGAATATTTCAAGATTCTCAATTCAACGGTGATATCAGCAAATGGAATGTTTCCAGAGTTACACATATGGTTGATATGTTTCAAGATTCAAAATTCAATGGTAATATCAGCAAATGGAATGTATCTAAGGTGACCAATATGTGGGGCATGTTTTCTGGATCTCAGTTCAATGGTGACCTCAGTAAGTGGAACGTTTCTGATGAGGTTGATATGGAAGACATGTTTGAAGGTTCGAAATTGGAAAAGTCAGGCAAATTGCCCAAGTGGTACAAGGAATAATTTTCTTTATCTTTAAGATGAATAATCAAAACGGAGGTATTATGCTCGACAACAAGTATCATGAGAAAAAGTTCACCAAGTCGGCGTTCAACCAGGCGGTAGAATGTGCGATGTATGCGTATTACTACCGCAATTCCAAAGACTACGCCTACCACTTTGATGGAGTCGATGGCATTGCCGAAGTGGGCGACCAGTTTGGTGTACTTGCCCGCGTTTACGAGGGCGTTCCCGACGAGAACATCATCCGCAGGGATCCGACGCTTTCGCCGGTTCCTGCCCAGATGAAAACCCTTGTAGACACGATGCGCTTTCTCCGTATGGAAAATGCCGATGTGGCTGAAGCCGCCTTTGGCACGAACAACTTCTTGGTCTATGTCGATATCTTGCACAAGCGGGGCGATACCCTCGAAATTATTGAAGTCAAGTCGAAGGGGATTGGTGCCGATGAACCGCTGTATTCTTTTGACGGTCGCGGCGGCAAGTTCAAATCGGATTACCTAGATAAGATTTTGGATGTTACATTCCAGAAATACGTGGTGCAGCAGTTTACCAAGTTCTTTGAAAGTTGTTCGCACCACAAGGTTCGTGCCAAGCTGATGCTTGTAAACACGGATGCCGTAAGCGATGTTGATTCTTTGAGCTCGCTGTTACAGATTAAGTTCAAGGATGGTCATCGCGAAGTAGAATGTGCTTCGGATGTTCGTGAAAAATTGCAGGGCAAAAATAGCATCGCCCGCGTTATCGATGTGGACGAACTCTGTGACAAGATTATTGCTGACGAGATTCCTGAAATAGCCGAAATATTTGGCGGTTGCTTTGTAGATTTTGTCGAAAAAGTTGCGGACATGTATGTCAACAACCGCAAGGACTATAGCCTCTGTAAAGTTGATGTGAAAAAATTTAATTGTCCGTTCTACGCCACAGACGAGGAACGCAAAGCTGGCAAGAAAGATGGTCGTGCAGAGTTCTTCAAGGATATGCTTGGAGTTGATATTGCAGGGAAACCTTGCATTGTAGATGTCAAGGGTGGTTCAAAGGGACTGCCGCCAAGTCTCAAGGGCAATGGCTGGCTTGAACAGAAAAAGCTTCTTCTGACCGATATCAACGAATACGAATATGTTCCTGCTGAAGATGCGACTCCTGAAGCGTTCCAAAAACGCACGAAACTTTCGGATAATGACCTGCGTTTCTTGCATGTTCACAGCGTAAAGACCGGTGAAGTGGCTCCGACTTTCTTGAAGGCTGCCGCGAAAGCTGAAATGGCGAAGTGGACCTATCCGCTGCATTTTATCGATTTTGAAACTTATCAAGGTGCTGTCCCGCTGTTCAAGGGCTCGCGCCCGAACGAAGAAGTTGCCTACCAGTTCTCTCACCATGTCTGTTATGAGGATGGACATTATGAACACAAAGAAGGGCGTGGGGGAGAGTTCATTTCGCTAGAGGCGGGAGTAAATCCGAATTTTAAATTTGTCCGTGAACTGAAAAAACAACTGGACAATGATGACGGAACAATCTTCCGTTATGCAGAACATGAAAATATTATTCTCAACGCTATTCGAGAGCAGTTGATAGAATCAGACGAATCCGACAAGGACGAGTTGGTTCGCTTTATTGAAAAAAATACGCATCCGACGGGAAGTTGTAAGTATCCGTTTACTGCAGGACCCCGTGATATGTTGGATTTGAAGGCTGTCGCTCAAAAATACTTCTACCATCCGATGATGGGGAGTTCCAATTCCATCAAGCAGGTGTTTCCTGCCATTTTGGCTAGTGATGAGACTTATTTCCGCGACCATTACGGCGACGATATGGACCCCTACCATAACTTGCCGATGTTAAAAGAATTTGCCGCAAAAGTTGATGCGAACAAGTTCCCAGCCGATTTTGACGATTCCGACATCTGGAACGATGAAAAGCAAATCAACTGCGGTGGCATCAGCAAGCTCGATTACGTGATGCTGCAAGCCGGTCGCTTCAACAAGCTGCATACCGAAGCTATCCGTCAGGCATCCCTCAAATACTGCGAAGTCGACACCCTCGCAATGGTCCGCATCTGGGAATACTTCAGGAATAACTGTCAGGAGTAAGAGAAAATCGGTTGCTGGTGCTTATTATCTCCTTGAACGCATCTCTAGCGAAATTGTCTCTGTGAGGTCTGAAATGGCTCTGCGGAGTCTTTATGAAACTTGTTTTGCGTATGGAAAAATTTAATTTGTAAGGAAATGAAAATGGAAAACGAACATATTATTCGTGAATGGTGGGAAAAGAATAAGACGAAAGCGGTTTACCTAAAAATATTAGATGCTCAGGATTTTTGGTTTCAAAATACACAAAACGCATTGAAAAAATGGATGGAACCGGAATTTGCGGCTGATAAGTTGGATGATGTGATTAAAGGTGCACCTACAAGTAATAAAGTTAATCGGATGTCTTTTTTTAATGAGGAAGAACATAAAGTTGTAGATGATATATGTGGTAAGCTTCCTATTGGACTAGATCAATGGAGTCATAAGAATCCCATAATTTGGTCGTTGGGAAAGTATAAAAAAGGTGAATTGAAAGATAATAATGGACATAAAAAGAATTTTTTGTATTGCCTAGAACCAAATAAGTATATTCCAATAAAACCAGATGAATTAAAAGATCGGTGCAATAAACTTGGCTTGGATAGTAATACAAAAGACGAAGATTTGATAAAAGTTATGGATGACTTAAATTTGCCTGATTGCAAATGCAAAAATCCATTGAATCAGTCTCTTCTTTATATGCATATGTTGTATAACGCCTTTGGTGAGAAAAATAATAGTCAATTTGAAAATAATCAAATCAATGAAAAAAAGATTATGAATGAATATGTAGTTTTTCTTCTTAACAACCATAACATTATTCTCCATGGTGCTCCGGGAACAGGAAAAACGTATCTTGCGAAAAAGATTGCCAAGCAGCTGATTTTTGATGATTCGGAAAAGAATCTTGAAAAGCTTGAGGATAAAACGCAATTTAACGAACAGTGTTGTTTTGTTCAATTCCATCAGTCCTACGATTATACCGATTTTGTTGAAGGCTTGCGTCCGAAAAATGGAGATAATGGACAAATTGGCTTTGAACGGAAAGATGGCGCTTTTAAGGAATTCTGCAAAAAAGCGATTTCGGACTCTTCGATAGAAAAGGCTATAGAAACTTTTAAATCTAAAGTAAAGGAAAATAATCAGCTGGAAATAAAAAGTATAAGAAGTGACACGACTTTCATTGTTAAATTAGGTGAAAAAAATGCAATAACTATAAACAATACTCCAACAACGGTATCGAGTGATTCAGTAAAGGGTTATATAAAGAATTGTAAATATGATAAAGGGCACGATACATATGACCCTGCCGTTGCTCAATACATAAAAGATAAATGTATGCCGTCTTATGTTTTCATTATTGATGAAATCAATCGCGGTGAAATGTCTAAAATTTTCGGTGAGCTTTTCTACTCAATCGATCCTGGTTATCGCGGTGCTGAGGGAAAGATAAAAACTCAATATGCCAATCTTCAAGAAAAACCAAATGAATTTGATTTGGCTCTCGGTATAGAAAAGAATGAGATTGAAAAAGACGGAAATAAGGATGACTTAAATAAAGGAAATTATGGTCATTTTTTCGTTCCAGAAAATGTCTATATCATCGGCACAATGAACGATATTGACCGCAGCGTTGATAGTATGGATTTTGCCATGCGCCGTAGATTCGCCTTTAAGGAAATTACGGCTGAAAGTAGAAAAGGAATGTTGGATCAATTAGGGGATAAGCAGAATATTGCAGAGAAGGTGATGGTGGCATTGAATAAGGAAATCGAAAAAGTGCCAGGTCTTTCTTCTGCGTATCATATTGGTCCTGCATACTTCTTGAAATTAAAGAGTAATGAAGGTGATTTCACGAAACTTTGGAGAAATCATATTGCTGGAGTAGTAAGGGAATATCTTCGTGGTATGCCAAAAGCAGATGATTTGTTTAAAACCTTGGAAAAAGTTTACAATGAAGCCGTAGCCTCCACCCCGAAGAAATTAGATACTGAAACAGCAACTCCTGCTGAAGCTGCAGATGAAGATGCTGGCGAAGGTGGTAATGCTTAATCTTTCCCGCTGCAAAGAATATGCCCATTTGTCTAAAAGATAATCAGTATAAGTTTGCTCCGTGGGATGAGACGTGGAGACCCTGGGATAAAGATAAATTCCAGGATCCCTTAAATGCGATCGACGGAAAATCGCTGAAAGAATTGAGCTCTGACAAATGGAAAGAGAAGAATGGAGAATTACTCGTATTCTCGTTCAATAATGCAGAAACCGATCTTGGTAGAGATGATAATTTTGTCTATAAGCTAGATTGGGTCAAAGAACAAGAAACTGATCTTGAAAAACCGAGTTTTCAGACCGGCAATGTTATGGGCTTTATCGGTCTTGGTGATGATTTGCAAATGCAAATCACATCTCGGTTTGACCAGTCTAATCAGAACTATTTTTTGCATTATATGTTGCAGAAAGTCTGTAATGTCGCCTTTGCTCCACAGACGGGTTCTGCAGAAGACAAACTTCTTGATTTCTTATATTACCTTTTTCCCAGTTATCTGAAAGCGGCGTGCGCACAAGGAATTTTCCGTGCGTATGTGACTCGTGAATATAACGATGCCAATGTTCGCGGACCTATTGATGTTGCGCGGCACATTCGTTATAATATGCCATTCAATGGAAAGGTTGCTTACCACACCCGTGAATATACAACCGACAATAAGATAACCCAACTGGTTCGCCATACTATAGAGTATATCCGTAGCCTTAGTTTTGGTGGCTACATTCTTGAATCGGACACAGATACTCGCGATTACGTGAACTCTATTGTAGTGGCTACGCCGACATATTCGAAAAATTCGAGGTTGCAGGTAATTGCCCAAAATCTTCATCCTGTGACGCATCCATATTATACCGCATACGAAAATCTTCGCAAACTTTGCTTGGCTATTTTGCGTCATGAAAAATTGAGCTATGGTGATAGTGACAAGCCTATTAGGGGAATCTTGTTTGACGGAGCCTCGCTATGGGAAGAGTATTTGGCGAAGGTGTTTGAGGATAATCATGTTGACTTGATTCATTCCAACAACAGAACGGGAGAAAATGGGATACAGCTTTTGGTTGGAGGTCGCAAAAATCACTATCCCGACTTTTATAGAGAAAACGATAAGGTTGGTAATAAGAAAGCTGTTGTTTTGGACGCCAAATACAAGAAATTGTGCGTGAATAAGAACGACAATGATATTGATAAAAACGATTCCGAATTTGTAGAAGATAATTATATACCAAAAAATGGAAATGGCGAGTACCGCGTTTTTATCAAAGGTCGCGATGTGATGCAAATGCTTGCCTATATGTATACTCTAGAGGCAACGAAAACCATTTTGATTTCTCCATACTCATTTAGCGAATCTCGTAAAATACAAGAAAATGACATCCGTATCAGGGATTGGGAAACCGTAGGCTATAAGGGAGAGATATCTGTGTTTGCGGTCCCTATTCCTGCTAACGAAACCCAATGGGACGACTTCGTTGCTAAAATGCAGAATGTCGAAAAAGAATTAGTGAAAAAAATTAAAGCGCAGATAGAAAAATAGCGTCAAGACCTCCTGTAAAATACTTTTGCTGAATTAAAATAGCCCCCGTGCCCCCCCCCAAAAAAAAATGACTCTGCGGGGGCTTTTTTTGTATACCCATAATTAATCATTAAAAAGGTGCCAAAATTCCCATTTTTTCTGAATGTTGCGTGTTAATAGATTGGGGTAATTCTATTTCACCCAGAAAACCAAACGTATATTGACAAACTGTACATACATATTGTATATTTATTATGAACATAACAAAGCATGCTTTAGAACGAATGACTGAACGCGGTTTTACTCCGGAAATGCTTGTTGCCTTGATGAATGAATGGGAAAACGAGGAGGCTTTATGGAATTTAAAGTAGTGGATGATGTCAATATCTCTAAAGAAGAACTGGACTATTTAGAAAAACATGACTTTGGCGAGGAAATCCGCAAGGGTTTAGAAGATGGTTCTACTATTGTCGCTGAAGGCAATTGGGGCGAAACGGTCAAGGCGTTAAAGGCGAAAATGGCGGCCAATGCCACCAAGGCGATAACCATTCGGGTCCCGGTTCGCGTCATTGAACGCTACAAGAAGCGTGCCGCTGCCGTAGGCATCGGCTACCAGACGCTCATGAAGCAGATGTTGGAGGCTGCCCCGGTGTAACCAAGACCTCCCATGCCGGTTTGGCCCCTTTTCGTCGGCAAAAATCCGAAATTTTATGTTTTTTACTACACAAAAGCCTCGGAATTTTGTATCTTTACGACCAAGAACGCACCACCCTAAAGGTGGCTAGCAATTTCAACAAACAAACAAAAGGATCCAATAATGGCTCTCAAACTCGGTATCAATGGTTTCGGTCGTATCGGCCGTATGGTCTTCCGCGCTGCTGTGGAAAACTTCTCCAAGGACATTACTGTTGTCGGTATCAACGACCTCCTCGACGCTGACTACCTCGCATACATGCTGAAGTATGACTCCGTCCACGGTCAGTTCAACCACGACATCAAGGTCGAAGGCAACTTCCTCATCGTCGACGGCAACAAGATCCAGATCTTCGCCGAAAAGGATCCGTCCGCTATCACTTGGGGTGCTCTCGATGTCGACGTCGTTGTGGAATCCACCGGTTTCTTCCTGACTGAAGAACTCGCTTCTGCTCACCTCAAGGCTGGTGCCAAGAAGGTGATCATGTCTGCTCCGTCTAAGGACGCTACTCCGATGTTCGTGTACGGCGTGAACGACAAGACCTACGCTGGTCAGAAGATCATCTCCAACGCTTCCTGCACCACCAACTGCCTTGCCCCGATCTCCAAGGTTCTCGATGAAAAGTTCGGCATCGTCCGTGGCCTCATGACCACCGTTCACGCTGCAACTGCTACTCAGAAGACCGTTGACGGCCCGTCCAAGAAGGACTGGCGCGGTGGCCGTGGCATCCTCGAAAACATCATCCCGTCTTCTACGGGTGCTGCTAAGGCCGTGGGTAAGGTTCTCCCGCAGCTCAACGGCAAGCTCACCGGTATGTCTATGCGCGTGCCGACTTCCGACGTGTCCGTTGTTGACCTGACTGTCGAACTCAAGAAGGCTTGCACTTACGAAGAAATCTGCGCTGCCATGAAGGAAGCTTCTGAAGGCGAACTCAAGGGCATCCTCGGTTACACCGACGAAGCCGTTGTTTCTACCGACTTCCGCAACTGCCCGAAGACCTCCATCTTCGACGCCAAGGCTGGCATCCAGCTCGACCCGACCTTCGTCAAGGTTGTGTCCTGGTACGATAACGAATGGGGCTACAGCAACAAGGTTTGCGAAATGGCCCGCGTGATCGCCAAGTAAGATTTCTTGATGGCGTTAGTCGTGCGGACGCCACTTAGTTTTCCGCACTTCCGCTAAGAAACCTTTTAGGAACCCTGCCTAAGCGGCGGGGTTTCTTTTTTGTTGAAATGCATTTTATATAAACTATATTTTTGGCATGAAAAAAATTCCTTGCACTTTTGATTTCGTCGGCGTTTATGTTTGCTGCTTGCGGCGACGATTCCTCTTCCGCTTCTGCGGACCCTTCTACCGAAGAATACTCTTCTTCTTCCGAAAAGGATGCCAAGTCTTCGTCGTCCGAGGATGGCGACAAGCTCTCGTCCAGTGAAAAATCTTCAGGGAAGTCTTCTTCTTCGGAAAAGTCTTCCGACAATTCCTAGTCTTCTGTTAAGGAAGATTCCAAGTCAATCATCGAGCGTAAGTGAAGACAAGTCTTCTTCGAGCGAATCCCCGAAGTCCTCGTCTAGCGAAGCGATTAAGGCTAGCGTCGCTGTCCAGAAGAGCAAGGTCTCCAAGGCCGAACAATTCAGAAGAAAATCTATGGATGTGCCGATGGCGATTCTACGAGAACCTTCAAGTTCTTTGACGGTTCGTATGTCTATGAAACCTTGGTTAATGACCAAGTGATGAACTGGAATGCCGGTCGCTACGACATCCAGCGCAGCACGCTGTTGATGCTCCCGCTCTACTATGGGGGAGGAGGGGGCTTCTCGTACGATGTTCTCCTATTCCGTGGGCACCGACAATAAGATTACGGCGTACAATGGCGAGAGCATGAACTGTATGGTTGAAGAAGTCGGGTACGAGTACGAAAATGCCGAAGATTTTGTCGGCGAATGGGTGGCGACTAAAGACGGTATCGATTGGACGTTTACCTTGAAGGCCGACGGAACCTCCAAGTTGGAGGCTGTCGAGGATACCAAGAAAGTGGAATACAAAGCGGGAACCTGGGAAGTCTACGGCTACTATATGGTGATAGACTTCAATAAGTTATTGAATCCGGGCAGTACGACAAGTGAGAATATGACGGTTGATTTAGGGAGAATCCCTGGATAAAAATGAAGGCCCGCATTGCGGGCCTCTTTTGTAATTTCGTCTGTTGGGCGCAAGCCCGTTCTAGATTACAGCTTCATATCGCTCAGGCGAGTGTGTTCCACCTGATCGAACTCGTCCTGGATTTCTTTGCTGGGGGCCTTGGTGCAGAGGCTCACCACCACGATGGTCACAAAGCTCAAGACGAAGCCGGGAACGAGTTCGTAAATCTGGAAGATTTCGGCGCAGAAGCCCGAGAGGTAGAACTTCCACACGAATGCGGTGATGCCGCCCACCAGCATGCCCGCGATGGCGCCCGGAAGCGTGGTACGCTTCCAGAACAGGGCAAGGAGCATAATCGGGCCGAAGGTGGCGCCGAAACCGCCCCAGGCAAAACTCACGAGGCTCATCACGACATCCAGGAAGCTCTTGCCCTGTGCAGCGCCGTCGGCGCTAGGCGCCCCCTGCATGGCGACGATGACTGCGATAACCGTAATGAGCACCACGACGCCGCGGCTCACCCACATGACTTCCTTGTTGCTAGCATTCTTGCGGAACAGGTGCTTGTAGAGGTCGTTACTGAAGGCCGAAGCCGAAACCAGCAGCTGCGAGTCGGCGGTACTCATGATGGCGGCAAGGATAGCTGCCATGAGGATGGCGGCGACAGCCGGGTGGCAGAGCGTCTGGCACAAAATCATGAAGATGCGTTCCGGGTCAGCGACGGTAATGCCGTTCGCTTCCACGTAGTAGCGACCGAGGATGGCAATCATGATGGCGGCACCGAGGCAGATGGTGACCCAGGTCATGGCGACGCGGCGGGAGAACTTGATGTCTTCGGCGTTCTTGATGCTCATGAAACGCACCAGAATATGTGGCATGCCGAAGTAGCCGAGACCCCAGGCGAGGCTAGAAATCAAGGCGATAAGCCCGATGGACTTGCCGGTGGTGGCGTTGGTGAACAGGCTCAACAGGTAGGGGTTCTGTGCGTTCACGGCGTCCATGGTCGCTGCAAATCCGCCCGAGCCGGTCATGATAATCGAAGGAATCGCGATGACGGCAATCAGCATCATGGTCGCCTGGATAAAGTCCGTCCAGCAAACGGCAAAGAAACCGCCCATGAAGGTGTAGCTCACCACGACGACCGCACCGATGATAAGGCCGGTGGTGTAGTCCATGCCGAAGATGGTGCCGAAGAGTTTTGCGCTAGCCACAAAGCCCGAAACCGTGTAGAACAGGAAGAACGCGAGAATGAAGATGGAGGCGATAACGCGGATGATTCCCTTGTTGTCGCGGAAGCGGTTCGCAAAGAAGTCGGGCAGCGTGATGGAGTCTCCGCAGAAGTGGCTGTACTTGCGGAGCCTGCGGCCCACGATTTTCCAGTTGAAGTAGGTGCCGATTACGAGGCCGATACCGATCCACGCTTCGGAAAACCCGCTCACGAAGATGGCGCCCGGGAGGCCCATCAAAAGCCAGCCGCTCATGTCGGAGGCCTGTGCGGACATGGCCACGACCCACTTGTTCATGCCGCGGTTGCCCAGGTAGTAGGCATTCAGGCTGTTCGCCTTCTTGGAAAAGTAAAAGCCGATGCCAAGCATCATCAGCAGGTATAAAATGAAAACGGTTAAGACCATTTGTCGTCTCCTTTATGTATGCTTTTAAAGATAGAAAATTCTATATATTGTCCTGTGCAATCGTTCGATGAGATAACTTTCAAGGTCATTGCCCGCATCAGGAGCGATTTTCCGGACAAGTTCGGGATTCCGCGGCAGAGCGGGCTTTTGAAGAATTTGCGTTCGACGATTGTCTTTGAGCCGGAATTCAGGAATGCCGATGCGTTGCGTGGGCTGGAAGGCTTTAGTCATTTGTGGCTCTTGTGGATTTTTTCGGAAAACGTGCGCGACACCTGGAAGCCGACGGTACGCCCGCCCCGTCTTGGTGGCAATACGCGGCTGGGCGTGTTTGCGACGCGCAGCAGCTTTAGGCCGAATCCCTTGGCCATGAGCTGCGTCAAAATCGAGAAAATCAACTTGACGGGGGAGAATGCTCCCTCCATTACGGTCAGCGGTGCCGACCTCATGGACTGCACGCCTATCGTAGACATCAAGCCTTACTTGCCGTACGCCGATTCCGTGCCCGAGGCCACCGGTGGTTTTGCCGAGGCCGTGCGCTTTAAAAAGCTCGAAGTCGAATTTGCCGCCGAGGCGCAAGCCGTTCTTGAAGGCACGGGATTTGCGCCCGGAAAATTGGCGCCGGAATTGCTCGAAGGCTCGGAACTTGCACCCGATGCCGTCGATATCCCTGTAGTATCTGGTGCCGCCGGCGTAAAATTCCCCGCAGAAAAAAAGGCAGCTCTTGTGGAGCTGCTTTCCGAAGACCCGCGGCCCGCGTACCAGAGGTCCGCCGACCGCATTTACGGCATCAGGTTCGCCGGCTTCGATATCAAGTTCCAAGTACAGGGCGACCACCTGACGGTCGTCGCTATTTTACCATTACAGGCTTAGTCGCCTTGAATCCTTCGCCCTGGGCACTTACTACGTAGCGCCCGGCCGGGAGTCTGCCTGCAAGCACCAAAGTGTTTGTTCCGGCGTAGTTGCCGCTCAAGTCGAGCACTTCCTTGCCGAGGCTAGAGTAAATCTTGACGGTGAGCTGCGTTGCCTTGGCGAGGCTCAACTGCACATTGCCGGCTTTGTTCACCGTAAGCGCCCCGCCTGCAAAGTGGTTTGCCTGCGCAATTCCCGTACCTGCGTCTGACGACGATTCCGGCGACGAGCCTGTCTCTGACGAAGAAGAAACTCCGTGATGAGTGTGGCTGGAACTTGACTTTGCTTCGCTAGAGCTGGAGGCGACTTCGCTGCTGCTGGATTCTTCCGCGCTGCAGCTCGATTCTGCAACGGGCTTGAGCTTGTTGCCCAGGACCTCGATCATCTTTTCGGCATAGCGCTTGCCAAAATCGCGGTACTCCTGAGAGGTAAAGTGCACGTTCTGGCCATCGTTCAGAGCCTGGTTGAATCCTTCGGAAGACACCACGTAGAAGTTCTTGGACTGCTGCGGGAGCTTTGCGATATTGTTGTTCGCGCCGGCACTCACACCGCTGCGCAGCACTTCGCCCGCAAGGAACGGAATGTCGCTTTCGAGGCCCAAGTCCTTGATAATGTTGTCGTAGACCTTCTTGACATTGGAGGGCCACTGGCCGTCACCGGCATCCGTTTCGCCCTGGTGGAAGATGATTCCCTTGATGACACCGTCTTCCTGGGCCTTCTTGGCCATTTCAATCAGGCGACCATAAGGGTTGCCGCCATAGGTGTTGATTCGCTGGGTCATCCAGCTCTGCTGGCCCTGGGCGTAGCTTCTGTATTGGTCCTTGTCGAACAGCTTGATGCTGCATCCTGCAACAGCGACCACAATGACGCCCACCTTGATCTGGGAGTCCGTCTTTTCGACCATCGTGCGGCCGAAATAGTCCGTGGGGCCGAGTTTTGCACCCTGACAGTGCGCAAGCGGAGGCACGGCAGTAGACCATTTGCCCTTGGTCTTCCCGGAGCAAGAGCCATTGTCGGCCGCCCAGAGAACCTGGAAACGTTCGTCAACCGTCTTGTCCTGCTGCCCGATATCGCCCTGACCTTCCATGTTAGACTGCCCGAAGGCGAGGTAGATATGGAAATTCGGGTCCGGGGCTGCGTTTACTTGAGAAAAAGCCATTGCGAAGGCTGCTCCTAAAAGAAATTTTTTCATAATATACTCCAAACAACAGGGAAAAAATACCCTCAAGCTAAAAATAATCCCTCAATATGGAGAAATTTTGATTGTAAACTTTATTATGTTGTTGATTTTTACAACAAGAATTACTTATATTCAATGAAAACTTAGAGGTTTAATATGAAAAAAAGTTTTTTTGCCGTAGTTGCCGCCGGAGTTTGTGCAACAGCTTTGCTGGTCGGATGTGGTGATTCCAGTTCATCTCCTTCCAAGAGCAGAGTGCAAAAGTGTGCTAATGGACTTACGGATGAATGCTTGATCGGAACCTGGAACATGGAAGGTTTGGTCAACATGCAGGCTATGCCGCATGCGGTCTGGCCCGCGTTTGATTATGCGTCTGCTCCTGGCAAGTTGGTATTTAAGGCTGACGGCACCTTGGAATTTTCGTACCCCACCAATGCTCCTGCAGACTTGATGGCGGACGCCGATTGTCTTGCAATCAAGGGATCCTGGAGTATCGAAGGGGGAGCCTTGAAGGTCAGGAATGTTACCCAGAACTTTGATAACATCCAGATGTGCGTCCTGGAAAATATCTTTGTGAAGCAGGATAAGCATTCCTCGAGTTCTATCACGGTCGAGCCGGAATTCAGCTCCGAAGGTGCCATCGTCAAGATGGTTATCCCGCAGTTGTTGATGATGGGCGGAAAATCCCAGGCAACCGATGACGTGGCGTTCTTTAACTCGACGGGCGAAGTTTATACCTGCAAGTAGTTGCATCCCGTTAAGGGCTTAAGAACTTCGCTCTGATAAAAATCCCCGGCAGTTCAAAACTGTCGGGGATTTTTGTGTGTATTTGGAACCTGGGGCGGTCAACCTCGTTTAGGCGTAAGCCGACCGCTATTTCTTACTTGATAACGAGAACCCTGTGCTGGAGCGTTTTGCCGCTAGCATCCTTCAGGCGGGCCATGTACTTGCCTACGGGGAGCTTGTTCAGGCTGATAGCAGCGTTGCTGCCGATTTCGGTACTGAAGGCGAGCTTGCCGTTTGCGGCGTAGAGTTCGACGGTACTGTTTGCCGGGGCGTTCACATGGAGCGTACGCTTTTCAAGTTGCATGAAGGTGCTGCTCGAAACATTGATTCGGGATATCTTTGTGACGAACTCGGTGCCTTCGGGTGCTCCCACGATGGTGCCGCGGCCGACGGTGCTCATGTAGACGACGCCGAAGTTGTTCATGTCGCCCTGTACGAACTGTCCGTTACCCGGGCCGCCGAACTGGTGCATGTCGTCGTTAATGCGTTCGAAGGTCTTGCACTTGTCGGTGCTGCGGTAGATGCCGATCGGGTCGCCCGATTTTGCGGCACCCCAGATAAAGATGGTTTCGTAATCGGAGCCTTCTTTTGCCTTGCCGATACCCACGGCGATTGCGGTCGAAGCGCCTTCGCAGTGGTTCCAGCTCTTGCCGCCGTCTTCGGTGTAGGCAAGTCCGTTTTCGCTAAAGCCCTTGGGGAGCCAGACTTGTGCCTGGTCCATCGGAACCCACAGGTGGCCTTCTTTCTTCGGGACGGTGCGGATGAGGCCTGCGCCATTATAGTATTCTCCAGCACCTTCGTTTTGCAGGCGGGCATCCTGGGCGACAAAGTTCTTGCCGGCATCGGTAGACTTGTAGAGGGTGCCCATGGCATTCATGACGTAGAATGTTTTCGGGTCAACCGGGTCGGCCACAATGCGGGCGTACTGCGTCTGCGTGCCGGTTTCGACAGCGGTCCAGCTGGCACCGTTGTCGTCGGAACGGTAGACGGTTGCACTCTGGTCGGGGCGGTGGAGAATCACCTTGCCGTCAGCAGAAAGCACGACAAGTCCCTTTTCCCCCTTGAGTTCGGTTTTCAGGGAATCCCAAGTGGCGCCCATGTCGTCAGAGCGGTACATCACGAAGAAGTTCTTGGATTCGTAGGTGTAGTACTTGGTGATTGTTCCGGTACGCAGCAACGATCCGCTGAGCGGGGCGTAACCCATGCTCTGCGTGGTGCCGATAATCGGTGTGTGGCGCGGGGTGCTTTCATTGATGTTCGCGTAGGCGGCACCGTCGTAGTCGCCAATTGCGGTGACGAGCGGGCCGTTAGGAATGCTTACGATGTCGAGCGGAACCGTTTCTTCGATGCCTTTGGACATGAACTTCCACACGGGAACCTTGGCGGTAATGTCTTCGGTCATAAAGATGCCGTTGCCGCTGGTGACCCAGGCTTCCACGTTGTTGAAGGGGTTGATTTCCAAGGAGCCGGCCCAGTGAATCGCGTTACCAGGAATCCAGGCGGTACCATTGGCGTCGATGTTCGGAATGTCGTTGTAATGTTGACCGTGAATCCAGTTCTTGCCGCCGTCAGTCGTGGTGTAGATGCGGTCGCCGTAGTTTTCCTTTTCGTCTTTGGTCACGTGGCGTCCGGTGTACTGGCCGAGTGTAGAAACGATGATGTGGTTCTTGTCCTTGGGGTCGATAGAGATGCCTCCGTAGGAACATTCGTTCTTTTCGCGAACGATGGTTCCGTCTTCTTTTTCGTTATCATCAAACGGGGTAATGTCGGTCCAAGTGCCAGCCTTGATATTGTACTTGTAGACACCGCCCTTGGCGATGTTGTACGGGCCCGGGCCGTCGGCAAAGGTTACATACATGTCGCCGTCCACGATTTTGGCGCGGTGCGGCATCAGGCCTGTGGGAACTCCCTTGACGACTTCCCAAGTGGTTCCGCCGTCATGGCTCACCTGCAGGTTATCCTTGGTCTCGGAAGTGCCGATGTAGATTGTCGCGGTGCTGCCGTCGGCGAGCTTGCCCTGAGCCGGGTCGAAAAGGACGAAACTCACGCCATTTACGCCGTTCAGGCTGCTTTCGGTTGCGGAGGAAAGGGCTACCTTGTAAAGGTTGGTCCAAGTTTTACCGTAGTCGGTGCTCTTGTACACGCCCTTGGTGCGGCTACCGCAAAGAACGATGTTGCCCATGTTTGGGTCTACGGCCAGTTTTTCGCCGGTCTGGCGGCCCATGCCGTTGCCGTGGGCGAGCATTTCCACGTAGCTGGTGTCCCAAGTGTTGCCGAAATCTTCGCTGCGGAGCACGGCGGTGCGCCCTTTGCTAAAGTAACCCGTGCCGGCCAGCACGTAAATGCGCTTCGGGTCGTTCGGGTCGAGTGCAAAGGCTTCTGTTCCGTAAAGGCCCACATCGTTCTCGGAAATCCAGTCCATTAACGGGACCCAGGTCTTCTTGTCAAACTCAAAGCGGTAGATGCCGCCCACGTCGGTGCGGGCGTAAAGCAGGTTTTCTGCCTTCGGGTGGAAAATTACGGCCGAAACGAATCCGCCACCGTCAAAGCGGACGTTTCCCCATTCGTATTTTTCGGCGTTTACGGCCGTGGCGAACATTCCGAGCGCCATAGCCGAAATGATTGTCAAGTTCTTGATGTTTCCAAACATGGCATCTCCTAAATACATTTCTACCAGAAAATACCTAAAAAAAGCCCTCATCGGACAAAAAAAGAGCCTTTAACATATAAATATGTTTATGGATTCTCAACGAATGTAAAGAAATCCTGTTTTTTAACCCTGGATTCCGGTATCCGGATGCTGGATGCTCTTGTAACTTTTCTCGGCCCGCTCGTTACGGCGCTTGAGTTCCTGGTTCAGGGGCCAATAAATGGCTGCAAAAAGCACGTAGCCGCACAGGAGTACAATCCAGTGGTTGAGCCCGAGACCGATTTCCAGGTAACGCATCTCGACGAACATGAAAGGGCCCGCAATCAAGAACAGAGGCAGTTGCCGACACTGGTCGCCCAGGGAATAGCGGCTTTCGTAGCTCACGATGGAGTTCATCATCGGGAAACTGGTGCAAAAGCCACCCATAAGTTGCTTGATCAGCATGAGTCCGCTTACGACGCCTGCAATGGCCGGAGCCTTGATGTAGATCGGCAGGGGAGTCTTGTAGCGCACGCCAGATTTATAGCTCTGCGTCTGGAAGATGGTGACGCCTACGATAAAGTCAAAGGCGCATGCTCCGATGAACCACGCTTCGGTATCGGGAATGCGCGGCATCAGGAAGGTGCCGAGCGCCACAAAAAACGCGAGCCCTGCGATAATGCTCGGTACAATCGGAACTTTGACCTTGTAATGCAAAATGCGCACGATATGCACGTACAGAAAGCACATGAATCCCGAAATAGCGTTAGCGGCCCCCATCGGAAGACCGACTGCAATGTAGGCGAAACCGCAGGGAATCGGAATAGTCGCCGTGACGGCCTTCAGTTGCGGGTCTTTCAGGTAGGCGCTCAAGGTGCCCAAAGCGGTCACCATGAAAATCAGGAGCCAGTCGTAAATCGAAAAATGTAGGTTCAGTGCGGCAAGCATGGCCGCCTAAAGATAGAATTTTGGAACGTCGGTAAAAACGGCAAATTCTTTTTTTCATCGACATCTTGTTTTCGTACATGTCCTTGTCGGCATTCTTGAAAACAGTGTCTACGGTGTCACCACTATGGTATTCCGCAATACCCACGGCTGCTGAGAACCTTTCCCAGGGTTCCCTCGAGTTGTCGCTCTCGATTTCGGAGAACTTCTGTTTTGTCTGGTTGATGAGTTCAGCTTGATGCCGTTGTACTTAGAAACCAGTTTTTTAAACATTTTATTCCCTCTGGGAAAAAATATGGCTAAACATTCGCAAAAATGACATAATTGCAAAAAAAAATGATTCTGTAACAAATAAAAACTGTTGTTTGTTTAGAATAAATGTATTTTATGGGAAGGAGAATCTGTGTTATGGAATCGTTGCAATATACATCGCTTGCGCAGATGTTCTTTGCGAATTGTGACCGCGAGGATTTCGCGGGCTGGTTCCATCGTAAACCCGGTGGCTGGGAACATTTTTCGGGAACGCGTCTGCGCAATGAAACGCAGTTCATTGCGCTTGCCTTAAGAAACCGAGGCCTTTCGGCAGGCGAAAGCATCGGAATCGTTGCAAACAGCAGTCCCGAATGGATAATGGCCGATGTGGCATGCCAACTCAACCAGGCTCGCGTGGTTCCGCTTTTCCCGAATATCTCGACAGAAAACTTCGCGTTTCAATGTGACGATGCCTTGGTGCAGGTGTTGCTCCTTTATAAATTGAGTGACCTTTCTCCGTCGATCTGCATGTTGATGTCCCGTTTCAAGGCGGTTATCTGCATCGATCCGGAGTCGGAACTTCCGCCGAACGGAATCTACTGGGCGGACCTTCTTAAAGAGGGGGAGTCGCTCTCGAAGCGGCCCGAGTCTTCTCTGTGGCTGAACGACCAGCTGCATGCACTCTCCTTGGATGACGTGTTTACGATTATCTATACGAGCGGCTCTACGGGAACTCCGAAAGGCGTGGAACTGACGCATCGAAACATGCTTTCCCAAATTCAGGTAATCAAGTGCGATTTCTTGCAGATAAACCGTTCTGAAGATGTCTGCCTGGTTGTCTTACCGGTGGCGCATGCTTTTGAGCGTATGTCGGTCTATTTTTATATTTTGTATGGGGCCAAGGTCTACTTTGCCGATACTCCGAGGCATATTCCTGAATGTATCCACGAAATCAGCCCGACTGTCATGACGGTGGTTCCGCGTATCCTGGAACGGCTCTACGAGAACATGACTGCCGCGGGCGAACAGATTCACGGAGTGCAGAAGTTTGTCTTTGAACACGCCCTTACCTATGCCAAGAATCGAAATCCATTGGCGCATAAAAGTTTTGTTTGGAAATTTTACGACAAGCTTGTCTACAGCAAGCTGCGCAAGACCATGGGCGGTCGTTTTCGCCTGGTGATTTCTGGCGGAGGGGCTCTTAACAAGTCTATTTGCCGATTCCTTTTGAATGTCGGGTTCAACGTGTGCGAAGGGTACGGCCTTACGGAGTGTTCTCCTGTTGTCAGCGTGAATCGACCGGGAATGGCTCGTCCGGGAAGCGTGGGGCAACCGCTGACGCACTTGCAGGTTAAGATTGGCGAACACAGCGAAGTTCTAGTGAAAGGGGACAGTGTGTTCAAAGGATACCGTAACCGCGACAACTTGAATGCCGAAATCTTTACGGAAGACGGATTCTTTAGAACGGGCGACCAGGGGTATTTTGATCGCGACGGCTATCTGTATCTGACGGGTCGACTCAAGGAACTCCTGAAGACGAGTACTGGCAAGTACGTAAGCCCCAATCCCATTGAGCTGGAACTTTCTAGGCATTTGCTGATTGAACAGGCTTTGGTAATTGCCAACGACCGCAAGTTCACGTCGGCGCTGATTTTCCTGAACCCGGTGAATGCGAAACGTTTCTTGCAACGCACCGAGAAAGATTTCAGTATCCAGCGTGCGCTCAAGTCCAAGCGTGTCCGCGAGTCCATTGAACGGCATATCAAACGGGTCAACGGCAAGTTGAATCACTGGGAGCAGCTTTGCAAGTGGACCTTGATCGGTGACGAACTTACGGTTGAATCGGGTCTGCTGACGCCGACCTTGAAAATCCGGCGTTCCGTAGCCGAAGCGCGGTATGCCGAAGAAATCGAGAAAATGTACGAAGAATAGGAAAATGTTTGAGTAGCAATCGATCGAGCCTATCTGGGGCTTGTTGCTTTTGTAAATTTGTTTCGCTGAATGAAAATATGTTGGAGGCATTATGGCTATTGCGATGGAAGAAACGGTGAATCCGATGGAATATACGCAGGTGTTCAAGGTGGAACCTGAGATGATTGATGACAACCACCATTTTAATAATGTGTGGTCTGTCAAGTGGATTCAAGATGTCGCGATTGCCCATTCCGATTCTGTCGGTGGCACGACTCTGATGCGTGAACTCGGTGCAGCCTGGATGATTCACGTGCAGCACGTGGAGTACAAGAACCAGGCTTTTCTGGGCGAAGAAATCCGAGGAACGACCTGGGTAGCCGCTTACGGCAAGGTCGCGACTTCGCGCCGCTGCCGATTCGAACGCATTTCCGATGGTAAGATTATTTTTGAATCGGATACGCAGTGGGTGCTGGTGGATGTCAAGCGCGGGCGTCCGATGGCGATTCCCGACGCGATGAAGAAACTTTATACTGGACAGTAGGGTAATATTTTTAACCTTGACCGTTGTGTGATGATAGTCACAGGCCTATTTTGTAATTCATAATATTGCATTATGTTGTGCAACAACGACAATAAAATGATGAATATTGAAAAAAAGAGGCTTGTAAGGAATTTTTGCAATCAGACAAAAAGGATTTTCTCTAATTGAAATCATGATCGTGATTGTAATCATGGGTGTTGTTACATCCATTTCTGGAGCTACGACAGGCAATTGGGGGGATGCCTGTAAAAAGTCGTGCACATTGGATAATTGCCTTCTAGACAAAAGCGGCATGACATTATTTGGTGTTGATGTAGCTCAGGCAACACCAAGATTCAGAAAAGGAACCGCAAACACGGATGATGCGTATTCTAGCGGTAAGTAGGACTTGTTTTTTTTCTACATTTCCAAAAGTGAAAAAACTAGACACCATCCTTTATTTTATCACCGACAGCACCTGTGTTCCCGAAAACCCCGAAATGGTCCCTCGTGAACTGAGACTGGCCCTTGGGAACCTGAGCTAGTGAAGGAATTCCAGAAACATTTCGCGAAACTTCTCGCCATCAATGGCTACCTGCCCAAGATTTTACTGGCGGCGTTCATCGGTTTTGTAACCGGCCTTGTCGCAGTGGCTTTTCATTACGGACTCGAATTTTGCAGCAGGGCTGTGCGTGACCCCTGGTCCGGCGAAAACGGACTCCCTTGGTGGAGTTTTGCCGCCATGCCGTCCTTGGGTGGATTTTTGGTGGGGTTGATCATCTTTAAATTGGCCCAGGCTCCCGAGACCGCAGGACAGGGAACCGACAATATGATCCGCTCCTTTCATCATCAGGGCGGTAAGATTCGAGCCAGGGTGGCTCCGGTCAAGTTCATTACCAGCATTGTAACGCTTTCTACTGGGGGTAGCGCCGGTTACGAGGGCCCTGTTTCACAGATAGGCTCGGGGGTGGCATCCACTATCTGTAGTTTTTTCAAAATGCCGCAGTCGCTGCGGGGCCAGTTCATGCTTGCGGGGACGGCTGCGGGACTGGGCGCCATTTTCAAGGCGCCCCTGGCCGGAGCCCTCACTTCGGTGGAGGTGCTGTATCGTGAAGATTTCGAGTCTAATGCCTTTGCTACATCCATAGTCTCGTCCGTGGTTGCTTTTACGGTCTATATAGCCCTGGTTGGTACGGCTCCGGTCATTGCCGGTGTCCCGGCATTCCCGCTGACCAATGCGGCAGAACTTTTGGCCTGTGCGCTGTTGGGAATCCTATGCTTTCCATTTTCGTACCTGTATGTGCGCTGCTATAGCGAATCGGAAACCCGATTTTCGCGTTGGAAAATTCCTGATTGGCTTAAGCCAGCTGTAGGCGGATTGCTTGTTTCGTTGATTGTTCTTGCCTACCCTGAAGTTATGGGCGGCGGTTTTGAATATATCGGCGAAATCATGAAGGGGGTGGTGCCCCACACGCTATGGGGTGTGCTCCTTCTGCTTGCTATTGCCGTTGCAAAGATCGTGGCGACTGCTTTCACGGTGGGTTCCGGTGGTTCCGGCGGCGTTTTCGGGCCTTCACTTTTTATTGGAGGCGTACTCGGAGCCATGTTCGCGGGCCTTTGTGAAATGATTGTGCCCGGTGCAATGCGTTACCCGGAAATGTTTATTCTGGTGGGGATGGCCTCTTTTTTCGCTGGGGCGGCCAAGACCCCTATTGCGGGTGTCGTGATGGTTTGCGAAATGACGGGAAGCTACACCCTGTTGCCTGGACTCATGATTGCCGCTGTTATGCATATCGCCTTTTCGCGTCCTTGGAGTATTTATAAAAGCCAGGTGCAAAACAAGTTCGCAAGCCCTGCTCACCGAAACGACATGGATGTAGACGTGTTGAGCGTGACTACCGTAGGCGATGTGATTGAACCCTGCGAAATAAAGACCTTAAGGGGGGACGAACCTTTGGCAGAGGTCTTGAAGTTCGTGAATCTAAACTATGTTTATCCGGTGTACGATGGCGACAGTTATATGGGTCTTCTGGATATGGCGGTGGTCAAGTCTGCCTACATCTCGTCGCCCGATTTAATTCGCCACTTGCTGGTTTCGGATTGCACTGTGAAAGTCCCCATGCTTTCGGTTTTGACGGATTTGCATACGGCATCCAAGGTGTTCATGAGATTCCCGGTAGAACAACTCTGCGTGAAAAACGACAGGGGCGACGTGGTGGGTTCCCTTAGCCACGGTGCAATTTTCAGGGCGTATGACAGCATTGTAAGACAATCATAAACCGCCTTCGAATTTAACAGAGAAACTTTTTTACGAGCAACGAAGAACTTGGCCCGGGCGTATCATATTGCCTTTGATGCCGTTCAACTGCTTGAGGCGCTTGATTGAAATTCCGTACTTGCGTGCGATTTTTCCGAGACAGTCGCCGCGGCGCACCTTGTAGTAGCGGTGCTTGGCGAGTTCTTTCTGGAAATCCGCTTCGACGAGTTGTAGCTTGACTTCGTCGATTTCGGTCATCGCGTTGAGGAATGTACCTTCTGCGAAATTGAAGACCGTTGCCGGGTCGATGTAGTTTCCGTTGAATCGCATCTCAAAATGCAGGTGCGCTCCGAAAGAACGCCCCGTGTTGCCTCCGACGCCGATAGTATCGCCGGCTTGCAGTGTATCGCCGACATTGACTTGCCAGCTGGCGAGGTGTGCATATAAAGTAGTGAGGCCGTTCCCGTGGTCGAGGATGACGTATTTTCCGTAGCCCTTGCGACGGCCCTGGTTGCGGACCTTGACGACTGTTCCCTTGAATGCGGCGACAATGGTGCGGTCTTCACCGTGGCAGAGTCCCAAATCGACCCCTCGGTGCATACGGTAGGTTCGGATGCCGTAAGGGGCTGAAACGCGCCTGCTTGCAGACGGAACAAAGGCGGTTGTCATGTCAAGCGTGAGTTTTTGCAGAGCGTCGACCGTTGCGGAATCGGCTTCGGCCATGTCGGCCTCGAGCTCCGCTTCGGCTTCTTCACTTTCGGCACCTGCTTCTTCGTTGCCGTCTTCGGTGCTTTCGTCGTTGATTAAGGCAAGAGAATCTGTTTTGGGGGAATCAGTTAAAGAATCGGAGAGAGAATTAGTGCTTGCCACCTCGTTAGAAATGACAGGGGAGTTTCCGGCATCTTTTAGATTGAGACTGTCCGTGGCTTTCCATTTTTGTGAAGAGTCTTCAACGGCAATAATTTCTTTCGCCGCATTTTCTTGGCCGTTTTCAATCAGTGTCTCTGAAGTGGATGAAATATCGATTTCTTTTGCGAAAAGCGCAAAAGGCAACAAGGCGGTCAGTGTAAGGGTCGTCCATTTCATAAAAGTGTTCGGAAATGTAGAAAAAAGTTTTTTGAAATTTTATTTGATGGGCTCGGTATCTTGATTTTTCTATCTTTGGAAAACAATCGGATTCATTGTAAAATTATGATTAGTATTACCAAGCTTTTGATGGATACGCCGAATTACGGCGATCAGCTGCGTTATGAACCCAAGGCCCATGAATGCAAGAACGGCGTTGCTCCGGGTCGCGGCCCCGTGGTGGTGTGGAATTGCACCAAGACTTGCAACCTGAGTTGCGTGCACTGTTATGCCCGTTCCGAGGCTATTAAGTACCAGAACGAATTGACCCACGAAGAAGGCTTGGCGTTAATTGACCAGTTGGCTGATTTCAGGGTTCCGGTAATTCTCTTTAGTGGCGGCGAACCGCTACTTCGTCCGGACTTTTTTGAATTGGCAAATTATGCGGCCTCTAAGGGAATTCGCCCGACTATCAGCACGAACGGCACCTGCATTACGCCCGATGTCGCCCAAAAACTCAAGGATATGGGCGTGGGCTACGTGGGCATTAGCCTGGACGGTTGCGAAGCGACCCACGACAAGTTCCGCGGCAAGGATGGCGCTTACAAGCTCGCTTTGCGCGGTATCCGCAATTGTGTGGCGACAGGCCAGAAGGTGGGCCTTCGCTTTACCATTACGCGCTACAATGTGCAAGACTTGAATGCGATTTTTGACTTGCTCGAAGCCGAAAATATCGACCGCGTATGCTTCTATCACCTGGTATACAGCGGCCGCGGCTCGGCAATGGTGCAAAATGACTTGAACCATGAAGAAAGCCGCAAGGCTATCGATTTGATTATTGACCGTACACTTGATTTCAAGAAGCGCGGAGTCAACAAGGAAATCTTGACGGTGGATAACCACGCCGACGCCATCTACCTGTATCGCCGTATGCAACGCGAAGATCCGGCTCGCGCCGAGAAGGTGCTTGAACTCATTAGGCGCAATGGCGGCAACCGCAGCGGCATGGCCTTCGGTAACGTCGACAGCATCGGAAACGTTCACCCCGACCAGTTTACGCAGTATATTACGCTCGGCAACGTGCGCGAACGCAGTTTCGGTGAAATCTGGAGTGACGAATCGAATCCGATTATGGCGGGCCTCAAGAACAGGAAACCGATTCTGAAGGGACGCTGCCCCAGGTGCGCCTACTTGAACTTTTGCAACGGTAACTTCCGCACTCGCGCCGAGGCAGTGACCGGCGACTTCTGGGAAGAAGATCCGGCCTGCTACCTGACGGACGAGGAAATTAATGGATAATGTGGAGTGTGGAATGTGTAGTGAAAATCATCTCACACCACACGCTTCAGTCGAGAAACACATTCCCGCTTAAGTCATTCTGGAGGGACTCTGGACCCTATAAGGGGATAGAGGACCGACGGAATCCAAAAAATGAACGAACTTGAACAGAATATTCTCGCTATCATCCAAGACGCCTTTCCGCTGGAAGAACGCCCGTACCAGGTGTTGGCGGAGCAGCTTGGCTCCGATGAACAGAGCGCTTTTGCTGCAGTCGAAAATTTGCGCCAGTCTGGCATTATTCGCCGCATCGGTGGTGTGTACGATTCTAAAAAGCTCGGCTTTATTTCGAGACTTTGCGCGGGCAAGGTGCCAACGATTTTGGCGGGCGCTTCCGATGATTCCGCCTTGAATAAGTTCGCAGCCACTGTGAATGAAATTCCCGCGATTACACACAACTATGTGCGCAGTCACGAATACAACGTCTGGTTTACCATAATAGCCCGGTCCGAAGCGGAAATTCAAAAGATTGTAGATGGACTCTGTGCAAGTACCGATCTGCACGATGTTCATCTCTTGAACGCGACCAAGAAGTTCAAAATCAATACGGTGATGGGGGCTGCTGGCGCACCAGCAAACAGAAATGGTGACGAAAAACGTCATTGCGGGCCGAAGGCGAAGCAATCTCCTGCCCACTTTTTATCCGCAAATGACAGAGCCCGAATCCGTATTGCCTGCACCGATTGTCCGCACACCCTCACGCCGTTTAAGGATTGGAGCGTTTCCTGTGATGAGCTCCGCGAAGACTTGGCTTTAAAACGCATGCGCC
>NZ_CAMGVQ010000019.1:0-64352 GCF_946062555.1 uncultured Fibrobacter sp.
AACAGCGTGTGTATTTTGAACGGCAGACCGTGACACTCATCGAGGTGAACAAGTTTCTCAAGCAGAAGGAAAAGTTCGAAGGCGACAACAGCCGCATCGCACAGTGGCTCCGTGCCATCGATACGCTCAACCGTGAAGCCGATTTCAGCGAGTTTGCTGCGGATCCCGTGTTCAAGGTCTTGCAGAACGAGGTGAAATTGTGTAATTTTAGTGCTAGATATATGCGAACCGCAATTATGAAAGATTTTGATGACGCGAGAATTGCGTACAATAAAGCTCGCGAAATAGCAAAGATGCTGCTTGAACAAGGAAAGCTTTCTGTAGCCGAAATCTCTGCTGTTACGAAACTTTCAGAAAAAGAAATTAGCGAACTCTGATATTTATTCAATATTCTGCAATATTGTAAACTGCTCTTCATAAAAATTACCTTAAATAGGTTGCCTATTTTAGGTTAAGTAATTTCCATTGTAATCCAAGGTGAATGGCGCTCCTAGTGTAGAACTTTTACTGCGCCAAGCGTAGCTGATTGTTGAAATAGCAATTTTTTGTTAAAAAAGTGCTAAAACGACATAAAAAGTGGCCGTTTTAGCAATGCTGAGCGTGAGAAACAAGAAGCGGGATGTTCTTGGATATAATAGAACATTGGCGAAAATCGGTTAATTGTTACCCTCAAATATTTTTTTTGAGGCTTTAACTATGATTTTTGCCAAATTGTCAGGAAGGTCTGTTGAAAAACTTAAAACGTCTATTTTTTCTTCACCTTTTAAAAATTTGTAAAAATCAAGCAGTTCACGATAGGGTTTGCTTTTACTTGAGTCGCTTTTCGCAAGACGTTCTTTATTCTTTTTAAACCTGCTTATGTATCGTTTCGCTTCATCAACAGATTCGTCGTCGCATAGTCCCTTACTACATTGACTAGAATGATATTCTCGGACTTTACTTGCAAAATCACCCTCATTTACAATGGTATCAATCTCTTTTAAAAGTTGTTTTGGACTTAATTCCATCGTAAACCATCCTAGAAGTAGTCGTCATTGTAATAAGATGAACTACATTCATTTCTTATTTCAAAATCATCTTGTATTTTTTCCAAATCCTTGTCAGTTGGGTATTTCTTCTGTATTTTGCGAATATACTCTATGCAACACTTCTTTTGACGATCATACTGAGCTCTTGTCATACTATTCCCATGACCATATATGCATGTTGTTAGTAATGCGAATTCCGTTTCCATAATATAACGATTTTTATGTTTATTCAAAATCGTTTCTATACTATCCAGTTGATTGTCTCGAATTCGGACTTCTTTTTGTTCAATGTCCAAAGAATTCTGTACAGAATCAAGCGCTAGCGAAATGGTTTCGTTTTTTTCTTCGCATTCGTTTATAGCTAATTCGTGTCGTTCAATTTTTTCTTGACTATTATCATTAACCCGACGGCACGAAAATAGGGAATCTTGAATAGAACGTAATTGTGATTCAAGAGTGGAGTTAATTTCGTTGCATTCCTGAATGTCGCTTTCCCCTTTTTCTAGTTTCGGTTGATTCTGTTCCACCCATTGAACATACATATAAAGAGAATCACGAGTATGCTCCAAGAGTGATTTTAAGGAATCACGGTGAAATTTATAGAAAAAAACTTTTTGGGATAATGAATCTCGCGTAGGTTCAAAATATCGATGGGCATTATTGAGCTCACGCTGTAAAACTCGCATATATTGGTCAGATTCAACATCTTCTACATGATACATAACAAGGCCCCCACCCATTGCACCAAACATTACGCAAAGAGCACTTGTTTTTAATGATTCCCATAGGGATTGATCTTTTTTTTCGTCTTTAGCCATACCAAGAAATATAAAAAAAGCCTAATCACGCATAATCAAAATGTCACCAGTTGTCACCACATCATTATCTAAATCTTTGATTGAAGGACGTAAACGTCGCCCCATTCACCCTCAAAAAAGGAGCAAAACATATGTCAAACCTCTCAAACGATTCCAAAATCAACGAAATGTGCAACGCAATGCTGAAAAGCGGCCGATGGGCCTTGGCTCGGCACGCAAAACACCCCATTCTGCGACACATTGCCGATGGGGCGACCAAGTTCTTTATTGTCCCGTGCACGCCGAGTGACCCGCGCGCCTTTGCGAACTTCCGACGCGATTACAACCGCTACATCCGCGCTTATCTCATCCAAACCGGCGTCATCATCGCCTAAACCTCAACCTTAAAAAAGGAGATTACATTATGTCTACTCATACAGAAGCGACTGTCCCTATGTGCGTCAATTGGCACGTTACCGAAACCTGCAATTATGGTTGCAAGCACTGCTTTGCCAAGTGGGGCAAGCAGCGCGAAGTCTGGGAAGATACCGATCAGGTCGAGCATATTATCAAGGGCATTGCCGACTATGTGGATACCACTTGTATGATTCCCAAGCGTTTCCGCCTCAACATTGTCGGCGGAGAGCCGGTTCTGCATCCGGAAAGGTTGTGGAATGTCGTAAAGGCGGCAAAAGATAACGGGGCCGAAATCTCGATGATTACGAACGGCAGCCATCTCGAAGTCATTCGTCCGTTCGCCCACATGATTTCGCAGGTTGGCCTCTCCATTGATTCCTTCAATCACGAGACGAACCTGAAAATCGGCCGCGCTTGCAACGGCAAGACTCTTTCTTTCGAAGAAATCAAGGAGAAGATCAAGTATGTACAAGAAATTAATCCGAAACTTAAAATCAAGATCAATACGGTTGTGAACAAGTACAATTTCTCCGAACAGCTCCTGAACTCGGTTCTTGCGCTCAAGGCCAGCAAGTGGAAGATTTTTCGCCAGATGCCTTTCGGCGAAAACAAGGGAATCTCGGACTTTATGTTCTATTCCTTTATCCGCAATAACTATAAGGAGCTTGACCGCTATCGTGATGGATGCGAAATCACCATCGAGGACAACAATGCCATGACCGAAAGTTACTTGATGATTTCCCCGGACGGGCGCCTTTTCCAGAACGGAAGCACCGAATACAGCTACAGCCGCCCGCTGACGGAAGTGTCGTTCGCCGAAGCTATTCAGGACATCAAGTTCAACGAAGCCAAGTTCGACGGCCGCTATGACGGTTCGTACACTTGGCAGGCAACCAATGCCATGGAGAAGTTCTTTGGTATCGAAAATCCGCTGAATCCGTTCGCCTCGATATTAGGCGATATCTAGGCCACAATACTCCAAACGACCAAGTAAACCCACTCCCCGGCCCTAGCGCTCGGGGAGTTTTAATAACCCAAATTTAGGTTTTTAACAAAAGAAATTAAGTTTAATGACCCCGTTTTGGGTTAAATAATATTCATTATAATCATCGCAACTAGTGCTCTCGGTACATTGTAATCCAGGGAGAATGGCGAAGCTCCGTTTCTTTGGAGAAGACTTCCCTACGGTTTCTGCAACTTTTTGTTAAAATAGTGCTAAATCGACTGAAAAATATATCGTTTTAGTACTCCCCGAACTTGGAGAGTTCTTCCATGATGCCATAGATGGCGTCTGCCTTGGCGTTGTCGCAGTCGATGATCAGGGCTATTTTCTTTTCCGTGTCCATAGTAGGGAATATAAGAAAAAAATCACTGGAATATCATTTTTTATAAAAAAAAGCCATTTTTTGTAAATTGCGTTTTTTCAAAAAACTTGACTAGAGCCAAATTGATAAACCGAATGTGACTGAACTCTTCAAAATGCAAAAAAAAACGTTCTGCATTTTCCCCCATGAAATTCTGAACGCACTGAAAGTATATTTAGATAAAAAAGGATGAATAATGACTTTAGCGAACTACAACAATTTTTGCAAAAATCCGTTAACTTTGGAAGAAAGATTCCCAACAATAGAGGAATTTGCCCTAACTTTTGACGACTTTTTCATTTTGAAGAAAAATGTAAACAGAACCGATTACGATGAATTATTCTCCGCCGTAAGAGATGGTCTAAGATCTAGCGAACACAAAAAGGCGCTCGACAGAGACACGATAAAAAAATACATAGAATGCTTTGATTTAGGCTCATGTTCAAAATCTGTAGACTCCATTTTGACATGGTATATTGACGCAATCAACAAATCGACAGCCTCAGGCTCAACCAAAAACGCATATATCCGACAGTGGTTTAGATATTTTTTTGCAAAAGCGTATTGCATAAGAGAATCTACGACAAATTGGAAATGGTTAGGAAATATACCTGCATCCGAAGATGGTAATGATTTTTTCACATACTTAAGTTGCTTGGATGAAAAAAAGATTAAAGAAAAACTTAAAGACGAAAATAATAAAAAGAATTTTAAAAATTGGATAACGAACAAGCAGCAATCTAAAGATTTTGTAAAAATCAAATCTGTACTTGCTTTTTTAGATGATGTGAATTCTGATGGAATAATTGTAAATAAAGAGAATTTGTTGATAAGTTGGTTTTATACCAAATGTTATAAACATTTTCCTTGCAATGAAATGCTTTTAGAGAAATATGGAAAAAAAGGAAAAGAAAAAGAATCGCCCTATTCACATCGTATTGAAGAATTAGTCAATGTGATAGATGGACCTAAAAATGATAATGCAAAAGAAAAAATAGAGCGGGAAATAGATTACCTAAAAGAATGTACCCCACCTACCGACTACCCTGTTCTACTCTATATGGAATTTAAAAATAACTTTTACTTAGGGAACTACGAAAAAGCCGTTTTCTATGCAAGGCAAGTTTCATATGTTTTTTTCTATGTAGGATCAACAGGCAATTATACCTATAGTGATTTATCTACATTGTGGTATCGAATTTTAATTGTTGCTATGGCGTTCATTTCCTACAACTCCACAGACTCTAAAGTCAAAACAGCGGCAACCAAACTGTTTACAAGTTTGCTGAAGTACTCATATTTGGTTCATCTTGAACTTGAAATCGCTGGTTATGACGATAGTGAAAATTTCGTTTACAATAACTCTGAAAAATTGGAATCGTTAAGAAAACAATACTGCAATCAAAGTGACAGCTTCTTTTTACCTAGTTCCTTTTATGAAAAGAAGAAACATATATTGTCGCTGGAATATGACGAAAACAAGTTGAACCAAAAAATCATTTCTTTTGGAAATACATCCGGTTACGCCATTGAAATAGCATCTCAAATCAACAATCCCGAAAAAGTAAAAGAAATAATTGCCAAAGGTGGAAATGTGCTTAAAGCCAAGGATCCAAACAAGAACACCCTATTTTGGTGCATCAATAACATGCTCTTGTTCCTGCCTATTGGATTTTGGCGCATTGTATTAGTCCCTCATTCTCTTGAGCATATTAGCAATGATGATATAATAAACTTTATTATTCCAAACGCGAGAAAGACACTCAAGAAATACTATGATTACAACAAGGTTCACGCAGAAGAACTTGAAAACGCCTATAAAATATTCAAGATGATTTTGCCAGCTTATAAAGAAGCTGATATTGATGTTTCGAGGTTAACATTTCGTAATGATCAAAATTTATTATATACCGTTTGCAATATCGGGAAATGCACTATCGTAGAAGATGTCATACCCTTATTTAATATTGAAACAGTAAAAAATGATTCTAACAATTATTTTTTAGCGGTGCTAGAAACATATAAACAACTCTGGGCAAAAAATAACGGATGTAAATATGAAAACCCTTATGTTAATAGAGTTAATCAATTTATTAAATCACCTGAATATTTTGGTGATGGCAACACAAGAGAACTCTCTCTTTTCTACAATGAACTCTTAACGCAAAACGAATTTTTATTCGATAGTTCCTGCAGTTTCATTGATGAGAATGAATTGCTTAAAATAATTGATTTACTTATCAATCTTCATTTTGACCCTTGCAAGGACATTCCCAAAAAGCCTCATGATTTTCCCTATGGAGTTATTCCTTTATATGATTGCACTCTTTTTGCGATAGAAATGGGATGGCTAAAATGCGTAAAACGGCTTTGTACCTATCTTATTGCAGAATATAATGACCATTGGGAAAAAATGAAAAAGTCCTACTTTGCAGAAGCCATGTGGCAATGGCAAATGAGAAATCCACAATGCATAAGATACCCTTCCGAAAATGAACAAAAGCTAATTTTGAAATATTTAGCTTCATTACTAAAATAAGACAAAAACGTTTTTCAATTTCCCCTTGGTAATTCCAAGGGGATTTTTTTTGTTTTATGGGTAGCCAAAAAGGCAAAAACTCTTCCCAAAAGGACTGAAACCTATGTCAAACCTCTCAAACGATTCCAAAATCAACGAAATGTGCAACGCAATGCTGAAAAGCGGCCGATGGGCCTTGGCTCGGCACGCAAAACACCCCATTCTGCGACACATTGCCGATGGGGCGACCAAGTTCTTTATTGTCCCGTGCACGCCGAGTGACCCTCGCGCCTTTGCGAACTTCCGGCGCGATTACAATCGCTATATCCGCACCTATCTCATTCAAACCGGCGTCATCATCGCCTAACCACTCACCACAATCCCGCGAGGAAAATTTATGAATATCAAAAAATTCGTCGTCATCAACTGGCATATCACCGAAGCATGCAATTACCATTGCGAATTTTGCTTTGCCAAGTGGAACAAGCCTGTTGAAATTTGGAGCAATCCTGACAATGTGCAGAAAGTACTTTCTAACATTAGTCAACATTTTCGCAGTCAGGGTATTTTTAGAATCCGCCTGAACATCGTCGGTGGCGAGCCGATTATGTCCCCTGAACGCCTGTGGAATGTTGTGGAAGCTGCGTACAATAATGAGATGGAAATCTCCATCATCACCAACGGCAGCCATCTCGAAAACATCCGCCCTTTCGCGCATCTGATTTCGCAGGTTGGCATTTCCATCGATTCGTTGGATCACGAGACCAACATGAAGATTGGACGGGAATGCGGCGGCAAGACCATTTGTTTCGACGCTTTGCGCCAAAAGATTGAGGACCTCCGCAAAGCAAATCCCGATATTAAAATCAAGCTGAATACCGTTGTGAGCAAGCATAACTTTAACGAAGTCCTCGTAGAGCGTTTTGCCGAACTCCATATCGACAAGTGGAAGATCTTGCGACAGAGGCCGTTCAACGGAAATTCTGGCGTTAGCGATTACCAGTTCTACGCGTTCCTTAGGAACAACTTTAACGAGAATCTAATGCAAGCAAATGTGCCGAAGCCGCACAAGGATTTGCTAGCAGCGTTTATTGCTTGCGAGGACATTGAAAAGCCAAATGAGCCACAGCAAGTCATTTTCGTTGAAGACAACGATGCAATGACAGAAAGCTATTTGATGGTTTCGCCAGACGGTCGGCTGTTCCAGAACGGGAGCGATGAATACACCTACAGCCGCCCCCTTACGGAGGTCTCTTTTGCGAACGCCTTGTCTGATATAAAATTTGATAGCAAAAAATTCGAAAGTCGCTACGCGAGCTGGCCTACGCAAAATGCGGTAAATGAGATGGAATACTTCTTCCATCTTGTTGAGGACAATTATGATGACTTTGACTGCTTTACGGAATTAAGCGACGATTAATCCGTTGTAACAGAGTCTTCCCAACGACCAAGTAAACCCCTCCCCGGCCCAGCGCTCGGGGAGTTCTTACTTTATTACATTTTTTACTCGGACGAATGTCTAAATTCGCCTGACATCCCTGAAAAAGATGTATATTCCCTAAAAGCAATGCAGTACGGAAAAATTGTAAAGGCGACATTCGTTTCTCGGCCAAACCGCTTTATAGCCCACGTGAACATCGAGGGGCAAATGACCGTGGTTCATGTGAAAAATACGGGCCGGTGTCGGGAACTTTTGTTACCCGGTACGGCCGTTTACCTAGAACAGTCCACGAATCCTGCCCGCAAGACTCCTTACGACCTGATTGCGGTGGAGAAGGTTACGCCTAGAGGCACGGTTCTCGTAAACATGGACAGCCAGGCCCCCAACAAGGTGGCAGCAGAATGGATTAGAGCAAACAAGCGGCGTTTCCCAAAATTGCAGTTGGTTCGCCCTGAATACACCTTCGGGAATTCTCGGTTCGATTTCTACATCGAATTCGCGGGCCGCAAGATGCTTTTAGAAGTGAAGGGCGTCACCCTGGAGCACGATGGTTTCGCCACCTTTCCTGACGCCCCTACAGAAAGAGGAATTAAGCACCTGACGGAATTAACCCGCATAAAATCGGAACGTGTGACCGCCGAAGACGGCACTTCCTACGAATGCGGCGTCCTGTTTCTCATTCAAATGAAGGGATGCAAGCGTTTTGGCCCCGACGACAATATCCATCCTGAATTCGGCAAGGCGCTTCGAAACGCCCGGAAGGCGGGTGTGGAAATTTTTGTGATTGACTGCAAGGTTGCACCGGACAGTCTCGTAGCTGACAAGCCTGTTACACTGATTTTATGAAGTCTAGATATAACCCAAATTTAGGATTTTACTTTCAAAAATCTACTTTAAAAACCTAATTTAGGGTCTTTAAAATTTAATCAAATTCTTCACAACATCCTGAACAAGTTTCTTGGGGACGTCGTTTGCCTTGGCACGCTTCTTGAAGCCTGCGAGGGCATCTTGCACCTGCTCGAGGATTCGCTTGTAGCGCCCTTGCACGAGGCCGGCACTTTTTGCCGCCGCCTTGAAGTCGTCGAGGGTGAACTTTTCGCGCTTGCCGTTGAAGGTCATCTGGTGCGTTCCGGTCCAGCGGCCGGCGGGGTTGTAGGCGTAGGTGACGTCGAAGGCGGGGGCGAGCGACCAGTTGCCGCGCTTGTCCATCAAGAAGCCGATGTTTTTCGTGTGGTCGTCCTGGTTTCTTGCGCAAATGTTGAATACGGCCCTGCGGTACATCTGTTCGATGTCGGCGGTAGTGAGCCCGATTTGCCTTGCGATGGCGAAGGCCTGTTCGTAACTGTACGCCCCCGCAATGTTGAAGTCGTAGTGCGCAATGGCCGCAAGCGACTGGTAGTGCAGTTTGCCGCCGTTTTCGGTGCGGTCGAAGCGGCGCGTCATGAAGTGTCTATGATCGCCGTCTTCCAGCAGGCGGCATTCCGTCATCTGGATTCCGGCTTCCTTCGCAATCTGGCTGTAGGTAAACTCGAGCGCCCCGAAACCAGCCGGGTCGGCGTTTTCCTTGTCGCGATTGTTCTCAATGTCGTCGAATTTTAGAAGCCAGTAGCCGTATCCTTCGGGGGCGCGGACTTGCCCCGAGAGCACGGTTCCTGTAGAATCGTCATAAGCGATGAGAACCTTTGCGCGGGCGCCTCCGGCAGATGTCCCGACACGGACAATCTGTTCGAACGCGTCTTTCTCGCGGAGCCTGACCTTTACTTTTTTGCGCTGGTCCAAGATGTTTGCCGCAAGGGTGCGAAGCCTTTCAATTTCGAGCGGTTCGCTCTTGACGGGGTCGGGGCCGGTGGCGGGGTAGAACTCGAGTGCTCCCATGCCGCGCGAGCCGGTGTAGCAGAGCCGTTCGAGTGCGGTAAAGCTTTTAGGGTCCCTGCCGTTCTGGACAAGCCACTGGTCGATAATCTTGTTGCCGAACTTGTCGGGGACGGAATCGGCGAAAAGCCCCGGCAGCCTGTGGAAAGTGGCGGGAGAAAGGCCCGGAAATCGGTAGATAGCGCCGCTGCGTACGGGCATGGCGACCGGCGCGGGTTCTATGCCACTGCGGGCGAAGTCTGGAGCGTATTCGAACGAGGTGAATTCGTCGCCCTCTTTTTGGTAGAGCGCCCCGACAGTCGTTCCCCAGAGCTTAACCTCGACGGAGGTCATTTATCCTCTCCCCATACCCAGGACGCATTGGCGGCAGCCTTCTTCTTGCGACCGGCACGTTTGCGCTGGGGCAGTTTTTGCGATTCGCGGAGGAGCATCATGGGGCTACGGCTGTAATCGGGAACAATGTTGACAAGCGATTCTGCAAATCCAAAGTGCAACAGCACCTTGACAAGGTGCGAGAGGCTTACGCTCTGGCCCATTTCGAGTCGCACTAATGTATTCTTGCCGACACCCGCCTTTTCGGCGAGAGTTTCGCGCGAAAGGTCCAGGGCAATGCGGTGCGCACGGATGCGTTCGCCAAGCTCCTTGAGAGCGGTTTGTTCTGTAAGCGGTGTTGCCCTGTACATGTCTACCTCCTGGATATCTGTCTAAAATATACTAAATTTCTGTCTATAAAACAACCCTATATTGGGTTTTAATTCAGTAATTGTAGTTTTAAAACCCAATTTAGGCTCTATTTAAAATATCTTCCACAATCTGCTTGGGCGTGAGGCGGTTACGTTCCATGAGTTCGCCGTAGGGGACCTTGTCGTAGAATTCCTTCTTAAGGCCTTTCACGAGAACGCGCATGTCGCTGTTGCCGTAGAAGCGGGCGATTTTTTCGCCGAAGCCGCCGTCAATCATGCCGTTTTCGAGCGTCACGACTACCTGGTGGTCGGCGCACAATCCCGTGAGCGTAGCCTCGTCGATACCTGTCGCGAATCGCGGGTTGATAATGGTGGCGTCGATTCCCTGCTTCGCAAGTTCCGCGGCGGTTTCTTCAGCGAGGGCGTAGTAGCTGCCGAGACCGATGAGGGCGACTTTACTACCGCGCTTGTCCACCTTGTATGTGTTCAACTTAGAATAATCCCTGTCGAACGCGACATTCCTGTGTGCGACTCCGTTCGGGATGCGGATGGCCATCGGATGTTCTGTCTGGTCAATGGCATAATCCATCATGGCGATGGCCTCTTCTACGCAAGTCGGGCAGAGGTACACCAGGTTCGGGATATTGCTCATCATCGCGATGTCAAAAATGCAGAGGTGTGTGGTATCGTTCATGCCGTCAGCGCCCGACATGGTAATGAGCAGTGTGGCTGGGTTGTTGTTCGCGCACAAATCCTGCGAAAGCTGGTCGTAGGTGCGCTGGATAAACGTGCTGTGCGTGCTGTACACGGGCTTTGCGCCGCCCTTCGCAAGGCCCGAGGCGAGTGCGACTGCGTGCTCTTCGGCGATGCCCACGTCAATGAACTGCTTGCCTGCCGCTTTACGCTGTTCGGCAAAGAACCCGATGCCTGCGGGTACTGCGGAATGGATTACGACGACTTTCGGGTCGGCCTTGATTTTTTTCATCAGGTAGTCGCCGAGGATTGCGCCGTAAGATTCTCCGCTTCCCCAGTTCACGACACCAGTCGGAATGTCAAACGGTGCGGACCAGTGGAACCCTTCCTTCGCGTTTTCGGCGAAGCTGTAGCCCTTGCCCTTGAGCGTGTGGATGTGCACGACCACGGGCTTTGTGGAATCCTTCACCTGCTTGAACGCGGCGATGAGCGATTCGATATCGTTACCTTGTTCAACATACAGGTAGTCAAAGCCTAAGCTCTTGAAGTAATTGTTCTCGCTCTTGCCCTGCGTTCTGCGGAGTTCCGCGAGGCTCCCGTAAAGCCCGCCGTGGTTTTCGGCGATGGACATCTCGTTGTCGTTTACCACCATGATAAAGTTCGTCGCGTATTCGCCGGCATTGTCGAGACCTTCGAATGCCTCGCCGCCGCTCAGGGAACCGTCACCGATTACTGCAATCACATTGCCCTTTTCGCCCTTGATATCGCGGGCGGTTGCAAGCCCGAGCGCAAGGCTCACGGAAGTCGAGGTGTGGCCGATCATAAAATGGTCGTGTTCGCTTTCGCAGGGTTCGGTGTAGCCCGTAACGCTCCAGTACTTTTCCGGATTGAGGAACGCTTCGGCGCGGCCTGTCAAAATCTTGTGCGTATAGCTCTGGTGGCTAACGTCGTAGACAATCTTGTCCTTGGGCGATTCAAAAACATAGTGCAGCGCGATGGTCGGCTCCACGAATCCGAGATTCGGTCCCAAGTGCCCGCCGCAGTGTGAAATCTTATTCAAAAGTGCCGTGCGAATCTCGCCGGCCAGCGCCTTCAGGCTTTCCGTGTCCATATTCTTCACATCGGCAGGGGATGCAATCTTTTCTATCAGCATAAATACCGCCTTTTAGCCGGTTAAGGGGTGGTTAAAAAATGACCCAGGTCTTGCCTGGAGTAAAATATTCGGCAATAAATATACAACAAACGACCCGCGTGGAGTCGCGCAAAATTGAAATACTTGGTTCGTTATGAAAACAGCTAGTAAAAAATTCTCACCAGGATTGTTCCGACGATTGTCGAGACGATGACGCTCACGAGGCCCGGCCGCATAAAGCTATGGTTCAGCAGGTACTTGCCGATGACGGTTGTGCCCGAGCGGTCGAAGTTCACGGTCGCAATGTCCGAGGGGTAGTTCGGGATAAAGAAATACCCGTACACGCTCGGTAACACGCCCAGGAGTACAGGGCCTTCGATGCCGAGGCTATAGGCGAGCGGGAGCATGGCAACCACCACCGCGCCCTGCGAGTTGATGAGCACGCTCACCGCGAAGAACGCAAACGCGATTACCCATGGGTAATGTTGCACGATGTCTTTGAGACCGCCCTGCATCACGTCCATGTAGTTCGCGAAGTAGGTGTCGGCAAGCCATGCGATTCCGTAAATGGCGACGACGGCGACCATGCCGCTTTGCCACACGGCGCCAGATACGGCCTTCTTGGGGGCTGCCTTGCAGAAAATAACCATGAACGCGGCCGCAGCAATCATCACAATTTGGATGATGATGTTCATGGCGAGCGGCTTCATTTGCGCCACGCCGTCAATTACTTTACCTGTAGGGAACTTGGGGCGAATGTCGTGGCCCGCAATCTGCGTAATGGAAAAGAATACGATGACGGCGAGAGCACCGAGGAAAATGAACACGGCGCGCTTCGCTTCCTTGGAGACTTCCTTGTCGAGCACGGAAGCGGTATTCCCGTACATGTATTCCTTCATCTGCGGGTCTTTGAGGCGGGCCTGGAATGCCGGGTCCTTGTCGAGGTCGAGCCCGCGCCTGTACGAGACGGCTGCCGCGGCCATGATTCCGCAAAGGCACGCGGGAATCGTAATCGCGATGACCTGCAGGTTATTGATGTTGAATCCGTTTGCATTTGAGATAATCACGAACGAGACGACGGCAGCTGCAATTGGCGAGCAGGTGATACCGACCTGCGATGCGACGGAGGCCACGCCGCAGGGGCGTTCCGGGCGGATTCCCTTCTTGAGCGAGATATCGCATATAATCGGCATGAGGGTGTAAACCACGTGGCCGGTGCCTACGAGAACCGTGAGGAAGAACGTGCAGAGCGGAGCCAAAATCGTGATGTAGTTCGGATGCTTGCGCAACAGGCGCTCCGCAATCTGGATCAGCCAATCCATGCCGCCCGATGCCTGCAGAATGCCTGCGCAGGTCACCGCAGCGATAATGATGTAAATGACATCGGTAGGCGGTTTGCCGGGCTGCAGGCCGAAGCCGAGCACGAGAATCGCAAGACCGATTCCCGAAATCGCGCCGAGGGCTAGGCTCCCGTAACGCGAGCCCACGTAAAGTGCCAATAGTACAATCAAAAGCTGGATAATCATGAGGGTCATAAAAGGCCTCCTTTTTATTTAGATATATATTATTTGGCAGAAAAAAGACTCCGATTGGACTTATTTTTGCCAAGAACGGTCTTAAAAATGACTATATTCTTTTCTAGACATTTCAACCAAGAGAGGAATCTATGGCAAATAAATATGCCGGAACACAAACCGAAAAGAACCTTCAGGCCGCCTTCGCTGGCGAATCCCAGGCTCGCAACAAGTACACCTACTTTGCAAGCTGCGCCAAGAAAGAAGGCTACGAACAGATCGCTGAACTGTTTCTGAAAACCGCAGACAACGAAAAGGAACACGCCAAGCTCTGGTTCAAGGAATTGGACGGTATCGGTGACACCGCTGCTAACCTGAAGGCTGCCGCCGAAGGCGAAAACTACGAATGGACCGACATGTACGAAGGTTTCGCGAAGACTGCCGAAGAAGAAGGCTTCAAGGCTCTCGCCAACAAGTTCCGCATGGTCGCCGCAATCGAAAAGCGCCACGAAGAACGCTACCGCGCACTCCTCAAGAACGTGGAAACTGCAGCCGTGTTCGAAAAGAGCGAAGTCAAGGTGTGGGAATGCCGCAACTGCGGTCACATTGTCGTTGGCACCAAGGCTCCTGCCGCATGCCCCGTGTGCGCCCACCCGCAGTCCTTCTTCGAAGTCACTGCTGAAAATTACTAGGAGCCGAGTGTCGCGGCAGACTGCTTGCAGTCTGACATGACCGAGGCGACGAGTAATGCGCTTTAGCGCAATTACTAATAAGACCGAACCGGCTAAACTCTGCAGAGTCCTAACTCTGGAGCCGGTTCTCTCGCAACCGCCCTCGGTTAACACCCGAGGGCTTTGTTGCTCACAAAGCCGAATGCAGCAAAGGCCGCGCGCCGATACTTAGCAACGCGCTTTGCGCAATTAACAAGTGCTCCAGGTTGAACCTGGGGCATTTATTATGCGTGGTATTGAGCGGTTGCTTCCATCAACATGTCAAAATCGCTCTTGTACGTGGCATCGCGAATCACCCTAAATTTTTCGAATTCCTCTTCGGCAAAGGCCTTGGCAATTTCATGAGTGACCTTGCCCTTGTCTTGTAAGACATCTTCTTCGTTGAATTGAAGGAAGGCATTGAGTTTTTCGACCCAATCCTTCATATACATCACTTGCCCTCGCTTCGCTTGGCGTTCCGCATAGTCAAGATACATCGTGACGATTTCATTCAAGTTCTTGATTTCCTCTCGCGAGAGATAATTCTTGGCGATTGATACATCAGGCTTGCGGATGTCGCCGTCGGGCGCATTTTTCCATGTCGTGAGTCCCATGTTCACTTTCTTGCTATCTGCCCGCGAGTAGATGATTTCTGCGGCCGTTTGATGCGTGACGGCGTAATGCAACTTGTTCTTTACGGTCGAAAAGAAGTCTTGTGTAATCTGGCTGTCCGGGCTATAATCTGCGCTGCAACGGGCGTAGATATCCGTTATCTTTTGGTAAAAGCGACGTTCGCTGGCACGGATTTCGCGGATGCGTTCGAGTTGTTCTTCGAAGTAATCCTTGCCGAAGAAATTTACGGGATTTTTCAGGCGTTCGTCATTCATGGCGAAGCCCTTGATAATATATTCCTTGAGGACCTGAGTCGCCCAAATACGGAACATTGTGACCTTTTTGGAATTGATGCGATAGCCTACCGCGATAATGGCATCGAGATTGTAGATGTTAATTTTGTAATTTTTTCCATCAGCGGCAGTTGTTTCCATTTTGGAAACAACTGAAGATTCTTGCAACTCGCCTTCTGCAAAGATATTCTTCAAGTGTTTGGAAATGGCGGCTTTTTGCACATCAATAAATCGGCCATCTTGGCCTGCGTCAGCCAAAGATTCTCGTTTTGCAGTAGGATTTCGACCTTTACTTCTGCATTGTCCGTTTTGTACAACAAAATCTCGTTAATATATACAAATGTACACTAGTTTTGGATAATTGTCAAGAGGGCGTTTATTTTTGAAGGGGCAAGCCTTGGGGCGTACCCCTCCTTTTTCGTCATTGCGAGCGTAGCGAAGCAATCTAACCCTTGACATAAGGTCACTGAGCTTGCCGAAGTGACAAAATAAACTATATTCGCTTATGACATAGCCCTTTGCCGTTTGGCTTAGGGCGACCGGAAATTTTGAGATTCGTCTCTTATTCTCTGTCCTGAAATTAGCACTTTCAAACTACACGAGGATAAGACGAACGCTCACGTCCCTATCGGGGCGTGGGTCGTTTGTGCTTATTGTGTAGAAGGGCGTGCTAACCCGCAGGACAGATAGGCACTCGACTCCACGCCTTTTTTGTTTCTAGTCGTGCGGTCGAATCCTTGAATGGAGCAGAATCTTTCCATTTGAGGATGCGCAATGACGGATTTAGATAAGAGCAAGTACCAGGCTGTAGAACGCTACATTGCCGAAGTGTCCAAACAGTTTGCGACGGGCGAGGCTACCGAGCATAGTTACCGTCCGGCGTTGGCTTCGCTCTTGTCGGACCTCTTGCCCGAGTACGTGGTGACGAACGAACCTCGACGCATTGATTGTGGTGCCCCAGACTATATCATTTCCAAGGGCGGCGCATCGAAGATTCCGGTGGCTTTTGTTGAAGCAAAGGATGTGAACGATCGCGACTTGGACGGTAACCGAGAGCATAAGGAACAGTTCAACCGTTACAAGAATTCTCTCGATCACATTCTGTTTACGGATTACCTTGATTTCCATTTGTACGAGTTCGGCGAGTTTGTCGATAGCGTGCGCATTGCCGAAGTTCGTGGCAACAAGGTGGTTGTTATCCAGCCGAATGTTACGAAAATTCTGGAGATTGTAGATTCCTTCTCGGGCGCACTCCCGCAAAAGATTACATCTGCGAAAAAGTTAGCGCAGATGATGGCGGCGAAGGCGAAACTCCTTGCCGAGACGATTCACAAGACGCTTGAAAATGATACGGACAAGACGGGTGAACTGGCGGGGCAGTGGAATGCTTTCAAAAGCATCTTGATTCACGATTTGACGGAAAAGGCTTTTGCCAATATTTATGCGCAGACGATTGCATACGGCATGTTTGCGGCGCGGCTCCACGACAAGACTCCCGATACGTTTTCACGAGCCGAGGCTGCGACGCTGATTCCCGAAACGAACCCCTTCCTGCGCAAGATTTTCCAGAGCATTGCCGGCTTCGACATGGACGAAAGCATCGTCTGGATTGTAGATGACTTGGTTGAGACATTCCGCGTTACCGACATTTCAAAGGTGATGAAAAACTTTGGGCAATCAAGTGGCCAAGGCGATCCGCTGATTCATTTCTACGAAGATTTCCTGTACCATTACGACCTGAAACAGAAAAAGTCCTGCGGCGTTTATTACACGCCGGAGCCGGTTGTCGATTTCATGGTGAATGCGGTGGATGAAATTCTGAAGGACACGTTTAAGCTCCCGATGGGCCTTGCTGACACAAGCAAGGTGAAACTCAAACGCTCAAACGACCTGTATACCGACAATCGCACCACTGACCACAAACGGCATGAGGAAAAGGAATACCATCGGGTGCAGATTCTCGACCCTGCGACGGGAACCGCGACTTTCCCTGCAAAGATTGTGCGGAAGATTTACAGCAGCATGCAGGGCAACTTAGGCGCATGGCAGAATTATGTGGACGAACATCTCTTGCCGCGCTTGAACGGATTCGAATTCATGATGGCTCCGTATGCGATTGCGCATCTCAAACTCGATTTGGTACTTTCCGAGACAGGCTACGTTCCGCAAAAGAATAAGCGTCTGCGTATTTACCTAACCAATTCCTTGGAAGAATGTGACCCGAATACAGGAACATTATTTGCGCAGTGGTTGGCACAAGAAGCAAGCGAAGCGAACTTCGTTAAGCGCGATACTCCCGTGATGGTGATGATTGGGAACCCGCCGTATAGCGTGAGCAGCAGTAATAAGGGTGAGTGGATTCAGAATCTTTTGCTTGATTACAAGAAAAACTTGAATGAAAAGAAGATAAATCTTGATGATGATTATATCAAATTCATTCGTTTGGCTCATTACTATGTTGAGAAAAATGGCGAAGGAATCGTAGCCTACATTTCAAATAATAGTTTTATTGATGGAATCACTCATCGCCAAATGCGGTTCAGTTTATTGCAGACTTTTGATGAGATATATGTTTTGAATTTGCATGGTGATTCTCGAAAGATGGAAAAGGCACCGGATGGTAGGAAAGACGAAAATGTCTTTGATATTATGCAAGGTGTTAGTATCAGCATCTTTGTGAAGAAGGGGAGTATCGTTGCAAACGGAACGATACAATCCATTGCCAAAGTTTATCATTACGAACTCTTCGGCAAGCGTGTTGAAAAAATATCATTACCTCAAAACACATTCCATAAAGGATGTTCCTTGGCAAGAACTGAATTTGCAAGCTCCGCAGTATTTCTTTGTTCCGAAGGATTTTTCTGTACAAAGTGAATACGAGAAAGGTTTTAAGATTGATGAATTGATGAATGTTTATAATTCTGGTATTCAAACGAAATGCGATAATGTTGCAATTCATTATACAAAAGAAGATGCTTTAGTTGTAAAAAAAGATTTTATTGATTTGTCAGTAGATACTTTAAAAGAGAAATATGATTTAAAAGATTCCTCTGGTTGGAATGTTTTAAATGCAAAAAAAGATTTGGTGCAAAATGATTTATCCATAATAGATTTTTCATACAAACCTTTTGATAGAAGAAAAATTATTTTCTCCGATAGAGCGAATGGGTTTATTGGTCGTCCTCGTTTGCCGCATTCTGCACATATTTTAAATGGAAGTTGTGCTTTAATATTAAGCCGACAATATGCTAATAATGTTGATTATTCTTTCGCTTTGTGTGTGAAAGAATTAATTCCAGATCGTTTCTTTGCTACAACAAATGGAACTCCCTATTTCTTCCCTCTCTTCCTTTATCCAACGGAAAACGAAGCAAAGTTGGGCGAACAGCGAAAGCCAAACCTTGATGAATCTATTTGGAGTAAAATAGATGAATGTGTAGGGAATAAAACTACTCCAGAGCAAGTCTTCGATTACATCTATGGAGTTCTCCATACGCCATCCTATCGTGAACACTACAAGGAATTCTTGAAAATCGATTTTCCTCGCATTCCTTATCCCGAAAACGCAGATGAATTCAACCGTATCGCCGCAATCGGCGAAAAGCTTCGCAAACTCCATTTAATGCAAGAAATCCCGCAACCACTAACCGTTTCGTTTAACACCCCTGGCGACAATGTAATATCAGATCTCAGATACGAGAAGGAGATCCCCGACCAAGTCGGGGATGACAAAGTGGGTAAGGTTTTTATCAACAAGTCACAGTGTTTCGAGAATATTCCCGAGCTGGCGTGGAACTTCTATATCGGCGGCTATCAACCCGCGCAGAAGTGGCTTAAAGACCGCAAAAACCGCACACTCACATATGACGATATCGAACACTACCGCAAAATTATTGCTATCCTCGTCGAAACCCACAACCTGATGCAGAAATTAGACAAAAGGTAACCGATCCCCCCCAAATTTACATAAAAGATGCATTATTTGCGCGTTATTGGGCCATAACACATATTAAACCCGCATATTTTACAAAAATATGCAGGTTTACTATTGACATTTCAGTTTGACTTATATATATTAAAGAAGCAGGAGCCCTCGCCAAAGGGCCCCTGCAAAATACGCTAGACGAGCTGTCCAACATATCGGTACAAAAAAGATAGCAAAGTCTGGCAATGTTAAACCAATAACCATGGTCCGGATGGACCAGAGGAGCAACAATGCCAAACCTACTTGATGACTACATGCTTCCCTACGGGAAAAGGAGCCTGTCGATGCTAGATACCCTGCCTGAACGCCGTGTAAGCGCCAGGGATGTCTTGTCTAGGTTTCTGCCAACAGAACCAAGACGGGATAGCTCAAGTGCATAGGCGCGACGCACGGCTTCATCGATTCTATATCAAGCCTTTTGCATGGGAACTGCTACAAATTTCAATCCGCTTAAATTGCGGAACATAGGCCACCCTGAATACACGCCAAAACCAAACATCTCAAGTCGAGCGACTGCATTTGCCAAAGCAAGTGATATCTTGTCGCCAAATCAAGATGATCGTGGTTCAATGCGAGGGGCTTTCAGGCATGGCCTGTGGCAGGCGGAAATCACTTCGCAGTATGGAAAAGACTTGGCAGAGAGAGTTGGTAATTGTCATGAACTCGGTCAAAAGATGGATACTGTTAGAACGACCTACCGAACGATTGACGAGGCTGATCGGGCTGCTGATTTGCGAAACAACGTGATTGGCAGACAACTGGGCGACAAGTATAAAGACAAGTCTATGAAAAGCAAAACATACGCCCTGTTGGTTCAGGCGCTGTCGGATGGTTTGTTTGTTTCGGAGCGAAATCCTGATGGAACTTATAACGTAAAAAAGAAGAAAATAAGTTCAGAAACGTTCAACAGATATTTAGAGGAGCTTAATTCATTAGATGAAAATGGAAATCCAAAATAAGGAATATGACTGGAAGTCTAGGGCGATTCTTGCTGTGGGAATGTTTGCTCCCATAGCAGGTATTGTCATCTTTTTGTTGATGTGGCCGCTTGGGAATTCCCATAATTCCATATTTTCAGAAAGTTTCTCCATCGCTTCTTCAAGGTTTATGTTCTTTTGGTTCTTGAGCCTTTTTGTAGTTATTGTGCATAATACTTTTTGGAAAAAAGAGCCTTTTAAGCCGATTTTCTACAAATCGCTTCCGTACATAATTGCGTGGGTGTTCTTATATGCTATAGCGGCGCTTCTTTATTTCGCGTATGGAGGTGGAGGGGATGCCCCTAATTTGAGTGATGAAAACGATTTGTTTATGCTGGGAGTGTTGTTTCTGCTAGGAGTGGTATTGTTTATTTATGTAGGGACTTTTATCATAGCGTTCTTTTCAAGGGTATCCTATAAGAAATGGCTTGTTTGCTTGGGAATATCGCTTAGCCTTTCCATCATTTGTATACCAGTAATGCTAAATCTATGATTCCTTTCCTAAAAGACCGAATTAAAGATTACGATGCCAACCAGTTTATCAATGAACTGGTCGATGCTTCAAAGTTGCTGGGCGAACTCGATGCAAAAATTGCCGGGTGTAAGTTCAACAGTGTGCTTATGCCGATGCTACATCAAAAGGAGGCTCTTGCCTCTATGTACATCGAAGGAACTCAGACAACTTATTCTGAGATGCTTAAAGAGGAAGTAAAAGAAAAAAATAGTGGAAAAAAGGCGTTTGTAGAATATACAAATCATCTGAGCGCTTTAAGTAAGGGTGCGGATTATTTAAAGATGGAGGTGTTTTCTAATGCCTTCATTCGAAAGATTCAAGAGGTTATGCTGAATGGCATAGTTCCTCCCGAAAAAGAACACATATTAGGCCGTTATAAGGAAGAGCAAAATTTCATAGTTAATTCGAATGGAAAAGTGGTTTTTGAACCTCCTTCGCCACAAGAGACCGGTAAGTACATGAACGATCTTTTGGATTACATGAATAATTTTGCCGATGGAGAAAATCCGTTAATTAAGGCAGCTGTCGCTCATGCGCAATTTGAGTCAATACATCCGTTTGCTGATGGAAATGGTCGCGTTGGTCGGGCCTTGATTAGTTTGTATATGTATAAGGCGAAGCTTATCAGATATCCGTATTTCTATTTAAGCGAGGCTATTAGCGAAGATAAGTTAATGTATTACAATTCATTGACCAGTTCGCGTGAAGGTAGTCTTACCATATGGATAACCTATTTTCTAAGAAAGGTTGTTGCCCAAGCAAAAAAAAATATTCAATATATTGATTCCATGGATAATCTGTACGAACGGACGAAAGTTGCTGTAAAGGAACTTGTGAACAGTCCGAAATACGAAGCTATCATAGAAAGTTTGTTTAAACGACCTCTTATAACGTCGTCAATATTGGCTGATCGCTTGAATGTGACTGTTGGTCAGGCCAAGCGATATCTTGATTTGTTAGAATCAAAAAGAATTCTTTTTGCATTTGAAGGAAAAAAGAACAAGCGGTTCATTTTTTCTGAATTATTAGACCTTATGCGCTGAGTCCATGAAGGCTTATAGGGCTACGCCTGATCCTTACAAGTCGGCACCTTCCATGGGTATAAATCTCTTGGAGCTTTCCCGCTACGCTCGAAAAGTGGGGAAAGAAATGTACGAAATGAAAGAAGGCCCCGTATGGGGCCTGAACTTTTCCTGATACTTTAGCTTAGTCCTTCACGCAACGGATAGAGAGGCCTTCATCCTTCATGAGCGAACCGCCGCCGAAGCCGAACATGCTCGACACGGTCCAGATGCCGACATTGCGGGGACCACCGACAACATCGCGATGGTCTTCGTCCGCTGTCCAGAAAAATGCCTTTTCGCCAAGTTCTTCATAACCGGTAAAGTTTTTTCTTCCAGCGGGCAGCATCGCAAATCCGAAATCATCCGTAGCCGGATAATACGATTCGTTCGGCCACGCACCCTTGGCGCGGACAACCGCACCTTCGTCGTTACTCTGTTCGATGGCGTAATTCGATACGAAGTCATAGAAATCGCTCCATTCCGCCTCGGATGGCATGTGGAATCCTTCGGGGCAGTTGCCGCGCTGCACCCCGGTCAGGTTCGCGTACTCAGTCTGGTAGGATTTATCAATTCCCATCGCCGCGGTCCAGCTGTACAGGCGGCCGTACTTGTCGCAGTTTTCGGGCTTGTCTTCGTAGCACCAGCTGGCATCCTTGATGTTGCAGGAATAGTAGTTCAAGTTCTCCGCCATCCAGACCTGCGACCCGACAGTCGTTATCTTGTAGATTTTTCCATCGCGATTGTCACAAATAGTGCCCGCTTCAAGTGTTTCGGGACACTCCGCCTGGATGGCATCGGTGCAAGGCGTGTTTGTACCGCCGTTGCCGCCATTGCCGCCGTTGTCGCTTGCCGAGGTGGAATCGTCGCAGGCGGTGAATGCCAAGGCGAAAGTCAGGGCACATGTAGCTGCCATTTTATAAGAACTCTTCATTGTTTCCTCACTTAGGTTTATTTGCTCATAATAGAAAAAATGCCCCCGTGTGGGAGCATCTTCAAATAATTCTAAGCTCTAAGCTCTACTTCAACTCAACCATTTCGCTCTTGCCGTCGACTGTTACCTTATACTTGCCGGGGTAACCGCGGAACTTCACGACACCGTTTTCATCGGCCTTAAACGTTCCGTTGGTGGTCCATACCTTGTGCCACAGGTCGTAAATAAGCTTTGCTGCTGGCTTTTCGCGACCATCCGCAGCGATAATGCCACCATTCTTGAGCCAGTGACGGTTATCCCAGAAGCCCCACAGAATGATGCCTTCGACAGCCGGGTGGCTAAAGGCAATGCGCAGGAACATCTCGTAGCGCTTGGCCTGTTCGTCTTCGCCGAAGTACATGCCCTTCTGCCAGTCACCAAAGTCAAGTTCAGTCACCTTGATCGGGAGGCCGAGAGAGCCGAGCTTGTCGAAGCGGGCCTTGATGAAAGCCGGATTCAACTGACGGTCACCAAAGTGGCACTGCACGCCGATGCCGTGTACGGGAACCTTGCGGTCGAGCATTCCCTTGACGATATCGTAAAGGCGGTCGGTCTCACCCGCGACGATTACGTTGTATTCATTGATGAAGAGTCGCGCATCGGGGTCGGCACGGTGCGCCCAGACGTGAGCGGAATCCAGCAGATCCCAGCCGCACTTGTTGAACACAAACGGTTCGTGGAATACTTCGTTCCATACATCGTATTCCTTGATGCGGCCCTTGTATTCCTTCATGTCGCGGTCAATGCGTGCCTTAAGCTTCTGGCCGATTTCCTTACAGCTACCCTTGAAGCTGAAATGCTTGTCATAGCCATAGCCCTGGATGCCCCACATAAGCGCATGGGCGCGGAAGCCCCACTTGTAGTCATTCACGTAATCCAGATACTGCTTGAATTCGTCGCGGCGGATCTTGCCCTTCTTGGGTTCGTATTCCGGCCACTTGAACTGGTTTTCGGGAACACCGTACCAGAAATACTTATTGGCAGTCTTGCGGTACCATGTTTCGACGCTGTCCTTGCTGGGGTAAAGCGCAAGGGCCGTGCCGAAGGGGAATGCGTGGCGCATGAGTTCCACTTTCACCTGTGCACCCGGCGTCGCCTTCACAGTCAATTCCTTTTTGCGCAGGCTGTCGATGCGTGCGGCGGAATTGTTGTACCAGGTCATGTCATCCATGCCTTCGACCTTCTCGATCTCGACATCGTCCATCTGCATCCAGCCCTTGGCGAGACCCACGTGGAACGTGACGTTATTCAGGCCGTAACCTTTCTGGTCGGCAAGGAAGGTCATGGAAAAAGTCTTCCAGTCCTTGGTCAGCATGAACGAGGCGCTTTCTTTCTGACGGTAGTCGGGAGGCCCGCCCTGGATAATCGCGTTGATGGGCATGTTGCCCTTCGCCTTGAAAGTGAGCGTGTAGTAGGCGGAGTCGGCAAGCCACTTGGGCGGCTGCAACTGAAGTCCCCACGACGGATTCGGAAGATCGGTCACGGTAATCTTTACGCCTTCGCTGCCATCGACGCCGAGGCCCATCACCCCGATTTGCTGTTCGAACTTAGCAGGGCCATCGGGGTTATTCCAGACATACCAACCGCCATCGCCATAAGACAAGTCGCCGTTGGTGAGCAGAGCCGCCATAAGGGCAGAGGTGCCCAGGGCGCACATAGACAAAATTCTTTTGAACATAATCATCTCTTTTCGTCTTTCCGGTTCGCACTTCAACATCGGAATGACGCAACCAATTTAACTTTCAAAGTAGAAAATAAATTGTTTTTTCAAGGGGCGGTATAAAAAAAAGCGTCAATTTTGTATACCGGTGTATCAAGTGTTCGTAAGTATGGATTCCGTCGGTCTTACAGACCTCCAGAATGACATGCATCGAAATGGGCTTCGGCGATCAACTGAAACGCAGGTGTGGTTTCAGGATGGATTCCGTCGGTCTTACAGACCTCCAGAATGACATGCTTCGCAATGGGCTTCGGCGATCAACTGAAACGCAGGTGTGGTTTCAGGATGGATTCCGTCGGTCTTATGACCTCCAGAATGACATGCAACACAATGGGCTTCGGTGACCAGGTGAAACGCAGGAGTGATTTCAGTATGGATTCCGTCGGTCTTATGACCTCCAGAATGACATGCTTCGCAATGGGTTTCGGCGGTCAACTGAAACGCGGGAGTGATTCCAGGATGGATTCCGTCGGCCTTACAGACCTCCAGAATGACATGCAACACAATGGGCTTCGGCGATCAACTGAAACGCAGGAGTGAATCCAGCAGGATTTACAGTCGCGACTTGATTAACTTGTACAAATCGGCGAATACCTTATCGGGTTCGCGATCGGAATTGACAACCGCAACGCAGTCGCTGTAGTCACGGGCCGCGGCCAAGTAACCTTGGCGCACCCGCTCGAAAAAGTCGGCCTTCTCGCTCTCCAGTCGGTCGGGTGCCTCGCCCCGCCTTGCGGTGCGAGCGCGGCTCGCCTCCACCGTCAGGTCCAGCACCACCGTCAGTTCGGGGAAGCACCCTCCGCAAGTGATTTCCGTAAGGCGCTGCACCAGCTCGGCGCCCAGTCCGCGAGCATACCCCTGATACGCAAAGGTGCTCCATGCGAAACGGTCGGCGATCACGATCTTGCCTGCATCGAGCGCCGGCTGAATCACCTCGTGAATCACCTGGGCACGCGCCGCGTTGTACAGCAGAAGTTCCGTCTTGTCGCCCATGATTCCCTTGAACGCAGGATCCAGCAGAAGTTCGCGGATACCTTCGGAAATTTTCGCACCACCAGGTTCACGCAGCTTCACCACCGAATAACCTTCGCTGGTGAGCACCTCAATCAGCTTGTCAATCTGCGTCGACTTTCCGGAACCGTCGATTCCCTCGAGACTAAAAAAATGTTTCGCCGTCTGCATACTACCGCAAATTAAAAAAATTGAATGCAGCTTTTTTCATTTTAGGCACACCAGTACAGGTCAAATGCACACACATCGCCATTTTAGCCTGTACCAAGCCAAAAAAAGATGCAAAAAAAGAACTGCCTTTCAGCAATCCTATAACCTAATACCCGCAGTCTAAAATTAATTAGCTGTCTTAATTAGCTGTCTTAAGGCCCGCGTTTTCAAAGGTGGCCTTGTTCTTCGGGTCAGGGAGCGCGACCTTGGTAATCCAGTTGTATTCGGCGATGCCGGCGAGACCGATGCGGGCGCAAAGCTGGTCGCGGGCCACGTTGTAGGCATTCAGAATCTGGATTTTTTCGGTATCGTTGGCCGCCTTGTCTATACGTTCGGACCAACGCACTCCCAGTTCCACGAGGGCGGCACTCGCCTTCACGTAATACTTCGCCTTTTCGGCGGTAATCACGGAGGTGGCGGGAGCGGTAAAGGAATCGACCTTCACGATAGGAGCGGTCTTCGGAGCGGACGACTGCACCTGGGTCATTTCAGGAACATCCTGGTTCGCGCTATCGCAAGCAGTGAACACTGCCGCCACGAAAAAAGAGGCGATCATCAACAACGCCACTTTTAGGATTCGTCTTGACATATCAGCCTCTTTTTCAAAATACTAGCGGCTTGTGGGCTCGAACCACAGACCTGCGGATTATGATTCCGACGCTCTACCAACTGAGCTAAGCCGCCAAATTTTTCCCAAATTTAGTCAAATAGTTTTAAAATTTCAAGGGGTTATTCTAAATAAACTTCAGTTTCTACAAAATTTTTTCCCCATTCGATCACCTGCCAGCCCGGAGAGGCACTTTGCAAGTTAAAATAGGGCATATTCGGGTCAATCTGCATCTGTGTCGAGGGCGCCACGTGAACAATCTGCCTACCCATGTTCACTTCGAACTGGGCATGGTAATGTCCAGTGAAAATATGCGTCAGGTTCGGGATTGCGGAAAGCGTCTCCTGGACTTCCACCATGTTCCTCAGGTGGTAGCGCAAGTCCATAAAGCGGTGACCGCAAAAACAGGGCGGATGATGCATGAACAGGATGACTTCATCCTGGACCTTGGCCGTTTCGGCCCTGAGCCATTCGAGCTGCTCGCTCGAGACATCGCCACAGGCGCTATCCAGGAAAAAGATGCTCCTGCCCAAAAGATCGTAACGGTAGTAGCACTTGCCGTTGTGTACCTTGCCTTCCAGGTCGAAGAACTTTTCCATGACCTCGATACGGTCGTGGTTTCCCGGGATAATGCACACGGGAACAGGATAGCTCTTGAAGAAATCGACAAAATAACTGTAGGCGCCGGGTTCGGCATCCTCGTTTGCCAAGTCGCCAGATAGCACAAGCAGATCCAGGTCCGTCATGGACTTAGATTCTATCGCCTTGCGGAAGTTGGCGCGGACATCGATGCCCTGCACCAGACTTTCGTCTTCTCCGATGTGCATATCGGAAATTTGACCTATCTTTAATACCTTGGACGACATTTTGTCTGTATAATATAACTTTTAAACAACAGATGGAAGCGCGATTTTACAACTTTATTGCAAAATGTGACCTAAATCATGCCCAAAAAGCGAATATCGTCACAATTTTTAACATCTGATTGTCTATTCCCTGTGAATTGATATTGAAAACTGAGGTTCAACACTTATCAACATTGAAAAAAGTGGACAGATTTAAAGTTTTCAACATTTATAGTCAATAAATTTAAATCTGTAACTTTTTGACCATCATAAAGTTATGAATCCGTTTCCACAATTCTATCCACTATTCACTCAACCAATTACTATTACTATTTATATAAATATATGGAAAATAATAGTATAGGTGTGAATTAGAGATTGATCTCCTTCTTGGGAGCGGGAGCCGGTTTTTCACCTGCGTTTCTGAGACCCATCTGGCAGTTACCCTGGAAAATGGCACCTTCCTGGATAATGAGCTGCTTAGTCTTGATGTTGCCGACGAACTGTGAGGAACTCTCGAGAATGAGCTTTTCGCTCACGTCGATGTTGCCCTTGACCGTACCCGCGATAACGGCGGTAGTCGTCTTGATTTCGGCTTCAACCAGGCCCTGGCGTTCCACTATTAGCTCGCCTTCGATGGAGATGCTTCCGTTGATGGTGCCGGCGACACGGACGTCGCTCTTGCCGCTGATGTCGCCCTTGATGGTCACGCTATGACCGATCTGAGTGATTTCCTGTTCTTTTGTAGCCATTTTTTCCTCTTGGTTTGTAAATGCTTAATAGTTTATAAACAGTTCCGGGTCCATTTCCTTGCCGTTCTGCGTAATGGTGTAATGCACATGCGGTGCACTGGAGTTTCCGGTATTGCCGACGGTCCCGATAATTTCACCCTTGCCGACGGTGCGGCCCTTGCGGGTTCGGATATCCTTCAGGTGCGAGTAACTTGTCACGTACCCGTTCTGGTGGTTGATGACGATCGTGTTCCCGAGTTCATCCTTGGAGCCGGCGAATTCCACGACGCCGCTACCCGACGCGAAGACGGGGTCGCCCGGTTGCGCCGCGAAGTCGGTGCCCAGGTGGTCGTTTTCCTCGCTGAATTTCTTGCTCACGATTCCGACGACAGGTATCACGTTCGGGATATGTTCAAGACGGATCTTTTCTTCCATCGGTTTCCAGCCGTTGATCCCTTCGTAGTCGACGTTGATCTTTTCGGAGGGCGTATGGGCGAAACGGTTCTTGTCGATCAGGCTGTTGATCTTGTTGGAATCGTTCTCGATGAAGGTACCGAGGATATTCTGGATGCGTTCTTCCAGGACCCAGAGCGAATCGATTCGCGAGAAAAGTTCCTCGTAGTTTGCGTTCTGCTTTACGAGCTGGGCGTTCGCCGTGCGGATTTTTTCGTAGTTTACGAGCGTGTGCCCAATACGGGCCGCATTATAAATAATGAAACCCGCCGCGACTACAACTACGACCAGGAAAATCTTGAGCAGCGTGAACCACTTGGTGTTGACGTGGTACTTCTTGATTTCCTTGGAATCTTCCGGGATAATCTGGACGATGTAGTACTTGCCTTTCATTTTCGCCTATCGGTTTTCCATGAGTTCCTGGATTCGGGTCAGGTCGTCCATGGAATAATAGTTAATAACGATAGTACCCCTGGATTGGTTGGAAGCGCTGGGGTTCAGTTGCACCTTGGTACCGAAGAAGGTTTCGAGGCGGGACTCGAACTGTTTCATGTCGGCGCTGAGTTCCGGCTTCGGCTTGGCTTCGACTTCGGGCTTGTGGACTTCCGGCTGTTCGTCAGCTTCCGTTTCGGCAGACTGCGACGATTCATCAGGTCCCTGAGCCTGTCGAAGGGCCGGATCTTCTCCCCTAGCAATCGCCTCGATCTGGCGGACGTTCAGGCCTTCTTCGATGACGCGCTTCGCGACTTCTTCGGGATTTTCGATTTTGTCGCTGCAAAGGGCGCGTGCGGCACCGCCAGAAATTTTTCCTTCCTCTATCCACAAAAGGACTACTTCCGGGAGCTTGAGGAGACGGAGGCTGTTGGTAATTGCAGAGCGGGACTTGCTCACAATTTTGGATAGGTCTTCGTGCGTGTAACCGTGATTGTTAATTAATTGTTGATAGGAATGGGCCACTTCGACCGGGTTCAGGTCGACACGTTGAATATTTTCGATAAGAGCCCATTCGGCCATCGCCTTGTCGCCCACATTTTCGTAAACCTGGGCCTTGATGGTCGGGAGTCCGGCGAGCCTGGTGGCACGGGTACGGCGTTCACCGCTAATCAGCTGGTAACGGTCGCCAACCTTGCGGACGACGATTGCCTGGATAAGCCCGTGCTGCTCGATGGATTCGGCGAGTTCCACCAGTTCGTCGTCGCTGAAAACCTTGCGTGGTTGGAACGGATTCGGGTCGATGAGTTCTACGTTCAGTTCAACAATCTTTTCGGATTTGTCAACAGCGGCAGAATTAGCGGCATTGTTTTGCGCACTATTTTCGACGGATTGTGAATTGTTTTCACCGGGCTGTGTAGACTGTTGAATTTCGGATGCTCCCGGAGCGAAATGATCCTTAAGGATATCGGAAAGGCTGCGACCCAGTGCTAAAGACTTTTTACCCATAATAATTTAGTTGTCAGTTAGAAGTAGAGAGTGACACGAATGTGTCATCCTGGAGCGTAGCGACGGGAAACAGTATTGGATTTCCCCTGAGGCTCATGCGCACTAAGATACAAGTACTTATGTGCTGTCTGGCCTCCCTTCGCTCGAGAATGACTAGTAACTTATTTTCCCTTATTTAGTATTTCCTCGGCGAGTTTCATGTAGGCCTGTGCACCGCTGCTCTGCACATCGTAAAGGATGGCGGGCTTGCCGTGGCTCGGCGCTTCGGAGAGTTTCACGTTTCTCGGGATCATTGCCTGGAACACGGTGTCGCTCAGGTTGTCACGGACTTCTTCGGCGACCTGCTTGCAGAGGCTCAGGCGAGAATCGTACATGGTGAGCAATGCACCTTCGATTTTCAAGTTGGCGTTCAGGTTCTTCTGGACCTCGCGGATCGTCTTGAAAAGTTCGGTCATTCCCTGCAGGGCGTAGTATTCGCACTGCACCGGAATCAGAACGCTGGTGGCGGCGGTAAGCACGTTCAGCGTCAAAAGGTTCAGACTCGGGGGTGCGTCGATGATGATGAATTCGAAAGCCTGTTTGAGAACATTCATCACGCGTTCGAGACGACGTTCGCGGCTCATGGCGTTCACCAGTTCGATTTCCATGACGGCAAGATCCGGTCCGGAAGTGATGACCTTGAGGTAGTCGAGGCTCGTGTCGAGGATAGCTTCCTTGATATTGTCGTAGGTAATATTGTCCGGATTTTCGGCCATGTTCAGGACTTCGTGGATATCCACATCCTGCATCTCGTTATAGCCAAGACCCTGGGAGGCGTTACCCTGCGGGTCCATGTCGATAAGGAGAGTCTTCTTCTCCAGTGCGGCAAAACTTGCAGCCAGGTTCACGGCTGTCGTGGTCTTGCCCACGCCACCTTTCTGGTTGCAGACTGCTATCACTTTACTCATTCATTACCTCGAGTGACTAAGGCGTAAACTTGTTCTTCCTGCGGGAGTGCATATTTATATATGTGTACTTCCGGGTTCGATTCCAGGTGAACAATATTGTTGAAACTTTTCAGCGTGATGAATTTACCGCCACGCTTGAGTCCCGGCTGGGCTCGTTCCCAGTCGTTTTCGAAAGTCGAGAGTGCGCGGCAACTCACAAAATCCAGGTAGGCAAGTCCCGAAGTTTCGAAGCGCTTGCCCACGACAGTCAGGTTCTTGAGACCGAGTTTTTCCTTGGCGAAGTTCATGAACTCCACGCGCATGTGGCGGGGTTCGACGGCAAAGAATTCTACTTCGGGCATCACGATGGCCAGCGGGAAAATCGGACAACCTGCACCGGCACCCATGTCGGCCCACTTATAATTCGGAATTCGGAATTCAGAATTCGGAGTTGAATTGTCTTGCAATCCACCCTTCACTATATATATATAGGGAACGAGGGAATCTGCGATGTGGCGGCTGAGGAACTTTTCGGAGTCCTTTGCCGAAATCAAGTTCCCGAACTGCTTGGTATTCACCACCAAGTCTGCAAAATCATAAAGCTTGCCCAGAACATCTTCGGACAGCTGCACACCATGTTCCGCTAGGAACTGGTTCAAGAGATTCTGCTGATTTTTGTTTTCTCTGTAATTCATTTAGGTTCCACGTGGAACATAATAAACCAAACATAATTTAGTATTCCTAATTAACAAATTCAAAAAAAAGGGCTTTCGCCCTTTCACTTTTTAAAAATATCCGTGGATAAGTTTTTGATAAATGTGGATTTTGTGTGAATAGGATTCACGCCTTTTAAAGAAAACAGAATATTTTTACGACACTCGGCTCATGTTTGGCCTCTGGTTTCACCATAGGCCTACACCCTGCGGTTCCCAAATATATATGAAACTTTAGTTTCGTAGTTGAGTTATCCTCTATGAGGAAAAATGTGCAAGCACATTTTTGCTTGGTCCCCTTGTGCGTGTTTCACGTGGAACGTTAGCGAGGTGAATGCAACGAAAATAAACTTGTTTATTTTCATTGCTGAACCGAAGCAAGTTGGCTCCGAAGGAGCAGGCACAATCAAGGCTAAAAATCAAAAAGTCTCCTTTAAGGAGACCTTTTAGATATTATCGATTAACTTTTATGATGTACTTGCTATTGGCGGGGCGGCCGAGGAGGTCGAAATGTTTTGCTTTTTCGGGGATGAATGTCGGGCGGTTTTTGCGGAGAATCGAGGTGGTAGAATTGGGGTTGACCATAATATAGAACATCTTTTCCTCGCTATTTTTGTTTGACACAACGAATCCGTTTTCGGTATTTGTTATAATTTGCTGGGTTGTGCTGGAAGGGGAATCATAGGAGGTTATGACGCAGGTGTTTTCGTCATTGGGGTCTGGGGTTATGAAGGAGCTTTGTTCCTGTTGGAGTGTGTTTTCGGGTAAGTCCCATACTTCCCTATAAAGGGTGTCGTTCCGCAAGTATGAAATTCTCATATAACTAATCTTCGGTTCATCGGAAATAGCGGGACTATAGACATAAGCCAGGGAGGAATCCTTTCCTATGATGTAGGTTTCTTCTTGGATGATTTGGTCGTTGTAATAGGTAGTTGTCTTGATGTTTTTTTCGGATTTTTCCTGAACCGTTTTTTGATGAATTGTTGAACAATTGTCCTCTACGCATCGGACGATGCTGTCCAGGTTGTTCCCTGTATAGTGGTATTTCATGGAGGCGTAGTAAGTAAAATCGTGACCGTAGTTTTCAATGTAGGCACTGTCTACCAAATATGTATTTGTGGTGCTGGATGTAAAAGATGTCTGGAGCATGTCGCGGCAGTTGATTGCGAAAACATTCAATGCCAGGATGGAGAGAATGAGGATTATTTTTTTCATATGGGAAAATATAGAAAAAGATTTTAGAAATCTTGATTGATGATTATATGTTTGGCCTTTGGCTTTGCCAAAGACCGACATCCTGGGGCTCCGCAATGCTCACACAAGTGTGGCCGCTGCTCTCGCCCTGCGGTGCGGATGTTTGCTCCTTTGGAGCCAACTCGCTTCGGTTCGGCAATGAAAATATACAAGTATATTTTCGCTGCACTCACCTCGCTAACGTTCCACGTGAAACATACGATAGCGAGTGTTGCGACGAAATACTTGTATTTCGGCATAACCGAGCATGAGCATGTCGGACTTTGGCTTTTCCAAAGTCCCAATATGACACAAAGTGTCAAGGGGATGGATGTATATTTAACTATAGAACCTTTTCAGGGAGGCTTTCTATGTGCAGCGGTTGCTTTTCTCTTATTGCTGCGATTCTTTTGGTCTCATTATTTATAATGTGGTACTAGATAGTGATCTCTACCCTATTGCCTTCGGGGTCGAGGACGACACTTTCGTAATACCCGTTGCCGGTGGTCCGGGGCTCCCCTACCACCTGGATACCGTCGTCAGACATTTGCCGGGTGAGTCGGTCTACCTCTTCTTTTGAACCGACCGAAAAGGAAAGATGGGCAAAACCGAGATGTTCTTCATTTGCGTTACCTGTTGTTAGACAGATGTCGGGTCGGTGCATCACCTCCAACCGGGCGCTACTTTCGAAGGTGACGAACCGGCTGGTGAACTGCTTTGCCGGATTATGGTAAATTGGGTGAACTACCCCACCAAAATACTTTCGGTAGAATTCGCAGACCTTGTCGATATCTTTCGCCCAGATGGTGACGTGTTCAATTTTCATTCTTTTAGAACCTTACGGCTTGCCACGAAGGCAGAGTGAGTTTGCGTTGGCCCCTTTTGAAAGGATTGTTTCGGTGGCGTAAATTCCTGTCATTATCAAAGAACTCTTGAAATCGAAACCGCTATTGCTTTTTCTTCTAGTTGGTTCCACTGCCGGTTCCTCCTCTTTTTGGGGAGCGTCTATCGGAGCCGATTCGTCGCCATAGTTGACCCTGAATACAAGGGCACTATCGATTTTCAGAATGCTTTCCGTTTTTTTGAAGGCAGGAGTTGCGCACTTGACAATGCCACCATCGTTATAACGATAAATGTGAATATTTGAAATTTCATAGACTAGCCTCCAATAATTCTAATATATAAAAAATGTCGTTAAAGTTTCACGTGAAACATTTTTCAATTTATTCTGTTGCATCAGTTCTTTTGGATTCTATCGTTGCACTCCAGAATGACATTCCTGACTGCGAATAGCAAATTATCTATATTATTCTTGGAGGTCAATATGATTGAGATTGAAGTTATCCAGGGCGACATCACCAAGCTTGCGGTGGATGCCATTGTGAATGCGGCAAACTGCTCCCTGCTGGGTGGTGGCGGTGTCGATGGGGCAATTCACCGGGCGGCGGGTCCGGAACTCTTGCGGGCATGCATTCCCCTGAACGGTTGCGAGACGGGCAAGGCAAAAATCACCCCGGGTTTCAGACTCTCGGCCAAGTTCGTCATCCATACTCCGGGGCCGGTTTATCGGGACGGGCAGCATGGCGAACCTGCACTTTTGGAATCTTGCTACAAAAGTTGTCTGGACTTGGCCGAAGAAAGCGGTTGCGAGACGGTCGCCTTCCCCGCTATTTCTTGTGGAGTTTATGGCTACCCCTGGGAGGCCGCCACCGAGATTGCCGTGAAGACGGTTCGGGACTTTCCGGCGCAGAAAGTCAGGAAGGTCATCTTCTGCTGTTTCTCTGCGGATATGGCGAGGATTTATCGAGAAGTGACGGCGAAAGCGTCTTGAAAAAATGAAGTTTTATCGTTTATTTTTACCCTTTCTAATGGTACTCGTGATGGTGGGCATCTCATTTGCCAACGAGGAACGGGCCCCCAATGTAGTGCAGGATGCCGCTAGGGTGCAGCAGAACTCTGGAAAAACTTTCTTTCGGGAATTGGTTCCTTGGAATATGTACCTGGGAGGCGGTACAGGTTTCGCTTTTGGAGCGGATTGGGTTTTTGGTGATTGGAATTATATATACATTAAAGGTGATGATTCCAGTTTTATACCAAGTCACATTTGGTTGTGGACTATTGGGACGCATGCTTTTTATGCGGACGGGTTCAACTTCTTGCTGCAGCCAAATATCCTATATTTCTACGAAAGGGGCATCTCGTTCAAGTTTTCCCTAGGCCCAGAACTGGGCTACATTAACGAGACTGGCTTTGATTACGGCTTTTCGCTCTGTATCGGGACAATCATCGACATGTTCAATGTCAGGGTGGGCTATCTGGTACGGATGAAGAGTCCTTATTTCCATATCTTGTTTAACTTGCCGGTAGGCATTGGTATGTGGGTATAATAATCTATATTTTAGCGGACAAGTATTGAAGTTTTTCAAAAAAAGGAACATCTCATGGAAGAAGTCGTAAAATTTCTCAAGGAATGTGGCGCCTACTTTTTGGCAACGGTAGACGGTGACCAACCGCGTGTCCGCCCGTTCGGTACCGCCAACATTTTCGAGGGCAAGCTCTATATCCAGACCGGCAAGTCCAAGGACTGCTCCAAGCAGATCCAGAAGAACGGCAAGGTCGAAATCTGCGCGATGAATGCCGCCGGTAACGAGTGGGTCCGCGTCGCCGGAACACTCGTCCGCGACGACCGCCGCGAACCGAAGGTCGACATGCTGGAGCACTACCCCGAGCTCAAGTCGATGTACTCCCCCGACGACGACAACACCGAAACGCTCTACTTCAAGGATGCGACCGCTACGTTCTACAGCTTCACTGCGGCTCCGCGCACTGTGAAGTTTTAACGAAAAGTTCCGCCTGCATATTCCGCGGCGGAAACAAAAACCCAAAATTTATTAACAGTCCACCTCTAGTCTTTGGGGGTGGATATTTTTAATGTTAATTAAATATTAATATTATGTATGTATTTTGAATAGATATCAACAGCTAAATTTGCCTAGAGCAGAATCTCGTCTGGTCAGGTGATAATCCGCAAGAAAAAATCATATTTTTTGCTTCCGTCTATTGCTTTTTCGAATTAAATTTTATAAAATTAGATTGTATACAATTAAATACGGCGTAACCAGACGCCGATATCCATAAAAAAAGGAGGCTCATCATGGCGAACATCTACGACTTCACCCTTACCGACGGCAAGGGCAACCAGGTCCCGCTCGCAAACTTCAAGGGCAAGGTGATGCTCATCGTGAACACCGCGACCGGCTGCGGTTTTACTCCGCACTACAAGCCCATCGAACAGATGTACTCCGACTTCCACGACAAGGGCTTCGAAGTCATCGACATTCCCTGCAACCAGTTCAAGGGCCAGGCCCCCGGCACCGACGACGAAATCCACGAATTCTGCACGCTCAACTACGGCACCGAATTCCCGCAAATGAAAAAGTCCGACGTGAACGGCCCCGACGAACTGCCGCTCTACACCTACCTGAAATCGCAGAAGGGTTTCGAAGGCTTCGGCTTTGGCGTAAAGGCCGCCGCCATGGCGCTTTTGCTCAAGACCATCGACAAGGATTACAAGAATAATCCCGACATCAAGTGGAACTTCACCAAGTTCGTGGTGGACCGCGAAGGCAACGTGGTCGCGCGCTTCGAACCCACCGCCGACATGGACGACGTGCGCGCCTGCGTAGAGAAGTTGCTCTAGGAGCTACCATGAACTGCCCCCAGCTAAAACTCGAAAACCAGCTGTGCTTCCCGCTGTATGCCGCGTCCAAGGAAATCACGCGCCGCTACGCCCCGTACCTGGAACCGCTCGACCTCACGTACACGCAGTACATTGTGATGCTCGTGCTGTGGGAAGAGAAGAAGTGCAACGTCTCGGAACTCGGCAAAAAGCTGTTCCTCGATTCCGGGACGCTCACCCCGCTCCTGAAAAAGCTCGAGGCCAAGGGCTACATCCAACGCACCCGCGAACAGAGCGACGAGCGCTGCCTTTCCGTAAGCCTCACCGCCGAAGGCGAATCGCTCAAGCGCAAGGCCGCGGGTGTCCCCAAGTCCATGGCCAGCTGCGTGAACCTCTCCGACACCGAAGCCAAGACTCTTTACACCCTGCTGTATAAAGTGCTGGAAGGGTTCGTGGGGTAATCATAATCAAAACTCAATCTTGTCTAGAACAATCTGTTCTGAATCTTGCTGCAAGAACATGACCATGTAGATGGGCAGATACGTCACCTTCCCCTTTTGGGAAACGTTGCAGTTTGCAAAGACGAAACCCTCCTGCATTTGGTATTCGGAATTCGCAAGACAGTTGTTCATGGCGGAATGAATTGTGTAATCCTTGCCGCTCTTCACTTCGATAGGCAATGCGCGGTTGTTGTATTCGATTACAAAATCAAGCTCGCCCAGGCGGTTTGAATTGTAATAGTAAAGCCGGAATCCTTTTGAATAGAGTTCCTGAGCAATGGCATTTTCGTAGATTCCGCCCGCATTCAGGTTCTGATTTTTTGTCAGCAGCATGGACTTCGTGTTCATTCCGTATTCCGAAGTGAGCATGCCGACATCCGCAAGGTAAAGTTTGAACAAACTGCTTTTCTTGTTCAACTTGAGCGGAATCCTCGGTTCGGTGCTGTTGAAAACAGATAGTGCAACGCTAGCGTTTTTCAGCCAGAGGAACGTGCTTTGCACGCGATCAAAATGAAGCCCTTTTTTCAGGTCCGTCACGATGTATCGACGGTTCTGTTTCAGAAGTTCCGCAGGAATCAACTCGTAAGCGTTTGTCAATAACAGGCGCTTGTCTTCTGTTTCGTATTGGGTAAAGTCGAGCTTGTACTGACTCAGGATGTCGCGATGGATGCGCATGACATCGTTCAGGTTGCTGTTGTCCGCAAAGTTGCTCACGGCCTCCGGCATGCCGCCCACGATAAGGTAGCGCGTGAACAGGTCCAGCATTTTCTGGTTTACCGCATCCATGACGGGTGTCCGGTTTTCGAAGGACGAGCGCAAACTAGAAACGATGTTGTCATCGATGTTCGTGATTTGCAGGAATTCTTCGAAATCCAGCGGGAACATTTCTACCGTGGTCATGTAGCCTACAGGCGCAGAATCGAGATTCGTCAGCTCCACTCCAAGGAACGACCCGCTCAGGACATACCGGAAACTTCCTTCTTCTACAAGGAACTTGATTTTGGTAATCATCTCCTTGTATTTCTGGACTTCGTCAATGAAGATGATTGTCTTGCCCTTTTCCAGTTTCTGCGTGCTCAGGGCCGAAAAGCCCAGGACAAGATCGTCAACGGTTTGCGCTGCGGCAAGAACATCTATCGCGGCAGGGGTCTCTATGAGGTTTATCTCAAAGAAATCCGCGTGTTCTGCTGTCAGTACGCGCCTGATGGCGTGGGTTTTCCCCACCTGGCGGGCACCTTTTACGAGCAAGGCCTTTTTTGGGCTGTTTTTGAGCCATTCCCGAATGAGTTTTTCGCTCTTGCGCTTCAAGTCCATCAAAAACCTCGTTTTTGACCTGTTTTTTGCCATTCTGTCAAAAATACAATGAAAATATATAACTTTTTGTCAAAAATACAAGTGCTTTTTAACAGATTTTGTCAAAAAGAAGTTCGTTTTGAACCGATCGCAATTTGCGACCAGTTCCCCTTCCTTGAAGATGTTGGCTTCGTCGCCGACTTTGACAAGGACGACTGCATCGTCATCCTAAGTGGGAGATGCCTCCCGCCCCGCTCTTGCGGCCTTGATCTCGGCCTCGATTTCCTCTTCGCTCATCCCGGCGTAATATATGCGGAATAAACAACCGCCTGCACGCCCTTCGCACGCATTGCGGCAAATTTCAGCGCATTGCTTCCTTCATGGGCAACTTGTAAATATTCCTTACAAGTTGAGTCCTTGTCTAATTCACCTTCTTTGTATATGTTCTTGAGGAGAATTGTGGACATAGCTGTTTTATTTTTTACTCTCAATCAACAGCTTCCGTCCGTCAACATTCTCAAGGACCGTCATTTGTTGAATAGCTATTTTGTTCGATTTTTCCAAGCGTTCAGATTGAGAGAGGTTGTCGTTTATAAAAATGGCATTCAGGTTTTCCATATTAGAAAGGCAAATTAGCTGGTTAATTGAAGCGTAATCGCGAATATTACCTTTCAGCAAGGGGTTTTCATCACGCCGTTCCTTGGCAGTCTTTCCGAACATTGCAACATTGAGCATATCTGCTTCATCAGCATACACGAAAGATTTCTGCAGTGCAGTGAGCTTTGGAGGAATTAGATTCTGCTTGATAGCGTCGGTATGTATGCGATAATTGATTTGTTTTCTCAATCCATTCACTACAACTCAGCACGAATGAGGGCAATCCGGCCTCCTTCCTAAAGTGGTCAAATTCGACCACTTTAAAACCAGGATTGTGAATAGTTTCCCAAGTACCTAAAAATTCCAATGTATAACGATTGCGAAGCCAATTCTTTATAACATCGGCCGCACGAACATCATTTTCCTTGGCACCAGCATTATCTATCTTTCGGGGCGGAGGCACTATGGAAAACGACACGTTCGGCGGCGCGATACTCGCATGGGTCAAGAGCCCCTAAAACCTTATTAGTTTATTTCGATAACTTGTTTTCCCCAATCGATTCCAACACAGTCATCTGAGAAATGGCTATCTCGACAGTTCTCACCGCACGGACCAGCCCAATTGAGCCTGTTCTGCAGCTTTGAGACGCTGGTATTCGTGAATGAGAAGTAGGTGATTAGTGGAAAGTATCCATTGTTTTGTCGAAAGGACGAAATTGTTGCTTCCTGCCATATTTTTAATTGTACCGAATTCGGTATAATTAAAATCGGGATTGAAGAAGAACGTGTTCGTGCCCAGTGTCACCAGTGGTGTCAAAATTTCTACGACACGAAGTCGATCAAGTCCAGATACATCATCCTGGTGTTCAACGACTGGCTCAAATCAATACGGAAGGCTTCTTTCTCGAGATTTTCGTCCGAATACAAAAAACGGAAACCGTTCTTTTGGTAAAAATTTATCGTTTCGGGCCTGTTGTAGGCATCGACAACCATAAAGCGACAACCAGTCTTGTTATCCGGGTGGATAAACCAGGAAATCAGGTAATCAATGACCTGACTCCCCAAGTGCAAGCCGCTGCGTTGGAACTGGCCGTTAACTCCCAATCGTCCAATCAGGAGCGCAGGATACGTACGCGTATGCTTTGCATTGGGCACCTTGCGTTCCAGGCGGTTCCGCGAAGACCTGGGAATCATTGTCGATTTGATGCTGTCGTTGGACAAAGTGAAGGCGCAGGCTATCTGCGGCGATTCCGTATTCGTAACAGCGATATAGCTTTTCCCCAACAATTGAGCGGAGTACAAGTACGCATCGTTCCGAAAGAAATCGTCTAGATCCTCATCGCCGCAGCAGAACGAGGAGAGGTCGGTATTCTTGTCGATGGGGTAAAGGGTGCAATCAGATGCTAAACGGATTCTTTCCATTATGGGCCTCTCTGTAAGAACGGGCGCGGGCGGCCATCTCGTCGATTTGGGCGAAGGAAACCTTGAGCCCGAGACGACGCGGATTCTTTTCGTGTTCTTCGGCAGCACGAACGAACGACTCTGCCGTAGAGCCTGTAAGAACCGGGATATTTCTTATTTCAAGAGCCATAAAACCCCCATAATCTACATTTATTTGCAAGTTCGGTCAACATCATCTATACCTCCTTCGGCGCCAACAAGCATAAAATGGCGTCGCGCTACAGTTTTGTACATTTGAGCACTATTAAATATAGAATCACGTCAAACGATTGTCAACCCCTTTCCCGAACAAAATCGCAAAGAAATTTCGTGCCCCTCAAAAAGTCATTTTCTGTCACTAGCATTATCTATCTTTCGGGGCGGAGGTCTTATGGAAAACGACACGTTCGGCGACGCGATACTCGCATGGGTCAAGAGCGCAAAGGCGTTCCTGAAAGTCCAGGCGGGCACCGGCGACAACCTGCTCGAAGAAGACATCCGGGAAGGGTTCACCGACTATTGCCTATGGTCCACGTTCCGTCCGGAAAGCATCGATACCGACGGCGAGCTCGACATGGAATGCCTGGACAGCGGCATGGTCTTGTTCAGGGAAAACTGCACCCCCGGAGAGGCGCTGGAATCGAGCTACCGGCAAGCCTTCGGCACCGCCTTCGACAAGGACGACATCGCGGTACTGATGGAAGAATGACGCCGCCTTTTTACTTGGTGGGGGAAGAATCCCCCTGCCTGCAGCCGCTTTGTCCGCGGGTTCCGCAGACTGTCATCCCCGCGAAGGCGGGGATCTCCTTTCCAATCCGCGTCCAAACCGTCTTCCGGACACCCCCTCTCCTAGGGGCTCCGCCCCTAAAACCCCGGGAATGCGGGAACCGTACAAATCCAGTTCACCAATCGCCGTTTATTCGTCGGATTTTTTCTTTGTGAGTTTCTTTCAGTTGAGCTTTTCTATTGTCTAAAGCGGCGATTTTGTATGAGATGGATTCAATTTCGTCATCATTCAATATTGATGGAAAACTTGCATAAACGTAGTCAAAATCGTTATCGTAAATTGTCATTGGAGGAATGTTGTCTCCAAGAACGGCGTTGTTTCCGAATATCACCAAATCAATAAATAGGTTACTTAATTCAGGAAATCTTTCGCGCAGCGCTTGAATGTGCCCGTAATTCTGGTGATGCGGATTTTTCATTAGGTGGACTTGTCTGCCATAATAATAAACGTTCCATTGACGGTCGTAGGTTCCGCCTACAATTAAGCCGGTATATGTTTTCTTTTCTACAACAAAAATGCCTTTCTCAGTTACGGCGATAATGTCAATTTGTTGTACCCCATGGCTCCCGTTAACGTATATATCTCTAAAAATAACGCCGTTGCTTATTGCTTTGATTCTTTTGGCTGTGTATTTTTCTCCGCGGGTTCCGATGGTCTTCCTGCGGTATATTCTTATGAAAACCAGAAGGGCGAAAAAGATGAATGGTGTTAATAAAAATACTATTCTGCTTTTGTTCTGTGTGTGGATTTTATTTTTGTTGATAATGGTGTTGTGCCAATGGATCATTATGGCGCCAGTCGTTGGTATGAAATCAAAATTGCCATTTCGTTTTTGGAAATTGTATCCAATTTTATTGTACTTGAATTTGTTGCGGAATGATTTCCAACCGCTCCAGACTCCATTTTGCGAACGTGTTCTGAATGAGTCTCCGTCAATCCAAATAGTTCCTTTTATTTCAATTCCCAGTTGGCGATCAGTTCGGCTTGTTGCTTTTTGCAGAGAATGCTTTAAATGACAATTATTGATTTCGTATTCTAATTCAACGCCATTGATTTGCGTTTCAAAAAAATTGCAACGGTTGCGTTGGATGGAAAAGGTGCTTTTGTGGGCGCTTTCAAAAGCCTTGGTGAGAGTTACGCCATTTTTATCCCAAATTTGAGATGGCGATAAATTTTGTGGTATGTAGGCATTAGAAAAACTAATCACTCCCAAAAATATCAGGAAAAATGTTACAAACTTCGTCATTAGCATCGTATAATAAATACTGTTCCAACATGCTTTTGAATTCCAAAATTTAGAAAATCTTATTGATGGTTTCGCTTTCCATAAATCCATTTTGTGGATAGAATTCAGTTGTTGATTAAACGTATTTTCAATTTGGCTTTAATCATTGCATTTTTTACATCATCATTAAGCCGAACATTTTTTGCAGCAAGATTAAACACGAAAACGTCTCGTTCCTTTCCGTTAATGTCTTTTTGGGTCGCTTGTCGTGGAAGTGTTTTTAAAATGAAAATACCGCAATAAAGATAGCAGGATTTGCTATCTTCATTGAGTATTTTTCTAAAGACGTGAATAGGGGTATTTGTATTGAATGTTTCTTTTAAGGCCTTATTAGCCTTATCCATTGTTTGATGGTCTTTAAGTCCTTGACCAATAAAACGAACCCCATCCCAATCATTGTTGCTGTACCAATCATCTTCATAAGGAGGGTTATCTGTGATGCAGACGATTAAACGATTTGCTTTAGAAACATTTATTCCGCTTTGCCCACTAACGCCAAATTCAGATGTCCAGGTGTTGAATTCAACCCAATCGCCTTCCTTAAAAGATAATTTCATAATAATCTCTTGTGTTTATTGTTTCTACGCTGTTTTTATACAACGTCTTTCTTGAAACGTATAATCCACAAGAAAAAACGCCACGCCATATAGAACACAATCTTGGCGAGTGAGAAAAGAAAGCTGTTTTTTAAACAGTCAAGTAAATGCGATTTATATCGGGCCTAATTCCAGTGATTTCAGATAATTGAATAACCCGGTATGATTTTTTAATGATGTGCACTATATGGCGTGGTTAAAAACCGCGCTATTTATATGTTTGAAGAGAACGTTTTTAATGATTTTTTTATATGTCTCTTCAAAATAATATTGGCAAAGCGATTCGCGCTCTGCGTTCGCAGAAAGGCGTTTCGCAGGAAAAACTTGCTCTTGAAACAGGTGTGGGCCGTCGCTATATGAGCGACATTGAAAACGGCCGCCGTAATGTTTCTCTCGAAATTGTTGAAAAACTCGCCAATTTCTTTGAATTAAGTCCGAGTGATTTTATCAAGCAAATCGAGAATGCAGATTTTCCTCCGCTCACGCTAGATTCTATCAAGGAGTATCTTTGCGAGCATGGCTATGAGGATAGCGTAGTCCTTGAAAAGCCTGATTTTGTGGATGCCGTTGTTGGCGTTAGCGAGGATGGCCGTGTCATTTATGCATACGAAAAAATGGTTCGTTCACTGATGCAGTCTGATGGCATGGATTACGAAGAAGCCGCAGAATTTATTGACTTCAACACTTTAGGGGCTTTGCCAAGCATGGGCGAGAAAGCTCCGATTGTATTGATGGAAATCGAGGGGTAAAATTATGGCACAGCAATTAACGGAAATCTTGAATTATTTTTTAAACGATTATATCCAAAAGAAAAATTTCCCTTTTGGAAAGGGTGCTGAAGTTTATAAATCTATATGCGTCTCTGCCTGTGACAAAATTTATGAAACAGGTTTAGTAAACAAAGAAGATTACAAAGTTGAAGGAAGTGTTGGTCAAGGGAATTGGGCGAAAGTTCCCTGGTTGGCAATTTTCAGAAAAGATATCACTTTAAGCGCTCAAAATGGCGTGTATATCGTTTATCTGCTATCTTCAGATGGAAATTCATTGTATTTGACACTCAATCAGGGTGTTACAGAAGCGGGAAAAGATTCGACCACGAAAGAAACTATTAAAGCACTTCGTAATAACGCAGATCGTATATCAGCACAACTTAACAAGCATAGTTTTTTATCAGATGAAAATATCAATCTTGGAAACGATATAACCGATCTTGGGAAAAAATACCAGAAGGGAACAATTTTTTATAAGAAGTATTCAAAACAAAATATTCCATCTGAGGAGATTCTTCAAGAAGACTTGAAGAACATGCTTGATATTTATCAAGAATACTATGATAACGTTTATAAAGGAAATAGTAATCCCTCGCCAGAACCATCACCAGCAGTAGTTGAGGTTAATATGACAAAACAAAAAATCTTCTTCGGCGCTCCTGGTACGGGCAAGTCTCATAAAATTGATTACGATCTGTTTAAGGATAAAGACGGGAATTCTATCGGAAAGGGAATAAAAGAGATACCTGAGAACCGTAAATTTCGCACCACGTTCCACCCGGATTACGATTACGCACAGTTTGTCGGTGCCTACAAGCCCAAGAAAGAGGGCGAGAAAATCACCTATTCCTTTGTTCCGCAAGTTTTCGCAAAGGCTTACGCTGCGGCTTGGAAGATGTATTTAGATGCTAAGGGAGATTCCCGCCTTCGCGGGAATGACGATAAAAATGGCGAGAATGACAGCGGGAAAGATATTCAAGTCTATCTCGTTATCGAAGAAATCAATCGCGGGAACTGTGCCCAGATTTTCGGCGATATTTTCCAGTTGCTTGACCGCGATGGTGAAGGATTCTCGCAATATTCAATTGATGCGGATTGTGATTTTGCAACATGGCTTAAAGAAGATTCCATTCTGAAAACCGTTTGGAGCGAGTACGAAACTAAAGTTGGCGATGGCAAGCTCAAGCTCCCGCCGAACTTGAACATTCTCGCCACCATGAACACCAGCGACCAGTCGCTGTTCCCCATGGATAGTGCGTTCAAGCGCCGCTTTGACTGGGAGTATGTGCCTATCAGTTTTGATGGCAAGGATGCCGCCAATTACCAAATCGACATCGACGGTTCTCGGTATTCTTGGCAAAATTTTGTCGAAGCCGTCAACGAAAAGATTCTGGACCTCACCGAATCCGAAGACAAGCAACTCGGCGAATTCTTCATCAAGCCTGATAGCGGCAACATCATTTCTAAGGAACGCTTCCTCGGCAAGGTGATGTTCTACCTTTGGAACGAGGTCTGCAAAGACGAGCATAAAAACGGCTCATTCTTCCGTGCAAAAATCAATGACAAGGAAGATTTCTTTACTTTCCAGGACCTATACAAGAACAAGGATCTTTTAAAGCAGTTTATGGATGAGTTACTGGCTCCCAAGACTTAAGGGGCTTGCTTTTTCTCTTTCTGTATATTATATTCTGTAATAGGAGATGCTCATGGATTTGGCAACGCTGACATTTAAAGTCCCAAAGGAAATGGAAATATTCGTTACGGAAAACAAGTGCCGTAGCGAACTTGCTCGTAATGCGTTGATTCTCTTGCCTTATATCCAAGACATGACTATCTCCCATGGCCGAGCCGCAGAGCTTCTCGGTATTTCAAAAGAGACTTTAATAGATCTGTATGGAGATATGGGCATTCCCTACATTGATGGAAGCGTTCAGTCTGTCAACGAAGAAATTGCTGTCTATTCTGCGACTAAGGCGAAAGAATAATGCTAGTTGTATCAGATACGACTCCAATTATATCCTTGATGAAGATGAATCAGCTGGCTCTGCTGCATCATCTTTTTGGGGTGGTCCATATTCCATTTACCGTATTTAAGGAATTGACGGACAACCCGAAATATCAAGAAGAAATAATAGTACTACAAGCTTCTGATTATATACAGATTGACAATGTTGATGATATCGAAAAAGTACAGTCGATTCGTCAAATGGGACTGGATGCGGGAGAAAGCGAGGCCATCGTATTAGCAAAACAGCTTTCTGCCGATGTTCTTTTGATGGATGAAGCCAAAGGCCGAATGGTGGCCGCGGAACACGGCTTGCAAATTATGGGAACTATTGGCATCTTGCTTCAGTCTTTCAAAAACGGTTTCTTATCACATCAAGACATTATTGGATGCATTTATTCGCTTCGTTGCCATCATCGCCGAATAAGTGAAAAGTTGTTCCTTGATTTAATGATGGAAATCGACAGAATCGATCCTCATTCCTAATTGTGATTTTCCTGTTCGAACAGTTCGCTTATTCCTTGGATTATCTCAAGAAGGTGCTCCCGACTGATAAGGAGGGTCGTTTCAAGGGATTGCCTAATGGATTTGTTGGGCGAGACTGCAAACTGGACGGTGTGGGGTATCTGTTTAATGGCAATCCGGCTCGGAATAGTACGGGCAAAAAGGATGTCTCGGACAGCATTGTGTTTGTTCTGCCAAAGGTATTCTTGGATGAGAACGGCACGAAGGCTTTTGGCGAGGATGTTCCAAGTGCGAATAACTTTAAAGTAAGTGCCGCGCCCAAGGAGTTCCTTTCTCAGTTGTCTTTATGGGTTTGCTCGTCTATTGGACTGTATCGCCTGTCATGTCCAAACGATAAAGAAGTGCATGTCCCCGATGCTCCCGATGCGCATCATTTCAGTAGCGACAAGTTAGCTCTGACTCTCATCGACGTGATGAATTCAATGAAGCTGTTCTATGCCGAAAACAAGAATCTATTTGTATTCACGGCAAAGAACAAGCACAGCGGCAACAACCGCATCGACTGGCGCCGCACGGTGGCGCATACGCAGCCCTTTATGCAAGGTGACGCGCCCATCTACATGGAGCTGGAAAACAAGAAGAAAGTTTTCGACCTGGACGACCGCCTGCTGGTGCTGTATTTTTCGGCGATGCACTACATCGAAGAGACTTTCGGTTTCAAGATGCCGCATTCCGAATTCTACGCCCCCATGCGCGTGAACGAATTCCGCCGCCTGCTGGGTCACCGTGGCCTCGTGGAGCTGCGCCGCATAAAGCACAAGTATTTTGCCGACAAGTTCCTGAAACTCTACAACATCGTGAAGGCATTCTTCGAATGGGGTGGTAACTTCAGCGCGAACGATTACAGCAGCGAATACCTACTCACGAGCAAGTACAACAACGTGTTCGAGGCGATGATCGACAAGCTGGTGGGGGATGAGAGTCGAGATATTGATTCTCTCAAGCAAAATGACGACGGAAAGATAATCGATCACCTGTATAAAGAAAAATCCTTGGTATTCGCCTCGGGAACAGACGACGATTTAATCTGGCATATTGGCGACAGCAAGTATTACAAAGAAGACAGCGATTTGGATCCCAAATCTATCGCCAAGCAATACACGTATGCCAAGAATATTGTTCAGGATTTTTTCTCGCCCGACTATGTGGAGAAAGAGACGGATAAGGATGCGGATAACGCTAAGCTTCATGAAAAAGGCATTCATAAAGGAGTTCGTTATCGCGACCCGTTGACGGAAGGCTATAGCATTACACCGAACTTTTTTCTCCGTGGCGAGTTGCCGCCATACGAAAACAGGTCCCAATTCCAGGAGTCCTATTTTAGGGCGGAAATTGACCCCAAAGATTCCAAATTAATTAACATTGATTCACAGAATCTCTGGGATAAGCGCAATCGTCATTTCAAGAATCGTCTTTTTGACCGCGATACGCTTTTGCTGCAAGTCTATAACGTTAATTTCTTGTATGTGCTAAAAGCCTATACATCAAAACGCTCTTCCTTGTGTGACGAATTCAAGCGAGATGCCCGAGAGAAGTTCCGCAGGAATTTTTTGAGTTTGTTAAGAGAGAAGTATTATTTTTGGGCAATCTACTTGCCGAATTGGGAAAGCGCTGATTATAAAGACCGATTGGAAAAATTTGTCAATGATAATTTCAGGAAGCTTGTGGGCCGTGTGTTTCGATCAGAAGCAACTCCCAAATGCTTAATTCTTGCATTAGAACGAGACATTGTTGACAATTCGGAAGACGGAGCCGATGATGATTATCGGAAAATCAGAGAAATTGTTGATGGCAATAATTGTGACGTATTTAGCTTGCTGCCCGAAGAAATTTGGGGTGACGGACAAATCCGTCGCGATGATATGTACGGTTGGCGAATGCCCCAATAGGCTTCTTTTTCCAAATGCGAACGCACTGCGTTCGCATTTGCGTTAGGGATAGTGACCCCTTGGGGACAAGACTCGCGTAGCGAGGCTTGGTTCTAGGAGGCGAGCGGCAAGCGAAAGTGCAGGCGATTGCCCCTAGAATATAGCCCGACCCGGCCCTTCGGCAAGCTCAGGGACCTGGGCCGGGGAACGCCTTGTAAAATTTTCTTTCACCCCTAGCCAAGATTCGGAATATTAGGTACATTGAAGCTGCACGTGTTTCTCCGTCTAATGGAGAAATGCGTTTTTTTTTATTCCGATTTTATCGAGGTCAAAAATTTTGACCTCGGTGCAGGAATAAGGGGGCGCCTCTAACATCAACCAGCCGCAAACGCGGCAACATGGAGGCTGTATGGCTAAAAAGAAAGAGAATGTCCCTGCAAAAGCGGTGGAATCGTTGTTCAACAAGGTCTCGAACTTGATTGAACAGGCCCGCGTGCGAGTGGCCACGGCAATGAATGTCGCCGAGGTTTACACGAAGTACCAGATTGGGCGATATATTGTGGAAGAAGAACAGTCCGGGAATAAACGCGCAGAATACGGGAAACAGGTTCTTGAGGGCTTGTCGGAGCGCCTTACGGCACGTTATGGAGACGGGTGGTCCTACTCGAACTTGAGGCAGGTGAGGCAGTTTTTCTTGGTATATGGCAATTTGACAATCAGTGATTGTCAAATCTCCAATCCCCCTGATTTTACGTTAAGTTGGACCCATTACTTGGTCCTCATGCGCATCAAGAATGCCGACGAGCGGCGCTTTTACGAAATTGAGGCTACATCCGGGAACTGGTCTGTTCGCGAGTTGCAGCGGCAGTATGGTTCAAGCCTGTACGAACGTCTTGCGCTGAGCCGCGACAAGGAACAGGTCGCCCGCCTGTCGCGTGTTGGCAACGTGGTGGAAAAGCCGGAGGATATCATCAAGAATCCGGTGACGCTGGAATTTGTCGGCTTGAAACCGGATGCATCGTATTCGGAATCGAACCTGGAATCCGCTATCATCGGCAAGTTGCAGGAATTCCTGTTGGAACTGGGAAAGGGGTTCCTGTTCGAAGCACGGCAGAAGCGATTCTCTTTTGACGAAGATGATTACTACGTGGACTTGGTCTTGTACAATCGACTGTTGCAGTGCTATGTGCTCGTTGACTTGAAGGTTGACAAGTTGACGCACCAGGATCTCGGCCAGATGCAGATGTATGTAAACTATTACGACCGCTATGTAAAGCAGGATTTTGAAAAGCCGACTATCGGTATTTTGCTTTGCAAGGAGAAGAAGGATACCCTTGTGAAGCTGACTTTGCCCGAAGATGCGAATATTTACGCCTCCGCCTATGAGCTGTACCTGCCGGACAAGAAACTTTTGCAGGCGAAGGTCAAGGAATGGGTAAATGAATTTGAATCGACAAACGCTACAAGGACCGTTAACTCATTTTCGCAATCGCCTATATTCTAGTATTTAGTGCTTGACTGGTGTGATGTTTTGTATCCGCATCTTTTTCAAGCGTGCCGTCCGCAATTTACGATGCCAATCCCGGATGGAAGGCCTTCATGGAATTGCGCAGCCAGGAGCGGGAAGTGAAGTCCTTCGCTCTTACGATTTCGGGGTGTCTTTCGGCTTGATTCGTGCGCTCAGGTAGCTGAGAACCAGGTTCTGCCACACTACGTAGCAGGTGGGCGCGAGTGCCACGACGGGGCCCGCGTACAGGGCCGCAATCCAGATGACGAGCGTGGTGTTCTTCTGGCCCATGCTCTGCGCACTTTCGATGGGGCGGCGGTTCCTTTCGACATACCAGCCGAGGGCGTAAAGGAGAATGCAGAGAATGAGCGAGATGCCTGCCATCATCGGGAGCTTGCCGCTGTTCCAGAGTTCCGTGAATCCCATTTCGCGGATGTCGTAGCTTGCCTTCGCCAGAATGACGAACACCGAGAAGGTCCACACGAACATGGTGTACTTCTGGTATTTGGCAGCGCGGTCGGCGAGTTCCGGGTAAAAGGCGCGCAGTCCGAGGGCGAAGGCGAGCGGGATGCTGATGATGGGCTGGATGGTGTTGAAGATCTTCATGGCGATTTCGCTGAGCTCCGCATCGGTGCCGGTCAGGTAGCCGAAAACGAGCGGGATAGAGAAGCAGGCGATCAGGTTCCCGCTCAAAAAAATCTTGAGGGCGAGCGAGGCCGAGCCGCCGAGCATCTTGGCCATGGCGGGGGCGGCGTTTGCGGGCGGGCTCAGCGCGATGATGGCGCCTCCCAAAAGTACTTCGCGCGGGAGGTCGAACAGTTTCACGATGCCCGCGATGGCGGCGACTAGAATCAGGCTCACCACCAGGGCGCGCACCTCGATTTTGAAGGTGTATCCGTGGGTCTGCGGAGGAATCTTGGCCACGAAGGTGAGGAACATCATGGTGCCGATCAGGAACGGCATCAGGGGCGAAAGTACGTGCGCCTGCGGGAGGAGTATTCCGAGCAGGATTGCAATCGGCATCAAAATGGCGCGCAAGTTCTTCATAACGGGCCCAAATCTAGAAATTTGCGTTATTTGTAGCAAGATTGCGCAAATGGCCGTTTTATTGTGGCTTGTTCAACACTTTTCTGCCGTTTTTCTGTTTTTTTTAACGATTTTAGCTAATAATTATATCTTTAGGTTGGAGTTGTTTGTTTTAAAGTAAAGGAGTTTTGATGAAACTCATGGTTTGGGTGTATACTTTGATTTTGTTCTTGTGCGTGGCGGCGAACGCGACGCTTACGGTGCATATCCAGTCGCCGTGGCGTAACGATGCGTCCAAGGACGGTTATTTTCTGCATATTTTGGGTTCCGCTGGCGGGAGCTACAATGCTCTTTACGGCGAAACTTCGCCGACGATCACGACGGCCGAGGGCGACGGCTGGTTCAGCTATACTTGGGACAAGAACGTCTCGGATTTCCAGGAGTGGATGTCGTTTACGGTAAGCATCTACCCGAATACGGCGGACCAGAACTTCAACAACAATAACGGGATCCAGTGGAAAGAGGCGGGCGAGTTCAAGATGGCCACGCTGTTCGGTACCGATACCGAGGTCTGGCTGTATACCGACCCTGCCGACAGGAGCTACACCAAGTCGTTCGTGGCGCCGGGTTCCAAGCTGGTGTGGTTCAAGAGTCCGTGGGGTAACAAGGCGCTGCCGCAGATGATTTTGGGCGAAGATTCGGTGATGATGCGTTTTGCGCAGGATGACCCGGGCAAGTGCGGCTGGTTTTACGGGGCGGTGTCTCCTGCGATGCTTGCGCGGAACCCGCTGCAGTCCGTCCACTTTATCCGCCTGAATACGCCCTACATGTCGGTGCCGGCCCAGGGGGTGGTAGAACTGGGCGACTATTTCTCGGTGCTGGATACGGTTTTCGTGGACGGCACGGCTGGGGCGACGGTAGATTCCAAGATTGGCGTGCTGGGGGAATGTTTCGATTCGACGCGTACCCTGCACGTGTACCACCCGTGGCGAACCAACACTTCGTTCAGGGATACCGCGGTCTATTTCACGGTCGGGAACAATATCGTCAACAACCCCGCACCGATGGTGAAGGACGAATACCCTTACTGGTACCGTTACGACTTTGCGCCCGAGACGGTGAATTCTTCGAACTGGAATTCCACGATGGCGCAGTTCAACTTGTACCGTTGCCAGAACGAATGGCCGCAGGTGACATATTTTGCGGAAGGGGCACGCCCGCTCGCTTCGGTGTTTTTCCCGACGGGTGTCTACGAGGCCTGGCTGTTTACCAATAGCAGCGGTAAGTTCGACCTTTCGTTTACTCCGCTCGAACCGAAGGTGGTTCGCCTGATGAGCCCCTGGGACAACATGACCCCGATGATGATCGTTCCCGATGACACGATCAAGATGGGGCCTTTCCACAGCGATACCTGCGGATGGTACCAGGGGATTTCGTACAAGCATGTCGATTCCTGGGAGGTGTACTTTAGGCAGGCGTTCGGCTTCGAATATTATTCGAGGAACGGTCTCGATACTATCCCGGGCGAGCTGATCAACCTGGATTCCATTTTTGCGGAGACGGATACGGTGTGGATGACGACGGTTCCTTTCCGCGTTTCGTCGGTTTACCCCAAGGTGCTCGGGATTTGTCCCTCGATGAAGATTTCGGCGATGGTCGTCGACTGGGCTGGTGAATCTTTCGATGACAGTATCGACGTGGATTTCGGCGGGATTTATAATGGCAACGACTACACCACGGTGACGTACCTTGATTCGCTGGGCACGCTGGCTACGAATGCGAAGTGCGGAGGCCTTGTGAAGGGGATGGTGCAGGATACCCTGGTGAACGGGGCGCCTGCCCGTGTGGATTCGTCGGTGTATCCGTGGGGAATGTGCTCGGCGGCCCATGAAATCGAGAAGTGGTTTATTCCCGAAACGATCGTGGTGGACGGCAACGAGTACAAGAATTCCGTCTGCCGCGATATCGACCTGACCATGGACGAGGAAGGTTTCTGGCTGGCCGACATTTCGCAGCCGCTGGATGGTACCTGCGGCGATTCCCTGCATCCGGGTTTCTATCCGATTGACGATTTCGAGTATCTCTATACGGCGGATTCTTCGAGCAAGATTCCGAACCCGAAGAACGACAAGTACAAGGAACACCAGGGCTGCAAGCACAACTACAGCTACGCCATGAAGGTGACGGCGGAGTTCAAGTACGTGAAGGGGCAGTATTTCGAGTTCCGCGGCGATGACGACGTGTGGGTGTATATCAACAACCGCCTGGTGGTGGATATCGGCGGTTGCCACAACCCCGAAGAAGGGGCCGTGAACCTGGATACCATCGGCAAGAACGATCCGAGCCTGAAGTTGGTCGAGGGTGAAACTTATCCTTTCCACATTTTCTATTCCGAACGCAACGCGACGGGTGCGAACTTCAAGATGCGCACCTCTATCAACTTGCAGACGCAGAGGACTTATTTCTCGAAGCAGAAGGAAAGTACGGACGGTTCCGTCGAGTACGAGTTCCACCAGCTGCTGGTCGACAAGTCCATCAGTTGCGACGTGTCCAGCGTGCAGAGCGCCCGCGACCAGCTGGCTCCTTCCTTGTTTATCCTGAAGGGCGGAAGCCTCCCAGCCGACGGCGTGACGCTTGAGTCGGGGCCGAATTACGGCGGCATTTTCATCAGCGAGAATATGGCGAGTTTCAAGGTCGACACTTCTGCCTTCGTGAATTCGCGCAAGCTGAGTCCGGGCAAGTACGCCCTGTATTGCTTCTTGCAGTCGGACCCCAGCCAGTACCAGGTGGTGACTTTCACGGTGCCCGAGTATCCGCTTCCGGATATCGCCTTCGTGGACATGTTCCATGTGACGGATTCCGCTTTCTTCGATCCTGCGGGTTACACGCTCCGTGGCGACCTGCTGGGAAGCGACGGCGGAAAGAACGATACACTCCTTGCGCACGTGACTTATCCCGATACGGTGCCCATCAGGGTGGCGCTCCTGTTCGGGACGACTGTCTGCGGCGAGATGGAATCGGGTGCCGACGTGAACTGCGTGCAGGAACTGAACCTGAACACGAGATTCCCGCTGAGCTTCTTGAACAAGGACAACCAGCGCGTAACGACGATTTCGACGGATTCGCTGGGTTATGCGAGTTTCTACGTGGTGGGTGATTCCGCCATGGTCGATGCGTTCTTCACGATTGACGGCGGCGGCGTGAACAATACGCTGACCTGGGCGAATATCCACTTTAAGGAACCTCCCGTGCCGTTTGCCTTGAAGGCCTCGATGTACGACGTGAACGGCGACGGCATCCCCGATAGTTTGTCTATACCCTTCAGCAAGCCGTTCAAGGACGTGGTTCCCGATACGCTTTCGTGGTCGTTCGGCGGTACGGAATTCCACACGACTGCCGGTATGGAAAACATCTGGCCGATGGTGCTCTTGGATTCGGTGATTTCGCTCTACGACCCGGCGGGACTCCGCGAAGATGTGTTCACGGGTGTTTCTGACCAGGTTTATTCCGGTTCGCTACAGTACCATTACACCTATACCGACGAGGATTCCGGCGAAGAGGTCAAGCTCTCGATGAATTCCTCGATCCAGGACAAGGTGGGACCGGTGGTGTTGAGTGCGACGATCGAGACGGTGTCCAAGGAAGTTAGCGCCGTGAAAATCAACCTGAGCGAAGGGATCGATACCAAGCTTGCGAACGGGAAGACGGCGTTCATATTCTACCGTGATACGGTGAACTTCATGGATTCCCTGGAAATCAACAGTGCCGATGCCAATGCGATGGGTACCGTGTTCAAGGTGTATTTCAGGAAGACCGCCGCGGGCGTGCTCCCGGCCGTGGGCGACTATGTGCGCATCGCTCCGGGTGAACTGACGGACAGGAGCGGCAACGTGGCTCACCTGAACAATCCGAAGGTGCGTATCGTGGGTGAACAGCGTACGGAAATCAAGTCGCCTGGCGTTGTGACGGTCGGCGACGAGACGGAACCGTGGCCTTATTCCGAGCCGATTGTCGCGATTTCGGTGCCCTCCAACAAGAGTGTCCACGATATCATCGATAGTCTCGGCAAGCCCGGTTTCCTGCTGAATTTCAACATCGGCGAACTTGCGACTTCTATGATTATGGGACTGCCGAGCGGCGCCGACAAGGATTCCGCACTGGCCTTGATTAAGATCAAGTGGGAAGGCTACTATTTCTCGCAGCTGGGCAATTTCGTGAACAAGGCGACAGGTACCGTAAGCTGTAACGACAAGACCGTTTTCTATAACGCCTCGGATCCCGAGAAGTCCAACTGCTACGACAACCCCGGCAATGTCTTCTTCGAATGGAATGCCCGCAGCGACAAGGGCCGCCTGGTCGGCACCGGCGCCTACATCTCGAAACTGAAGGTGAAAATCGTGAGTGGCCGCATCAAGGCCGGCGAAAGCGACGATACCTATACCATAGGCATCAAGCGCAGCAAGCAGAAATAAATGAAAGGCTTACTTAAAAAATGAAACGACCCTTCCGGGTCGTTTTTTTGTAGTGGGCCGAAAGCGATTCGCTATATCGGATACTTGTCCTTCGCGGCTTCGAGTTCGGCGGACACTTTTTCCCATTCCTCGTAGAGTTGGTCGACTTTTTTCTTGTTGTCGTCCATGTCCTTTGCGATTGTCGTGATGGCGTTCCCGTCGCCGGTTTCGGAGGCGGTCACGAGTTTAGCCTCGAGTTCTCCGCCGAGGGCTTCGGCCTTTGCGATGTCTTCTTCAAGTTTCGCGAGTTGCTTTTCGAGCGGCTTGATGACCTTGCTGCGTTCGGCGATATAGTCGGCGCGGGCCTTGCGGTCTTCTTTTGCGCGGGGAGCGCCGCCAGCGGCATTGTTCGAGGAAGCATTGCCGCCGTCCGTTTTCACGTCGATATTGGAAACTTTGATATTTGCAGATTCGCTGCCGCCGGGTTTCTTTTCGCTCGCCCAGCCGACTTTTTCGAGGAAGTCGGCGTAGGTACCTTCGAACACGCGGCACTTGCCGCCGTCGAATACGACGAGCCTTGTCGCAAACGCGTGCAGCAGTTCTTCGTCGTGGGTTACCACCATCGCGGTACCTTCGTAGTCGTCGAGCGCGTCGATCAGGCTTTCGATGCTTTCCATGTCGAGGTGGTTCGTCGGTTCGTCTAGGAGCAGCATGTTGCAGGGGCTCGCCAGGATTTTTCCGAGGAGCACGCGGCTGCGTTCACCACCGCTCAGCACTTTCACCTTCTTTAACGCGGCATCCCCGCTGAACATCATGAGGCCCGCGAGTCCGCGGGCGCGGCTTTTCTGCGCCACCTCTTCGATGGCCGAGGCGATTTCTTCTTCGACAGTGTTGTCTAAATTCAGGCGGTTGATATTCGTCTGGCCGAAATAGTTGATCTGCAGGTTCGGATTGTGGCTGATTTCGCCGGCGGTGGGCGAGAGCTCCTTGGCGATCAGGTTCAAGAGCGTCGTTTTACCGCGTCCGTTCGGGCCGATAATCGCGATGCGGTCTCCCTTGAAAACTTCCATCGTTAAATCGGTGATGAGCTCCGGTCCCATTCCCTGTACGGTGCCGTCTTCGGCGCGGTTCGGGTAGGCGAAAGAGAGGCCCTTGATTTGCAGCATGCGTTTGCCGGGGAAACCCGCTTCGGTAAAGCTGAATTCCAGATTGCGTTCGTGGGTGAGGCGTTCGCCGGTGGCAAGCTTTGCCGCCGCCTTGATTTTTGACTGCACCATGGCGGCCTTTGCGGCCTTGTAGCGGAAACGTTCGATGACCTGTTCCAGCTGCGCCTTCTTTTTCGCCTCGTTTTCCTGCGTGCGCTGCGCGACTTCTTCTTCTTCGGCGACGGTTTCGCGGAGCTTTTCAACGGAGCCCTTCACCTTGCGAATCTTGTGGCGGAAAATGCCCGCGGTATGCGTGCAGACTTCGTCCATAAAGTGGTGGTCGTGGGTAATCAAAAGGACTTCGCCCTTCCAGCTACGCAAGAATCGGCTGAGCCAGCGCATCGACACGATGTCCAGGTAGTTGGTCGGTTCGTCGAGCAACAGCATGTCGGGTTCGCTCGCAAGTACCTTCGCCAGGTTCAGGCGGATCTGGAAACCGCCGGATAACAGCATAGGGCTCTTGTGCATGGATTCTTCGTCGAAACCCAGGCCGAACAGAATCGCTTCGACCTTGTGTTCCTCGATCCAGCCGTCTTCATTGGGCTTCAGTACGCTGCAGGCTTCTTCGTGCACGGTCGCGTGCGTAAAGTTCAAGTGCTGTTGCAGGTAGCCGAGCGTGTATTTTTTCGGGATGTCTATCGAGCCGCCGTCGAGGCATTCCTGCCCGAGAATCATCTTGAAAAGTGTCGACTTGCCACAACCGTTGCGGCCCACGAGGCCCACGCGCTCATGGTCGCCTACAAGCATCGAGGCGCCGTCCAGAAGGACCTGCACGCCAAAGGATTTCGAAACGTTCTGAATTTGAATCACGGGGATAAAAGATAGAAATATAGTAGACAGTAGGCGGTAGGCATTGTAACGAAGGTTGCTGGTGGTTAAGGGAGAGGGCGCTTGCCAAATTCCCTTCAGAATTATATTTTCGGATCAAGGGCAGGGTTTCCCTCAAAAAATGGAGTTTGATGATGTCTAGAAAATGGTTTGCGCAACTTGCCGCTGCCCCCTGTGCGTTCGCCCTGGCTTTGGGCCTTTCCGCCTGTTCCGACGATGAGGCCGCTGTCGGGCAAGGCCCACGGGCATTTCGGCGATTGCGGCGAATTCGCGCAGAACAGCGGCCCGAACTTTACCGCGAGTTGGCTCAAGAATGCGACGGGCGTATCGGACTATTATCTCGAAATGATGTGGAGCGAAAAGCAGCTCGTCGAAAGTGGCGAGGCGGACCTCAATAGCGCCGCCGACTTCAGTAAGATTGGTCACTACAAGAACATGCGCAGCGCGAGCTACACCAAGGTCGCTTGTGGCATCGCCCTGTCTGCCGACGGCAAGACGGGTTGGTTCAACATGAACTTCTTCTAGGTGCCGCGTTTGGCGTTGTCTTTTTTCGCCTTGAGTTTCTTGATATAATCCAGGCCCTTGCTCCTGTCGGCAGCGAGGGTCATTTTCTGTTTTTTCAGGAAGTCGATGTAGAGGCTGGTTCCTTCGAGCAGGTCGAGGCCAGCGGATTCGATGATGCTGAAAAATACCTTGATGGTGGGTATTTTCTCGCCATTTCCCAGTTCACGGACATATTCCCTGGAAACATCGCTGAAAAAGGCGATATTTTTCTGGGTAGTCATCGTCCTCAAGAAAGCGATAAACTCTTTCATGGCGTTCTTGTGAACATCGTCATCAAACATGCCGTAATTTTAAAAACGGAATCTCCAAAATCACGCCAACTATAGTTTGCCTAGAATAAAAAAGGTTTGTATCTAAAAAATAATTTTGTATAAAGGGACAATAATCTATATTATGCTATTATGAAATTTTGGTGCACCGTTATTTTATTTTTCACTGTGGCCTTGTTTGCGGAAGACCGCGAATGGTTGTCCGATGCTTTGCTCGGGGAACCGTTTACTGTCCGTAGCCTCGATGTAGGTGCCGGTCCGCATTATCACGCCACGCTGGTGCACTACCCGTTTGTCTCCGCGGTTCAGGCCGCTTCCGTCGCAAGTCCCGACAGCGCCGCGGCGGGGGAATCCCGCATTTCGAAGGCATCCGTCCTGTACATCCACGGATTCAACGATTATTTTTTCCAGCGCGAGCTGGCGCAGAAGATGGATTCCGCGGGCTATTCCTTCTATGCCATCGACTTGCACAAGTATGGCCGTTCCCATCGCGAAGGCGAGAAGTTAGGCGAGCTCCGCGACATTTCGGAATACTATCCTGAGCTGGATTCCGCCATCGCGGTCATTCACCGTATCGAAGGGGAATCCGCCCCCCTCGTTGTCATGGGGCACAGCACCGGGGGACTTATCGCATGTCTTTATGCTGCCGACCGCAGGAACGGTGCCGGAATCGCGGCGATTGTCCTCAACAGTCCTTTCTTCGAGATGAACTACATCTGGCCGGTGCGGCGCCTTGCCGTCCCGCTGCTTTCGGCAATCGGTTCTAGGTTCCCGGACGTGGTTATTCCCCGCAGCAAGAACATCAACTACGACCGAAGCCTGCTGAGGAATTACGATGGCGAATGGATGTACGACACCTTGCTCAAGGTTCCCGGCAGTCTTCCGATCGATCTGGGGTGGCTTCGCGCCATTCACCTGGGACACAAACGCATCCAGCAGGGGCTTCACCTGAACACTCCGGTGCTCGTGATGCACAGCGGCTGCAGTTACAGTGAAGATGACTGGAGCGAGGAGTACACCCGCTGCGATGCCGTGCTGAATGTCGACGATATCCGCGAATACGGTGCCCATCTCGGCGAAAAAGTCCGTCTCGAGAGAATCGAAGGTGGCCTCCACGACCTGATCCTTTCGCACGAGCCCGTCCGCGACAATGTCTACAAGGCGATGTTCGATTTCCTGGACGACAGCCTCGCCACTCATCGCTAACGGCCTGCCGTTTTAGCGCCATCCTCGATCCGGCTATTTCCTCCCGTCTACGATTCTCCCTTTCACGTCCACCTTGTGGTGGAGTTTTCGCATTTTCGGCTGAGCGGTTTGCCTTGTGGGCCTGATTCCCGTAGTTGCCGAGAGGTCCTTCACCTCGATTTTGTCGCTCAGGAGCCACGAATCGTTGCCCTCTTCCACTTTCACGAGCGCCCTGTACGTGCCCGTTTCAGAAATGGCGAGCGATGCCTTGTCGGCGCCTTCGATCAGTTTGCCGGCCTTGTACCAGCGGAAACCGTAGGCATCCCCCTGCACCGAGAGCGTCGCTCCGTTTTGCGCGATCCTGGGCTTTGCGAGGGTGATGTACTTGTTCACGATTTTCGCGAGCTCCTGGGCGCCCGAGGCGTTCGGGTGCACGCTGTCGTCCAAAAACCATGCGGGAGTCTGGAAAAGCGTGTGCAGGTCGATGATGTTCACGCCTTTCTTGACGGCGGTTTCCTTGATAATTGGGTTGATCTGGCTTACGATTGCCGTATCCATGATTCCCCACTCGCAGTTGTTGCTGTAGGGTTGCAGTGTCGCGAAAATTTCGGGGCTCGTGGGCAGGTGCGCGAAGGTATCGATTAGCGCCTCGTAATCGCTGTACAGCTGCGATTTTTCGCACTGGCCGTAAAGGTAGTTGTACCTTTCGGTGCCCTCCCAGATGCATTTGTCCGTGAAGTACTTGCTGTCGTTGGTACCGAGCTCGATGACGACGATATCCGGCGAGGAGGCGAGGGCCGCCTTGAATTTTTCGGTCTTCCAGTAGGTAGCATTGTTTTCGCCGCCCTTGATTTTCTCGCCCGCGAAGGTCATGGAACTCTTGCCGAAGTTCGTGACCGTGTAGCCGCTGCCGAGCATTTCCTGCAGGTGGTCGGGGTATTTCTTTTCGCCCCAGATTCCGTAGCCCTCGGTGATGCTGTTGCCGACGCAGGCGACATTTGTCGCGTGCGCCATCGTTGCGAGCGCCAATATCGCGGCATCAGCCGTGATACTGCGTGTAATGCGGTTTTTGAAGTTATTCCCAAACATTATAAACTCCTTTATATCAAAATATATAAAACGGGGGCGGGACTGCGTACCTATAAAAACAAGTGGAAATAGGACTTTATAGGTAGTTGGGGAATGCCTTTTGGGGAGCGTACCTATAAACATCTCGAATCTTGTGGTTTTATAGGTACATTTTTGGGAGCTTGACTGGAGTTGTGTACAAACTAACGCTTAAATTACCTATAAAAATGGGGCTTATGCGATGTTTATAGGTACTCGTTTGGGGCAATTTTTCTAGCACCGTGACGGGTGCTTCTTTTTTTACCTATAAAAATCACCTGTCGGCCTTGTTTATCGGTATGTTTCGCCAAAATGAGCGTTTTTCAAGCCTCTCTTAAGGTGAAAATGAGGCTCGCGCGCCTAAAAACTCTCTTGCGATGTCGTCGGTGTTGTAAACGAATGCGATATGCTGGAAAAGCAAAGACCCCGCGGGTTTTACCCGCGGGGCTTTTCTACTAAAAGCAATCAGCGATTATCTTTCGGCGATTAGTACTTATCCTTCAGGGCCTGCGGGCATTCCACTTCCACGAAGTCCACTTCAGGATTGTTGGCTGCATCCATCCAGTTTGCAAGGAACAGGCAGCCGTTCTTCAGGCTTGTGTTGTTGGCGTATTCGGAATTGCACTTTTGAATCAGGCAATCTTTCTTGTAATTGCAGGTGGTAAGGAATCCGCCGTACTGGGCGCCTGCGCAAGAAATACCCATCTTGGCGCAGCCGTTGAATGCGCCGGGGCCACCGCCCGGAATCATCAGGTCAAACTGGTTGTGGCTAACATCGTGGCCGATATTGCTGGACATGACGATCAGGTGCTTGCCCTTGATTTTCTTGTGGTGGCTGTCGGTGGGGGTATTCGTTGCAGAAGCGCCGGTGCCCTTGAAGGTGAGCATGTAGCACTTGCCGCAGTCGTTTCCGCCACCGGGAGTTGCCGCGAAGGCGTAGGCGATAGTGTCGTTCACGATTTGCGGAGTCTGGTCAAAGCAAGTGCCTGCGCTGCCACCGTCGCAAACGGAGCTTTCGCCGGAACCGGCCTGGGTAACACCGTCAGTTTGGCAAGTTCTAGCCACGGGACCGCCCTTGCCTTCCCATGCGCAGTGAGGTTTGCAGCTATCCCAATAGCGGGTGGCGTAACCGGACTTGGTCTGGGAGCCAATAACCTTGGGCAGCAAGGAGCTGCCTTGCTGCTGTTGCTGCTGGCTGCTCGAGGACTTCACACTGGAGCTGGACTTTGCAGAAGAGCTAGAAGACTTGGGCTGCTGTTGTTGCTGGCTGCTGGAAGACTTCACGCTGGAGCTGGACTTCGGCTGCTGAGAGGCGCTGCTTGCCGGTGCTGCACCGGAGATATTCTTGCAGTCTTTGCCATCGGGATCATGGTAGCAGTTCAATTTGCAGGTATTGTCATAGGCGTACTTTTCGCCCTTGGAACCAGTCTGTTCTGCGTAGTAATCGACGCACTTGCCCGAAACGCTGTCGAAGCATTTTCCGTCGCAGTTGCCCGATACGGCGGCAGAGGATTTCGGCTGCTGCTGTTCGGCAGAGGAACTGACAACCACGACCGTGGCGGAGCTGCTCAAGACGACCGGCGTCGTGAGGCTGCTGGAAGAAATCGCGGGAATCGTTGCGCTGGAGAGCACGGAAACTGTCGCGCTGGATGCCGGCGGCAGGGTAGTGGCAGAAGAAGCCGGAATCGCGGGAGCGACCTGTTCAAGAGTCACGACCGGGAGATTTGCCGTGTTGATTTCAAAAACGGGGGTGCCATCTAAGGTCGTTGCGGTGCCGACAAAGGCTCCGGTCTCATCCTGGGTTAAAGTCACCTTGGCGACGGTCTGGCCGTTGATATCGGTAACGATACCTGCGGGGTAAACCAGGTACTGGGCACCATTTGCTTCCATGATCCAGCACGGTTCGCTGGCAGAAACTGCGGGTTCGCTTGCGCTGCTTGCGGGAAGATAGGCGTCAGGGGGCAGATTGCTGATGGCGTTTGCGGCTTCCTCGGAGCAGTTCACGAGAGCGAGTGCTGTGCCAAGGGCAAGCGCGGACTTCAGGAATTGGTGTTTCATAAGCATCCTCAATTAAATCCAACAAGACTTTCTCTTGAAAGCCCTTCCAATTCCATCCGCACTTAAAGATAGTTTAATTGTCTCGAAAAATCATGTAAAATTTTGTAAGATATATATTTACGCGACAGAGGTCACATTCTGGCCGAAACAAAAAATCCCGGTCGAAACCGGGATTCCTTTTCAAATCTAATTCGGGTCAGGTTAGAACCTGTCGATCAGTTCCTGCGGACATTCCACTTCTTTTTAGTTGAGGAGCGGGTTGCCGGCGGCGTTCATCCAGTCGGCAAGGAATAGGCATCCTTCCTTGGCTTCGGGGTCCATGGAGAAGGATTTCTCGCACTTGGTCCTCAGGCACTTCTGGTAGTTCGCTGCGTAATAGTTGGTTTCCTTTTCGCACTCGTCGAGAAGGCCGCCGTACTGGGAACCTTGGGAACCCCAGCCCATCTTGGAGGAGCATCCGTCGAAGATACCGAATCCGCCGCCCGGGATCATGACGTCGAACTGGCCGCCCGCCACGTCGTAGCCAACGTTGTTGGACATGACGATCAGGTGGTGACCCTTGATTTTCTTGTGGCGGTCGGTGGCGTACTTGCCTTCGCCGGTGAATACGAGGTCGAAGCACTTGCCGCAATTATTTTCGCCACCCGGCGTTGCCGCGAAGGCGAAGGCGAGCGTGTCGTTGACGGCGATGGGGAACTGGTTTCTGCAGATGCCTGCATTGCCGCCGTCGCACATGCTCCCAGCGCTCTTGTCGGTAATCTCGTTTCCCTTGGCGTCGCAGGTTCTTGCCTTGCCGCCGTGTTCGGGCCATGCGCAGTGAGGCTTGCAGCAGTCCCAGTAGCGGGTGGCGTAGCCGGAACCGCTCTTGCCGCCGCTAACATACTTGATCTGGAAAGCCTTGGCCTGGCTGCTGGAAGATGCTTCCGAACTCGATGACTTTGCGGAGCTGGAGGACTTTGCCGAACTGGAGGAGGAGTTGATCGAGGGGCTTGATTCGGGAATTGTCGCCGAAGAAGCGGGAATTTCTGCCGAGGAGGCCGGAATGGCCGCGGAAGAAGCCGGGTCGAGGCTTGCACTGCTGCCGATGACCGGGTTGTCGATTGTTGCCGGGAGGATCACCTTGAGCGTGCTCAGGTCCACGTTCGTGAAGACGGGCGTTACGCCGTCGAGGGCGACGATGTTTCCGATGGTGGTCGGCTGCTGCGTTACCGGGTCGATGACGATGGCGCCGGTCGTCGGGTCGGTCATGTAGACGAACAATCCGACAGGGTTCCCGTTCGCGTCGGTCACGTTGCCGTCGGTATAGATGACGTAAACCTGGTCGTTTGCCGCGAAGGCCCAGGCGGGGGCGGTCACGGTGGGCGGGTCGACTGCCTTGAGCGTGGCGATATCGATGTTGCTTGCGAGGGCTGCACCGTTCAGGTCTACGATAATGCCCGCGTTGAGGTCCGCATTTCCGACGACATTGCCTTGGACGTCGGTGACGATGCCCGTGGTCTGCGAGATGATAAAGGTGTTGCCGCCTTCGACATAGACAAAGGAAGGTTCGGTTACCACGTAGGCCTGCGCGGGCACGTTCTTTTCGTCCTGGCTGGAAGCCGTTTCTTCGCCACAGTTACAGATGAAGGCTATCGCGGCTGCAGAAAGTAATAGCGGAAGAATTCTTTTTTTCATTTATTCCTCGGTTTTCCCAAACAACATGGATGACAAGATAGTTAAATATCGTGGGTTTCCAATGTAAAATTATATAGTACTATCGGAAATCGTTCCTTGTCCGTTCGCGGAACTATGGATGATATAGCAAAGCGTTTTTCGACCCTGGAATGTAAAATCTTGTTTAGTAAAAATCTTTTTACAAAATAATTGTGGATAAATCGGCGAACGTTTTGCCGGGGTGTTGATAAATGTGTTTAAAGTGTTGATAAATTGGAATTATCATCGCGCTAAATCATTGAAGTGCCTAAATTTAGCGAAAAACGGCATGTTTACAAAAGGAAAAACGGTGAAAAAAATAGGGGATTTTCGGCTGGAAAACGCCTCCGTTTGGTCCGAAATCCGCGTTTTTGGGCGAAAAACAAAAAAATATGCTTGAAAAATTCCTTGAATTTGCTAAATTTGTTCGGCAAAATTCGCAAAGTACCGCTTCCTATGCTTTGTGAAATAACAGGAATATGCGTTTAACCCGCGCCGTTCCTAGGATTCGAAGCGATAAACCTTCTGCTGAAGAAGAGGAAAAAATGGCAAAAGAACATTTTGACAGAAGCAAGCCGCACTGCAATATCGGCACCATCGGCCACGTTGACCACGGCAAGACCACTCTGACCGCCGCAATCT
>NZ_CAMGVQ010000020.1:0-55939 GCF_946062555.1 uncultured Fibrobacter sp.
ATCCTGTCGCCGAAGGGAACCTCTGGAAGATTACTCCTAAGGACCCGTCCAAGCCAACGCTTTACTATTCACAAAAGAAAAAGCGCGTCATGAAAATGTCTGTAGTCGTGAACGGGGCCAATGCCGTAAGCGAGTTCGAATATTGTGACAATTCTTGCCCGTTGCCGGGAACGCTTAAGAAAGTGGTTATCAAGACGACTGCACCGCAGGGCGGAGAAAGTACGGTCGTTCTCGAAGTGCTGAAAGCAAAACAGAGACGCGTCCTTCCGATGAAGATGTTTGACGTGGAGTAAATCTGCTTCATTCCACACCCCACACCCCACACCTCACACTATTATGCGTCTTTCTCTCGGTATTTCCACTTGCCCTAACGACACCTTTATCTACGAGGCCCTCATTCACGGTCTCGAAAATTCTCCCTTCGAATGGGACGTCCACTTTGCCGACGTGCAGACCTTGAACGAGATGGTGCGCCGTGGCGAACTCGATGTCGCGAAGGTCAGCGCTCAGGTCTATCCTAAAATCGAGGCGGATTATATCTGCCTGGGTTGCGGCGGCGCCATCGGCTACGGCTGCGGCCCACTACTGCTCTCCTCCGAGTCGCAGGAGTTCAATCCGGAGCTTCCCGTGACGCTTCCGGGCTCCGAGACGACGGCGGCGCTCCTGTACCGTTTCTGGCATTCCAGGACGCAGTCAGTGCCGTTATCCGTAAACTACGCCCTCTTTGACCAGGTGTACCGCTCCTTGCGCGAAAAGAGCGCCCCGCAGGGTGTCGTTATCCATGAACACCGTTTCACCTGGAAGCGCGACGGGCTCTACCTGCTTCAGGACCTGGGAGCCTTCTGGGAAGAAAACACGGGATCTCCCATTCCGCTCGGGATTGCGGTCGCTCGCCGTACGCTGGGGTTCACGGTGATCGAAAAAGTGGAAGCGGAAATCCGATCGAGTCTCCACGTGGCCCAAAATCGCCCCGAAATGGTGACCCCGTTCATCGACGAAAAGGCGCAAATCGACGACCCCGAAGTCATGAAATCGCATATCCGGATGTTCGTGAACGATTTCTCCGAGAACGTGGGGGAGCGCGGAAGGGCGTCCCTGGAACACTTGTGGCGGTTAGTTAAAAGTGAATAGATTGTTAAAAGACGAAAAAAAATGCGTTTTTTGGTTTATTTTGAACAATTTTTTACAAAATCGCAGATATTTAGTCCTAACATTAATTTATTTTCCCATACAGCATCTTTATTTTGGAGTTTGCTTATGAGTTTAGTGAATGATCTTGAACTGGAAGTCGAGAACTTCAAGCGCGAGTACGAAAAGTTCGAGCGCGGCAACAAGTCTGCCGGCACCCGTGCCCGCAAGATTTTGCAGGACATCAAGAAGACCTGCCAAGAGATTCGTGTGTCTATCCAAGGCGCCAAAAAAGAAGAGGAAAAGGCCGAACCGGCATCTGCCGATTGACCTCAAGAGGACTAGATATACCACGATGAATCGTCTTTTTCGACATTTTATTGGAAAAAACGGCTTTTTTTCTGAAAATCGTTTGACTAAAGCCGTTTTTGAAGGTATATTCCCACTTGAATTTTTACGCTTGTCTTTTTGGCAGGCCAAAGGTTTTAAACTAAAGTGTTCTATGATTGGAGAAACGTAGCAGTATGACCCTAAAGAAACTGGTCTTAATCACGGCCGGGGCGATGCTTCTTTCTGGAACCGCCATGGCAAAGAATATCAATGTTCCTGGCGATTACTCAAAGATTGCTGACGCTCTCGGTAATGCGGATGCTGGCGATACCATCTTGGTGAAGCGTGGCACCTATAACGAAAACATCACCCTGATCATGGGTGTCGTACTTAAGGGCGAGGATCCCCTTACGACCATCATCGATGGTGGCCGCAGAGGTCCGACCGTCATGGGTACTTCGGGCGCCGAAATGTCGCACTTCACCGTGAAGAACGGTATCGAAGGAATCCTTTGCGAAAACGCTGCCCCCTACATCCACCACTGCTATGTGCTTGATAACCACGCTACCGGTATCGGTGCGTTTATCTCGCTCCCGCATCTCCGCAACAACGTGGTGTACGGCAACCGCTGGTCCGGCATCCTCGCTTGGGGTGCCAAGTCCCTCGACGCCTTTATCGAACATAACGTCGTGCTCCGCAACGGCTATTCCGGCCTTGCTCTGAAGGGCCCGACCAATGTGATCGCCCGTAACAACATCTTCATGGAAAACCACTACTACGGTGTGTTTGCCGACCCGGCCGCTGGCCAGACGAAGGTGGAATACAACAACATCTACAAGAACTACTACCCGTTCAACGAATTCATCAAGGTGAACCGCACGAACGTTTCCCTCGACCCGAAGTTCGTGAACCACTCCCTTTCGAAGCCGAACTTCTACTGCCAGTCCACCTCGCCGATGCTCAAGCGCGGCAAGGGCAAGGCTGATATCGGCCTCACCGCTACCGAGCTGGTGAAGGAAGAAGAAGTCGTCGAAGAAACACGCAACCCGGATTCCGATGGCGATGGCCTTTGCGATCCGTGGGTTTCCGAAGAAGGCCTCTCCGACAAGTATGCATCCGTCTGCACGGGCCTCGACAACTGCCCCGAAGAAGCCGAAGACTTCGACGGTTACCAGGACGACGACGGCTGCCCGGATGCCGACAACGACCGCGACGGTCTCTGCGACCCGTGGGTCGAAGCCAAGGGTATGCTTTCCCAGTTCGCTCACATCTGTAAGGGTGTGGACCTCTGCCCCGAACAACCCGAAAGCTTGAACAGCTACAAGGACGACGATGGTTGCCCGGACGAAGTGCCGCAGCCGCCGAAGAAGGTCTTTGTGCTTGAAGGTGTGAACTTCGAATCCGGTAAGGCTACGATTACCCAGGATTCCTACATCTCCCTGATGAAGGTGGTGGACATTATGGAAACCTTCACCGAAGCTACGTTTGAAATTGTGGGTCATACCGATAACGTTGGTAAGAAAGAAAAGAACCTGCAGCTTTCCGCTGACCGTGCCGCTGCCGTGAAGAACTTCCTGGTGGAAAAGGGCATCAACGAAAGCCGCATTGTCACTTCGGGTAAGGGTGACTCTCAGCCGGTCGCCACGAACAAGACCCCGGAAGGCCGCGCCCAGAACCGTCGTATTGAGTTCATCCGCACGGATATCAATTAAAGGAGTAAGTGATGCGTACTAGTGTTATTAAAACAGCAGTCCTTGGACTCACGGTAGCCAGCACTTCCTTGTTTGCAGAAGCAACTTATTCTCCGCACAAGTACCAGCAGAATGACTGGTTCGCGGAATTCGGTGGCAACACTGCCATGTATGTGAACCCCGCTGGAATCTCTGAAACTGACCAGCTGGAATTCAGTGCTGCGTTCTTCAGCTCCATCAGTGGCGAAGCTAGCCAGGAATATGTGAGCTTGACTTTCCCGATGGATTACAAGCACACCCTCGGTTTCTCGTTCTTCGAAAACGGTGCATCCATCGACGGTGGCAAGTCCTACGGCGAATACGCCTTCATGCTCGGTTACGCCTACAGGCTGATGCACTGCATCGCCCTCGGTCTCGATGTGTCCGTGCTCTACATCAACCAGTTCGATGAAGTGACGCAGGTGACGCTCGGTGCCGACGTGGGCCTCAGCTGGAACCCGCTGAACTCTTCTAAGTTCGGTTACCTCTTGGTGGGTGTCGCCCTCCAGAACATCGCCCAGCCGGGTATCAGCATGGAAGAAGACGGCGGCTTTGTCGCTCCGGGTTTCTTCGGCGGAGACCGCGACGATGCATACAACATTCCTTCTAACCTGAACTTCTCCCTCTTCTGGCGTGGCTTCAACCGCCTGATCGAGGCGAAGGCAGAACTTTCCCTCATCGACGTGTTCCATTCCGACAAGGAAGGTGGCGAAGGCCTGAACCCGGAAATGAGCTTCACCTTGACCTACTACCTCTCCCCGCACCTTGGTGTCCGCCTCCGCTTCACGAAGGAAGGTTACCCGGTTGCCGGCGCTACGGTTAATGTCAAGGACGTGAGCATCTTCCGTTACCTCGCTCTCGACCTCGAAATGTCTCACGATGACCTCTACGCCAAGAAGAACCGTGGCTTCATCTGGGCTGTCAAGCTCACCAGCCGCTTCGGTGACACCCGCGAAGAGAAAATCGGCGAAGAACGTTACCGTCGCTTGAAGATCGAACCTGAAAACGACTACCGCGCCGCTATGCGCCTCTACTTGAACCGTCAGTTCTTGGAAGCTGCATACGCCTTCGGTAAGGTTCAGACCAAGTACCCGGCATTCCACCTTGTGGACCAGGCCGCCTTCTATAAGGCAAAGTCCTTTGAAAACCTCCGCATGCACAAGGCTGCAAAGTCCGTGTACGAAGACGCTATCAAGCGCTATCCGCAGAGTGACCAGCGCGCCAAGTACCACTTCCAGTTGATGAACATCGACTATAAGGAAGGCAAGTACATCGACGCCATGGCCAAGTACCAGAATATCGCCCAGAAGTTCGGTGAAAGCGACGTGAAGGCTGACGCTGACTACATTGCCGGCCAGATCAAGTTCGAACAGGGACTCTACCAGGAATCTGTCGACCTGCTCGCCGCCATCCTTCCGGGTAACGCCAACTACTTCTACGCCCGCTATACCATGGGTATCGCTTACAGCCGTCTCGGCAAGTTCGACGAAGCTGAAAACTGCTTCCGCGACATTACCGAACAGCCGGTTTCCAACCAGTCCGAACGTGACTTGCAGGATGCCGCCAAGGTGAAGCTCGGTCACTTGTTCTTCTCTGGCGAAAAGTCCGACATTCCGGCCGCCGCCCAGATGTATGGCCAGGTGCAGCCCGGTTCTCCGGTCTATGACGAAGCCATGCTCGGTATCGCTTGGTCCTTCCTCAAGGTGAACAAGCCTGATGAAGCTATCAAGCCGGCACAGTGGATTATCAAGAATATGCCTGAATCCTTCCTGGTTTCTGAAGCATACCTCGTTCAGGGTTACTGCTACTTCATCAAGAAGGACTACAACAATGCAGTGGAGTCCCTGGAACAGGCAGAAAAGCGCACCGAACAGCCGGTGGTGACCGTTGCCGCTCGCGATAGCGCTCGCCAGGCTTACGACGCTATGCAGGACGAATTCGACTCTGTGCAGGTGAAGGCTCTTGACCTCGCTCGCCAGCTCCCGACGCCCCGTGTGCAGAGCAAGCGTGAAGCCTTGCAGCCGACCTTTGATAAGGCTAACGCCGCTATCGAAGATTACGCCGCATTCACCCAGAAGGCAATCCAGAGCGACCGCTTTGAATCCAACCGTAAGCGTATCTTGGACGACGCTGGCTTTACCTTGGCTACTGTGAAGACCAAGATGGGTCAGGGTGCCGCCAACTCCGAAGCCGCTCAGGAACTTGAAAGCCTGGAAGACGACTTGGGTGATTTGGAATAAACTTTGAATAAAGGTAGACCTGGCTTTTTCAAACCAGGTCTTCCCCTTTTTTCTTAATAGGTGGAAAGAAAAAATGAAAAAATTTTTACTTGTTGGTGCAATCGTCTGCTCGCTTGTAGGTTCGTCCTTTGCAGCGTCGGATCCTTGTAAAGACAAAGTTAATGAGGCTAAGAAGCTGGCCGCGAAGTGCAAGGCCATGCCGAAGGGCTCCGAAAAGACCCAGTGTGCCAACTCCTACAAGGTCCTGAAGAATCAGGCTGAACAGGCTTGCCGTTCTGGCGGCCTCGACGAAAAGGGCATGGAAGATGCCATTAGGCAGTGGGAAAAGCAGGTCAACAACTGTAAGGGTAAGCAGAACAAGCGTTGCGCCTCTGCTCTCCAGCAGTTGGGCCACTACCAGTTCCAGCTCGAAGAAAAGCACTTCCTCGACAAGAATGCCCAGTACGAAGAAGACGTGGCGTGGTGCGCCGACCGCGACAACAAGCCGGCCAAGTGCGCAAACATCGACCAGCTTCCGAAGGCTGATCACCAGAAGTCCCTGGGCTACTTCCTCGAATACATCGACAAGTATCCGAAGGAAGACAAGACCCCGACGGTGATCTACCAGGCTGCCGCCGTGCAGGAAGCCAGTGGTGAAGACGAAAAGGCATACAAGCTCCGTATGCGCCTCGTTGAAAACTTCCCGGACAACGGTCTCGTTCCGAAGGCTTGGCTCCGTATTGCGGAATACCACTTCATGAACCGCAAGTTCCGCGACGCTATTAAGGCGTACAAGAAGGTGACCGGCTTCGAAACCCTTACGGGTAAGGAAGCTGCACTTGCCATGTACCACTTGGCAGAATCTTACTACAACATTGCTGAGTACGAAACCGCAGCAATCAAGTACTACGAATATATCATCGGTGCCGACAAGGGTAAATACCCTGCAGACTTGCGCGCAGAAGCTATGGACTTCATGGCGGCCTCCTTCTCTGACCTTGAAGGTGGTGGCGTGCAGGAAGCTGAAGCTTTCTTGAAGGACAAGAAGGTTCCGTTTAAGGATTCCGTGTACTACCGTATCGGTATGAAGAACAAAGACCACGACCGTAACGAAGAAGCCGTGCAGTCTTTCAAGCGCTTGATGTCCATCAACCCGGACTACATTGACGCTCCGCTCGCCGATATCGCGATGATCGAAATCCTCATCATCCAGCAGAAGTTCGAAGAAGCCCAGCAGCACCGTTACACCGTGGTGAAGCGCTATGACCGCAACTCCTCCTGGTATAAGAAGAACCAGAAGTATCCGGAATCGGTGAAGAACGCCGAAACTGCAATCCGTGGCGCTATGCTCGACATTCCGCAGTACCACCACGCCCGTGCCGCCAAGCTCACCAAGGAAGGTGACCTGGAAGCCGGCAAGAAGCAGTATGCCGAAGCCATCAAGGCCTACGAAGCATTCCTGAAGCGTTACGCCAAGGAACCGACCTGGGACGAATACAAGGTGCATATCAACTTGGCCCTCGTCTACCAGGAAATGGCTCAGTTTGCTAACGCTGCCAAGATGTTCAACTGGATCGTCGATACCGACACCACCCGTTACGGCCGTCGCCCGATGGGCTCCGAAGCTCTCCTGAAGAAGGAAGAAGCTGCGTATAACGCCGTGCTCATGATGGACCAGGCTCGCGAAGCCGCCAAGAAGAAGAACTACAACGACGACGCTGTCAAGGCTTACAGCTCCGCCGAAACCAAGGCCTACTTCGCCCAGGTGGACAAGTACATGGCCAAGTTCGGTCAGAACAAGGAAGCCGCAGAACTTGCTTACAACGCAGCTATCGTCCACTATGACGCCAAGCAGTTCAAGGTAGCCGTGGGCGTGCTCCGCAAACTGAAGCAGGACTTCCCGAAGCACCAGTACATTTTGCTTATCAGCCGTATGCTTGCCCAGTCCCTCTTGGAATCGGGCTCCTACGACGAATCCCTCACGGAATTCGAATGGCTCTACAAGCAGTACACCCAGGTCAAGGAAACTCGCAACGATTCCATGGCCAAGGAAATCGAAAAGGCAATCGCCTATGTGCTCTTCCAGATGGCAGAACAGTCCGTTAAGGGTGGCCAGTACGAAAAGGGTGCTGAAGCTTATCTCGCTCTCGTGAAACGTTACCCGCTTATCGACATTGCCGACAAGGCCGTGTTCGAAGCTGGGGCCGCTTACGAAAAGAACCAGAACTACACCAAGGCTGCCGAAACCTTCATGATCCTCCCCAAGCAGTACGCCAAGTCTCCTTTGACCATCAAGGGTATCGTACGTGCGGGTGACGCTCATAAGAAGGCCGCCAACCTGAAGAAGAGCGACCAGAAGTACTTCGAACAGGAATATCGCGAAGCCGCTCAGACCTACTTGTTCATCACGAACAACTTCCCGCAGGATTCCATGGCGTTCATGGCTATCGGTTCTGCCGCCCAGACTTACGACTCCATTGCCGACAAGAAGTCTGCCGCTATGACTTACGAAATCGCCTACAAGCGCTATCCGAAAGATGAACGTACTCCGGGTTACTTGTACAGCGCTTGCTTGAGCTATGACGAAGCCAAGATGACTGACGAAGCCATTCGTTGTAACAAGGACCTCGTCCGTGATTACCCGAAGAGCTCCTATGCTCTTGACGCCGCGTTCTCTATCCCGATGGCTTACGGCAACGCCAAGAAGTGGGATCTTGCTGCTCAGGAATACCACTTCTTCATCAAGAACTATGGCAACGATGATAAGGAAAAGCTAATTGCCGCCTACATCGGTGCCGCCCGAGCCTACATGGAACTTAAGGAAGAAGAAAAGGCTGTCGAAGACTACCGCAAGACTCTCGAAGCCTACGACAAGTACGGTCTGCAAATCAAGAATGCCGACCCGGGTGTCCCGGCTGAAGCTGCCTTCTACCTCGGTGAACACGAGTACCACAAGATGGAGCCCATTGTCCTGAAGGGCAAGGAAAAGGAAAAGGCCAAGATTATCAAGCAGTTGGTCGATATTCTCCAAAAGGCCATGAGCCAGTACTCCAAGTCTGCAACCTACGCTTCTGAACGCTGGACCTTCAAGGCCACCAACAAAATGGGTATGCTCTTCGTGACGATGGCTGCCAAGATCCGCGAACAGGAACTGAACGGCAAGAAGGAAGAAGAAATCTTCGCTGAACGTATCGGTATCGTGCAGCAGCTGCCGAGCTACTACGAACAGGCGCGTCCGATCTTCCAGAAGAATATCGACCTCGCTCGCGACCAGGGATTCTACAACCAGGACGTGATCGAAGCTGAAGAAGGCTACATCGAAATGTACTACCAGGGCTGCGCCGTGTTCGTCGAAGTGGCAGACGCGTTCGCCAACTCTCCGTTGCCGGACTCCGCTTCCATTGTGAAGGAATACGTGGAATACGAAGGCATGGTCAAGGAAGACGCTATGGAAGCCGTTCACGAAGACTTGGAAGCCTACCGTGAAGAATTGACTAACCGTTCTAACGGTGCCAAGGAACTCGCTGTCCCGCAGTGCGCAACCGGTATCAAGGCCGCGGCCCACTACGGCATCGAAAACCAGTGGACTGAAAAGCTCTTCGAACTCTTGAAGAGCCTTGACGAGAACAATGAGACCTTGAATACCAAGATTGAAAAGTTCGACCCGTCCACCCTGTTCTCCGATCCGGCCTACTTCAAGACGAAGGCTCGTCTCGAACAGATTGCCAAGTCCGAAGTCATGACTCCGGAAGAACAGATCAATACCTACCGCGACATTATCAAGGATGCGAAGGCCGAAAACGAAAAGTTGAAGGCTGAACTCGCTGAACTCAAGAAGCAGCTCTACGCTGGTTCCGCTTCGACGACCTCCGCTGTGGGTGGTTCTGATGCCTCCGTGGGTGAACCGGCCGAAGCCGCCGAAGAACCGGAAGCTGCTCCGGCTCCGGCTCCGAAGGCCAAGAAAAAGGCCAAGAAGAAGAAAAAGTAGCGGTAAAAACAATTTTACGGGGAACCTAGTTCATAGGGTTCCCCTATTCTATTAGGGCAAAAATGGCTTTTTTCGTGCAGTAAACAAGATTTTACGCATTTGAATCTCCAATTTTGCTCTAAAAAAGATTAAATATGAACAAAGAATTTTCAAAATAAACCAAAACACTCAATAAAGGAGTACTCTAATGTCTAAAATGCTTCAATCCTTCAGCCCCGAATCCGATGGTTGGCAGTTCATGTGGATCATCCTCGTGGTGTTCCTGATCGGCCTCGGTTTCTCTATCGAACGCATTATTTACATCATGGTGAAGAGCGCTAAGGGCCGTAAGGATTTCTTGGCTAAGTTCGGCACCCACATTTCCGCCCAGCGCTATGACGAAGCCCTGAGCTATGCCAACGCAACCAAGCTCCCGATCGCCCGCGTGATGGCTGCAATCGTTGCTGCCCGTAACGGTGGTCGCGAAAACATGTCTGCTGCTTGCGACGCAGTGTTCCTGACCGAAGCTCCCCGTCTTACTCGTTATATCAGCATTATCCAGGTGATGGCTTCCATCTCTACGTTGCTCGGACTTATGGGTACGATTTACGGTCTGATCTTCACCTTCGACGCCGTTGCTAACAAACCGGCTGCAGAACGTGCCAAGGCTCTTTCCGACGGTATCGCTATCGCTATGGGTACCACGCTCCTCGGCCTTCTCTCCGCTGTGCCTCTTCTGGTCATCGTGGGTCTCCTCAACATGAACTCCGAACGCCTCATCCAGGAAATGGAAGAAAAGGGCCTCAAGATTATCAACTCCCTCGCTTAACCGAAGATAGAGAGATAATTTTAACGGAGTTATATAAACATGGCAAGACAACTTAAGAAACCAGCAAAGCCTGAAGAACCGGACCTGTTGCCGGCGATGGGCTTGTTTACGATCCTGATTCCTATGCTGTTGTCTATGACCGCCTTCTCCAAGCTTGCTATCGTTGAAATCAACATGCCGGAACGCAGCATGATGAACATGGACAACGATACGCCTCCGGAACCGGACCAGCAGGCTCTTAACCTCTCGCTCGCTATCACTGGTGATTACCTCGTGATTGGCGCCCGCGGTGGTTTCCAGCCGAACGTCTACTTTAAGGAAATGTGGACGTTCCGTTGCAAGTCCGATGCGCAGCTCATTACGTATGCGCCGGAAGATGTGAAGTCGGCCGTGGAAAGCGGTCATGGTCCCAAGTGCAAGGATGGCTCTGAGATGGATAAAGACAAGTATCTTTATGAAATCGAGACCATCGAACTCTGGGCAATCAACAAGGAATCCGAAGAAGATCCGGGCCGCGTGATTTGGGCCGTGTATTCTTCTCAGTCCGAAAATGTGCCGGATAGTGCCTACGTAGATGGCAACAACGCCTTCCTCGCCGCTCCTGGTGAAGGTCCCATGGGCCTGACCCCGCCGCCGATGCTGAAGAAGCCGAGCGCTGGTGCCGTTCTTGCAACGATCGATCCGAACTCGGCTCGTACGCTGAAACCGGATGTCGCCGCGAAGAACATCATCTACCCGCTTTCCGCCTATGACCTGATCGCTAAGGACCTGATTCAGATCCATACGCAGTTCATTGACCTCGAAGACGTCGATAACATCATCATCGTTGCTAACGACGACACCCAGTTCGATAAGATCATTCAACTTATGGACCGCGCTAAGGAAGCCGGTTTCAGCAAGATCAACCTTGCTAAGCTGGGAGGTTAATCATGGCTAGAAAGACTCGTAAATTTAGCGAAGACGTACCTTTCTCCTTGACGTCCATGATGGACATGATGACCATCATTCTGGTGTTCATGATCAAGAACTTGGACGCTGAAGGTCAGCTTTTGACCCAGGCCGAAAACCTCATCCTTCCGGTGTCTACCTCCAAGGTGCAGCCGAAGGAAGTGGCTCTGACGGTCGTGGTCGATAACAACTATGTCGTGGTCGATAATGCCAAGATCGTTCCGACCGAAGACGTCTTGAAGCAAGAAGATCTTCTTGTGACCAAGGTGGACTCCGTTCTTAAGGAACGCCGCGCGACGGAACAGGAACACGCCCTCAAGATGGGTCTCCCTGCCAACGAAGCCGGTAACATCATCGTGCAGATCGACAAGAACATCCCTTACGATGCAATGTATAAGGTCATGGCCACCTGTGGCTTCTCTGGCTACACGCACATTGCATTCGCCGTGATGCAGAAGAACGGCGGGGAGGAATAACTATGGCTAAAAAGAATACTCCCGCAGTAGATCCGTTAGTAGCGTCCCTGATGCCGGAATCCGACAAGAAGATGGGTGCTATCGCCGGTATCTCTTTAGTCGTTGCTTTGGCTATCTGCCTTTGGGCTTCCATGTACGAACAGGTTGTGGACGAAGTCGTGTTCGACGACTCTGCCGCTGCCGACTTGACCGCTTCTATGACCATCGATGAAAAGAAGGAAGAGAAGAAGGAAGAGAAGAAGAAGGAAGAGCCCAAGAAGCCTCGTAAGAAGGCTGGTGGTGGCGGCAAACCGCGTGGTAAGGGTCAGCCCAACGCTCCCCAGACTCGTGGCGTGCTTAAGCTCCTGACCGCTCAGACCAAGAATGCCTCTGCCGGTGCCTACGACCTCATGAAGAACCAGAAGTTCTCCAAGGATATCGACAAGGTGCTGAAGGACGTGGCTGGTCTCCAGACGACGGGTAAGACCGTTCTCGGTGGCCGTCGCGGTAAGGCTGACGGTGGCTTTAACGAAGGTTACGCCGAAGGTGGTTCCGGTGGTATCGGTGACGGTCTCGCTGGCCTTCTGGGTGGTGGTGGCGGTGGTATCGCTACCAAGGCCAAGGGTTCTATCAAGACCCCGTCTGAACGCGATATCGACATGGGTGCCGGTGGTGGATCTCGTTCCGCTGCGGACATCATGAAGGTTGTGCGTCAGCGTACTCCTGGTCTCCGCCACATCTACAACAAGTTCCTGAAGAAGAAACCGGGATTCCAGGGTAAGGTTACCCTGAAGTTCACGATCGCTCCGGGTGGCGAAATTATCAGCATTTCCATTGCTTCTTCTACGACCGGTTACGGCGAATTTGACGGCGAAGTCAAGAACGCTGTGAGCCGCTGGAAGTTCAGCAAGGTGAAGTCTGGTAACACTACTGTTACGATCCCGTTCACCTTCTCCGAATAATATTTCGGAAAAAACTTGAAAAAGGACCGGACTTGATAGTCCGGTTCTTTTTTTATTCATCGAACGGTGGATGGCTCTTGTTAGGTACTTTTGTACAAAAAAAGACGAATTTATTTATATTTTTGTTGCGATTTTGATTTTATATAACTAACTTTAGGATAGAATTTCCAAGAGGAGTTTAACTAATGAATTTAAGAACTGCAGCTGCATTCGGTGCCGCTTTCGGTATCTTGGGCGTTGGTTCCGCATTCGCGACTTTTGCTCGTGTGGAATCCATGGGCAAGAACACGACCTACATCATGGATGACGTGAGCATCTTTGACAACCCGGCTAATGCAAACCTTTACTCCAACTACTTGATCGGTGGTTTCGGTGCCTACACCGATAACGACATGACGGCTGGCGGCAACAAGGATCCGCAGCACCCGACATTCGGTGGCATTTTCTCGATCTCTTTTGGCGATGACAACAACCCCGACCCGAAGTTCACGATCGGTGGCCTGTTCGGCCGCATGAATCCGGAACTCGCCATGTACCTGCCTGACTATGTGCAGACCAGCACCCAGGGCTACGTTGTTGTTCCCGAAACCGTGACCAACTTCGACGGTTTCTTGGGCGGTACGTTCTCCAGCGGCGACGCCTGGGGCTTGCATATCTATATCGCTCACCAGGACGGTGGCGACCTGGACGCTGAAAGCGGTACGTACCAGCCGAACAGCAAGGCTTACGCCTCTATCGTGGAAGCGGACGGTGGCTTGAATGTCCAGACGAGCTCTGGAACCTCTTACGAAGCCTCCTTCGGCCTCGCCCGAATCCAGTACGGTCCGGATCACCACAACTTCTTTGACGACGGTGACTTCACCTTCCTCGCCAAGGCTCGTGCCTTCTTCACTCTCGAAGCCATTGACGGCGAACTGGTACCTGCGGTCTCTATGAAGCTCGCTCAGGCTCCCGGTATCGACGACAAGCGTGCCCAGGCCGGTGCAGGCATCAACGTTGCCATGGACCGCGGTTTCTTCTGGTTGGGCCTCGACTTCATCTGGAATCAGCTGAAGGCTCATGACTGGGTCTATGACAAGGCCGTGGGCGACGGTGCGTGGGTCTACGATTCCCGCAACGAAGACGATCCGCACTGGGACAAGCGTTCCGACATCGGCGGCAAGATCAGCTTCGGTATCGAACGTAACATCTGGTGGGATTGGTTCGTAATCCGCGTGGGTGGCCAGAAGAAGATTCTCTACACCGACTGCGACGTGAACGACAAGAACTCCTACACCGATTCCCGCTACGGCATCTGCAAGGATGACGGTACGTTCTTCACGACCAACCCGCTGGCTGACGGTTCCAACGAAGACCATGTCGGTTTCGGTTTCGGTATCAACATCGAAGAACGCCTGAAGATCGACGTGACCGTTGCTGAAGACCTGCTGTTCCGTAACCCGTTCCAGGGTGAAGGCCGCATCTTCTCTCGCCTCGATGCAACCTACTCCTTCTAATTCATTAGAAAAAGCTCGGACTTGAATACGAAGACGCTTCTCGATAGAGGGGCGTTTTTTGTTTTAGTTGACAGTAGGATGTAGGCTGTAGACAGTTTTTTTTCTGAAGCACTTCCTACTTTCCACTTCCTACTTCCTACATTTTAATTATGAAATTTCTGCTGATTGCGCTTTCTTTCGCAGCCCTGCTGCTAGGCTGTTCCGAACCGACGGAACGTATTGAGAATAAATTAACGGACTACCTACAGGATGACCTGAAATTCATGGTGGCGGAGACGATAAGGTCTTCTAAGGATAAGGGCGTGCTGTTGGATACGCCGTACTACCGCGTCAAGGACTTTAGGTTGTTCGATGGCGCCGAGGCCCGAATCTATGCCGCGTACGCCGAGGTGGATTTCTTTATCTACAAGGACATCGCCATGCACGAGAAGCGCAAGTACCGCTACGACGTGAACACGCGCGGATGGGACCGCTACAAGAAGGAATGGAAGTTCGGCGCGGACAGTCTGGGAAATAGGGAATAGAGTTTAGGGCTTAGAGCTTAGGGCTTAGAGCTTAGAGCTTAGAGCTTAGAGCTTAGAGCTTAGAACTTAGAACTTAGAACATCTCTTCTTCTTTAGGTTCTGCCCACTAAGTTCTACTAACTTTTATATATTTTTATCATAAAGTTTAATTTCAAACAAAAGGATAGGATTTTGTTCGGCCTCTTTTCTTGCGATATCGGGATTGACCTTGGCACGGCGAATACGTTGGTTCATGTGGCGGGTCAGGGAATTGTTATCAACGAACCTACGGTGATTGCTGTGGACAGCAAGAACAACCGAGTCTCCGCTATCGGTTTCGAGGCGAAGAAGATGCTTGGCCGCACACCCGGCGAAAGCCGCGCGGTACGCCCGATGCGCGATGGTGTGATTGCCGATTTTGAACTGGTCGAGACTCTTTTGCAGACCTTTATCAAGCGCGTGCAGAAGTACCCGCTGTGGATGGTGAAACCCCGTGTAGTGGTGGGTGTTCCGTCCGGAATTACCGAAGTGGAAAAGCGTGCCGTGATCGATGCCGCGAAGCAGGCCGGTGCCAAGGAAGTCCACCTGGTGCACGAACCGATGGCTGCCGCGATTGGCATGGGTATTCCTGTCGAAGACCCTGTGGGTAACATGGTCGTGGATATTGGCGGCGGTACGTCTGACATCGCAGTAATCGCCTTGAACGGAACGGTCTGCAACGCCTCTGTGCGCGTGGGCGGCGACGAAATGGACGAGGCGATTGTGCGTTACCTGCGCACGATGTACAACCTCTGCGTGGGTGAAAGCACCGCCGAGCAGATCAAGATCCAGATCGGTTCTGCAAGCCCGCTCGAAGAAGAACTGAGCATGGAAGTGAAGGGCCACGACTTTATTGCCGGAATGCCCCGTACCATGACCATCAACAGTGCCGAAATCCGCGAAGCCCTGAACGAGCCGGTGACCGCCATTATCGAAGCGGTGAAGCAGGCCTTGAGTATTACGCCTCCGGAACTTTCTGCCGATATTTACGACAAGGGCATCATCATGACGGGTGGCGGTTCTCAGCTGCGCGGCTTCGATGAACGCATCCGCAAGGAAACGGGACTCTCGGTGAACGTGATCGACGAAGCGCTGACTTGCGTCTGTAAGGGTGCTGCTCGTGTCCTGGAAGACCTCGACAAGTACCGTCCTGTTCTGATTGCATCTTCGAACTAATTTGAAAGCGCTCGATGTTTAGGGCTTTCCGCTTTATAGTCGACTTGTTTTCGCAAAGGCACGGTATCGTTGCCTTTGTCTTTTTCTTGGTGCTTGGTCTTTTGATGCGCCAGGCGCCGCTTCCGATACGTGAAAGTATCGTGACTACGGCTGTTTCGACGCTGTATTTCCCGGCGCAGAGGATTGTGTCCGCGGTAGGACATTACAAGTCGATTGCGCTTGAAAACGAGCAACTGAAAGAGGAAAATGCGCGCCTGAGGCAAGAAACGTACCATGCTCGCGAAGGCTTGCAGGAACTCGCCCGACTGCATACGCTGGTCCGGTTTGATGACAAGTGGGATTATCCGATTGTGACGTCCCGCGTGGTGGGGCATAACCCGGGAAGGTTCCTTACGACGATGGTCATCAACCGCGGTACGGAACACGGGGTGCACGAGAATATGCCCGTATTTTCGATGAACGGTCTTGTCGGTAAGGTGTCCAAGGCAACGCTGAACCATTCGCGCGTTCAGCTCCTGGTCGATCCTAATCTTAAGTTGTCTGTAATGGACCGCAAGACCCGCGTGGTGGGTTTCCTGGAATCGATGGATGGAGTCCGCTTGACGGCGATGGTCCCGACCCATGCAGGGATTCGTCCGGGCGATACCCTGATTACGTCTGGACTTGGCGGAATTTTCCCGAAGGGAATCCCGGTGGGAACGGTGAAGGATGTCCGTAAGTCCGATTTGGACGTGATGCGTCAGATGGACGTTGAACCTTTCCAGGACTTCACGACTTTGGAAGAAGTCTTTGTCATGGAAAAGGAACCGGACTGGATTGTGAAGGAGCTGCTCGATGAGTAACTTGAAGTGGCTCAAGGTTCTTGTTTTGTTTGTAATCGTCTTTGCGTTGCAGATGACGGTTGCCGACTGGCTGAGTTTTTTTGACATCGGTCCTGATTTCGTAATGATCTTTATCGTGGCGGTTGCCATCAGGATGGGCCCCGCTGCGGGTTGCTTCTGGGGCTTTGTAGCGGGCTTTACGCAGGACGTGTACGCGCCCGTGGAGTGGCTGGGCGCACATTCCATTTCAATGACGGTGCTCGGTTTTGCCGTGGGGCAACTTGAAGAAAGGTTCCTTTCGCTGAACCTGCCTGCAAAGGTGGGGGTTCTCGGACTCGGCTTTTTTGTCTGCGATATGATTTATTTCTTGGTGACCGGTCTTGGCAAGGATGTCGTGACCAATCTGTTTTTGACCAAGACCCTGCCCGAATGCCTTTATACCATGCTGATTGGCGGAATATTCTTCTACCTGGATATAGGGAAGAAAAAGAAGAAGCATGCTTAAGGGAATGTCTGAAAACGAGGTCCTGCAGAACAGGAACTGGAACGTGCTCATCTACATGGCGGGAGTTGTAATTCTGTTTGCAATCCTCCTGATGCGCCTGTTCTCGTTACAGTATACCCATTACGACGAAAACCTGCAACGCTCGGAAAACAACCGAATCCGCAAGGTGGTGCTTGTGGCCGAACGCGGCTATATTTACGACCGCAACGGCGAGGTACTGGTTCGCAACCGACCTTCTTACCAGATTGCCCTGATGTCGATGAACATGCCGCGCAAGAAGGCGGATCGTGATTCGCTGTTCAATCGGCTGCTCCGGATCAAGGATGTATCGGGGGAAAGGCTTTTTGATTCCCTGTCGCTGGATACGGCCTTTCAGCGTTCCCGCTGGATAAAGAACCGACCGATTCGTATGCTGGAAGACGCTTCGGAGGAACAGGTGGCGGTAATCGAGGAACATTCCGAAGAATTGCCGGGCGTGGTGACGGTTATCGAGTCGCGTCGCGACTACCCCTACGGAACACTTGCCTCGCATGCGCTAGGCTATACCAGCGAAATTTCGGAAGAGCAGCTGAAGTTGCCTGAATACGATGGTTATACGCAAGGTGACCGTATCGGCCAGAAGGGACTGGAACAATTCTACGACAAGGAATTCCGCGGGAAGAACGGAATGAAGCTCGTGGAAGTGAACGCCTCGGGGCGCGAGGTGGGAACGGTGGACGGCGTGGATGGAGACGCCCCGGTTCCTGGACTTCGCCTGGTTTCGACGATTGACCTTCGCTTGCAGAAGGTGGCCGAGGAGGCCATTCCCGATTCGGCGAAGGGGGCGCTCGTGGCGATTGACCCGCGAAACGGGGAAATCCTTGCGATGGTCTCTTCGCCGCGCCTGGACCCGAATATATTTTCTCTCAAGAAGCGCGAACGCAACAAGGGCTGGGCGCAGGTGGCGCTGGATTCGATGCGTCCGCTTACGAACCGAGCTATTTCGGGAACTTATCCGCCGGCATCTGTTTTTAAACTGGTGACGGCGGGCGCTGGCCTCGAGAACGGAATCCTTACGGAAAACAAGTATTACCCGAAACCCTGTACGGGTGGCTACCAGTACGGGGCGCGTTACCAGAAGTGCTGGGGAACGCACGGTAACCTGAATGTAGTGAATGCAATCCGCCTGAGTTGCGACGTGTTCTTCTACCAGGCGGGACTCGATATCGACATGACCCGCATCAATGAGTTCGGCCGTCGCTTCGGCCTGGGCGAAAAACCGCTCGGGATCGATATCCCTGGCGAAAAGGCGGGGTGGCTCCCCGATTCGGCTTCGTTTAACCAGAGAAACAAGCGTCTGGGATGGCGCTGGGCCCGTGGCCTTATCCTGAACCTGTCGATCGGCCAGGGACAGATCGTGACCCCGTTGCAGCAGGCGACCCTTATCGGTTCGCTTGCCACGGGAAAGGGCGTTTACAGGCCGCACTTCATGAAGGAACTGCGCGACAGCCAGGGAAATGTCGTGCGCCGTTACGAACCTGAAATTGTGCGTCCGGGAAACATGAAGGAATATACGCACCGCATCTTGCTTGCGGCGATGGACTCGGTGGTGAACCATCCGGGCGGAACGGGAAAGCGCGGCGCTCTCCCGAATGTGCGCGTGGGCGCGAAGACGGGTTCCGGCGAATGGAAGAAGGGTGAAAAGACGCACGCGTGGTATGCGGCGGTAGCGCCGCTCTATGACCCCGAAATAGCCGTGGCGGTAATCATGGAAGCGGCGGGTGGCGGCGGTGCCGTATCGGGACCCATTGCGAAAAAGGTGATGCAGGCCTACTTCGAGAACAAGGAAAAGGATGAGGAGGGCGAAAAGTGATCTCCGGACGATTCCTGGACCAGTCGCTGAAATTCGACTGGCTGTTCATCTTGCTTACGGCGGCGCTTATGTGCTGCGGCGTGACGCTCGTGTATTCCGCGACTGTCGCCGAGGATATTTCCGTCTTAGACATGTTCTGGTTCAAGCAAATCGTCTACTTCGTGTTCGGTAGCGTTTTTGCGGTTGCGCTAGTCTTTGTAAGGATTGACTGGTTGAAAAGGGCTGCGTTGCCGTTGTATTGTATCTCGCTTATCCTGCTTTGCGTGGTCCTGTTCATTGCGGGCGATGTCGTGAAGGGGGCGGGCCGCTGGATTGACCTCGGCATTTTCAAGCTGCAACCGTCTGAGTTCGCAAAGATTGCCTACCTGCTGACGATTTCCTACTGGCTTTCGAAACATCCCGTTAGCTTGTTCAAGATGAAGACCTTCGTGGTCCCGTTAATGCTGTTTGTCGTGCCTTTCGCGTTGGTCCTTAAGCAACCCGATCTGAGTACGGCGTTGGTCTTTATTGCTGTCACGATGGTGGGGTTCTTCTTTGCGGGGCTCACTCTGACGGATATGTTCCTGATCGTGAGTCCGGTGCTTTCGGTGCTGTTCTCGCATTCGCAGGCGATTGGCTTCGAGGTTCTATGGGGGCTCCTGATTTGCGTCGTGGTGTTCGCCCTGGTGCGTAGAAGGCTTCCGAAGGTGCTGACGGGAATTATTCTGCTGGCAAATATCTTGGCGGGGTATACGAGCAGCATGGCGTGGAATATGCTGGAACCGCACCAGCAGAAACGCGTGAACACCTTCCTGGATCCGATGAGTGACCCGTTGGGGGATGGCTATCAGGTGCTGCAGTCGCTGACGGCGATCGGTTCGGGAGGCCTGACCGGTAAAGGTTTTGGCAACGGAACGCAGACGAATCTCGCCTTTTTGCCCGAGGAACATACGGACTTTATTTTCAGCGTGCTGGGTGAACAGTTCGGTTTCGCCGGATGTGCCTTTGTTTTGTGCCTGTACGCGCTGTTCCTGTGGCGTGCGACTTCCATTTGCAAGCAGTCTTCGGATCCGTTCGTGACTCTTATGGTCATGGGCGCGTCTACGATTTTCCTGTTCCATATCCTGGTGAACATCGCGATGACTATCGGACTTATGCCCGTGACGGGACTTCCGCTCCCGTTCCTGTCGTATGGCGGCTCGTTTGCGTTGACTTGCATGGTGCTAGTCGGATTCTTGCTGTGCCTGCGTTACCAGGCGCGCCGTCGGTAATTTTTGTCGGTAAATTTTCCCATTTTTCCCGTTTCGTGCGTGTATAGAAGAGAGGAACATGTTTTGTCCCGAGGAGGTCTCTTCTGTGAAATTCTTTCGGAATGTGGAAAATTTTGTGTTCGGCGCGGAATGCCTTGGCTGCGGCCAGGCGTCGGGATATCTGGATCCGTGGCTATGTCCCGGTTGTGCCGAAATGCTGGATCGTGAATCCAAGGCGGTCGTGTCTCCAGGACCCGATGCGTATAGTCTCTTCCCGATGCGGCCCCTGACGCGCCGTCTGGTGCATGCGCTCAAGTACAAGGGAATATCGGGGATGGCGACTTACCTGGTTCGGCATTCGTCGGTTGTCGGCGGGACGATGGGGACGGAACTGGCTCTTTTGCCGAAGCCGCTCCATTTTGTTCCCGTACCGCTTCATAGGGCAAGATTCAGGGAACGCGGCTACAACCAGGCGGAGATGATCGCTTCGGCGCTCGCCGTGGTGACGGGAGGCAAGGTGTGCAAGTGGCTTCGCCGTAGGAGTTTCGTGGTTTCGCAGACCAAGTTGTCGAAAGAGGAGCGTGAGCGCAATGTGGCATTTGCGTTCGAGGCGCAGCTCCCGCGGAATTTGCCCGAACGGGGAACTATGGTGGTGGTCGATGACGTGTTTACGACGGGGGCGACGACGGCGGCCTGCCTTGACGCTTTCGGACGGGATTTCCCCTTGCCGCTCAAGGTCTGTACATTGCTGTACGACGAGCCTGCGTCGGTCGTGGCGGACTATGCGGCGGACTGCCAGATGGAATGGGATGTTTGAGTCATCCTGGAGCGTAGCGACGGGATCCAGGGATGATATAACAAGCCGACGAAAATAAGAAAAGCTCCCTAGAGGGAGCTTCTAGCGGAGGAAGAGGGACTCGAACCCCCAAGCCTTACGGCGGCGGTTTTCAAGACCGCTGACTTACCAATTAGCCTATTCCTCCAGGGTTTCCCAAGGATAGAAAATTTAGGGCATTTCTGTCAACTCAAGTTGGAAAAACCTATCAGTTTATCTAGATTTTACATTGTTATGACGGAGTTTGATCAAAGACAGGCTGTAGAGTCACAGAAAATTCTGGACCTATTGTTCTCTTACATGCCCAAAATTGCAGCCGAACGCAAGATGGACAACTTGCTGGTGCTGATGGCCGATTTGGGACGATCCATTGTGTCGGCTGATCGCTGCTCCCTGTGGCTGATCGATGAAGACAGTGGCGAACTGTGGACCAAGGTGGCCCATGGCGTAAGTGAACTACGTATTCCGCGCGATGCAGGTTTTGTCGGTTATTCCGTGAGGACGGCGGAACCCCTCTTGATCGAGGACGCCTACAAGGATCCCAGGTTTGATCGCCGTAGCGACGAAAAGACGCATTACCGTACGACATCCGTGATGACGGTGCCCCTGCTGAATTCCATGGGGCGCGTGATGGGTGTGTTCCAGGCTATCAACAAGCAGGGCGATGCGGCGGTATTTTCGACGCAGGACCTGGAACGCCTTGCGCTCACTGCCGTGTATTCTGCGAAGACGGTCGAATCGGCGATGCTGAATGCCGAACTGGAAGCGACCCAGCGGGAAATTATTCATATCTTGGGTGAAGTTTCCGAATACCGTAGTCAGGAGACGGGCGACCACATCCAGCGCGTTGCCGAAATTTCCTACATGTTGGCGAAGTTCTTGAAGATGCCTGCCGAAGAGGTGGGACGTATCCGTCTGGCGGCTCCGATGCACGATCTAGGCAAGGTGGGCATTCCAGACGCGATCCTCAACAAGCCGGGGCGCTTTACCGACGACGAATACGCCATCATGAAGACCCACTCCGAAATCGGCTACAAGATGCTCAGCAATTCCAAGCGCAAATTGCTTCGCTTTGCGGCCTCCATTGCGCGTTCACACCATGAGCGTTGGGACGGCAAGGGGTATCCGTTCGGTCTTGCGGGCGAGGCAATTCCCCTGGCGGGTCGCATCTGTGCCGTGGCGGATGTCCTGGACGCCTTGTCGAGTCCCCGTTGCTACAAGCAGCCGTGGTCTGAAGAAAAAGTCAAGGCTGAATTCCAGAAACAGCGCGGCGGACAGTTCCAACCGGAACTGGTGGACGTGCTCATCGACCACTGGGACGAAATTTACGGACTCTACCGTCATTAATCCCTGAAAGTCCCCGATAGAATCGGGGATTTTGCGTTTCTGGAATGTAATAAAAAAGAAAAAGACCCCGATGGATCGAGGTCCTTTTTCGTGGCACCGGTCAGAATTGAACTGACGACACGCGGATTTTCAGTCCGCTGCTCTACCAACTGAGCTACAGCGCCGACTTGGTAGGCCAAATATAGCACATCGTGTGACGCTTGTCAAGGGTAAATAGAATATTACTGATTTTTTTTCCTTTTTCCCCAATAATCTTCTAAATTTACTTCTTGGGTGTCCAGGAATAAGACTTCGGAAATCGGGATTTTCCGAGAAACTTTTATAGGTGGCTTTGTGTACTTATTCAAAAAAATGAATGGCTTTGCTGTAATAGCAGCTCTCGGTTTGGCTTTCGCAGGACTGATTGCATGTTCTGAGGATACGATATCTTCGGATAGGGAGAAGGATCAGTTACCCGTAAAGATTGAAACGACGACGGTCGTGGATTCGAACGGGAATACCATTACGAGGGTTGATACCCTTTCCTCGCAAATCGATTCGTCAAGGACGATTGACCCGGTTACGGGAGATACGGTATATAAGTATGATACGCTTTATGTTCCTGCGGACACGACTGTCCAGTGGAAAGGCAATTCCGCCTTGGTGATTACCGAAATTTCTCCGGTGAACCTGGACTGGCTCGATGAAAACGGTGACGATCCGGGTTGGATTGAAATTTACAATGCCGGCTCCGAAGCGGCGAATCTCAAGGGGTATTCCCTTGTCGAAAACTTGGATAAGCCGCGCAAGTGGGTGTTCGGTGACGAACTGATTGCCCCGAAGTCTTTCCGCACGGTATTCTGCGACAAGAACGACGTGAAGGCCGCGGCGGCCGATAATGGGACTGAATTGCATCAGCGTACCCATACTAACTGGAAACTGGAAAAGAAGGGCGGCTCAGTCTACCTGATCGACCCGTATTTCGCTATTCGCGACTCGGTGAACTATCCGGAACTTTCTTCGGGGATGAGCTGGGGCATTGTGGATGGCGGTGCGTGGAAGTACTTTGAAAAGCCGACGCCGGAACAGCCGAATACGGCAAGTACGGCATACGACGGCGTGGCTCCCAAGTTTAACTTTAGCGGAAACCAGGGTGGTTTCTACAATGACAAGGTTGTCTTGAATGCTCCGACGGGCCTTCCGGAAGGAATGAAGGTGCGCTGCACCCAGGACGGCTCCGCTCCGACTGAAAGCTCTCCCGAGTTCAATAGCGAGCTGGTCATTGACCATACGATGGTTTTGCGTTGTGCCGCGTACAAGCAGGGCCTCTTGACCAAGGATGTGGTGACGAATACGTACTTTATCGGTGAGACGGTGAATATGCCGGTGGTGGCAGTGACTGTTGACCCGAGCTTCTTCGTGAAGTATTATAAGAAGACTAACGGTGGTGCACCGGATATGGAGCATGACCAGATGTATGCTCCGAATGAGTCCTACCCGAATGATTCTGGCGAAATGGCTGCCCATGTGGAATATTTTGAAAACGGTTCCAAGAGTACGGACAAGGCCTGGGAAGCCGAGGCCGGAATTTCCCTGATGGGTGGCTGGAGCCGTATGGAACGCAAGAAGTCCCTCGCTGTCGTGATGCGCGAGGAATATGGCGGAACCTGGTTGCATTATCCTTTGTTCGAAACCCGCAAGGGCGTTAATGACAAGTACAAGGGCTTCAACCTGCGTAACAACGGCAACCGCTTTGTGAGTGACTATTTTGCCGATGCCGTGGGTGGCGCCATTCTTGAAGGAAGCGGCGTGGATTACCAGCGTAGCCGTCAGGTGGTGGTGTTCTATAACGGAACATACTACGGCATTCACGACATGCGTGAACGCTACAACAAGAACTTTGTAGAAACGAATTATGGAATCGACGCCTCTTCGGTCACGTTCCTTAAACATTTGGGAAAAGAAATCGAGGCGAGCAATGGTTCTCCTGACGAATACATTGCCTTGTTGGAATTTGCCGCGGCGAACGATCTTAGTGCAAATGACGAGGCTTACGCCTATATGGCATCGCAGATGGATATGGGTAACTTTGCACGCTATATGCTTGCTGAAATGTATACCCATAACGGTGACTGGCCGAACAACAACGTTCGTATCTGGAGGGCTCCGGAATCGCCTCTTTGGAAGTTCATGGTCTATGACCTTGACCATGGCTTTGACTGGGAATGGGGCGTGACTGGTTTTGGCTCGTCCACGAATATGTTTAAGTGGGCCAAGCAGGGTGGCCGCACGGATGGCAGCTGCTACACGAGTAGTGACAATGAGTTTGTTGGTGGCAAGGAACATTGTTTCCATGTCCTTTATGCTCGTCTGATCAAGAATCCCAAGTTCAAGAGTCTGTTCCTCAACAATGCCGCTGTAATGATTGATTCCTACTTGAACGCAAAGAACATTAGGGCGAAGACGCAGTTCCTTGCCGGCATGCTCAATGCGGAGGATGTCGCCAGGGATATGGCTGTAGAAGCTTACGAGAATAGAAGAAGCCAGTATAACCACAGCTTCGATCCGTATGGCGAAAGGCTGGGTAAATGGGCCGATGACCGTGATCCTGAATTCCTGACTCAAATCAAGAGCGAATTCGGCGTGAGCGACCCAGTCTCTGTGAACATTTCTGCAAACGGAAACGGCACGATTCTTATGGATGGCGCTAACCTCCCGAACGGAAGCTATAAGGGCAAGCTCTTTGCCGGAAATACGGTGGAACTGACGGCTGTTCCCAATGCTGGTGCCGTGTTCGCAGGTTGGTCCGATGGTGCTACTACGGATGTGACCCGCATTGTGACTGTTACGGAAGGCTTGACTCTCCAGGCTAATTTCAAGTAATAGCACTTTATAAGCGTTTGAATAAGGAGTGTGTGGCTTTGCGCCCCACTCCTTTTTTCTAAATTTGGCACCATGAAAAGCCCCGTGCGCAAGATGTTCGACGAAATCGCCAACCGCTATGATTTTCTGAATCATACGCTGAGCTGCTTTCAGGATATCCTGTGGCGCCGCAGTTGCTGTCGTGAGCTGAAACGGGTGCGGCCGGGAAAACGCCTGCTGGACCTTTGCGGTGGAACGGGCGATTTTGCGGCTACTTACGAGAAGTTCAATGGAACGCCTGACAAGGCTGTACTCGGGGATTTTTCGTTCGGGATGCTGAAGGGGGCTAGGGGCAAAAAGACCGTTGCCGTTCCCGTGCAGCTCGATGCCATGAAGATGCCCTTTGGGGACGCATCTTTCGATGTTATCTTGAACGGATTTGGAATGCGAAACTTGCCCGATGCGGAATTGGGACTCAAGGAATCGGCGAGAGTGCTTTGCGGTGGAGGTTACCTGCAGGTGCTTGAATTTTTCTCGCCGCGCAATGCATTCAACAAGTTTTTCTACAGGAGGCTTGCACCGCTCTTTATTCCGGTGCTGGGGGCATTTTTTAGCAAGCGGGAGGCTTACGAATATCTGGTGAATTCGGTGCTCCGTTTCTTGCCGGTTGCGGATTTCGTCGCCTTGGCGGAATCGAACGGCTTTGAACTGGTGCATGTGAAGCCTTGCTTTTTCGGGGTTGCTTACCGCGTATTGTTGAGGAGACGGTCATGAGCCGATATATTTTGGGGGTGACGGGTGCAAGTGGCGCTATCTACGCTGTTCGCACCGCGATGCATTTGAAACGACTGGGGCATCACGTGACGGCCCTGGTGACTCCGCCGGGGAAAGGAGTCTTGCGTTATGAGGAACAGAATTGCCTGTTCGATTATGTGGATGCCCAGCCGGACGTGGATGATTTCTTTGCGGAATGTGCAAGCGGCAGTACCGATTATGCGGGGATGGCCGTGGTGCCCTGCTCCATGGGAACGCTGGGACGCATTGCGGCGGGAACGTCGGACAACCTGCTGATCCGTGCCGCGGATGTATGCCTCAAGGAACGCCGCCCGCTCATCGTGGTGCCGCGCGAGACTCCTTACAACATGATTCACCTGGACAACATGATGCGCCTGACGCGTATGGGCGGCGTCGTGATTCCTGCCTCTCCGCATTTTTACGATCGTCCGAAGACGATTGAAGAGGCGGTGGATACGGTGGTGGCGAAGATCCTGATGCACCTGAAGGCATTCCCCGAAGAGAATGATGTGGTCAAGCCGTGGAAAGGAACATCGATGCTGAAGGTGCTTTCGAAATCCACGGGTAGGGCGAAAGGGAAGAAGAAATAAAAAAATCGTCCTGGCCCCTCGAAGGGGGTGGAATCCTGTGCAGGACACCCTCCCGTCGGGCGAGAATGACTGATAATCTAGGTATGCTGAAAAAGATTCTTGAATTCGGGCACATGGTGCGCTTTAGCCATTCGCTTTTCGCGATGCCTTTTGCGATTGGTTCCATGTGGGTGGCGGCTGATGGTTTCCGCGGTATGGATGCCGCGGAGGCGTTTAAGATGATTGCGTTGATTGTGGGTTGCATGGTGACCGCCCGCAACAGCGCCATGAGCTTCAACCGCATTGCCGATGCCGATATCGATGCCAAGAATCCTCGTACGGCGAAACGTCACTTGCCGGCAGGGCGCCTGAGCAAGAAATCCGTGGTGGCATTCCTTGCTGTAAATGGCGTTCTGTTCGTTCTGTTCGCTGCCCTTTTGCAACCGCTTGCGGGCCTGCTTGCTTTGCCGGTGTGGCTCTTGTTGCTTTCTTATTCTTACTGTAAACGTTTCAGCTGGCTTTGCCACTGGTTTCTGGGTTTTGCCATCGGCATGAGCCCGCTCGGGGCCTGGATTGCAATCCGCGGAGAATTTGCCGTGTTCCCGATTTTCTTGCTTGTGATTCTGATGCTCTGGATGGGCGGCTTTGACATTATTTACGCAACGCAGGATGAAGAGATTGACCGTGCGATGGGGCTGCATTCGGTGCCCGCCCATTTTGGCCGCAAGCGCGCCCTGCAGATAGCTTTCTGGAGCCATGTCGCGATGCTTGCTCTGTGCGTGGCGTTTGGCGTGTTCTGGGGAATGGGCGCTGCCTGGTGGGTGGTAACCGGCTTGATGACTGCCGCTATCCTTTATATTCACCTGTTCCGTAAATCCGACGACCTTGACGCCATGAACCGCGATTTCTTCTTGGCGAATGTCGCCATCAGCGTTCTTGTGATGGTTGGGCTCATCGTGTGGATTTGCATGGGAGGCGATGTCAATGCCCTTTACTAATGGCCCTTTCAAGAAACCCTTTTCTATCGAAGACAAAATCAAGATGTTCGACCGCATGGGCGCTACCGCTGCCGTGATTGCGCTTGTGCTCATTATGCTGATAGAATCGGGCTATGCTGGCGAATACAAGAACCTCGCCGATATGGGTCTTACCGCGATGATCGTGGTACTGGCAGTTTCGCTCGCCGGCAGTCTTTTTTATAAGACGCGAAAAAAATAGCAGAATACCTATAAAGGTTGTTTTCCCACCGTGTTTTATAGGTGCGTTATGCGAGTTTTTTGTGGAGTGTACCTATAATTAGGCCTGAGGCAGTATTGTTATAGGTACAATGTTTTGCTTTGCAGATAAATTAATCGTATTCTTTGCTAAAATCTTTCCGAAAAATACCTATAAGCTGTGCGAAATTGTGTCTTTTATAGGTCGAGTCGATCGTTGTTTTTCTTATATGGCTTCTTTTAACGAGTGCTTTGTACCTATAAGAAAGCTTTTTCCCTTTTTTTATAGGTATGTTTCAAAAAAATGGGATTGAATTTCCGTGATTCGCGGTTGTTAGATTTCCAGGTCGGCGCTATACACGGTTTCGACCGTTCCGTCGTCGCATTTGAATAGCAGGCTTCCGTCGTCTTGCATGTCGAGGATGGAGCCTGTTTTTTTGATGACGCCTTCACCGCTGTCGCGGTTCTGGTCGGTGCAATGGTTGTTGACGACAATCGTTCCGCGGGCGCCGATAAACTGGTCCATGCGCTTCCACGCGGCAACCCACGGGCGGATGCCGAAGGCGCGGAACTGTCCGACGGCACGTTCAAGGTTCGCAACAAGCATTTGCAGTAGCTTTTCGCGGTTGATGCGCTGGCCGCAGATATCCTTGAGGGTCGTGACGCTGCGGCCCAGGTGCGCGTAGTCGTCGGGGGAACTGTTCACGTTGATTCCCACGCCCATGCTGATGGCGGGCTTCGGAGAACCTTGGGACGAAGGAACATAGACGAGCTCTGCCAGGATTCCGCAGAACTTGTGCTTCCCGCAGAGGATGTCGTTGGGCCACTTGACGGTGACTTTGCCGATGCTGGGGTTGCCTTGCCTTTGGGCGTGGGCGTCGTCCTGGAGTCCCTTGAAAATTTCTGCGAAGGTAAGTGCCGCCACTTGCGTAATCTGCGGTGCCGAGGCGAGCGGGATTCCGTCCAGCGGAATCAGGATGTTGAAGTAGAGGTTGAGGCCGGCGGGGGAGTCCCAGGTGCGTTCGTGGCGGCCCCGTCCTGCGGTTTGCGTGTCGGCGACCATCAAGGTTCCGGGGGCAATATCTCCGGCTGCGGCGCGGGCCTTCATTAGACTGTGGGTGCTTTCGAGACTGTCGAACAGAAATGCGGGGGCGTTTCCGAAACCGCCAAGATGCCAGTCACAGAATGGTCGTTCGGGGCTGAACACGGCTACTCGTCTTTTTTCTGGTCTTCAATCATCTTCAGGGCCTCTTCGGGGAAGATGGCGAAGTATTCCTTCTTCTTGTCTTCGAAGAGCTGCAGCAGGCGTTCCTGCTCGAACTGCTCGCGGTCGATGTTCTGCATGAAGAATTCGTCGCGGGCGAAGTCGCGGGTGGTCATCATCTTCTTGATATCCTCGGAGAGGTCCACCTCGTCCCAGAGGATGTAGTAGGAACCGATGATTCCGTCGGCGAAGATGTCCACGTTCAGGGTGACGGCGTTGTTCTTGGTCGAATCGACCAGTTCCACCTTGGTGTCGCGTTTTTCGGGGCGGAATACCTCTGCGTCGTTGATGGGTTTGTCCAGGTCCTGGGCCCAGCAGAAAGCCGCTGCGCCAAGCAAGAACATCGCCTTATGTTTGAACGGGAATGACATACCCATAATATACAATGAAAAAGCCCCAAATAAAAGGGGCGAACAAAAAAGCGTGACGAAAAAGGCTTAAAAGTCAAATTTTCGGTGTTTGCGCTTACACGACCCCGTATTCTTTCCACTTGCCGCCGCGCCAACGGATGTAGTTGACGATGGAACGGTAGAACTCGTCGGCGGCCATGCCGAGCCAGATGCCTACAAGTCCGAGGTGCAGGCCGAAGGCGAGCAGGAGGGCGGTGCCGAGACCGCAGGTCCACATCATGGCGGAACCCACGATGGCGGGGAACTTGGAGTCGCCCGAGGCGCGAAGCGCCGAGGTGATGACCATGTTCGCGGCCTTGAACGGTTGCAGGATGACGTCGCACCAGAGGCAGTACCTGCCGAGGCGAATGATTTCGGGATCGCTCGTGTAGAATGAAAGGAGTTGCTCTCCGAGGAGCGCAACGATGATGGCGACGATAAGTCCGCTTGCGCTGCCCGCAATGAGGCTCTGGTGAAGCCTGCGGTTCGCCTTGTCGAAGTCGTGGGCGCCTACAAGGTGGGCGACCAGGATCTGGTTCCCGCAGCTGAGGCCGACACTCAGGATGACGGCGAGCATGGCGAAGTTCGCACTGAAAATGCGAGCCGTCATGGCGACGATACCCAGATGCACCACGATGGCGGTAAGTACTACCTGGAATATCTGAAAGCTCACCGGTTCGACCGCGGCAGGAAAACCGATGCGGATCCAGTCGGGCAGAATCACGCGCGAGCGCTTGAAGTCGGTGCTGCGGATTTTATGGTGAACCTTGAATCGTAGGATAAAGTATAGGATTGTCGAGGAGATAAGCCATGAAAGCATCGTGGCGAGTGCCACGCCCTTGACGCCCATCTGCGGAAAACCGAGGTAGCCATTCAAGAAGACCACGTTCATCGCGGCGTTCGAAATGATGGTGACGATGTTTCCGAGCAGGTTCCAGGTGGTAAGCCCGTGGGTGGCGATGAGAGCCGTGAGTGTCGATTGCAGGGCGCGGAAGGCGAAACCGATGGCGACGATGTGCAGAAAGTCGCGGGCGTGGTGGGCGGCTTCGCCGGTAAGTCCCATCCAGGCGACGATTTGATTGGCAAGCGGGATGACGATCAAGGTGATGGCGATGCCGAGTAGAAGGCTTCCGAGCAGCACCATGGTCTGGGTGGTGCCCGCTTGCCTGGGGCGATCGGCGCCGATAAACTGCGAGGCGATGCTCGCCCCTGCCTGGGCGAAAGCCTGGATGGCCATGAAGAGGGCGCCCAGGACGGGCATGAGTGCCCCCACGCCCGCCGCCGCTGTTTCTGACGTCCGCGACAGAAACCAGCTGTCCATCATCGGCTGGCACGTGGCGATACCGAAGGTAATAAAGAGCGGCCACGAAAGGCTCAATAAGGAACGGTCCTTGACTTGCACCTGCATACGCTACCAATTTTAGAAATGCCCCCAGCAAAAAGCTAGAGGCAAAAAGAATACTTTTTGTATACAGGTGTGTGCAGAACTTATTCCCCTCTGTTCTTTGCGGCGATGTCCTTGTACTTGTTGTGGTCGGAGAGGTTGGAGCTAAAGAAATGCGTCATGCTCCCGTCGTCTTTTGCAACAAAGTAAAGTGCCTCGGTTTTGGCGGGGAATAGCGCCGCTTCGATTGCCTTGCGGCCCGGATTCGAAATGGGCCCCGGCATGAGTCCCTTGAATTTGCGCGTGTTGTAGGGACTGTTGCTGTTGAGTTGGCTCTTGTAGATGGGACCGGTCAGGTTTCTGAAGATGAACCGCACCGTGGGGTCGGCCCCGAGCGGCATCCCGATGCGGAGTCGGTTGTGGAACACTCCGGCAATCAGCGGGCGTTCTTCGGGGATTCCCGTCTCTTCTTCCACGACGCTTGCTAAGGTGAGCACTTTGTGCCAGCTGCCGAGCGTATTCCACATGGAACCGGGTTTCTTCTGCATTTCGTCGCGAACCTTCAGGTTCGCTGCCACCATCTGTTTCAAGATGGTTTCTTCGTCGGCGTCAATCGGGAAGGGGTAGGTGTCGGGGAGCAGGTAACCTTCGAGTGAATTCGCCTCGATTCCGAGCGAACGGGCGAACTTCGGGTCCTGGACGAGCTTGTTCCAGCGGTCCACACTCAGGTCAGGGTAGGCTTTTTGCAGGTAGGCGGGGATTTCCCAGGAGGCGCGCCCTTCGGGAATGGTGACGCGGCGAACGGCGACTTTCCCCGATTCGATAATCGAGAGCACCTGCGGCAGCGTGAGCCCTGCGGGAATTTCGAACCATCCGGCCTTGAGGCTCGGGTTCAGTCTTTTTACGGTCAACCGGAAGGCGAGGTCGTCGGTCCACACTCCGTTCTGCTTCAGGATCTGGAAAACTTTGGCGGGAGAGCTGCCTTTGGGGATTTCCAGGAGCACTGTTTGGGTGTTTTTCGCCTGTTCGCCCATCCTGGACTTGAGGTTAAGGGCCAAAAAAGTGCCCAAAAGTGCCAAAACGAGGGTCAAAATAAGTAAAATCTTCTTCATATCGCAAAAATTTAAAAGAAATTCTAACGGAAGTCAAAAATAAAAGGTATATTCCTACTTGCATTGTCAAGTTTTTTAACCTGTTTCTGAGGAAAGATATGAAAAAGGTGCTTTTAATTGCTCTTGCCCTGATGGTAAGCTTCTCTTTCGCAGCCGGCAAGAAAGTCAAATCCAAGCTGGGCGACGTGGACCTGACCAAGGAAAAGGACGGCGGTTCTGTCGTCTGTACGGCAGGCTTCAACGACGAACTGACAATCCTTAAGGACGGCGATACCGACGTGCTCGTGAAAGGTCCTTGCGGACAGGGCTGGGTTCAGAAGTCCAAGATTGAATACGTTGCACAGGCCGCCGGTGATAAGTCCATGAAACTCGACCAGGTGGACGTGGTGGGCTGGCTCGATAACCCGAGCGCCGTGTTCGTGTTGGAAAACGACGATATCGACCTCGACGGTGTGAACATCGACCGTGACTTCAAGGAATACCTGCAGCACACGATGGACCGCGAACAGATGGAAATGCACAACAACGAAAACTAGTTCGCTGCGTTACATTGCGCTTTCGAATCGCCTGGCTTTCCGCCGGGCTTTTTTCGTTCTCTCCGTCCCGTGTACACTCGTGTACGGTTAAGATTTTTTTTGTGTTTTTTATCACGTGGAAAAAGCCCCTCTTTTAACTAAATTTGTTCCCGGAGATTGGTGAAAAAAAGAGGATGTATGAAAATTTCAAACAGCATTAAAGTTTTTAGCCTGGGCGTTCTCGCTGCGGGTCTTCTTTCCACTTCTTTTGCCGCGAACCGCGTAGGTCCGGTGAGCCAGTACGGTCAGTTGCAGGCTGGAAAAAATTCCGCTGACAAGGGACAAATTTACGGCTCTTGTAAGGGCGTTGCCGATGGAGCCGAAGTCCAGGTGAAAGGCATGAGCCTCTACTGGAGTTCGGGAGATGCTGCCGCGACGGATTATTATTCCGAAGCGGCCATCGACAACTTGGTCAGTTCCATGAATATCCAGATTGTCCGCTTTGTCATGGGCATTAGCGAATCCTGGGACAATAACCGTGGATACCTGTCTGGCGGCGCTGAACGACAGAAAACCTACCTGAATACCGTGGTGAATGCGGCCGTGAAAAATGATATTTATGTCATTATCGACTGGCATTCTCATCAGGCCGAGAACCAGACTTCCAGCGCCGTTGATTTCTTCGAATGGGCCGCAAAGACTTATGGCGGTTACGACAACGTGATTTTTGAAGTGTATAACGAGCCTATCGGTTCTTGGGGTGAAGGAGCCGCAACTAGTTATTGGCCGACCATCAAGAACTATGCGGAATCCGTAATCGCAGCAATCCGTAAGCATTCCGATAACCTGGTTGTTGTGGGGACACCTTACTATGACCAGTATCCTTCGGTTGCTATAACGAATGCGATTAACGACAAGAACGTGGCGTACACGTTCCACTATTATGCGGCTTCTCATTCCACGGGAACGGAAGGGGCTAACGCAGTAAAGGCCATGAATGGCGGCTTGTCCGTGTTCGTGACGGAATGGGGTACCGGTACTGCAGATGGTAAGGGTTCAGTTGACTCTGGTGTCAATGATTCCTGGCAGACCTGGATGAACACCCACAAGCTTTCTTGGGCGAACTGGTCCGCATCGCATATTGGCGAAGGCTCGGCTGCGTTTGAAGGTGGAAGCTCTGCAACGAATTTCGTCTATACCTCGTCGGGTAAGCTGGTCAAGGGGTACCTGGCAGGCAACCCGACCACTTATACGGCTTGCTCCGGCACTCCGGTTTCCAGCAGCTCTATCGCCAGTTCCTCCAGTGCGCTTCCTTCCGGTTATACCGATTACATCGATGACCTGGAAGATGGCGATGGTTATACTTTTACCGGTGGCGAATGGTATGCCTATACCGATATGGCCGATAAGGGTGCATCGACGATTTCGAACGATGAAGGCGCAAAGGGTGGTTACGATGTGGTAATTGCAGGCTCCAAGGCAGGAAACTCCACCAAGTATGTCGCGGGTATTACCGGTATCAACCTTTCCCAGGGCGATAACTTGTATGATCCTTATGTTGCTTTGGGACTTGCCTTGAACGAAACCCAGACGGCCTATGATCTTTCTGCCTGCACGCAGATTTCCTATAGGTATAAGGGAGCGGCTCACAACTTCAAGGCGGAAGATACTGACGTTTTGGATTACGCATTCCATCAGATTGAAAAGGCTGCCGCATCCGACTGGACCACGGCGACTATCTCGTGGGGCGCGCTTATGCAACCTTCTTGGACGGATGACGATGTGACGATTTCCAAGAAACGTATCAACAAGTTCACGTGGGAAGTCAAGGGTGTTGCAGAAACGACGACCCAACCGAAGTACAACTACCTCTATGTGGATGACGTGCGTTGCTCTGGCTGGGCCATTCAGCCGGTACCCTCTCCGGTTTCCAGCAGCTCGGCTGCAAAGTCCTCTTCGAGCGTAGCCTCTAGCAGTTCCGCGAAATCTTCGTCTAGTGTCGCAAGCAGTTCTTCTGCGAAGTCCAGCTCCAGTCTCGCCTCTAGCAGCTCCGTAAAGAGCAGCAGCTCTGTGGCATCTTCTAGCTCCGCGAAGTCTTCGTCTAGTGTCGCTTCTTCCAGCTCCGTACGTTCTAGCTCCAGCGCAAAGTCCTCGAGCAGCGTGGCGACGCAGGTGGTTGTCGTCGGTGACCTGGAACAGACGGTCGCTCAGGGGGGCAAGTTTGAAACGGTGACCTTCAAGAACGTGCAGACGTTTAATCGCGACACCTGGAATTTCTATTTCTTCAATATCGAAAAGTCCGGTAGCGAAGTGACCGTTGCAGGCTCGGTCCCGAATTATGTCCAGGTTGGCGATCTTACCGAAACGCTGACAATCAACAATACGAAGTTCGAAATCAAGTTGACGGTGAACGCCGCGGCAAGCAGTTCTTCTGCCTCGGTCGAAAATTCGTCTAGCAGCTCGGTTGAAGAGTCTTCTTCGAGCGAAACGACGACGGTTGTGAACGCTGTCGCGGTGAATCCGCTCAAGGTGTCCATGGCTGGCCGTATGTTGCAAGTTGCCGGTGCCGAAAAGGCATCTGTTGATGTGTTTGACATGCAGGGTAGCCCGGTGGCAAGCTTCAAGCAGGTGGCAGGTTCCGTGAGTCTTGAAAGTCTCCGTCAAGGAAACTACATCGTGCGTGTGCGTTCGGGTTCCATGAACCTGACGCGTCGCATCGCGATTAAGTAAAAATTGGCATCTCTCAAGAAAATCCTCGGCTACCCAGCCGGGGATTTTTTGTGTATCGGGTCCGGTTGATTAATATTTCGAGCAAGTCACGGTTATGCGTAAATTTATATATCTGCATAAAATGACGGGCGGGATTGCTATATTTGGGCCATGAAGTTTTCAAATGGTGTAAAAGACGGTCTGCCGATAGGCCTCGGCTATTTCGCCGTCTCGTTCTCGTTCGGGATAGCCGGTTCAAAACTGTTGAGTTGGCCACTGGTCACTTTTATCTCGATGACGAACTTGACCTCGGCAGGGCAGTTCGCCGGGCTCCAGATTATGTCCGATGCGGCGGGAACCTTTATCGAAATGGCGCTCGCCACGTTCTTTATCAACCTGCGGTATAGCCTGATGGCTATTTCGCTGTCGCAGAAGGTTGCGCCCTCGTTCGGTGTCGGGAAACGCCTCATGCTGGCGACGGGAATCACCGATGAAATCTACGCCCTTGCCGTAAGCCAGAGCGAACCTGTGACGGCGCGCTATTTTGCGGGGCTCATGGTGCTGCCGTATTTCGGCTGGTCTTCGGGAACGATGTGCGGGGCCATTTGCGGTGAAATTCTTCCGGTGATTGTGACGAATGCTCTGGGCGTCGCCCTTTACGGAATGTTCGTGGCGATCGTTGTCCCGCAGATGAAGGCGCATGTGCCTACGCTGGTGGCCGTCCTGATTGCGATCGCCTGCAGTCTTGCTTTCAAGTATGTCCCGGCGTTGAGCGGGATGACGGTCGGCTTTGCAATTATCATTTGCGCACTGGTGGCATCCCTTATCGGGGCGGCCCTCTTTCCGGTCAAGGATGATTCCGATGATCTTGAACAAACGACGGGGGATGCATGAACCTGAGAGATTACGCTTTGTTCCTGCTGGTGATGGCGGGTGTGACGTATCTGTTACGTGCGGTTCCGTTTGTTCTCTTGAAGGGTAGAATCAAGAGCCGCTTCTGGCGCTCGTTCCTCGCTTATGTTCCCTATACGGTGCTTGCCGCGATGACGGTGCCTGCGATATTCTATTCGACCGACAGCAAGTTCTCGGGGGCGTGTGCCCTGCTGACGGCGGTGGTTGCTTCGCTGTTCGGGCTTGGGCTGGTGGGTGTTGCCGTGGTCGCCTGCCTGACGGTCCTCGGTGTCGACGGCATCTCGATGCTGCTCTAGTCAGCATCATTTTCTATCTTTGCCGCATGCTCCCTGAACAGTGGAAAAAAATCCAGGACATCTGCGACAAGCTGTCCAAGGTCACCTATGAGAACCTGACGAAGATTATCCGTCTGGAATCGACGGGGAGTTCTACTGCCGCGCAAAAATTGGACGACAGTTTTCAGAACGATGTAGACGCCTGGATGGGCGGCGGAACCTGCTTTAGCATGACTTGGCACCTGTACCAGGTGTTCAGGGACATGGGGCTAAACCCGCGCCTTGTCATGGGCCACAAGCGCAAGGAGCGCAATATCCACTGCGCCCTCATCTTACCTGACGAAAACCCTTTGCCGCTGCAGTTTGGAATCGCGACAGTCCCTTGTTCAAATTCTGAATTCCGATCTCCGAAATCCGAATTTCTCTTTGATCCCGGCTACCTGATTTTCGATCCGCTCCCGATTCCCTTGCCGCCTCCGCAGGGGACTGGCGAGGCTTTTTTCCCGTTGGTTCCGAACAGTGTCCGCCTGGTGCGTCCAGATGCGTCGAGCATGGAACTTTGGACGGGCGGAGCAGGGGGACCGATGAAACTCCGCTTCGAGTACCCCGTCGAAGGCGTATCTGTAGAAGAGTTCAAGCAGCACTGGAACGAGAGCTTTTACCGCGAAATGATGACGTACCCGGTACTGAACCGCCTTGACCGTGAAAAGGGCGTGCAGTACTATTACCAGAAGGGAAACCTGGTCACTCGAGACCGAAACGGTTCCCGTATCGAAAAAATTGAAAAATCGGCCCAGATCGAGACTCTGAGCCGTGTTTTTGACCTCAAACCGGAATTAATTGAACGCGCCCTGGTCATTTTGAACAAATAAATTATATATTAGTTCAAAAAAGAGGTGAAAATATGAAGAAACTTGCCCTAGCCGTTCTTTCCGTCGTGTCTCTCGCCCTCATGGCTTGCGGACCTTCTAAGCTTGAAATCCAGGAGGCGTCTACGCAGAGCGACGTGCTCCTTGAAGTGCGTCAGGTTCTTAACGATTCGATTAGTTTGTTTGTCGGCAACACCCTTTATCTGAATTCCAAGCAGATGATTACGGACGATATGTATCCGCTCCTGGTGAGTACCCGCGATCCGGCTGAACTCGAAAAGCCGACGGCGACGGATATCCTCAATAATGACGAGGAATTCCTGAACTATCTTCGCCGCAAGGCTCCGGACTTCGTAAATGTGGGTGTCGTGATTGGCGAGACCGCCTACAACGAAATCGGCTTTGAAGAAAAGGATGCCGTCGAAAAACTTTCCAAGATCTTCAAGAAGGTTCAGGGTGGCACGCTGGTGCTTTTCCACGAAAAGGCCGGCGAACTTACCGATATGAAGAAGCTGTACTAGTTTTCAAGGAACGTTGATCACTTCAGTTTTTTCAGCTCGTGCCAAAGCATGGCTAGGCCGATAATTGCGGCTCCCGTGTCGGCAATGGGCTGCGCCATGAAAACGCCCTTGAGTTCAAAGAAGTGTGGAAGGATCAGCAGGAAGGGAATCAGCAAGATCACTTGACGGCAGGCGTTCAGGAACATGGCCCTGAGCGCCTTTCCTGTACCCTGGAAAAAGTTTCCCGACACCATGCCGAAGGGAATCATGAAGAAGGCGGCTGCAAAAATGCGCATGGCCCAGGCGGAAAGCTTGATGAGTTCGGGGTCGTTCGGAGCGAACGGTGCCACGAAGGTTTCCGCTTGCCACATGAGGACTGCCCAGGTGACGAACATGAATCCGCCGGCGTAAATGAAGGCGAACTTGAGAGTTTCCTTGACGCGGCTATTGAGGTGTGCCCCGTAGTTGTATCCGATAATCGGCTGCGTTCCGTGAACGAATCCCAGGAGCGGCAGGATGATGATCGAAATGATGCTGTTGGTAATGCCGAACGCTGAAATCGCCATGTCGCCGCCGGAGAGTGCGCCAGTCGTCTTGACGCTGATGTTGCCGTAGGTGGTCAGGCTCCAGGCGAGAATCGCGTTCATCAGGCTGTTGCAAATCTGCATCACGGAAGGCGGCAGACCAAGAATGTAGATCTTGCGTACGTAGGCGACGCGGAGCTTCATGTGCCGCCAGCGGATCTTGATCGGCGTATCCTTCTTGATGAAGAATTGGGTGATGAGCGCCGAGGCCACCAACTGCGAAATGAGGGTCGCCCAGGCGGCACCTTCGATTCCCCAGTGGAACTTCATGATGAATATGTAGTCGAGAATGATGTTCGTGACGGCTCCCACGATTTCTCGGAACATGGCCGTCTTGGGGTGACCCATTGAACGAATAAAGTGGTTCATGCCGGGGGCGATCGTCTGGAAGATTGCCCCACACAGAATGATGCGCATGTAGCTGCTGGCTACAGGCAAGGTCTGCTCGCTTGCACCGAAAAGCTTTAACAGGGGTTCCATGAAGATTTCGCCCAGCGTGAAAACGCCGATAGCCATCAAAATCAGGAGCGAAAAGGAATTGTTCAGGATGATGCTTGCCTGGATGTACTTCTTTTGCCCGAGGCGGATGGCGAAGATCGTGTTGCCGCCCACGCCGACCATCATGGACATGGCCATCATGAACAGGAAAATCGGAAAGCAGAGTGTAATGCCTGCGATACCGAGACTGCCGACACCTTGGCCCACAAAGAAACGGTCCACTACGTTGTAGAGGGCGTTCACCAGCATGCTGATGATGGCGGGGACCGAGAACTGCAGCACCAGTTTCGGGATGCTTGCAGAACCAAAGGAGTTGAGGCGATCGGAGTTCAGTTTTGACATTTCGGAGCCAAATTTAGCTTTTTGAATATCGGGTGACAATGGTATATTTTTATCTTTGATCGCAATGTATTTCTGGAGAAAATTTTGGGTGGTTCTGATTGCCTGTGCAGCCTTGGCTGTTGCGGGTGAAAGTGGTGGAGCAAAAGAAAATGCTCCTGAAGAGGATTTCCAGCGCTATTCGGTGGTGCCCATCTTGGGGTATACCGAAGAGACTGAGTTCCAGGTTGGCGTGATGGCCCTGCTGTTTCTGAAGCCGGACGAAGCGGCAGGCAAGGTCCCTGAAATCGGACTTACGGCATACGGCTCGACGCGAGGCCAGCTGCAGTTGCAACTGGAACCCTACTATTACATGTTCCATGACCAGGTCTGCATTTGGGGCCTGCTCAAGTACCAGGACTGGGTGGCCGGTTATTACGGTCGAGGCAACGATCCCGACATCGATGTGTTTACCAATTTCAACCGGAAGAAATTCCAGTACGGTACCAAGATCGAATCGCGGGTGGGGTTGCCGTCTACGCTTAAGTACGGCATCGAGGTCCACGCCGAATACACTGAAATTGATTTTGAACAGGGCGGAATTGAAGACTTGCCCGATGAACATTCCGGGTGGCGAAATGGCGTGGGATACCTGTTCGGACTCGATTCCCGAGACAATATCAACTGGACCCGTCACGGATTCCTGGTGCAGTGGCAGCAGATGTTCTACAGCGACCGCCTGGGCGATTACACATTTGATGTTGAATCGCTGGATTTGCGAGGCTATTCTAGCTTGTCAAAGACGACTACGACGGCGGTGGGCTTCCTGTGGCAGCGCGCCGATGGCGACGTTCCGTTCGATATGCTGGCGGGGCCCGATGGAATTTGCCGTTTCCGCGGCGTAGAGAGTCTATACTTTGGCGACAACCAGGCAGTCATTATGCAGGCGGAATTGCGCCAGTACCTCTGGTGGCGGCTTGGTGCGCACGCTTTTTTCGAAGGGGGCAAGTCGGGTCGTTACTTTAGTGAACTTGTACGCAACGACTGGCACCGGTCGATTGGCGTGGGTGCGCTTCTCGGTTTGAACCTGAAACAGACTCTTTTTGCTCGCGCCGACATTTCCTGGGTCGATTTTGACCATCTGGGACTGTCTTTTTACGTGCGTCAAGCATTCTAGTGCCGTTTTATCCTTGATTTCCGTCAATATGTCAGTTTTGTAATGTTTTTGAAAGATGAATTCTTGTTTTTTTCTATCTTTTAGCGCAAATAAAAAATAATGAGGTTAATTATGTCTTCTGAAGAAATGAAAAGCAAACTCAAGTCCTTCTTTATGTCCGATCTCGGTGTCGATGGAGACGTTCTCCAGTTCGATACTCCGCTTTTTGGTGAAGAAATCGGTCTTGATTCCGTGGATTCCCTTGAAATCATCTCTTTCGTGGATTCCAACTTCGGCGTGTCCATGACCGGTGTTGCCAAGGAAAACTTCCAGAGCATCGATACGATCGCCGCCTATATTGAAGCCCACAAGGCCTAATTATCTAAGTGAGACCTGGTCGGTCTGTTAGAATGACAGATGGGTAGGGTCTTCGAGGCCAGTCATTCTGAGCCCTATCGGTCGTCTTACGGATTCCTTCCAGGGTGATATAAGACCGTCATTCTGGAGTCCTGGAGCGTAGCGAAAGGGCGATAGAATCTGGCCGTGGCAATCTCTAGTTGAATTCTGTAGATTTGGAGTAGTATGACCCCTGACGAACGCCGCTGTGTAGTTACTGGCTTGGGTGTTATTTGCGCCGTCGGTAACAATGTCGAAGAGACTTGGAAAAGTGCCCTTGAATCAGTTTCGGGTATCCATAAGACGACTTCGGTCGATACTGTAAATTGCTATGCGGACTTGGCTGCCGAAGTCAAGTGCGACACCCTCGATAACCTGGACGCTCCCGAAGAAAAGGACCGCGTCTCTAAGCTCTGCATCAAGGCCGCGAACGAGGCCTTGGCCGATGCGGGGCTTTCTAATTTCGGTGACGATCAGCGCGTGAGCGTGGTGATCGGCAGCTGCGTGGGCGGTGTGCTTTCCATTGAACAGTATCACCAGCATGGTCGCGACGCTTCTGAAATTGCAAAGATGCCTATTGCCGCCATTGCTTCGCAGGTTGCTGAATCTTGCGGCGCTGGCGGTATCGTGACGAACGTGGCGAACGCCTGTGCGGCGGGCACGATTTCGATTGCGGTCGCCTGCGACCTGATTCGTGCCGGCAAGGCCGACGTGGTGATTGCGGGCGGTGCCGACTCCTTTGCTGCGGTTCCGTATTCCGGCTTCCTTTCTCTCCATGCCCTCGACGAAAACGGCTGCTCTCCGTTCAACCGTTGCAACGGCATCACGCTTGGCGAAGGTGCGGGCATCGTTATCGTAGAATCTTACGAACATGCCCAGAAGCGCTCCGCAAAACAGTACTGCGAAGTGCTCGGTTCCGGTGTCACCAGCGACGCAAACCACATTACCGCTCCGCGTGAAGATGGTGTTTGCCTGATGGAAGCGATTAACCGCGCCGTCAAGAATTCCGGCATCGACAAGTCCGATATCGGCTACGTGAACGCTCACGGTACGGGTACGGGCAAGAATGACAACGCCGAGATTACGGCGTTCAAGAATTTCTTTGGCGAAGACAACGCAAGTGTCAGCGTGAGCTCCACCAAGGTGATGACCGGTCACTGCCTCGGTGCCGCCGGTGCTATCGAGGCCGTGTTCAGCATCAAGGCTCTTACGACCGATACGGTGCTCCCGACATTCCCCTACAGCGAAGAACAGTCTGCCGCCCTCAAGGAGAAGGTGGGTAGTCTCGACTTCGTTCAGAACAAGGCGCGCCACAAGGAACTCAAGTGCGTGCTGAGCAACAACGTGGCGTTCGGCGGCACGAACGCGGCGATTGTTTTCTCGAAGGTCCCCGGCGAAGTTTCTGCCCTGTCCGCGAAGGCAAAGAAGATTGCCGTGACGGGGCTTGGAATCGTCTCTCCGCTTGGTAACAGCAAGGCCGCTTACCTTGCGGCCGTCGCAGAAGACAAGAAACCCGAATCCGCCTCGGTGCATTCGACGATTGCACTCGACGACTACAAGGAACTCGGCATCAAGATGGCTTTCTACCGCAAGCTCGACAACCTGGGACAGCTCCAGACGGTGTCGGGTATGCGCGCCTTGCAGGATGCGAATTTCCAGGTGACTGACGATAACGCCAAGGATATCGGCATTATCGTGGGTACCAGCGAAGGTGGTCTCGGTGCCACTTATGATTTTGAAGAACTCATTGCACGTGAAGGCAATTCCCAGGGTTCCGCGTTCAAGTTCCCGCATACGGTTTACAATGCGGCGGGCGGTTATCTTTCCATTTGCTCCGGCATCAAGGGTTACGGTGTCACGATTACGACGGGTCCGCTTTCCGGCCTCGACAGCATCGGGTACTCGATGAACGTGATTCACGACGGTCAGGAACAGGCTATGATGGCGACTGGTACCGACGAGAACCTGCCGATTATTACCGAATTTGCCCAGAAGCTGGGCGTGGCCGCCGCTGATGTGGTGGCGCCTTTCGCAGACAACGAAGGCTGTGTGGTGGGTGACGGCTCCGTGTCGATCATGCTTGAAGAAGAAGGCTATGCCAAGGGCCGCGGCGCGAAGGTCTACTGCTACGCGCTTGGTTTCGGCCACGGTCGCAAGAACGTGAAGTTCGGCAAACTGGTCGGCTCTGACGAGGCGTTGGATAAGGCGATTGCCGATGCTCTCGCCGATGCCGGGATTTCCGCTGGCGAAATAGATGCGGTTTGCGGTTTCGCCAACGGCTGCAAGCGAATCGACGATATCGAGAAGGGCGCACTCAAGCGCGTGTTCGGTGAAAAGCTTGCCTCGATGCCGCTCTTTGAAGTCAAGGAACGCACCGGTGAAGGCCGTGCGGGGTCTGCTGCCTTGGCGGCAGCCGAAGCGGCCCTCCTGTTGAGCGGTGAACTTGCTGGCGACAATGCCTACTTTGTCGCGGCCGACGGTTCCGTGGCGTCCAAGAAGGTCGATGCGGCTGGCCTCAAGAAAATTTTGGTGATTTCGTTTGCGGCGGGCGGCTCCTACAGCGCTGTCGTATTCGGCAAATAGTTTAGAAGAAGGAGACTTGAAGATGAAAGTTGCTTTGGTGACAGGTGCGTCTAAGGGAATCGGCAAGGCTTGCGCCCTGCGACTCGCCCGTGACGGTTACACGGTCGTGGTGAATTATTCCTGTTCCGACGAGGCGGCGAACGCGACGCTCGACCAGATCAAGGCTGAAGGTGGCGACGGCATGATTTACAAGGCCGATGTTTCCAAGCTTGACGAAGTCAAGATGATGGTGCGCGAAGTGTTCAAGGCTTACGGCCGCATTGACGTGCTCGTGAACAACGCGGGCATTGTCCGCGACGAATACCTGATGATGATGAATCCGGCAACTCTCGACAAGTGCTTCGACCTGAACGTGAAGGGCTACTTCTACTGCGCCCAGCAGGTGGCCGTCAAGATGTACAAGCAGAAGTCCGGCGTGATCATCAACATGAGCTCCGTGTCTTCGAAGTTTGCCCTCGCGGGCCAGGCTGTTTACAGTGCTACGAAGGGTGCTGTGAATTCTTTGACCCAGACCCTCGCGAAGGAACTGGGCGGTTTCGGCATCCGCGTGAATGCCGTGGCTCCGGGCTTTATCGCGACCGATATGATCGAGGCCATTCCCGAAGAAACCCGCAAGGGCTATCTCGAAAAGATTCCGCTCAAGCGTTTCGGCTCTGCCGACGAAGTGGCGAACATCGTTTCTGCACTTGCTTCCGACCAGTTCGCTTATGTGACCGGTCAGGTGTTCGTGCTCGACGGAGGACTTTCTCTATGATGAATATTTACGAAATCAGCGAAAAGATTGCGCAGCGTCCGCCTTTCCAGATGATCGAGAAAGTGACGGAACTGGTGCCGAGCGAATCTGCCGTGGGCATCAAGAACGTGAGCGTGAACGAACCGTACTTTACGGGACACTTCCCGGGTACACCGATTATGCCTGGCGTGCTCATTGTGGAAAGTTGCGCTCAGCTTTGCTCGCTTGTGATTGAAAAGCCCGCCGAAGATTTGGAAAAAAATCTCTACGTGCTTTTGAAGATTGACGGATTCAAGTTCGTGAAACCGGTGATTCCGGGCGATCAGCTTGAAATCTCTGTCAAGAAGACGAAGGAAGGCGGCGTGCTGGTCGGTTTTGACTGCATCGTGAAAGTGAACGGCAACGTTCATGCGAAGGGCGCTCTAACCTTCACCAGCATCCCGAAAGAAAGTCTCGGAAAGTAATCGCTTTTTGATTGCGCTCGGTTATTTGACCGGGCGTTTTTCGTTGCTCAGGTCGAGCCCTGGAATGTCTGATTCCAGTAGGGTCGCCTGGGCGTTTAATTTTTTTAGGAACTCCTGCGTGGCGGGTGCGCTTTCGTCCTGGATTCGGTGGCTTGCCATTTTCAGGAACTTTTCTACTTTCGCCATGTCTTCGCGAGTCCTTTCGTCGCAGTATGCGGAAACCATGCGCTCAAAGATGTAGGCTTCTGCGGTTTTGGATAAATGAATCATATCGTCGCTGTAAAAGCGATAGTCGCGCAGCTCGTCCATCACGATTTCGTAGCTCGGAAAATAATCTACGGCGGGAAAGGTCCCTGAGCTGGCCGAAGGGACGGTGGTGACATTGCTTATTGCGCTATTTACTGCGAGCTGTAATGTCGCCTTCGAAAGTGTGTTGTTATGGGCGCCGTCGCTCAGGTGTCGCAGCGGCGATACGGTAAAGATGACGTGGAACTTCGTGTCGTCATCGCGAATTGTAGGCGTAGCGATTTGGTCTTGCTTGATTTTCTTCAAAGATCGCACAATGCTTTTTAGCGCCTGAGCGGCCTCTTCTACGCTAATCATCCTGCGTTCAAAAAGTGCGGTGTCTTGTCGGTGGCAATTCGAAACGGGCTTACCGCTGTCCTTTAAATAGTAAACGAATGCGGTGCCGAGCGTAATAAAGACGGTGTCTGCCTTTCGCAGAAAATCCCGTGCCCGCGTTGTCGCGGCGTTCAGCTTGTCGACGCATTCTTCGCGCGAGCTTGCCGAAAGTGAACTGTGCGCGTCCCAGCTGTGCCAAAGGTTATCGCCGTGGCCGTTGTCGCGACATACATCTTGGAACACGTCGGTGTCGCCGTAGACTTTACCTTCGGCGATGTTCTTTACCATTTGGGCAATTGAGAGTGGGTTGTGAACCGTTCCGAATGGGTTTGCCTGCACTTTGAATTTACGCGACGCGAACTGTGCCGAAATGTTGTCTGCAAAACAGGAACCGATGAAAACCAGGTTCGACTTGTAGTCGATGCGCAAATCGCTGGCGGGAATGTCTACTTTCGAGAAAAAGTTCATACAGCAAATTTAAATAGAATTTGAATGGCAAGAGATGGGGTGCATTTTCCATACGCAATTTTTTTACCTAGTTCTAAATAGATTATTCGTCGAATTGCTCTGTGTATGGGCGCTTGTATTCAATTTTCCCGCTGGATTCGATTTACAATAAATATGCGTCAGAAGAGGACTGCATTGCGGATCGCATGAATGTTTGGCAGACAGAATATCGTGCAGTTGCTGACTCGTTGGATGTGGTTGGCCCGTTGAGTGAAAGTGATTCCTTGCGTTTTATAGATGATGCTCATAGACTTTGTAAGGAACTTCATAAAAATCCGGAAAATCCTGACAATGTGAATTGGAGTAAGGTGATTGACTCGCTGGACGTGCTGAACTATGATGTGTGTCCTGAGGGCTGGCGAATGCCTTCGTATGAGGATTGGAATACTTTGCTGGCGTATGTCGATTATGATTTGCTGCATTCCGCTAATGGGGATCCGGTGGGCTTTGGACTCGAAACTGTAGGTTGGGTTCGTGGCGGTGAAGGCAGGTATAGAATGACGCTAAGTGCTGGTCCTAGCTACCTGTTTACGCCGAGGCCCACGCCTGAAGAATTCTTGCAACCTGGGATGCCGTATGTAGGGAATGCGATGTGGAGTGCCGGTTTTGTCCGCTGCATCAAAGACGAATAGCGAATTTGGTGGTTAGGCCTGTTCGAAGGACCGGTTAGGAGGATTCGGTTGGGGGAGAACAGGCCGAGAACGAGAAGGAGGGTCTCTAGCCCTCCTTCTTCATTTTTTTATGGCATGGAAGGAAAAATATTGTATCTTTATGATATCTTGCGGAATAGACGCAAGAAAAGGAATTGTATGAAACCTGGTAAGACCGAACTTCGTCTGAATGCTGAAATCGAAAAACGCGGTGCGCTTTTTGCCGTGCTGCTGGACCCCGATACGTCTGACGAAGCCGCTTTTGTGAAGGCGGGCGCGATGGCCGCCGAAAATGGTGCCGACCTTTTGCTGGTGGGCGGTTCTTACCTGGGCAACTTCACGCTCCCCAAGCAGGTGGCTGCCCTCAAGGCAAATGTGGACCTGCCCGTGGTGCTGTTCCCGGGTGGCGCCTCCCAGGTGGTGCCAGGCTTTGACGCGATGCTTTTCATGACCCTCGTGAGCGGTCGCAATCCGAACTACCTGATTGATGAACAGGTGCGTGGCGGTGCGCTCGTGCGCGCGCTCAACATGGAAGCGATTCCGACGGCGTACCAGCTGATCAATAGCGGCAAGCGTACCACGGTCGAATACATCAGCGGCACGATGCCGGTACCTGCCAACAAACCCAAGCTTAGTATGGTGAATTCCATTGCTGCCGAACTTATGGGCATGCGCTACGTGTACTTGGAAGCGGGCAGCGGTGCCGAAGAACCGGTGCCGGTGGAACACATCGCCTATACCCGCAAGGCGACAGAAATGACCATCATTACTGGTGGCGGAATCAAGGATCCGCAGACGGCTGCCATCCGCGTGGCCGCAGGCGCGAACATCATCGTGACCGGCACGCTGTGGGAAAAGGTCGAAGACCCGAAGCTGCTGGCCGAATTCGCCTCTGCAATCCACATTAAGGGATAAAAAAACTTCGCATAAGTGCGTTGTAAAACTCCTCGCGTACTCTTTGTACGCCATGTCGTTTTACGCCTTCTTCTGCTTTTTTTACAAAGCCCCGGCTGTGAAGCCGGGAAGCAAAAAGATTACTTAAGCGAAAGCATTGTGGAAATCACACTGTCTGGGACATTTTGCGAGCGGAGATAATTGGCTCGTTTTGTAGTCAGAGCATCATTCTTTTCGCGTTCCTGCTGTGCACCTTTTTCCATACCTTTTTCCATACCACTAGCAAGGCCCCTTGCTTCGCCTTTGAGGAAGGCTTCGGCTTCGATAGCTTCGTATTCATGATGGTCGAACATGTTTGCCTCCAATGCTTTCAAAAGTTCAGGGTTCACGCGGCTTACGCGCAAGCGGTCAAGTGCATTCGCAAAGATCGGATCTTCGGTTTCGGGAACCTGGAGCGGTCCCCTAGAGATAAGCCTAAGCCAGAAATCCTCGCGGGTTTTCACACCCTTGCGCAGCTTCACGAAATTAGGCAAGTCAATAACAATATACCTATTTTTCCGCGAAATGGGAAGAGCACTTCCCGATTCAACATCATGTTCGCTATAGGTGGACCATACATCCTTGTAAATATCCTTAGACTTGAGAATTGATTCATTGCAAAGCCAGATGGATACCGTTTCCGGGAGTTCATAATAGCGATACTTGCGTTCCTCGTCGGACAAACCCAAGAAATAGGGAGAACGATTAAACTCGTACTTGCCGCGCAACGTGAGGTACGAATTGTAGAGCTGCATGCGATCGTAAAGGAACGAATGCACCTTGTTCTGCATCTCGATGTTAAGATAACGATTGTCCCGAGTATGCACCCAGACATCAAGGCGGGCAGGGTCGTTCTCCGGCATAAAGATGTCGATGGGCTTCTCGAATTCGTATTCAAGCTCCGCGATTTCGTGGTCGCAGTCCAGCTGGAGCAGGCTGTTGAGCACGTCGCGGATTGTATCCTTGTCATCCATCAGGATGCGGAAGGTCGCCGCGTATTTTGGCAACAGGAATTCCTCGCCGCGCTCGTTCGTGACGATGTACTTCTTGGTAGATTGGCTTACATTTTCTTCAGGCATATATATTTCCTTTCTTGTTAAAATAGGCGTAATCCCTATTACTAAACACGTTTGATTCAATCCGCCAATGCCCGAATTTTTGTAAAATTTTTGTAAAATCCGCAAAAAGCCCGGCGGAGAGCCGGGCTGCAAGGGTTTGTTTCCTAGGAAATAAAACTTCTTTTGAATTTACGCAACCTCGATGTCGAGCTTGCTTTCGGTATAGCGATTGACCACGGAATTGAGCAGCGTCTGATAAGGAATGCCGACGCGTTCTGCCTTTGCCTTGAACGCTTCTAAAACACCCGGATCAAAACTTGTTCCTACCTTGGTTTTGCGTTTCTTGACTGTGGCAATGGCTGCAGCCATTGAGGGGGCTGGAGGCATGGTGAAGCCGGCATTATCACTCGTTTCGTCATATTCCCTTTCAAGGGTCAATGCAAGTTCTTTGTCTGTCATAATCTACCTCCTTGGGAAAAGTGTTATCAGCGTATCCGTGAGCGCGTTACAAACTAGCCTAAACCCTTGTTCATCAAACACTGTATCAACCAAAATCACTGAGTTGTCGGAGTCCGATATTTTCCAGGAGATAATCGGCTCGTTAGCATCAAAGGACGACCTCACTTGTTTTTCGAAAACGCCTCTCGTCCATTCGCTGTTTTGCGTGATCGCTTATCTTTATGTCCATAATATATATCTTTATCTAGATAATGTCAAGATATTTGTTGTAGGGTAAATTTTATTTGCCCCTATTACTTAACACGTTTGATTCAGCCCGCCAATGCCCAAATTACTGTAAAACTTTTGTAAAACCCGCAAAAGCCCAGCTATGATGCCTGTTTAGGAGGTTCTTGCAAATGACACTAATTGTCGCCACCTCAATCTATATTCCTCTTAAAAAAGCGAGGAATTATGACAATCAAGGAATACTTAAAGTTTAGTTGACTGTCGCGTGTTGCGAAAGGCGATATCCTGGATGCAAGAATTGCTGCGGCACTTGCGGAGCGCCCCCTTTGGGAATTGGTCGAAGAATCGCAGGAACTGCTTGGCAAAGTGTGGAACAAAATCGTCGACTCGAGCCCTTATCGCAAACTCAAATGGAGCTGTAGAAAAGACACTCCGTATGTTCTTGTGTATAACGATGTGGCGGAATACCAGTCAGACGATGCAGATTGTCAAATAACGAAGGAACAGCTGCAGAAATTTTTTGATGGCTTCAGGAACGATGAATGGAAGTCGCTCTCGTGGCTCTCGAATATGCCGGAAAGTCGTGAAGAAAAAACGGTCAAAGTCTATCCAAATGGTGTTGTGGAATACACCGAGGAATGTTCGATAACAAGTCCGCTCTGTTTTATGTTGATTCCTCTGGAAATCTGGCAGAAAGCGGAGGAAATTTGAGAGTATGTCTATGTACACGCGAAGCGTATGTCTGCGTTGAACGGTTCTGCAGCTCTCGCCTTGCACGTCATTGCGAGGCCCGAAGGGCCGCGGCAATCTCTAGAAGACTTCATAGGTGGAGCTTATGACTAACTCATACTTTACAGACCCGCGAGACGGTGAAACCTATCGCACCGTGAAAATCGGAAATCGGATTTGGTTCGCCGAAAACTTGTGGCATAAATGCGAAGGCGCGCAGGCGTATGTCGGCGGCATGGGGTATTTGTGCTTGAATGGCGAAACGCCGCCTTACGATTGGAACTGCGACCCAGATGTGAAGAAATATGGCTTGTGCTACTACTGGAAATTTGCAGAAGCCGCGGTCCCCAAAGGTTGGCGCTTGCCGAACAATGACGATTGGCGAGACTTGTTTAATGCAGTTGGCGCAAAATGTGAAATGGGTGAGCATGGTGCCGAAACTTACCTTGGGGCGGCTCTTGCGTTAAAGTCCAAAGACGGTTGGGAAGAAAACGTACTCTTTCCTGTTGGCAAAAGTGCTGATGCATTCAACTTTACGGCGTATCCGGCGGGTTGCATGGAAGAATTCGGTTTTTGCGGAGCTCGCGGCAGACACACGCGATTCTGGAGCTCCGTCGGGCAAAACAAATGGGCGTATCGCGTTTGCCTAGACAATTGTTACGACGATGCCGTTCTCGACCGCTTTTGGAACGATTTCTCCTGCGCGAATTCAATCCGCTGCGTGAAGGATTGCTGAAAACATAAAATTGCCCTTTTTAGGTAAAATTAGGCAAGAAATTGGATTTTAGTCCATTGTAACGAACTATTTTCTGCATTTTAGTCCATTTTGTTGAATAAAAATATATATTTTAGTCCATTAAGAGGTGTCTTATGGACGAAAAAAAGCTATTACAGGTTCTTGCGGAACAGAAAGAAGAAATCACTGTCAGGCGTAATTCCTGGGTGTCTCGTAGCGAAGAATCCCTGTTTGAAATGGATAGTTCGCTTGCACAGGTGGTCATCGGTGTTCGTCGTAGTGGAAAATCGACGATATGCCACAAGGTGCTGCAAGATCACGGCATCAACTATGCTTATGCGAATCTAGATGACGATCGTCTGATGTCGCTTACCGTTGAAGATTTGAATACGCTTTTGCTTTGCCTTTATCAGCTCTATGGTACGGACCTGCAGTATATCCTCCTCGACGAAATTCAAAATGTTGATGGATGGCATTTGTTTGTGAACCGTCTTTTGCGACAGGGCCTGCATGTGTTTGTGACGGGCTCCAATGCAAAGTTGCTGAGTAGCGAGCTTGCGACACACCTGACCGGACGTTACAATGAAATTCGTCTCTATCCGCTTTCGTTTGCGGAATACTGTGCCTTTCATCAGGTGAATCTGCAAGATGTTACGACTAAGGCTGAGGCCGCTCGTAAATCGGCCTTCCTTGAATATCTGCAATATGGCGGGTTCCCGGAACTGCAAAACATTAACAACAAACGTGCTTACATACAAAGTTTATTTGACTCTATAATACTAAAGGATATTGCGGGTCGATTCAAAATCCGCCATGCCGAGGTACTCCGCACCATCGCAAATCACATAATCAGCAATTCTTGCCAAGAGGTCAATTACAAATCCCTGGCGGAGAATTTTGGACTGAACAGCACCACGACCGCGATAAAATATGTGGATTATCTTAAACAGGCTTTCTTGATTGGGCTATTGAGCAAGCATTCGTTCAAGAGCAAAGTCCGGCTCCGTAACAGCAAGGCTTATGTGATTGATACGGGGTTTATCGCCAATCGTGAAAACTCCCTCTCGCAAGAGAATCTAGGCTGGCGACTTGAAAACATGGTTTACATTGAACTGCTGCGTCGAGCCGCGAAGGAGTTCGACGATGTGTATTATTACAAACCGTCTTCGCAATCTAAAGAAGTCGATTTCGTTATTTGCAGACAAGATAAAGCAAAGGAACTCGTGCAAGTCGCTTACGAGATTGATTCTGCCAAGACATTTAATCGCGAAACCTCGGCCTTGGTCCAGGCTTCGGACGCGCTCAAGTGCAATGAATTGACTTTGGTTTGCTTCGATGAAACTCGGGATGAAGTCGTGAAAGACAAGACCATTCACATAAAAAATGCACTGGAATGGTGCATTGGGTCTGAAAAAGTGTAGAAATTGGCTTTTTTTGAAGGCTGTTGCTCCATTCTTACATTTTTAGGTTATATTTATACCGTAAACTATAATAAGAGGCTTTATCGAGTAGTAACATTTTGACATAAGTTTGAGCTTTGCTCTTGGCTTCCTACAGAAATCGGCAAAATTTTTGAAATACGGAAAACTAAGATGCATAGGTTCACGCCGCGTGGCGTGGGTTTTTGCATTTATTCCGTATAGGTTTTGCCGAACCACTGTAGGGTAAGTAGCATTAATTCCACGCTTTTTTTGTGGAGTTATGAAATCCGAGAGCAAACGACATTAATTGTCGTCTGCTCGTTTTATATTAAGAATGGTCGGCAAAACCTGTGGATAAATGTGAGGATCAATGAAAACAAATACAGCATGCAAAATACTAAAAGCGGATTTTGAATCTGGAGCGAAGATTGGAGGGGCGAACTTTATAAGACGCTACTGGGCCAAAGTCAAAGACTGGGGTGCTGTGCGTTGGCTGGCGTGGCTAGGAGGGCGCCCGTTACGACATCAAAAATGAACATGCGTATGGTAAAGACGTATTTTTCTTCAAAAAAAGTGCACTTTTGAAAAAAACAGGATATATTTCTTTTTGAGAAGGAAAAAATATGGATAAAGAACCAGAAGTTTTAGATGTGAAGAATTTAAACGGTGCCTCGCCACTGCAAAAGGGGCTCGCCGTTTTTTTGATGATCATGTCGCTTTTGTACACCGTGTCGCCCGTTGACTTGGCGCCCGATGCTATCCCTGTAGTGGGTTGGCTCGATGATGTCGGCTTTCTCGTGACCGCGACAATGAATGCCGTGCAGCAGTTCACGAAGGACCAGAATTCCGCCATGGTGAAAATCCTGAAATACGCCAAGTGGTTCATGGTCATCGCCGTCGTAATCGCTGCGCTGTTGCTAGGTGGCTTGATTGCTGCAATTGTGGCGCTGATAATGAAGTAAGAAAAAAAGCTTATTTTAGAAATTAAAGGAGTTGAAGATGGCGTACTATTGCTCAAAATGCAGGAAAAGGTTTAAAAACTTTGAGGATGGTGTGTGCATGTCTTGTCCAGTAGAAGGGGTTCATGATTTATATGAAAAACGTGTGCTTTCTGCTGGTGAAAGACTTGCTAGAGCTTGGGGCTTTGGGCCTAATGACTATGCGAAAACGATGGGGTTGGATCAGGATCCCGATTGGGATGAAAGTTTTGATCTTGATGATGTTGGTGAGGGTGAATGAGGAAATGGAAAAATGGAAATAGAGATTTATAATGACAATGAACCCGACGGTAGTAAACCCAAACTATCTCCTGAAAATTTAAGATATTTTTTAGAAAAGTTTGTCCTGCATTATACTCTTGAACCACAAAAGGTCGCCTCAAAATTAGGGTGGTCTGTTTCTGTTTGGAATCGATTGATTTCAGGCAAGACTTGTCCTACAGAACGGTCTATGAAAGAATGTGCTTTAATGTTTTATTTGGGCTTTGATGAGTATTCACGATTGTCGAAAAAGAAGGTAGAGTCAATTACAGAAAAAATGGGAGGGGTGGCGTCGGCTTCGTTTGGGACTATAGCCGTAAAGGCAATAATTGGCTCGTTAGGCGCGTCTTCCGGTTTGAGTGCAGCGGGAATAATGTCTGGATTGAGAGTGTTGGGGACTTTAGTTGGTGGTGGCGCTGCTGCAGGAATTTCTGTGGCGGCAACAATTCCCGTTGCTGCAGGGGCTGCTGGTTGGGGCATTATCAAACTTTTAAAATTGGGTGTTTCGAAAATGGATCGGTTTAAGAATAGATTGGATGAACGATTTGAACGGGAGTGGTGATTATGATGCAGGGAACATTGTTTGAGAATGTTTTTTTTCCTAATCTGTCAGAAGGTTTCAAAGCCCCAATGATTGTAGAACTTGGGGATATGATTAAAGTTCCTGATAATGTGTGCGAATGGATAAAAGAATCTTGTAAAAATAAAGAAGATTTGGAAGTGTTTGGCACAACAGTGATATTGAAGTACTGTTTTTACAGGGTCCAAGGTGCTTTTATCTTGGCTAACTTACAGTATGATAAATGTATTGATTATGATAAAAGAGGTTTTGCATTTAATGTTGGATTGATGGATGAAAAAACAAATGATGAAATTTTAATGTATTGTGTTCACAATTCAAAAAGTAATCCTCCCTTCAAATTTTATCGTTGGATTCGCAAAAGCAAATTTAAATCTAGGTCTGTTGAAAAAAACTTAGATAATCCCTTTGCGATTTTGAAAAAATTTGCACAAGAATTAGACTGCGTTGAGAATTGGAAAGACGATATTACAAAGCACTTCAGAGAAGATCATCTTGAACGGCTTCCATCTGGATATAGTGTTTATGAATTGGTGCAAGGGTTTAAGGAATCTTTAAGGAATTTAAGGACTCGGCCCGATAAAATTGAACCATTTGTTCATGATGAAGGAGTTCAATATCTTGTCCCAATATCTTTTGGGTATGGTCAGGATTATGAACTCTATGCAGTATGCTCTGTTAAAATCGATGGTGATACTGCAACTTTTTCTGCGATAACAAAATATACCAAGGAAATGGTTCGCCAAAAGAATCTTCTTACATTATTTGATAAAGAACATGCTGATTGGATGAGTCCTTCTAATGATAATGTAGATATGGAAAAACAGGTGTCTAAAATAGATCCGATTGATAATGTGATGATTCGTAAAACAAAAATAATGCGCATAAGCATCCTGAAAAAATTGATAGGTTGTGTTATTTCGGGACCCAAATTTGTATGTTCAATTGTTTTGAGGAAATTGAAACTCAAAGGATAAATTGTAATCTGTTTTCATAAAAAATAGGAACGCTTTATGGAAAATGAAAAAAAGAATATTGAAACTGTAGAATCGGTGACTAAGGCTGTTGTTGTAAAGGAAACTCCATCTAAAGGTCTTGCTCTGGTTGAAAAATCTTTTGAGTTGGCTTTAAAAATTCCTGGCGTAAAAGTAAATAGAACTGCTTTTTTAAAGCATCAATTGCGTCCCTATATTTCTGATGCGAAACTGGATCAGATTTCTCAAAAGAGAACTTATGATATTGCTGAAGACAAAATATTGGATATCGTTGCAAATGCTACAATAAAAAATCATGTGCGTACTGTTACATTGTTGTCCACTGCATCTGGGTTTCCGGCTAATCCTCTAATTGCTGTTGGACTTGCTTCTGCTGATGTTGCACAATATTTTGCACAAGTTTTGATGTTGTCTCAAAAAATTGCCTACATATATGGATTCCCTGATTTGATGGATGAAAATGAAAATTTTACTGAGGTTAGCAAATCAATGCTTTTTGTATTGCTTGCGGTTGCTTTTGGATGTAAAGTTGGTAATCAGAAAATTCGATTAGTTTTAGCGGCCCTAGCGAAAGGTGTTGAAAAGAAATTGCCAAAACAAGCTTTGATGCATACCTGGTGGTATCCAATTGTAAAAAAGATTGCGCCCTGGTTTGCAAAAAAAATGACAAAAGAAAAATTGGGTGCAATTGTTGGAAAAGCTATACCGTTGATTGGAATGCCTTTAAGTGGAGGCTTTACATATTTTTCATTTCGTAAAGCAGCAAAGCATTTGAAGGTTGAATGCCAAAAGCAAATGGAATATTTTAAAAGTCATAATGTTCAAGATGATAACTCTTCAGAGATTGAAAAATGATAGGGGGTGAAAATGACCTTGGAAGAAAAATTTGATCAAGTGTATTGTCCGTTAATGGATGAGTTTGTAAAGAAATTGTCTGAACGAGAACTTTCTGATTATCAAGGGATTCCTCATCCGTTTGTACCAATATGGGGAAAAAATTATGAGAAGGCTTTTAAAAAGATTGCGATTGTAGGCAGGGATACTAACGGGTGGGGAATTTGTTTGGATGAATTCCTTGATAAATATAAGCTTGGTCAATATCGCTTCGATGATGACAGATGTGAATTTAGAAATCTGGATTTTAAGGATTGGAGAACTGATGCACCGGGTTCTTTTTGGCGCTTTTTTATGGAGGTGCTTGCAAATGTATATGGTTTGGAAAAATGGACTGAAATAAAAAATGGTAAATGCGATTATTTAATGGCTCTTCTGAGCTAAGTGTGGAACATTTTTCTAAAAAAATAGCCTAAAA
>NZ_CAMGVQ010000021.1:0-55371 GCF_946062555.1 uncultured Fibrobacter sp.
TATATGAAGAAATTCGCAGTTGTGATGAAAATGATTCATGCACAACGGTTGTAAGCGAACGAACTTCATTTAACTTAGTTGTTGGTTGTTGGCCCGATGTGCAAATGAACTCATGTAAAAATATTGTGTTAAACTGCGGATGCGACAGTGCATATATTGATCGAGACATTATTTTAGCAAAACTTTCAATGAATACTGTACAGTGTCTAGAAAACCATAAGGATGTCAGGCATTTACATTTTCGCAGGGAAAATCCCCTTGCCTTAGAGAGCAGTCGTGAAATAATAAATATTCTCCCGCTCCAAAGCGGTTTAAAATGGGAAGAGGCCTTAGATGCATCAGATATAACGACAACATGGCTAAATGATGCTGATTATACTGGAGAAGGAATTGTCGTCGGCATTTATGACACCGGAATTGACTTCACGCATCCTGGATTTCTAGAAAAAGATGCAGGCGAAACAAGTAAAGAGCGAAAAGCTTCTAATTACGACGACGAAAGAAGTATTGACAATCCACATGGAACTCATGTCGCCGGCATCATTGGGGGAAATGGAAGAGAATCAACCCTCTACAAATATAGAGGGATAGCTCCCAAAATTCTATACCAATCTGGGGCAACAGATTACAATAACCAACGAGGGCATGTAACAAATCATTCTCATATAACAATCGAGGGCTTTAGAGATAAATATTACGAAGGTGAAGATGCTAAAAGAACTTATCTATGTTATTATGGTTCCAACAATGAAAATTTAGATTTAAATATCTTTTTTAATTGGGAACTTTTTTCGGACAAGGGTGATTTCTTAACAAAAACGGTTGTAGCAGCCGCTGCAAATAACGGTTCTTCACTGCCACAATATGGCACATCCATAGGATTTCATTCTATACTAGTTGATGCAAAAAATGTCGTGACAGTTGGAGCTCTCGATGGCGATTTAACCCATCTTACATTGCGAACAACTTCTAGCATGGGACCAACTTGGGACGGAAGAATCAAACCAGACATTATGGCACCAGGTTCTAACATAATGTCTAGCGTTCCTTATTCACATACAGACGATTTAGGTCACCATAGATATTACGATCGAATGTCGGGAACATCCATGGCTGCGCCAATGGTATCCGGCATCGCAGCCTTAATGTACCAAAAATTTCAAAAACAGACTGGATTATCCCTAAACAGCTATTCTGTACGCAATTCTACAACAAAAGCCCTACTTATTCATTCAGCCATCGATATGGAAGGATGCGCGAATACAAACCCAGATATCGCGAACTCTCCAACTGAATTGATTAAATGCACGCCATTCACAAAAGGACCGGACTTTGCAACGGGGTGGGGGCGTGTAGACGCCAAAGGAGCCTTGGACTTAATTGCAGATTACGATGCAAATTCCAGAACATTTGCAAAATTTCGTGAGATTCCAATTTATCAAGGAACACAGCGCCGTTGGAACATTAATGTTCCTGAAGGAAAGTCCTCTTTGCGTGCAACACTGGTTTGGGACGATGTTCCCGGCAACGCATCCATTGAAAATTATATGGATTCAAAGCTTGTAAACGACATTGATTTACATTTAATTTCACCATCAGGAAAAATCTATTACCCATGGAGACTAGATCCATTGCCGAACAAAAATGTGGATAGCGAGGGGAACATAATTATTGACCATCGCCTTGAAGCAAGGCGATGGGGATTCGAAAACATAACTAGAGCCGAAGCCAATAAACCAGCCTATCGTCATTGTATATCTGTCTATTCGCCTTCTGACGTTTGTTTTGACCGACTGAACAACGTCGAAGTTGTGGACGTTGACACCCCTGAATCAGGAACATGGCAAATTGTGGTAAAGGGTTACAGAGTTGAAACAGGAAATAGTCCTGACGGAAGAGCACAAATAGCATCTATTGTTAGCGATTATCCCTTGATAGAAACAACGAACAACGGAACCCACCCATATGCAGCTAATACGCAGACATCTGAAATAATCGATCTCGAAGAAGGATGCAATCAAACTAGCTGTTATCTAGAGAATTATGTAACTTTCGGACCTGAAACGTTCCTTGGTGAGGGAGACCACATCTTTCTTTATGACGGTTGGAATCGTTTAATCGGAGACTATACTGGGAATAGTTTGGCGAGCAAAAGAATCCTTGTCACAACACGATTCTTAAGGATTGTTCTTGATAGCAACAATGACGAAAGCCAGGGTTGGGGCTATTCCATAAGCGGTATAGAGCATATTCCTTATGGAGTATTACAAATTTTATTCCCGCCATACAAGAAAGGAGAATAGAAATGATCAAATTTTCCATTAAATTTTTTCTTTTGCTATATACCCTTTCTTTCGCAGAAACTTGGGAAGCGAATTTGGAAAGGTGTAAAGGCTTTGGCGGTTTTTGGTTTCCAAACCATAATTGGACTGACCGAGGTGAGCCATGGATTAAACCTTTTGGGAATGATATTAATACTTTTTTTAGTGAAGATTCCTTAAATCATTTTGGAGAACCAGGATTATATTTCAATTATAGCATGCCTGGCTGGGAACCAAGCGCAGAGAGTCCACTTGATGTAGACAACGAATTGCTTATAAGACGTAATCAATCCAATATTAAAGGAACCGATGAAGACTCAATATTTTTTTATTCTAAATGCGGAATTTCTTATTCAGAGAACAAAACATGCTCAAAAAAAATGTATATAGAAGATGTTATTCCTGAAAATTTCAAATTAGTACAAAATAAACAAAACAGTTTTTATATCGACACCAGCTTATTCCATTTGGAATCGTTTTACTATAACTATGCTGAAGATTCTACAGGCATTTATTTTATTTATAAAAAATACTATAGAAAACTTGAGTACGCTGCCCTCTGCAATTTAATTTTAAATTATAGCGCATACGGCAATAGTTCAAGTCTTGAGACGCCATTCTACAAAATTCAATGCGTATTCCAAGATGACGGAACGTTGAATTTTGATAAGATTCCAAACGCAAATTCGATTTCAAAAGAGTTTTGTACAACAAACTCAAGCCTAAAAATTCAAAAAAAAAATAAAGTAAAAGATTTTTTTTACCAAAGTCGTTTTTTTAAGGTCAACGGCACTTTTACATCAGAAGGCTCATCAAACATCATTATAAAAAACAACCAACCAACACTACAACTAAAAGGTGGTCATTAAAATGAAAAAACTTATTCTAACACTTCTCGCTAGTGCAGCAATTTCCTTCGCGGCAGAACACTGTAATGACGGAACATCTAATATGCAGATTCCATTGGAATCGTGCTACAATGATGGTTATGTCTGTCAAGTTTCCACCGAATCATCCGGTGCAGTTCGTTTTTATCTTGGAAAAACTTCTAGTTGTCAGACTTTTGAAACTACTGGATTTGCAACACACCCTTATTATGACAACGGAACCCTTAACACAACAGTCTCCGACAACACTTTAAGGCCTCTTCTCGTTGAGGATGCGATGGACAATGTTGGCGCATTAGGAGTCGCTGTAAACACAGCGTTCATCATCAACGCCTTCAACGAAAAGTTAAAAGTTCGTGTTATTTACCACCGTGTTGGAAACGTAGCTGATGTAAACAGCGTTAGATTGCAAGGAATTAGTAAAATTCCGTAATCATAATCATTTTACCTATTCCCCTTGGCTCGGTTGTGCGACTTGCAGAGCATTTCGCAGTTGGCACGGTCGGTTGCGCCACCCTTGCTCCAAGCGGTTACGTGGTCGGCGTCCATTTCGGTGATTTTCCAGATTTTGTTCTTGTTTGCGTTTTCCGACAAGGCACAGTATGGGCAGTTGGATCTTCCTGTCGCTTGAGCCTTGGCTGTTTGCGCCGCATAGACACTTTTCTTGGTTGCGTCATCAAACACGCGGATGTTCAAAAGTTTTTTTTCTTGTTCGCCACCCAAGACATACTCGAAAATGCCCTTGCGGTCTTTGACGTATGGGTCCGCATATAACGCCAACACTTTCTTTTGAATTTCGCTCGGATTGTAGGCGGTTGCGTGGTAGGACTCATACAGCCGTCCCCATTCCAGCCCCTTCATCTCGGACTCGGTGCATTCAAACACGCTCGAAATCCAGTCGATGACGGTCGTGAAATACAGTTTCAGCTCGTCAATGGACTTGTCGCGGCGATGCATGGACATATATTCGCCGATGGATAGATTGTTGTGGGCGGCGACCCATTCAAGGGCCGTTTCCAAAATTTGCTGCCGCCTTGGATCGCCCGAAACGTAGGTCTGCCATTTCTGCATGTTGGCGTTTTGCGAATTGGAGAAAACGGACTTCGCCGCAGTGACAAATTCACCGGAATAGACGGCGTTCAAGAGTTCCTGATTGTTCAGGGGAATGCCCGCGATGTTGATGGTCTTGAACCATTCCTTGATTTCGGTTTCAGAACCTTCACATTCATAGACGAGCAATTCATAGTTTTCTAGCAATCGTTGAGTTTCAGTATTCAAGCCGGAAAAATATTGCGGTATGCCGTTTGCGTCAAAAATAGCCAGCTTGCCTGTCAGGAAACGACCGATTGATGTGATGCGCTGCTGACCGTCCAGAACTTCAAAACGAACATCACCATTTTCTGCCGTTACTTTGTTAAAATAGATAAGTCCCAGCGGATAGCCCTTGAGCATGGAGTCAATCACGGCGACATCGCGCTTGACGTCGGCGTAGATGTAATTGCGTTGGTATTCGGGCTGGATGGTAAGTTTTCCCGAAAGCCCGAACAGGCCCTTGCCTTCGAGTTCGTTATAGACAAAGCCTTCGCAGATTTCCTTGACGGTGTAGGTCTTGAGTTGCGTTTTCATTTTCCCTCCTCTTGTCATTCCCGGCTTGACCGGGAATCTCCTTTTTGCCTGATAAGGACTCGTGCATAAACCTGTTGATACATTTTTTCATTCACGATGTAATACGTGTCGCCATTGGGAATTTCAGATAACTCGATTGTTGCTCCATCATTCAATTTGGTTACACGACTTCTTTTCCCATGCTTGTCAACTTGAATTTGTTCAGGATAGACTTTATTTGCACCGCCAAACCATGTCTTGGTTATTCCCAAAATTTCAAACTGTTCGGGGCAATACTTATCCAAGAAAGAAATCGGAACGCCCATCACGCCCCTATAATCACTTGGGATTGCGTCGGTATATGGGATTTCGATTGCATCGTAATTGTCGTATCGCTTATAACCAATACCCTTGACTTCTTTATGCTTGCTGAACTTGATGTTGTCCGCTTCAGTCATCAAGGACAGCGGTTCATGACGGCGACCGTGTTCGATGTTGGTAAACCAACAACAATTCCTAAATTTCACAAGCCCTGTTGAATCGTCGAATACCCCATTGGCATATTTCCCAACATCAGCCGTGTCTACCACTCGAAAATAAGCGTTACCGGCATGGAATCCGTTGCCAAGCCAAACTTTATTTTCCTTCAACAAAGGAAATACTTCTTTATATGTAATTGCATTCATGTTGCCTATAATGACAAATTTCTTTTCAGCATCAATAATCCAAGTCAGGAATTCCCTAAATAAGCTGAACGGTGGATTTGTAATGATGAAGTCAGCCTCGTCACGAAGCTTGCAAATCTCATCGGAGCGAAAGTCACCGTCGCCATCTAAATACTGCCATTCCAAATCATGAATGTCTATGCGACCGTTCTTGTTGGTGTCGTGGTCGAGCGTGAAAATCTTGCCCCTGATTTTCGACTTGTCCACATCGAACCAAGGGGCCTGCTGTTCAAACAGCGTTGGTTGCCAGTCCTTGATTTTGTATTTCTTGGACTCGATTGCGAATGATGTCGAAATAAGTTTCTTCAAGCCCAGTTTTTCAAAGTTCTGTGCAAAGTAGCGGGTGAAATTGCTCCATTCGGGATCGTCGCAAGGAAGCAAAACGGTCTTGCCACGGAATACGTTCTCGTCATATTCCAAGTAGGCGTTCATCTCTTTTTCTATGTCTGCGAACTGTGTGTAGAACTCGTCGTTCTTCGCATCCTTCGCCTTCGCCAAAGTACTGTTTGCCATCAGGGTCTCCGCTTGGAGCTTGCCCTGATTCCTGCACGTTCAGCCAAAAGAAAAAGGCGTGAAGTTGAATGCACTTATCTGCTCTGAGGTTACGACCAAGTACCCTATCGAAATAAGCACAAACAACTCACGCCCCAAACGGGCGACAGCACCGCCGGCATACACCAGCAGTGCACGGCGAAGGAGGAACCGCCGTTGTCGAAATACACCCAAACGCACTATACAGGGTATAGCGCGCCAAAGCATATATGCGTGAGCGTCTGTCTCATTCTCCCGATTGAAAAATTTGGTCGTATTTCAGAGCGGAGAACGAGAGCAAAAGCTCATAAAAATGTCTATCGATAATATAGATTATTCGAAGAGGAAAGGAGAGGCCGCATCAGGTGCGGCACGACATTTGGGCGGGTGGGCGGGGTAAGCCGGGCGTTGCGGGCTGGCGTTTGAAGCCCGCTAGAAAGGGTAGTGAGCAACGGAGTGCGAGCCAGGGGAAGGCTTTCCCCTATACCAAAAAAACGCAAGCTCAATGAGTCTGCGTTTTCTAAAAGGCGATGCCGGAACAAAGTCCGGCATGACATGTTTGGCGACTAACGGACGACTTTTCTGTCATCTGCGGTCATTTCGAGGAACTGGGCGACAGTCATGCTGCCCTTATCACCTTCTTTACGACGGCGGACAGACACGACACCATCGGCGACTTCCTTCTCACCAACGATGAGGAGGTAAGGCACCTTCTGGAGTTCGCACTGGCGGATCTTGTAGCCGAGCTTTTCGTTGGATTCGTCAACTTCCACGCGGACACCGGCGTTCACAAGTTCCTTCTCGACTTTCTTTGCGTATTCAACGAACTTTTCAGAAATCGGGAGCACGCGGGCCTGAACCGGAGCGAGCCACAGCGGGAAATCGCCCATGAATTCTTCAATCAAAATGCCGAGGAAGCGTTCGATGGAACCCACGGCCGCACGGTGCAGCATCACCGGAATGTGCTTCTGGTTGTCCTTGCCGACATATTCAGCACCAAGGCGCTGCGGGAGGTTGAAGTCGACCTGGATGGTACCGCACTGCCAGTCACGACCGAGGCTATCCTTCAGCGTGAATTCGAGCTTCGGGCCATAGAAGGCGCCTTCGCCCGGGTTCAAAATGTAGTCGAGGCCGGCGAGCTTCGTGGCTTCGGCGAGGGCGGCTTCAGCCTTGTCCCAGATTTCGTCGGAACCAACACGCTTTTCCGGGCGGGTGGAGAACTTCACGACGATATCGTCAAAACCGAAGTCGTGGTAGATTTCCTTGACAAGAGCGCAGAAGTCAGCCACTTCGCTTGCAATCTGGTCTTCGGTACAGAAGATGTGGGCGTCGTCCTGCACAAAGCCGCGCACGCGCATCAGGCCGTGCATGGTACCGGCAGGTTCGTAACGGTGGCACTTACCGAATTCGGCAAGGCGCATCGGCAGGTCGCGCCAGCTGCGCAGCCCCGTGTTGAAAATCTGGATGTGGCAGGGGCAGTTCATCGGCTTCACAGCCATTTCCACGTCGCCCGCGAGCGTCTTGAACATGTTCTCGTTGTACTTGTCGGCGTGGCCGGACTTGATCCACAAAGTCTTGTTCACGATTTCCGGCGTGATGACTTCCAGGTAGCCGCGACGGTCAATCTTGCCGCGGATGTAGTCCTTGAGGGCGTTCACCATCTTGGTGCCCTTCGGGTGCCAGAACACCATGCCCGGGGAATGGTCTTCGATGTGGTAGAGGTCCATTTCCTTACCGATTTTGCGGTGGTCGCGCTTCTCGGCCTCTTCCAGGAACTTCAGGTAAGTTTCGAGACCTTCCTTGTCAGCGAAGCAAGTGCCGTACACGCGGGTCAGCTGGTCGCTGTTCTGGTCGCCATGCCAGTAGGCGCCCGACATCGAGAGCACCTTGAAATTCTTGAGCTTGCCAGTAGAGGGCACGTGAGGGCCGGCACAGAGGTCTTCAAAGTTCTTGCCCGGTTCGCCAGTCACGTAGAAGCTGAGAGTACCGTCGCTACCCTCGCGGGCGAGAGCGCGTTCAGCGTTGTCCGTCTTGTACTTGTCGCCTTCCGTGCGCTTCAGGCCATCGGCGGCGCTGACTTCGCAACGGGTAAACGGACGGTCTTCCTTGATGATTTCCTTCATGCGCTTTTCGATGCGCTCGAAATCCGACTGCTGGATCGGGGTCGGTGTCATCAAATCGTAGTAGAAACCCTTTTCGATAGCCGGACCGTAGGCGAGTTTGGTGCCCGGGAACAGGTCGCAGATGGCTTCGGCAAGCACGTGGCTGCAGCTGTGACGCAGGAGCATCAGAGCGTCCGGGTCGTCGTTGCTCGGGGTGATAATCTTGATGGTGCCGCTCTCGGTGAGCGGGCGCGTGAGGTCGAGGACCTTATCGCCGAGTTTGACGCCAAGCGCCTTGCGTGCAAGACCTTCGGAAATGCCCTTCGCAATTTCGAGGCCGGTGGTGCCCGATGCTACGGAACGTACGGAGCCATCGGGGAAAGTGAGTTCGATTTGAGACATAATTAATCCTTTTTGTGGGCGGTTCTCGCCCGGTTCCCCAGAAATACGACATCTGGCGGTAAGGCGAAATTTAGCATAAGGCGAGCGTTGCGGCAACCGTGCTTGCACGAGTTGACATAACCGAGCCGCGCTAAAAGCACGCGAAGCGTGCCAAGTAGAAAAAGACTATAAGTGTGGCTAGTGGGAGGGGGGAAGAATCCCCCTGATTGCAGCCCCGGCTATGTCATGAGCTTGTCGAAGGATCTAGCCGTGGCTTCCATCACCCCCACGCCTAGGGGACACCCCTAAGACCCCAATTCCATTGTTATATTAAAATGCATGGCATTGCTTCACAAATATACTCAACGATTTTTGCTGCGTATTGCATGCATTATCGTCCTTTGTATATGCAGCAATGTCATGGCCCAAGAAAAGAAAGGCCTGTCAGAAGAAGAACAATTGGATAGGATGCTTGAGCGTTATAACGAGCGTTACATGCCCAAACTTCTTGGTTTTAGTGCCGGCTATGCGACACCTAATGTATTTGACTTTTCCATTTTTTCTATTCTTGGCGCTTTTCCAATCAATATTACGGATGGGTACAGAATCCATGTCGGATATGACCCCCTCCATTTAAGGGTTGACGATATCGGAGCATCCGACGACGCTTTGTTTGCCGTGAGTACATGGTTTCTTTTCAATGGAATTGACGATATCGCAAACAAAATAACAGGTTCAGAATCAGAAGGCCCGGGCATTTTGGTTTTGGCGACGCTCTTTATCTGGTGCGGAAATGTATACATTCCTCTAGTACCTGGTTCTTGGCTCGGTATCAACGACCAAAACCATTTTACGACTCATGTAATTCAAGAAGGTTTCCATACGCGAAGCTTCACCTACACGAACGATTTGAGTTTACGCTTTTCTGCGAAACCTTCTAGTTCTGGATTTTTTCTAGATACGGGAATCCGGTTCGAAAAGAACTTCGCCGAAGATTTCAAATACAGGTTCTTTGTTCAACTAGGTCTATTTGGCTCAGGGTAAAGCCGCAGACCATTACGACTCATTCAATAAATTGGAACTCCGCTAGAAACTTCTATTAATTTTCTACACCTTGTACTGTCCCCTTTTTTCGGCGACGCAAAGTTCCGTTTGTTTGCTGCGTTTTCTGAGCCTCATTTTAGGGACAAGCGTCATCTGGATTCCCATGGCGTTCAGCACCTTGAAAATTGTTTCAAAGCGCGTCTCGCGGTGTGTCCGATGGCTCGGAGGAACAGCGTGGGGTCATCAGATTCGCTGACTAAAATTGACGAAATTTACGTAAAATCGGCAAATTTTCACTTTTTCGGTGGAAAAAGTGCGACTTTAATGCACTAATTCGGTTGAAAAAGTGCGTTTCATTATTGACAATTCGGTCGGAAAAGTGTAGTTTTGGGACATGTTCAAGAGAAAAATCCTTAAAGAATTTGAAAATTGGAAGATTTCGGGGGGCAAAAAGAAGGCCCTGGTCGTCAAGGGAATGCGTCAAATCGGCAAGACATCCAGCGTCCTGGAATTCGCCCGCAGCAACTACGAGAGCGTCGTCTATATCAACTTTAAGGAAAATGAAAATGCGAAGAAGGTCTTCGAGGGAGACCTGAACGTGAGTCGGATTACCATAGACCTTTCCGCGCTTTTTCCTAATGTGCATTTTGTCGAGAACAAGACCGTCATCATCTTCGATGAAATTCAGGAATGTGCAAACGCCCGCGCCAGCATCAAGCCTTTTATGGAAGACGGTCGCTACGATGTCATCTGTACTGGATCCCTGCTTGGTATTAAGGGGTACAACCGTAAAAAGGGAAAAGGCGTCCCGACCGGTTTTGAAAGAATAATTTATATGAAACCCATGGATTTCGAGGAATTTCTGTGGGCGAAGGGAATCGACGAAAATGTCATCAGTTACCTGAAGGAATGCTTCGCGAAAAGGGAACCCGTAAGCGAGGCGACGCACAACGCCATGCTCCGCTACTTCAAGGAATACCTTTGTGTAGGCGGGCTCCCTTATGTTGTTTCTCGATTTGTCGAGACGAACGACATGAATGTTGTTTGGCAGGAACAGCAGGATATTCTTGAAGAATACAAGGACGACTTTGGCAAGCACCTTGACGAGAACGAAAACGAGGAAATCGACCGCACGCTTCTTGGCCGCATCAATCGCGTTTTTGATTCGATTCCCGCCCAACTTGCGAAGGAAAACAACAAGTTTGTCTATTCGCAACTAGAAAAGAAGGGCCGTTCCGAAAATTACCAAACCGCAATCCAATGGCTCTACGACTGCGGCATCATCAACATTTGCCACAATCTGACCAACATCGCAGAACCCCTTGAAAGCTACAAGATTGAGAATACGTTTAAGATTTATGTGCAGGATTCCGGCCTGTTTGTTGCCATGCTGGAACGCGGCACCGCGGCCAAGATTCTAAGCGGTGATTTGGGATTCTACAAAGACGCCATCTACGAGAACATCATCGCAGATTGTTTCTCTAAACAAGGTCGCAAACTATTCTACTTCCGCAAAGAATCCGGGCTAGAAATTGACTTTGTAGAAAATGTCGGCGGCGAACTCGCCATTATTGAAGTCAAGGCGACAACGGGACGCTCCAAGTCGGCAAAGACCGTTCTGAGTAACGATAACTACGCAGCCAAGGTTTGCTACAAGCTTTCCGAAAACAACATCGGTGTTGCTGGCAAGATGGTTACACTGCCGTATTACATGGCAATGTTTTTGGAGTGAAAATCGAAAGACAATCTTTTGGTATTTCCTTACAAAGCCAAACCTTGTCATTGCCGATATAGAACTGCAAGCCAGCCTTATGAGCGGATTCAGCATCTATTTTCAAAATGATCGGCTCCGGATCGCGTCTTTTGCCGACACGGGTCGCGGTTTCAACATCTATGGAAAGGTGAACATATTGCCGTTGCATCGGCTTTAATCCATCCTGAAGGATTTGCGGCAAGGCCCTGTGCGTTGTTCCGTGGTATAGAACGGCAGGGGGAATCCCAGGCTCCTTCTTTATAATCTGCGGAACCGTGTGACCATAAAGCGCACGAATCTTGTCAGCGACAATTTCATGGCGTTTTTTTTCGGACGTCGCAATAATCTGCTCCAGGTCTGCTTGCGTGACCTCGCATTCATACGCTCCAGATTCATTCAGGGCATGGAGCAACTGTACTATCGGGACAAAGCCCAGCTCGTCAAGCTCCAGTTCGTATTCCCACGGAGCATGGCGGAGAGCATAGGAAATTTCTTTCGAGAGTTCAACTAGGTTCATTTCGCGGACTCCACCTTTTCAAGTTCGTCGGTCATATAACATTTTTCCTATAATCCTTCTTAATTTTCTAAAATGACAGACAAGTTTTTCCCATCAAAAGGCTCTCCCCATCCGTTTTTTTCCGTAAACTTGGAAAAAGCGACTTGCTGCGGGTCTGGAAGTTTAATCTTTTCTTTTTCAAGAATCTTGACTATTTCTTCTATGATGTCTAGGGATTCCTTTCCAATTCCGCTAATGGATGAATAGCTATAGGCAAGTTCTATTCTTCTGATGTTATAAAGAATAGTATTGACGTTTTTGTCTGTATTTTTGTAGAGTTTCTTTATTTGCTCGTACTCCTGTTTGGGCAAATGTTCAAAATCGGAGATTTCGTAATTATCAAATTCCAAAAGGATTTCAGGAATGTATTCAAGGACTTTATCAGACCACTCATCCCATGTTTCGCTTTCGCAAATTTCCCAAAAAGGCTTGAATACCAGCTTCCAGGCATTGCTTGGATACTTTGTGCTAACGTATTTTTCCGCACACATGATTGCGTAAACAATTCGGCCTCGGATCGATATCGATTTGAGAACATTCGTAATCATTTCTACTTCCCTTTGGCCTTCCAGCCGGTATGGTTTTTCTTGATTTTACCCTTAAAGGCAAAGGTACAATTTTCGCAGGCTTCTTTACGCCGTCCAACATTGCCTTTTGTCGTATGGATGGTATAAATCGTGATATTTTCTAATTTTGCTCCGCTGTTGAGAGCCTGATTAATCGCGTCTACCTCGGCGCAGTTTCCTACGGGATAATTGTTGAGCGATTTTTCTGGCAAAATTCCGTTTTCACTAAATAATAGCGGATTCTTCTTGTCTCCTTTCATTTCTATACCTTTGTTTCTTCCATAAAAATATTTCCCAGATTCCGAGTCATAGGCTAGACTCGCCGTGGTAAATTTTTCACGTTTCTTGTTTGATTGTTTTGCAAGTTTATCAATCTGCTGATTCGCCCAATTTGTAGCTTCAGAACGCATTCTTTTTGCGTTGTCTTTAGGCATATGCACACGACTTTCCCGCGTTCCTGAATACAGTCCTTTATTTCCGCTACCCATGTCGGCCCCCTTTCTTGCGCGTAATCCAGTCGGGATAGTTGTGAAACTCCGCGTATTTCAAATACGGACCAAAGACTTTTTCTGGCATGGCGCCATGAACAAGAACAATCTTGGGCGTGAGCGCTCGTAGGCATGCATCAAGCCCGGCTTCAAAATGATATTTGTCATCTTTTGTCTTAATGCATCCGTAAGTACTGATGACGATAATACTGTCGTGAGGGATTCCCGCAAATGCAATCGGTTCAGGCAAAACGTCTGTCGTGTAAGTGTCGCGGCTGCCCCAGCGAACAAGAGGAGTTATACCCACACCCATGCTTTGCCAATAATGGCTGATAGCATTCTTCTTGTAAACGTTTGCTATTTGCACAGTCAAGGGAGCGTCCCTGTAAAGCGAACAATCGGGCGAAATAATCACAGAAAATTTTTGGAGTTCTTCAACATAGGCTTGAGGATTTCTCAAGACATCGGCAAACGTCGGGTCTATTTCGAAGAATCCGATAGCCTCGCTATCCGTTGGAGCCTCGTTTCTACGGCTAAACGGTGTAATTCCATCGGGGATGAATATTCTTTTGGGCTTGTCAATGACCGGAATCTCGAAAACGCCCTCAAAACGGGCGTTTTTTACCAGTTCGGGCTGAAATCCGTCGTCGATAGAAGCTTTGACTCTTTTTTTCTTAGACATATCTGTCTCCTTGTTTATTGTTCAGAGACAAATTTGTCTTTTGGGGGGCGAAAATGCTTTTCGCGATGCGAAAGGAAATTTCGCTAAAATCGCCACATTGCAAAAGGTAAATTCTAGGAATTGGCTTTTTTAGGCCGATTTGGACAACACGTTTTTTTGTAGTGCGAAATTTTTATTTTTGTAAATATCCCTGTCGCTAATGGCATCAAAACCGTTTTTTATTAGAAATTCGTTGGCTTTGTCTATGTCAAATCGTTCATAGTGAGTCAGTATGAATTTGTAACAACGATCTCTTTTTGAGTTTGTTAAGGAATAGCCACAGTGATTTAGAATTTCAATCGAAAAATCAAGCGGAGTTTGCAAGCCTACACAAATGGCTACGACGCTTTGCAAGGAGGGAAACGCGTCATCCTTATAGGATTTATTCTTGATTTTAGAGAAAATCGTTTGGCTCAATCCTGTAATTTCGCAAAAGCGTACGGCATTCCATTTTCGTAGCTTAAAGCATATTGTAAATGCATCAAAAGCATCTGCGCCCCTTATTTTTTGTAATTCTTCGGTTTCGGCACATTCCTTCAACCACAGGTCTTCCAAAGCCTGCTCTTGGTCGGGTTTGTGTGTCGTTTCCTTCTGCTGCATCCTATACTATTTAGTCATCTAAAATCCAAAAAGTTGAAAAAAAGCGAGGCATCATTTTTATGAATAAAAAAGGCGTGGTGTCGAACTTATCTGTTGCAACTGAGGCTCGGCAAAGCCAATCTATCAACAAATACGAACGACCCACGCCCTAAACCATGAGCGTGAGCATTTGTCTTGTCCTGATAGATTTTGAAATTTTGCCGATTTCAGTTGCAGATACAAGAGCAAAAACTCTTATTGCGAGTATTAAATACTCTATGTCAATAAAAATTATCTTATTACGGGAAGACCTCCAGCATTACAGTATTTCTGATCTCATCCTGTCATTCAAAACTTTCAATAAATTCCTCTTCAGAGATTGTTTTCTCGTCTCCGTTGATGAACCTTGTTATTTGCCATTTATCATCCTTCAATACTGGCAGATAGAAAATATGCCCTGTTACCTCGGAACAATACTGATAACAAAGTTTTAATGCTCGAATTTTTTCTTTATACTCTTCTGTGTCAAATGTTGCCTTGTTAGATACGTTGACACTCTTAACCTCGAAAAGATGAATTTGCCCTTTATCATCTTTTAGAACGAAGTCTGGGTAAGATTGATGGATTCCGTTTAAATAGTATTCATAACGCATCTCCGAACCGGATAAAAAGTTCTTGCCCCAAAGTTTTTTTCGTTCGGCATATTTGCGTTCAGGCTCAACAGTGTTATCAGTTCTCATTTGTCCCGCCTGAGCGTTTCTCGCTCCCGTTTCTTGCGTTGAGAAATGGTCGGAAACATCTTTCAAGATTGACACCCATTCTTTTTCGGCATTACTGTCAAATGCGAACTTTACCTGTCCATCATTACGTTTCCATACCCAATCCGTGATGCGCTCGCTATAGGCTTCATCATCGAGATATTCCGACATGATTGGAAAAGACACCTCGCGAGGGACTCCGCCTTCCATATCGAGTTCCATGCTTTCTGCGTAATTGCAAATGTGATTGTTATACTCTTTTTTTATTTCATCGGAATTCTCTGCAAATTTCCACCATTTTTGAATATCATTCTTTGCATAATCATAGCAAAGGTCGCTTATGTCATTGCCATTCCTCTGCAAATCATTATAAAGCGTAAAAATGTCGGTATGAGCGATGTTTTCTTTTTTAGCTTCCAGGAATTTTGCGATATTGAATTTTTTTCGTTTAGTCGGAGGAACGAGATGCGTTGTCTTGACTTTTATTGCCTGAGGAATGTCGTTGACATCTCCAAAAAGGCTTACTTGTCTTGTTTTCTTCCCGTCTTTAGGCTTGATTCCCCAAATCCATGCAGTCAAAGCGAGTTTTTGAGCTTCTGGTGAAAGGTTTTCAAAATCAAGCAATCTTGGATTACGACGAACACGTCCCATCACCTGTTCGTCCAATTGCTTACTTTGTGTGTCGCGGACTTGGTAGAGCATACAAGCACGCGGAATATCCCAACCTTCGCTAATGACCATCTTGAACACGATGATATCGATAGTCGAATATTTGTCCTTGGCGTAATCTTTCCAGCGGTCAACTCCCAATTTGCAAAGTTTGTCATTGGTTTCGCATTTTAATCTTGATTTTGGATCAACGATGGACATCCATTTCAGCCCCTGGAATTCTGTTTTGTTCAGGATACGCTTGATGTTCGCCCACTCCTGTTCTGCCTTATCTTTGTTTGAAATTTGGATGATTAAGCATGGATTCACTCCCAATAAGTTTCTGTATTGTTCCTTGATTTCTAAAAATTTTTTGATAGCTGTTTCCGGATGCCGCCCCTGTTCAGTGAAATCTAAATCCTCTTCATCATTGAATTCTATATGCTTGATTAACTTTACTTCTTCTGCCTCTTCGTCCGTAATATTTACATCGACATGCTGTTTGCGTGACAAATTGGGCGTTGCTGAAAAATTGATGACTTTTTTAAAGAATGACTGTCTTAAACTGTCTAAATTGTTGGTCGCCTGGTGGCATTCATCCTTGATAAGCCAGATTTTCTTGCATTTGCCTTTACCGAAAAGCGGGAGTGTCATCTGCTGTAAAAAATTCTGCAGGACTCTACCGTCCTTCAATTTTGATTTGTCCTTATATAAATCGCGGGGCAAAACATAGACGTTGTAACCTTCGGGGATGAACAACCGTTCTTCGTTGCTAGATTCCGATGAGACTAGATAAGGTTTTAGGTTTGGGTAGATATTCCTGTCTGAACAATCCTTGAACTGCTTGTAGTTTTGCTCAGCAAGGTCGCCTTTGGAAAGGCTTGAAACAAGAAAAACGATGTCGCTGTTTTGAGCGAGGATGCGGTTCATGAAATCTGCCATCATACGGGTCTTTCCACTGCCGGTGGGAGCTCTGAATGTAACTTCATCCTTTTCGTTTACAATACGGACTAGTTCGGAAACTTTGCCCAGCTGTAAATCAATGGCTTCTTGCAACATGAGCTATTCTCCTTACAGGTGATTCCGTGCGTTGGAAAAGTTTTCACAGACCCATTGGATTTTTTCTTCGAGTGACTTGAATTTTTCTTTGCCGTACAGAGTTTCATCAATGACATCAAAAGCAGTTTTGCCTTTGGACGTTTCGCTGTCGAGAACCTTTGCAATTTCATATACGTCAAGATTGCCGCCATAGGGCTTATTGTCCTTAAGCCATGGAAAATCCTGGGCTCCATCGTAGCATTTGCCGGTCATAATGCGACGGAGACGTTCGGCCGTGATTTCTGAAAGTTCGTGGGGTCGGTTGTATTTGTTGCAAAGTTCAATTTGATTTTTGATTGTTTGAATTGCATTTCCCGATGCTTTATTAAGCGCATTGTCAAGGTTTTCATTCAATTGACAAATGATAAATGTGCGTTTACATTCTGGCAAACCTTCATTTAGAAGATCTTTTTCTACTTCATTCTTTTTATTCATTTCCAAAACAGCATGACCAGTTGATCCACTTCCTGCAAAGAAGTCTAGGATTGTTATTTCGGGCTTCTCTTGTGGTAGTAAATTTATGCACCATTCAATTAGTGATATCGGCTTTGGATTGTTAAATACATTTTTCCCAAGAATACTATCAACCAACGTGGTTCCGTTTGCATTTCTGAATTCACTGCCGTCTATCCATGATTTTTCAACTTGATATTTATTTTGATCTGCGTTTTCGTCATAGTAGGTTTTTCTATGAATTGTTTTACCATCATAGTGAATAAAGCGTTCTTTATCTTGTTCAAACTTTTCAGGTTTCCACATCCATCGACCATCAACCCCTTTTATTTTCTGAGGAAGGATTTCTTTTTCATATTCAGTTGGTTTTACTGTTGTCAATGAGCCGTCTTTCAATAGGTAAATGGGATAGTATAGCTTTGGACGAGCATCTTTTGTTGCGTCCGAACCGCTAGCTTGAAATTGGTCAAGTTTGTAATCGCCAAATTCATCGTGATAATTGTATTCCTTTTGGCCAATAACTTTCTTTTGTAGAACAGCGTCGTTTCCTTTCTTATAGATTAATAAATAATCAAAAGGTTTTCTTAATTCTGACGACGAACGCGTGGCAGCATCTCCGGCCCCTGTTTTTCTAGGAGCGCATGCAATAAAATTTTTTTCCTCCATTATTTCATCGAACAAACATTTCACATAAGCCTGGTTTTTATCGTCAATAGAACAGAAAATTAATCCTTCTGGGGAAAGCAAGTGCTTTGCCAGTTGTAACCTCGGATAAAGCATGGAGAGTAGGTTGTCACGGGTAATGGCGTTATGGTAATTTGTCTCGGCGAATTCGCCCATGCTATCCTTGCCGTAGGGCGGGTCGATGTAAATGACATCCACTTGCCCCTTATACTGAATCAGGAGATTTTGCAACGCTTCGTAATTGTCGCCGATAATCAGTTTGTGCGTGGGTTTGCTGTCGTCCGTGTGAAAACTGAGGTTCTGATTTTTTTTGAAATACCGAATGTCATTGGATTTATTTCCTTCCAGTCGGGGTTCGAAATAGAGGCCGGTATTCTTGTATGCGGTTCCCAACTCGGCAATCATTATGGCCTCGTTATCGTTATCCGCATTGTTGATAAGTTTCTTTAACAACTCAGCATTGGTTGGTTCCAGAATCTTATCTGTCACCCGACGTTCCAATTCGGCAATCAGTCCATCTTTAATCTCGGTTCCCATTTTTGACTCCTTGTGTAAATGTCTATTCGGCACTTATTCAGGAGCACAAAAAACTTCAACCAAACAAAAAAAGGCGTGGAGTCGCTTTGCGTGCTTACCTCTACTGCGGGCTACCACACCCTTGTTACGCAATAAGCACAAACGACCCACGCCCCAGATGGGACGTGAGTGTTCGTCTTATTCTCGCGTAATATGAAAGTGGTAGTTTCAGTAGAGAGAATAAGAGTCGAAACTCAAAAACCGGTCGCTCCGCACCATTCGGTACGGGGCTATGTCAGTGGAAAATATATATAAATATGCGAGAGGGAGATCCCCGCCTACGCGGGGATGACAGGGAAAAAGGAGTTAACAAGTCAAGTCCGGCATGACAATTTAAGGGGCGAGGTCGTTCGAAATTGCCCTACACCCTATACCGCGCTCTTTTCTCTGCAACGCAAGGTTCCGTTTGTTTACGGCGTTTCCTGAATTTCACTTTAGGGACGAGCATCATTTGGATTCCCATGGCATTCAATACCTTGAAAATGGTTTCAAAACGCGGGTGCGCTTTTTCGTCTAAAGCCTTGTAAAGACTTTCACGGCCGAGTCCTGTCTTTTCAGCTATCTGCGACATTCCCTTGCTTCTCGCAATGTGTCCGATGGCTCGGAGGAACAATGCGGGGTCATCAGATTCGCTGACCATATTCAAATATTCGGCGACGATTTCTTCGTTGTCGAGGTATTCGGCAATGTCTAGAACTGTAGCTTCACTTTTTTTCATCTTGCATTCCTCGCCAAATTGCTTTAGCCTTTTCTATATCTCGGTCCTGCGTTGATTTATCTCCGCCAATAAGAAGAATTACGATAGAATCTCCGTTTCTCGCAAAATATAGTCTATAACCAGGTCCGTAATCTATTCGCATTTCCGATACGCCTTCGCCGACGGATTTATAATCCCCGAGATTTCCCCCTTCGACTTGTGTCAGTCGAAAGAGTATCCGAGCTTTTGCCCGAAAATCCCGTAATTTCCGCATCCACTTCTTAAATGCTGGTGTCTCGTCAACTATAACCATACATTAGCAAATGTATCTAATCGGATACAGATTGTCAAGAGGTTAAATTGTTTTTTAGAAAAAAAATGCTATTGACTCCTCGTCTTAAACTGTTTATATTTCTTGAAAGAACAGGATTGCCTATGTACAACGAAAACGAATTAAATAAAAAGGAGCAAGATGCTCTGAATCTTCAAGCTTTGCTTCGGCTATCAGAAATGGATCTTAGGGCAGGACAAGTAAAATCGGCTGCTCAAGTTTTTCGTGAATTGAAGAAAGAATTTTCTACGTCCACAGACTCGCGATAAACATCGCTCTTTCTATTTCGTTCCGAAAATGCGGTCGCCGGCATCACCGAGGCCTGGGCAAATGTAGGCAGCCTCGTTCAGGCAGCGGTCCAGATGCCCGACGTAAATCTGAACGTCGGGATGAGCCTCGTGTAGTTTTTTCAAGCCTTCGGGAGCGGCGATGATGCACATGAACTTGATCTTCTTGCCGCCGTGCTTTTTTATCATGCTGATGGCATCGGCGGCAGACCCGCCAGTCGCAAGCATAGGGTCCATGACTACGATTTGCCGCTCGTCAATCGGGTCCGGGAGCTTGCATTAGCCGTTTAGAACTGCTCAACGCTATGTGAAAAAATTGCTTTTCATAGTATACCAATTCGCTGATACAATATATTTTAATACTAATCATAGTAACATTGGGTGTGAATATGAAAAAGAAAATCCTTCTTGCGGTAACGCTTGTAACCGTTTCGTCCATGTTAATGTCCTGCGGTGACGATGATTCCGTCAGCAAGGATTTTGACGAAGACGACCCCATTCTGGATATCCCCGGAGATTCTCTCGGTCAGGAAAACCCCAAGGATTCCCTCGATCCAGTTCTGCCCAAGGACACGGTTGACCCGGTTCTGCCCAAGGATACCGTCAATCCCGTCCAGCCAAAGGATTCCCTTTCTCAGGAATTGCCTAAGGATTCTCTCGGCAATGACGAAATAAAGGATGAGGTTGCTGTCGCCAAATTCGATATTGCCCTGTCTATCGAGGATATCATTGTAGATTGGTACGGCGGCGGTGGCGAAAAGGACCCCGACAACAATAGTTTTACCTATAAGCAGTATGCCAACAACTACTGGAACATACACGACCTGAATACGGATGTCTATACTAAGGTGGAGATAAACTTTGCCAAGGCTGTCGCATACGATAACATTGATGTGATTGCGACTTATAGCGACGAGGCCAAGACTACGGAAAGAATTCCCAGTGGCGCAACAAGCCTTGTTCTGTCCTTTAAACTGGGCAAGACGCTTGTCAGTTTGGCTCTTGCCGTAAGCCCAGACACTCCAAGTGATGCCGCAACAATCAGTTTCGGTAAAATCATTATACGGGCAAAGGATTCCGATGGCACGGTAGGCAAGATGCCTGTAAAGTCCCCAAAATTAGGCTTGGACAATGCCAATCCTATATTGGATTTCCAGTATTGTGCGGACCCGACGGCCATTGAGTACAAGGGGCGTCTCTATGTCTATGGCACCAACGACCATCAGCAGTACGAAGAAGGTGTCAGCAATACTTACGAGAAAATCAAGACGCTGGTAATGATGTCTACTGACGATATGGTCAACTGGACTTATCACGGACTGATTCCTGTCGGTGAAGTGGCTCCGTGGATTATGGCTTCGTGGGCACCCAGCATCATTAGCAAGGAACAGGCCGATGGCAGCACGCTTTTCTCCCTTTATTTCTCCAATAGCGGCTTTGGCACCGGCGTTATCCAGGCGAAGTCTCCGGTGGGTCCGTGGACATCTCCTTTGAGCAAGAGCCTTATCGATGGCGACCATCCTGTTGTAAAGGGCAGCGGTTCCATATTTGATCCGGGTGCTGTAATTGACGACAATGGCGATGGATGGCTTTCGTTTGGTAATGGTCAAGGCTGGATCGCCAAGCTCAAACCAGATCTGCATTCCCTTGACGGGGATCCGGTGAAACTTCCGTCCCCGTTCCACTTTGAGGCAAATGAACTCAATTATATCAACGGCAAGTACGTATATACTTTCAACAACGACTGGAACGACCATACTCCTTGGGAATGGGGTGGCGAGGCTCCGACGGCCTGCAGTATGAACTACTTCACCAGCACCGAGCCCCTGAATCCTGATTCATGGACCTACGGCGGGAACTACTTCAAGAACATGGGTGAGAATGGCATGACCTACGGTAACAATCACACTCATCTCCATAAGTATCAGGACAAGTGGTACATATTCTACCAGGCGGCCATTCTAGAGGCTTCCATAGGTACCCACGGCGGTTTCCGTAGCATTCTGGTTGACGAAATTGAAGTGGACGAAGCAAATGTCGTTATCAAGGAAGCTAAGCCGACTTACAAGGGCGTAAAGGCCATCAAGAATCTTGACCCCTATTCCGTGCAGCAGGCATCTACGGCTGCCGCAACCCTGGGCATTCGCTACGTGCCAACGGAGGAACCCGGCCACATGGTGGCTTCCGTCGGTACTCCCAGCAAGGATGGCCCGGCACCTACAGAAGGCATCATCGAAGTTCGCAATGTGAATTTCAGCAGCGCAAAAACGCTGAAGGCCCTAGTGAAAGGCAAGGGCTCGGTAACGCTCCGTCTTGACAAGCGAGATGGCGCGAACGTAGCCTCAATCAACAGCGCTGGCAGTGACTGGCAGGAACAGGAGGCGAAGTGCGGCAACATCTCAAGCGGCGTCCACACGGTCTATTTGATTATAAAGGGTGATGTGCTGTTCGATACCTGGCAGTTTGCGAATTAGTCCGCTGATAGCCCTGGGCTATTATATAGCTATATTTCTTGCATGACCATTTACAATATTGGCAATCGGGTCGTCAACACTTATCTTTTTGCAATTGATAAAGGGCACATTCTCATTGACACGGAATACGAGAATGGTTTTGCGCGTTATCACAGAAACCTTAAAAAGCTCAATATTCAGCCAAGCGGATATAATATCCATCATGTTCATACGCCTTGGGGTCTTCCACAAACCCAATTGCGGTAAGTTCTTTTGCAACCGCATAGAACGGCAAAAGTAAAATAAAAAGACAAGCAAAAATAAAATATTTCATACAATTTAACACTTTATATTACTCTCTTTTGACTATCGTTGTAACTTCCAGCGTATCAGCTTCGCTATAAGGAGTCTTGTATATCAATTTCCAGGTGAAAGAACTATCCTTTAAAGACAATACGTCCATCGCATAAAAATGACGTTCTGGAGGAGCAGGCATATTCGTGTATTTAGGATTTCCACAATAAGTAGGATAATTGCCGCAATAACATGTAAAGTGCGGAATCGCACGCCCCCCAAAATCAGGACATAAAATAGAAAGCTTTGCTGGTTCCGTTTTGAGATTCGAATTTAAAGAATCTTTGCGTTCGTTTTTTGTTTTTGACTTTGCAGTTTTTGGGGAGTCTTTTTTCTTTCCTGTCTCATAAAAAAATACACCACTAGGCAAATCAACGGCAGTCAACTCATACGAAGACGAAAACCTTTTTGAATGAGAACAAGGGAAAGTTTTCTTTACTGAAGCAAATTGTTTTTTAAAATAAGCGGTGTCAAACGTTGCATATACAGGACGAGGGATATAACTCGTTTTCTTAAACAGACCAAAATTTAAATTTATGATGGCAGTATCTTGATACACATTTGTATCCGGTTTATATTTCTGCGAAAGCGGATATCCTCTTAATTTATCATCGGGACACAGCTCAGCATGACAGTGAAATTCAGCCCCATTTATTTCACAGTTAGAAGCACGCCATACTGAAATTTCGCCCTTGTGATCTTTAATGCGATAATACACCAAAGCATTTTCAGGAATACGATTGCTATAGTACAGAAAGAAAAGTGTTCCTGCAACCAAAATAAGCAAAATAGGTAATGCAATTTTCAAAGCAAATTTGAACTTCATATCTCACAACATACAAAAGTCAAACTGTATGCGCAAGAGACTTCGCAAATTCGTTCACTGTTTTACCTCTTTTACCGTACTTGTTTTTCTCAAATTATAATTGTATATTACCTTCAGCACCAGAAAGGGTGATGTTATTAGATCGCAATCCGCGCAAGCGGGGCGGTCTTTATTTTTTAAGGGAGCAAAAATATGAACAAAATCAAACTTATTGGCATCAACACAGCAGGGGCGAAACGCTTGTGGTATGGGCCAGAAACGAAAATCGGTGTTTTCGCGTCGAGAGATTTTGACGCAAACGACTATCGATTGGAGCAATGGGCCGCAGAAATGGGGCGATTTCACCAATGCCTTGTGGGCACGTTCCATTCGGACGCGGAGCGTCGCATTTTGGACATTGCACTTGCGAACGGTGCATTTGCAGTCTGGATTCGCGGTTGCAACCTCCCCCACATTTACCGTGGCGCTGTTGAAAAAGCTATGGAAAACGACCACTTGCTGATGCTTTCGTGCTTTCACAGAAAGCACCACACAGAAGCGACGGCACGTTATTGCGTGCAATTGGTGTCCATGTGCACCAAAAATCACACGTTCTTTTTGAACAAAAATGATTCGCTGTTGGAGCCGGTTTACCGCAAGGTAGCTTGGCGTCACAATACGCAACTTTTTTACGAACGCGATTAGTGCGCATTTCATTGCAGCAACAAGCGTTCATGAGATTTTTAAAAATATATCTTTAAAATATGATTAGAATTCTTCAAAAATCAATCTTCGCCCTCGCCATTTGCGGAGCAACTCTTTGCAGTTTTGCGGCAGACGCAAAGCCATACATCAAGGCAGACGCGCTTCCGAACGCGCTCAACTTCTACCCCGCGCCGCCCGAAACAACGTCCGTCCAGTTCATGTACGACATCTCGCAATACATGTGGGGCAAGGCAATGCGTGCTGACTCGGCACATGCAGCACTCGCAATTGCACAATCGACGCACAATATAGAAGATATGGTTCGCATGTTCAGCGAACTCTTCGGCATGGAAATTTCGACACAGAAAACGCCAGCCATCATGAACGTAATTGAGCGCGGAATAGCAACGCTCCGCCAAGTAGGCCGAGTCCCGAAGAAGCACTACATGAGGCGTCGACCGTTCGACCGTTTCAATGAACCGACGCTCGTTCCTAAAGATGAAGAACTCTTAAGAAAGAATGGTTCATATCCGTCTGGACATACAATCCTTGCATGGTCCATGGCAATGTTGCTTGTTGAAATCAATCCATCCGCACAAGATGCGTTGTTGAAGTACGCTTACGAATGGGGGCAAAGCCGCGTGATTGCCGGGTTCCACTGGCAAAGCGATGTTGACGCCTCGAAGGTTCTTGTGTCGGGAGCTTTTGCTAGTCTGCACAATGACGAGACATTTCTCGCCGACATGAAAAAAGCACGCGCTGAATTCAAGAAGTTATCTGCAAAGAAGAAATAACTTACTTGTCCCAACGGCGGTAAACATTCGCGAGAATCGCGCCGGATATGTTGTGCCACACAGAGAATATGGCGCCAGGCACAGTCGCCATGGCAAGGGCCGAGAACGCAGTCGCCGCAAGGCTTGTAGCGATTCCGGAATTCTGCATGCCGATTTCGATGGAAAGGAGCATCGCCATCACATCCACGTTCACGGTCGTGCGGAGCAGTAAGTATGTAATTGCCGGCGTCAAAATCGGAAAGTCCCGCCCGGACATGTGCCCACGAGAACCACACCCGCCATCAATGCGGCGTCATACATCACTTTGACCCCACGAATCGTGTAAAATCCGCAATTGGCGAGCGTCGCGGCAATCAAAACACTCTTTTTCTTCCATAAAGGGGGGGGCTTGCCCCTAAAACCCCAAAATAATTCTGACGAAAGATTTCATATATTTACGGTATGAAAAATTTGAAGATATCCTTCGCATTTCTATTCTCCGCATTCCTTGTCGCGTGTTCTACACCGACGGTTTCTAGCGATGATTCCGATGAAATTGAACGGATATCTTCCGATAGCGAAAAAACGACTTCTTCCTCTAGCGTTGCAATAAAGTCGATTTACGAAGCGGTGGAAGAATCCGGCTTGTACACGACTAGGGATTCCGTGGCCGCATACCTCTGCAAGTTTGATAAATTACCGAGCAACTATGTCGGTAAAAACGAAGGCAAGTCCTTGTACGAATCTAAAACAGGGAAAACTTTCGAGAAATGGAATTTTAATCCGTGGACAACAATCGGCGTAATGATTGGCGGCGATGTCTTTGATAATCGCGAAGGTCTGTTGCCGAGCGGAAGTTACCACGAAGCGGATGTCGATTACTCCGCCAAGAATCGCGGAACGAAACGCCTGATTTACCAATCAGATTGCGTTATCTACTATACCGCAGATCACTACGAAACTTTTAGCAAGTTGGATGTTCACTAACTACACTACGTCCACAAGCTGGTAATAAACATAGCACTAGCGTCATCGGCCTTCTTGAATCCGCAATGCTCGTAAAAGGCGAGTTCTTCGTTGTAGGCGACTACGACGATGCGGAGGTAATCCTTGTATATTTCATGGACCTTGTCGACGAGGATATTGCCGATGCCTTTGCCCTAGTATTCGGGGCGCACGAGCAGGTAATGCACGTAGGCGTTCATGATGCCGTCGTCCATCGCGCAGACATGCCAATTTCGATGGAGAGGAACATCGCCATCACGTCCACGTTCACGGTGGTGTGCAAGAGCAAGTAAGTAATCGCCGGAGTCAGCACGGGAGCGAGCAGCGTATTCATGCTGGTCATGCCCACGGAAAGCGCCACGTCGCATCGCAAGCACGACAACCGCCATCCACTTTTATACAAATTCGCTGTTCTTTTCAAGAATGTGCATTTTATACCCTTCTTAAATCAACGAAAAAGATCTATTTTCCGACTAATGGTTCAAATCTCGATGCTTTCTTCGTCGCTTGTGATAAATGCCTTGAGGCGCTCGATGGTGCGGTCAAAGTCGTTCTTGATGGAACATTCCCATACGGTAGCAACGCGATAGCCTTGTAAGGAGAGTTTCCAATTTGTCTTGATATCGCGAACGACATTGTTCGTGAATTTATCGTTCCAGAAATCAGGATTGCTCTTGGGCTTGCTCGTAAACTTGCAACCGTGCTGGTGCCAAAAGCAACCGTTCACGAAAACAACCACGTTGTATTTCAATACAAATAAGTCTGGAGATCCGGGTAAATCTCGCCGGTGCAATTTATAACGGAAGCCCGCCTTAAAAAGCGAACGCCGCACAAGCATTTCTGGCTTCGTGTCTTCCGAATGGACCGCCTGCATCATTTGCGAGCGGTTCATGGGAATGCGTTTTTTGTGGCGGCGTTTCATTAAAACTTTTATTTTAAAACACGGATGTAGTCGACTAGCATCTCGTTCGGAAATTGAGCATCATCTACATCAAAACCGGGCCAGTTGCCCGCGACGGCGATGTTTAGTATAAAAAATTGCGGCTTGTGGAAGGCCTCTAGGCCGTCCTTCGCGTTTTCAATAGCGATTTCTTGGTACTTGAAATCGTCGACATACATCGCGATGAGCTTTTCGTTCCAGACCATTTTGTAGTTGTGGAACTGAGTGATGTCGAGAACCTTGCTTGTACCATAGTAATCCTTGGTGTTGTTGCCGTATTGGGCGTGGCCACCTTCGTATTGCCAATGGTTGGTGCCGTAGACGACATTCTCGTCATTTACAGCCTCGATGATGTCGATTTCGCCACAGGCGGGCCAGGAGACTGCGTCGATGTTTTCTCCGAGCATCCAGAAGGCGGGCCAGATGCCGTTGCCTGTAGGCAGTGCGATGCGTGCCTCGATGGTGCCGTAGGTGAAACTGAATTTCCCTTTGGTTATCATGCGGGCAGAAGTGTATTGCGCACCCTCGTAATCTTCCTTGTTCGCACGGATGTGGAGAACGCCGTCTTGCACGAAAGCGTTTTCCTTGCGTGCGGTGTAGTATTGCCATTCGTTGTTACCCCAGCCGCTTGCGCCTGTACCGATTTCGAAAGTCCACTTTGCGGTGTCGATCGAGTCAAATTCGTCGTGCCAGAGGTAAGGGGAAGAACTGCTGCTGGAAGTCACTTCGGCAGGCTCAGCGACCTTGTCGCTACTGCTCGATTGCAGTGTGACGCTGCTAAATTTGGGCTCGGTGGCGCTGCTGGACGATTCAGGTCCAGCGGGCGTGTCTATGTAGGAGGAACTGCATGCGGGAGGTTCCTCTGCGGGACCGGAACTGCTTGAATCGGAGGTGCATGCCGCAAGAATCACCGTGGCGACGATTGTCGCTGTTGCCGTTATGTTGAAAATGGCTCGGAAAATCTTGTGACGCATGGGGTCCTCTTAATCTTCGGGGGCTTCGGGCGGAACTCGCGCAATCACGCCCACGGTGGCGCGGGTCGCCTTTACGAGGTCGGCGGGTGCAACTTTCAGTTGCAAGCCGCGTTCTCCTGCACTTACATAGATGTAAGGAAAATTCATCGCCGTTTCGTGAATGAAAATCGGAAAGTTTTTCTTGAGGCCGAGCGGGCTGCAACCGCCGCGGATGTAGCCGGTGAGCGGCGTCAAATCCTTGAGCGGAACGGTGTCAATTTTCTTGTTGCCGCTCACCTTGGCGGCCCCCTTCAGGTCCACTTCGAGGTTGCCCGGTACCACACAAATTAAGTAGCCGATCTTGTCGCCGTGAACAAGGATTGTCTTGAAAACTTGGTTGATGTCTTCGCCGAGGCTGTCGGCCACGTGTTGTGCACCCAGGTCGTTTTCGTCGACCTTGTAGGGGATGAGTTCGTAAGAAATTTTTTGGCGGTCCAGGATTCTCGCCGCATTCGTCTTCTTGATTTCCATTTTGCTAATCTTCCCCGCCCTTCGGCATGCTCAGGACAGGCTCCGGCAGGGAATCTCCATTTTGGTTTCCTGCGATAAATATAAAAAGAAAGTCTGCGACTTCTCGCAGACTCTCTTTTTAATTCTGAAATCCGAAATCTGAATTCCGAATTATTTTACAGCTTGATGCTGCAGCCCTTGGCGTTCCAGATCTCTTCGGCGTACTGCTTGATGGTACGGTCGGAGCTGAACTTGCCCATACGAGCGACGTTGAGGATTGCCTTTTCTGCCCAGGTCTTCTTGTCCTGGTATTCCTCGGCGACCTTCTTCTGCATGTCCACGTAGCTGCGGAAGTCTGCGCAGAGCAGGTAGTTGTCGTTGGTGAGGAGCTTGTCGGCAATGTGCTTGAACAGGTCCGGACGATCGGGGCTGAAGAATCCGGAAGCGATCAGGTCGATCACGCGGCGCAGATCGTCGTCGTGTTCGTAGAAGTCGCGCGGACGGTAACCCTTGGCGAGCAAGTCGGTCACTTCTTCCACGGTGAGGCCGAAGATGAAGATGTTTTCGTCGCCCACTTCTTCCTTCATTTCTACATTGGCACCGTCGAGCGTACCGATGGTGAGTGCGCCGTTGAGGGCGAACTTCATGTTACCGGTACCGGAAGCTTCGGTACCGGCGGTGGAAATCTGTTCGGAGAGGTCTGCGGCCGGAATGATCTTTTCGGCGAAAGACACGCGGTAGTTCTCGAGGAACACCATCTTGAGCTTGCCCTTGCAAACCGGGTCGGCGTCGATGATGGCGGCGACAGCGTTGGCTAGGCGAATAATCTGCTTGGCCATCCAGTAACCCGGAGCGGACTTACCACCGATCATGATGGTACGCGGCATGATTTCCTTGCCGTCCTTCAGCTGGATGTACAGGTGAATGGCGTGCAGAATGTTCAGGAGCTGGCGCTTGTATTCGTGGATACGCTTGACCTGCACATCGAAGAACGTGTTCACGTCAACATCCACGCCCTGCGTTGCCTTGAGGTACTTGGCGAGGCGTTCCTTGTTCTGCTTCTTGACGGCCATGAATTCCTTCTGGAACTTGGCATCCTTCGCAAACTTTTCGAGCTTCTTGAGTTCGTCGAGGTCCTTGACCCAGCCTTCGCCGATCTTGGAGCTGATGAGTTCGGACATAGCCGGGTTAGCCTTGCGAACCCAGCGACGCGGCGTCACGCCGTTCGTCTTGTTGTTGAACTTTTCAGGCCACAGTTCGTAGAAGTCCTTGAAGAGCGTGGTCTTCAAGAGGTCGGAGTGGAGTGCTGCCACACCGTTCACGGCGAACGAACCCACGATGGAGAGGTACGCCATGCGGACCATCTTGCAACCGCCTTCTTCGATGAGGCTCATGCGGGCGAGGCGAGCGTTGTCGCCGGGCCACTTGAGGGACACCTGACGCAGGAAGCGTGCGTTGATTTCGTAAATGATCTGGAGGTGACGGGGGAGGAGCTTTTCGAAGAGGCTGACGGGCCACTTTTCAAGAGCTTCCGGCATCAAGGTGTGGTTGGTGTAAGCAAAGGTCTTGGTAACGATTTCCCAAGCTTCGTCCCATTCCAAGTTTTCTTCGTCGAGCAAGATGCGCATCATTTCGGCGATAGAGATTGCCGGGTGAGTGTCGTTTAACTGGATGGCGACCTTTTCGGGGAATACCTTCCATTCGCCTTCATGGAGCTTCTTGAAGCGGCGGATGATATCCTGGAGCGATGCAGAGCAGAGGAAGTACTGCTGCTTGAGGCGCAGTTCCTTACCGTTCATGGAAGCGTCGTTCGGGTAGAGCACCTTGGAAATGGTTTCGGAAAGTTCCATGTCCTGCACGGCGGCGATGTAGTCACCGTTGTTGAAGTAGCTGAGGCCGAAGTCGTCGGTGGACTTCGCGCTCCAGAGGCGCAGGTTGTTCACGGTGTTGTTCTTGTAACCCGGAATCGGAGTGTCGTAGGGGAGGGCGAGCACGTAGTCCTTGGTTTCCCAACGGTTGCGGAGTCTGCCCTTTTCGTCCATCCAGCTCACGACGTAGCCGTACATCGGAACTTTGACTTCGTTCGACGGACGGGCGATTTCCCACGGGTTGGTAAGGCGCAGCCAGTTATCCGGCTGTTCTTCCTGTTCGCCGTTCACGATCTTCTGGCTGAACATACCGTATTCGTAGCGGATGCCCATACCGGTGGCCGGGAGTTCGAGCGTAGCCATGGAGTCGAGGAAGCAGGCGGCGAGGCGGCCGAGACCTCCGTTACCGAGGCCGGCGTCGACTTCCTGTTCGCGGAGTTCTTCGAGAGTCATGCCGAGTTCGTCAAGAGCTTCGGTCACGGCGCTTTCGACGTCAAGGTTCAGAACGGAGTTGCCGAGGGTACGGCCAATCAAAAATTCGAGGGACAGATAGTAGACGCGCTTCACGTCTTTCTGGTAGTAGGTTTCCTGGGTCTTGATCCAGCGGTCCACGAGGCGGTCGCGTACAGCGTATGCAACCGCGAGGAACTTTTCGTGGTCGGTCACGGTCGCGCTGTTACGGGCGAGCGTGTGGTGGATGTGGTCGGTAAATGCTTTGCGGAACGATTCCGCATCGGTACCGAGTACGGAAACTTCTTCTGCTTTCTTGAATGATTTTGCCATAAGAGGGTCCTATGGGTTTAGGGTTAAAATTTTTCGATATAAGTTTAGAATTTTTTACGGGTTCTGTGCGGGATGTGCCCAAAAAATGTTTCTTAAATAACCTGTGTTGACATAAATAATTAAATTAACATTGAATAGTAATTTAGAGGAAACTTTTATGAACGTTAAGAAACTGGTTGCCCGCGCTTTTCCTATGGTTTGCGCTGCTTGCATTACGGCTGTGATTGCCGGTTGTGGCGATGATTCGTCTACTCCGACAAAGCCCGAAATCACGAATCCCGCCTCGTCGGCTGCTGTGGCTAATAGTTCGGATGCGGCCGTTTCTGATGCCTGCCTTCAAGATCCGACATCCCCGTCTTGTAATACTGAAGTTCCTCCAGCCTCCTCGGCTTCGGCGCCGGACAATGGAGGAAACTCTGGCGAAGGAGTATCTTCTGCAACCGATCAGGGTGGCGATGTTCCGCCGATTACTGCCACATTTGCCGCTGCTAAAACTTTGTCTGTAATTCCTGATACAAACGGTTTCTACGATGTGGGCGATATCTACAAGGCTGCTCCTGAAACCTACAGAATCGCCTATGTGCTGCGCCATGCAGAACGCGAATCGGGACTGGGCCAGGAGTCTCAGCTGACCGAAGTGGGGGTTGCGCAGGCCTTGGCTGTTGGCGAAAAACTCTCCGGTGGCGACGAGTCCTTCTACTACGCTTCGACAGACTTTATCCGTACCCGCGAAACCTGCAACAATATTGCGAAGGGACGCGGCGAAACGGCCAATGTCACGGAAACTCAGGCGGAACTGCTGAACGGAAGCTACTTCTTGACGGTTTCTTCGGATAGCATGGATGCCTTTGCAAAGAAGAAAGGTGGCGGCTGGAAAATTATCTCGGTCTATGCGTATGGCGAAGACTACTATGCGGACCAGGTCGCGTTGCATTTTTACGATCTTTTTGAAAGGGGAAACCAATTCGTGATGGAAAATATCGTTGCGAACATGCCGAAGTGGAAACGCGTCAGCATCTTGGTTTCTCACGATGTCCTGTTGGAACCGCTGGTTGTCTATGCGAGCAACAGGGAAGTGGACGTGAATTTTTACAGGAGCGGCCGCTGGGTGAATTATCTGACCGGTGTCGCCGTTGTGCTGAATGCAGAAAACCAGGTGGAACTTTATCCTGTCCGTGGAACCGATATCGGCTACATGACGCAGAAGAAAGTGGTTGTCAGGATCGATTCTACGACGACCGTTGTTGATCCTGCTGAATAAAGCGGTAATATGAAAGTTGCAGTTCTTGGCTCGACCGGTCTTGTCGGAAAGAATGTCTTGAAATTGCTCGCGCGCCTCCCGCAAGTGGTGCGCGTTTTTTGTCCTGTAAGGAATGTTCCTGATTTGAATGATCTTGGAATTCTTGAAGGGGCATCAAAATTGGACTTTAAACAAGTTGATTTTGAACAAGATGATGATGCAATGCGACTGTTTTTCTATGCGGGGTTTGTCGGCTGCGATGCGGTGGTGTGTTGCCTTGGAACCACTCGCAAGCAGGCGGGAAGCAAGGCTGCCCAAGAAAAAATAGACTTGAGGCTTCCCCTAAAACTTTCCGCTATTGCCAAAAAGGCGGGGGTGAAAAACTTCCTGTGCGTAAGCGCCATGGGCGCCGACAGTCATTCGCCTTATTTTTATAACCGACTCAAGGGGCAGCTGGAAGAAGGCCTCGATATGATAGGCTTTGAAACGCTGACGCTGGTGCGCCCGTCACTTCTGCTTGGGAAACACAAGGACCGTCGTTTTGGCGAGGAACTGTTGCAGAAAACCATCGGGGCCCACCCTGAATGGATTCCGGCGTATGTGCGTCCGGTGCATGCAGAAACCGTTGCTGCCCATTTGGTGACATCTGTTTTGAAACCGCCCACGGATCACGTGTGCGCCTCCGACGGCACGAAAGGCAAGCGGATTATCTATAACCGCGTGCTTGCCAATACGAAAATAGATGATTTGTTTTAGAGGCTAGTAAGCGCCTTCGCCCTTGAATACGACCTTGAAGGTCTTCAGGATCAGGGAGAAATCGTCGCTCAGCTTGCCGTTGCGCTTGATGTAGTCGTTGTCCAGACGCATCTGGCCTTCGAAACTGATATTGCTGCGACCGCTCACCTGCCAGATGCAGGTAAGGCCCGGCGTCACGGAAAGGCGCATGCGGTGCCACGGTTCGTATTCCGCCACTTCGGAAGGAATCGGAGGACGCGGACCCACGATGGACATGTCGCCCTTGATGATGTTGAAGAACTGCGGAAGTTCGTCGAGGCTGAACTTGCGGAGCACGTGACCGAACGGATAGATTCGTGGGTCGTTTTTCATCTTGAAGGTTTTTCCGCCCGTTTCGTTCTGGGCCATGAGTTCCTTCTTGCGTTCTTCGGCGTCCACGTACATGCTGCGGAACTTGTACATGGTGAACAGCTTGCCGTTCTTGCCGACGCGAGTCTGCTTGAAGATGACGGGCCCCTTCGGGTCGCTGATCTTGACCGCCAAGGCGCAGAACAGCAGAAGGGGCGAACAAAGGAGAATCGCAACGCTTGTGCAGGTGATGTCTACGAAGCGCTTGATGATGTGACGAAAACGGATTGTGTGCGGGTGTTCCCAGATGTGATCCAGGTTCAGGCGAGAAAGCGAGAAAAAGCTGCCATTCGTGCTGTTGAAATCCTTGATTTTGTCGGCGAGCTCCAGGTTGTCTTTTTCCTGGAGACCGGTGTAGACATACGCTTCGAAAATGGGGCGCTTGGGCTTGATGCGGAGTGTCTGGATGAGACCCGCGTCATTGAGCTTATGCAGGATTTCTTTGCGGATGGATTCAAGAGTCGAAAGGTCGGAATTCAGGAGGATGATTCCGAGACCGCTTCCGTCGGACAGGAAACCGAGGACGTCGATAAAGCGCAGGTGCGAGAACATGGTGAGAATACTGATACGCCAGGTATTCTCGACGGTCTTGTCGGGGCTGCCCCAGCCGAAAAAGTCGTACTGATGGGCATAAATCTTGATATACAGGAAGGGCTTGCGAGTGCGGTTTGCTCGCAGAAATTCTTCATTCAGGCGAGCTCTGAAAAGCTTTGCCGGGTAGACAATGTTCTTAAGCTTCTGTTCATCCAGAATCGAGCCGATTGCCGGATTGACGTTCTCTTGTACCATGTTGTAAAATATAGTAAAAGGTATCTCTTTTTCTCTTTTTTTTGATTCGGCGCGAGCCAAAACGGCTTTGATAATTGTATTTTTCTTTCGGTACCGAACGATACCTTTAAAAATGCACAAACTGCAAAAAAGGTTAATAATATGCAAGTTGATTTGAATACTGTCGATTGGAAGACGCTCCCCTTCGGTTATTACGATACCGATTACAATGTCCGCTGCTACTACCGCAATGGTCAGTGGGGCAAGGTCGAACTTTCTTCTTCCAAGGACATTAGCATCCACATGGCCGCGACTTGCTTGCATTACGGCCAGGAAGGTTTTGAAGGCCTCAAGGCTTACACGGGCAAGGACGGCAAGGTCCGTGTTTTCCGCGTCGACGAAAACGCCAAGCGTATGCAGAACACCGCTAACCGCGTGCTCATGGCAGTGCCGCCTGTTGAATTGTTCCGCGAAATGGTTCACGCCGTGGTGAAGGCCAACAAGCGCTTTGTTCCGCCGTATGGCTACGGTGCAACGCTCTACATCCGTCCGCTCCTCATCGGTATGAGCCCGGAAGTGGGCGTGAAACCCTCCGACGAATACCTGCTCATGATGTTCGTGACTCCGGTGGGTCCGTACTTCAAGGACGGGTTCAAGCCGGTGGACATGATGATCAGCCGTAACTATGACCGCGCCGCTCCGCAGGGTACGGGTACGGTGAAGGTCGGCGGTAACTATGCTGCTAGCCTCCAGTCCCTTGCAGAAGCCAAGAAGCTCGGTTACTCCAGCACCATTTACCTCGATGCAAAGGAAAAGAAGTACATCGACGAATGCGGTCCGGCAAACTTCTTCGGCATCAAGGGCAAGACCTACGTGACCCCGAAGTCCGAATCCATTTTGCCGTCCATTACGAACAAGAGCTTGCAGCAGCTGGCTGAATACCTCGGTTATACCGTGGAACGCCGCCAGGTTCCGTTCGAAGAACTCGCTGAATTCTCCGAAACTGCCGAATGCGGTACTGCCGCCGTGATTACCCCGATCAAGAAGATCGTGGATCCGGTTGCCGGCAAGGAATTCACCTACGGTGACGGCAAGAATCCGGGTCCGGTTTGCACTGAACTCTTCACCAAGTATACTGCAATTCAGTTCGGCGAAGCGGAAGACCCGTTCGGCTGGACTGAAGTGGTCAATCTGTAATTAGACGAAAGAACGGGCTTCGCCCTACAGACGAGAGACGAAAGAATCTTGAACTGAAATGTTGCGAAGCCTACTTTAGTTAAGATTCTTGAATCCTGCGGCTTTTTGTTGCAGGATTTTTTTATGCCGAATTCTGAACTCCGAATTCTGAATTAATTTAGTCGTTCCTTAAGGCGCGTGTAGCGGCGGGTGCTGCGGTTGTTGCGGACTGTCTGGTGGAAGGCGCCGGGGGCCGAAAGTATCCACACGTGTCCTTTCGCGCGGGTGATGGCCGTATAAAGCAGGTTCCGCTGGAGCATCACGTAGTGGCTGGAGTCGAGAATCACGATGACGGCGGGGTATTCGCTGCCCTGGCTCTTGTGGATGGTGCAGGCGTAGGCCAGCTGCAGTTCGTCGAGTTCGTCATCTTGGTAGGTGATGAGTTTTTCGTCGAAGAAGACGGCGATTTTGCGTTTTTCTTTGTAGATGCTGTAGACGATTCCGACGTCGCCGTTAAAGACGTTCTTGTCGTAATTGTTCTTGATTTGCATGACGCGGTCGCCGACGCTCCATTCGATGCCGACCATCTTGTGGCGCGGAACGCCCGGATTTAGCAGTTCTTGCAAGAAGGGGTTCAGTTCGATGATGCCGAGGGGGCCTTTGCGCATGGGGACAAGAATCTGCAAGTCGGATTTAAGGTCGATGTCAATTTTGCTTTTGACGCCGCTTGCGATGAGTCGCTGTAAATGCAGTTTGGCTTCTTCGGGCGTTTCGAATGGTACAAAGTGAAAGTTCGGGCCTTCGATGGGCGATGGCGTAATGCCCTGATTGATGCGGGCGGCCTTGTCGGCGATGTCGTTGCCGCCGCTTTGCCTAAAGATGTGCTGCAGGCGGACACTTGGAATGCGCGGACATTGCAGCAGATCGTTGAGCACGTTTCCCGGTCCCACGCTCGGAAGCTGGTCGGCATCGCCTACAAAGACGATGCGGGCCGTTTCGGGGACGGCGTCCAGGAGCGAGGCGGCAAGCCAGGTGTCCACCATACTGAATTCGTCGACAATCAGCAAGTTGCAGTCAAGCTTGTTGAATTCGTTCTTGTTGAATTTCTTGGTGACGGGGTCGACATCGAGCAGGCGGTGAATGGTGTAGGCCTTTTCGCCGCAGCAGTCGCCCATGCGCTTGGCCGCGCGGCCCGTAGGGGCGGCGAGCAGAATGTTTTCGCCCATTTTGCGGGCAAGGTGCAGGATTCCCTTGAGGATCGTCGTCTTGCCGGTGCCCGGGCCGCCAGTGATGATGCAGATCTTGTGTGCGGTCGCTAGGCGAATGGCTTCGCGCTGCACCGGGTCGAAACTGAATTTGTGTTCGCGTTCCCAGTCCACGAGTTCGCGCTCGAAACCATAAGTCGGCAGTTCATTTTCGCCGAGGCGCGCCTTGATGATGTCTGCGATTTTCTGCTCCGCGTTGTCCAGCGGCGGGAAAAAGCAGTCTTCGCCGTGGCGCTTGATGCGGCCCGCTTCGCAAATGCGCTTGAACTGATCCAATAGATTTTGAATCGCGTCGTCGTCGGTGACATCGATGCGCAAATTCTTGAGCGTGCGGCCGATTAAATCGTTGCTCGGCAAATAGCAGTGTCCGTCTGAAAGCGAAGCTTCCTGCAGCGAGTACAGAATAGCCTCTTGCAGGCGCATAGGGCTGTCTTTAGGAACGCCCACCTTCATCGCGATTTCGTCGGCCTTCAGGAATCCGATTCCCCAGATTTCTTCGCAGAGAATGTAGGGGTTCTCTCGGATTTTGCTGATGGTGTCCTGCCCGAATTTCATCCACAGCTTTTTCGCGACGGAGCCCGTGATGTCGTGATTGTACAGGAACAAGAGCGTCTCGCGGCTGTGGCGATTTTCTTGCCAGCTGGCGAGGAACTGTTCTACCTTCGCGGCCGAAAGCCCCTTGATTTTCTTGGCACGGAAACGGTCCGGCTCGTAGTCCAGAATATCGCGAAGTTCGTCGCCGAAAGTTTCGACGATGGCCTTTGCCGTCTTGGGGCCTATCCCTGGGAAAAGACCGCTGCCGAGGTAGGCTTCTAGATTGTTGTTTTGCGTTTCGACGATTTCGAAATGCTTGGCCTGGAACTGCTCGCCGAATTTAGGATGACGTCCCCAGTCGCCATCGAAACGTAGGTTTTCGCCTACGGAAAGCTCGGGCAAGGTGCCCGTAACGACCACCACCTTCTTGGTACTACTATCAATAAGCCGCAGCACAGTGAAGCCGTTCTGCGGGCTGTGAAAGGTGATAGACTTGACGGAACCTTCGAGAATCACGTATTAGGACGAGTTGTGTTTGAGTGGTGGGTTTCAGGGCTGTTTGGGCCTTGCGTACTGTTTTCGTCCCAGCGGTCAGCGTCGTAGCCCTTGAGCTGCGAAAGTGATTTGCCGCGTTTGAGGAGTAGGAACGCGAGAGTACCTGCGCAAACGATGGCTACGAACAGCATCGGAAGAATGGACTGATGTGCCGGATGCTTGGTAAAGTTTGAGGTGATGTCGGAAAGTGAAAATTCATCGAGATTGTTCAACTGCGAGGCAATGCCTACCAATATGGCAATAGAGGCGATAACTAATAGTCCACCGAAAAACGGGTAAACTATTACAGGCCCGACACCGGCAATGTTCAGAGGTTGGATGAGTATGTCTTTCCAATGGGGTCGTGCAACGCGGTCAACCCCATCCGGATGCTCAAGAGCGGGTGGCTTTCGGTTTTCAGGCTCAAAGACCCTCTCAACGAATTTCCCGTAAGTGAAGTACCCACAGCAAGGATTGCGATGCCGATTAAGAATGTTGCCATAATTCATAACTTGAGAAATTAGGGGCGAGTGGTATTGAGTGGGGAAGGTTCCAGATTCGTTTTACCGAGGTCGCGCTTTTTGTCCCAGTGGTCGGCGTCGTAATTTTCCATTTGAGAAAGAATTTTTCCGCGAGTGCAGAGTAAGAATCCGAGAATAACGGCATCATGGATTGCTATCACCAGGGCGGTCTTGTAGTCGAGACCGAAACCGAGGGGAGCTCCCTTTAAGTTTTCGGGGCTTACCCACAGGATGTAATCAAAGGTAATGAATGCCATGAACATGCAGGGGAGAAGCGCTATCCAGAAATTCTTCTTCTTGCTGCGCAGGTAAACAACAGTAACGCATAGGCTGCATACGGCCATCAGCTGGTTTGCCCAGCTAAAGTAGTTCCACAAGATGTTGAATCCGTCCTTGTTCATATTGCTCCACAGAATGATAAGGGCGCAAATGGCGAACATGGGAATGGTGAGAATCAAGCGGTTGCGTACGGAGGTCTGTTCGAGTCCCGTGAGTTCTGCAATGGTGAGGCGGAGGCTCCTAAGGCTCGTGTCACCGCTGGTGATTGCAAGAATGATGACGCCCACCACCACAAGAATCGAAACGGGAGCAAACGGAATCACCGTGTGAACGAGTTCGCTCAAGATCTTGACGCCCGAAGCTCCGGTAATGAGTTCCGGCATCTGGTGATAAATGAACATGCCGCCGGCGGCCCAAATCATGCCAATCAGGCCTTCGATAATCATCATGCCGTAGAATGTCTGACGACCAGTCTTTTCAGTGACTTCGGTGCGGGCGACAATGGGGCTCTGGGTGCTGTGGAATCCGCTAATGATACCGCAGGCAATGGTTACGAACAGCATCGGAATAATGGGCTGGTGGGTCGGATGCTTGTTGAAATTCGAGGCGATGTCAGAAAGCGAGAATTCGTCGAGAACATTCAGCTGAGGGGCGATGCCAATCAAAATGCCTAGGGAGGCAAGGATTAAAAGTCCGCCGAAAATCGGGTAGATTCGACCGATGATTTTGTCAATAGGGAAGAAGGTGCTTATAAAGTAGTAGGCAAAAATGCAGGCGACCGCAATCCAGAAAAGTGTGGGCGATACGTGGCTTCCGACGAGAATCGGGGTGTTGATGAGGGCGGCAGGCGTGTTGGTGAAAACGGCGCCTACAAGAATCAGCGCGATGGCAATCAAGCTCATGACCACCTTTGAGGGACCCTTGCCCAGGAACTTGCGCGAAAGCGCCGGCACGTTCATACCGTTGTTGCGGATGCTGACCATGCCGCTAAAATAGTCGTGAACAGCTCCGCCGAGCACGTTTCCGAGCGGGAGCAGAATGAACACGATGGCGCCGAACTTGATGCCAAGAATCACGCCAATCACAGGACCGATGCCTGCAATGTTCAAAAGCTGGATGAGCATGTTTTTCCAGTGGGGAAGTACCACGCGGTCAACGCCATCCGGGTTTTCGAGGGCGGGAGTCTTGCGGTCATCGGGGCCGAAGACACGTTCAACGAATTTTCCGTAGGTAAAGTATCCGCCGATAAGAATCGCGATACCGATCAGGAATGTAATCATGTTATGCCTTCTTTGTTATAGTTAAAAGTAGACTGTAGGAAGTTTTTATTCCTCGTTAAAAGAGTCTTCGGTAGAGGTCTCTTCGGAAGAAACCTCGTCTACGGCAGGGGCTTCCTCGGTTTCTTCTAGCTGAGCGTCGTTGGTTTCTGCGGGAGTCTCATTCGACTGCTCGGAACTTTCCGTTGTTTGCTCGGCCTTCTTTGCTCCGCGCACGAAACCTTTTTCCTTGGCAATTTCGTCGGGGGTTTTGTCTTCGCCGAATTGTTGCTTGAAGTAGAGAACGTTGGTCGTGAAACTGCTCTTGCCGGCGTAATCGAAACCGATGACGGGGTGGAAGGACTTGCCCAACTGGAATGCAACTTCCAGACCGAAACGGAATCCGTTGTTGCCTTCGACGGTAATGTCGGGGTCGATGGTGGCGCCGCCACGTGAGTAGTCTGGATTGCCAAATTGCTGGGCGACGCAACGCAGATGTCCCGAAGATTTCATTTCGGCGCTCTGGTATCCGAGGGACATCATGACTTCGATAAAGCTGACGGGCTTGTAGCCAATGACGATTGCGAAATTTGTCGTCGAAACATCGAGATTGAGTTCGCCTTTGTAGTCCTCGGGACGGTAGCCGATGCCGCTGGTGTTGTAACCGAAGACGATGCTCACGTCAAGCGGCTGGGCAGCGGGAGGCAACATGTACTGGAAAAAATGGCCGAAACTGTACTGCAGGCCGAAACCGAACAGGTTAAATTTGCGGAGTTCGCTAATGGATGGCAGAAACATTCCGCGGAACACTACGCGGGCATGGTAGAAACTTGCGCCTAGCTGGATGTAGGGGTAGGTAAATAAGCCCAGGCCGTTCAGCGTCTTGTTGCCGTAAATTCTTCCGTCGTCAGCCTGGGCCATGTCGCGGTGATCACCGAAAATGGTCGGCGTTTCGTAGGCAATGGACTGACCGAGGAATTCCGCATTTTCGGTGTAATTCCGGTCGTCATCACCAATAGAAATGATTGAAATGGGGAGGCCCGCTTCGAAGGTGAAACTTTGCGGAACCGAGGCGCTCACATACCAGTTGCTGTTGAGCACATTGCCCAGGTTGTCGATAATGGGCTTGACGTAACCGGGACGGTTGGCATAGGGGTTTAAAGAACTGTCTTTAGAAACGGGACTTTTCTGGAATGCCGAGAGGGATTCGTAGGTGGAGGCCCAGCCGTCTTCGTCGGTTGCGAATGCGGAGCCAAGTCCAAGAATAAGAAATGCAAAAAGGGCGGATTTTTTCATACCGCGCCAAATTTAGAAAAAATTTAAGGAGCCTAGAACTGGTATTGAATCGATACGGTGGCGAGAACGAAGGTTTGCCACAGGTACGGATCCAGATCATTATTGTCTATACGGGAACAATGCACGTTCTTGAACCAATTCTCGTAAAACTTGAGTGCGGGTACCATGGCGATGTTTTCAGTAATGTAGTAATGGACGTTTGCGATAAAGGCCACCGCAGATCCCATAAACTCCGTGTCGTAAACGTCGGTACCGAACAAGGCGGCGTTTTCGGACTTTACGCTAGAGTAGGAGTAACCGAGGCCGAGTCCAATCTGGAAAAAATCGGGCCAGAATAAGTTGTATGTAACTTCGAGGCCTGCTCGCCAGATTCGTGTGTCCTGTCTATAAGATTCGTCGGGAAACCCAGCCATGACCTGTTCGGATGTCCAATACTGAAAACCGAGACCGAGCGAAAATGCTCCCAGGTTGACGCCTACCATCAGGTCTGGGGTCGCGACGAATTCGAGTGCAGGCGGGTGTATGTATCCCTTGACTCCTGCGGAATCCGTTCCGGAGATGGCACGCTCGTTGAAATCACCCTTGGAAACTTGGGCGCCAAAGCCCGCGCTAACGTAATATGTGCGAGGCCAGTAGTACTCTTCAGCAAAGGTTAACCCTGCCAGAAGGCAAAGGACCAAAGTGATGATTTTAAACTTCATTGTTTCCTCTTATTAATTCAGATTTCGGAATTCGGAGTTCGAATATTTTTTTTCTGAAATCTGAATCCCAAATTTTATTTTGCAGCGTAGTAGAACATGGCGTCGATGCACTTTTTGGCGGCAACGCGGGTCGCTTCGTCAAGTTCCACGCGCTGTGCCTTTTCCGGATGACGCAAGGTTTCCAGAATGTTTTCGAGCGAGTTCGACTTCATGTACTTGCACATGCTGCAGCTGCCAATGAAGGTCTTGTTCGGAAATTCGTACTGCATGCGAGCGTTCAGGCCGCATTCGGTCAGGAGCAGGAACGGCGTACCTTCGGGCTGTTCCTTGATGTAGCTCACCATCTGGCCGGTGCTGCCCACGTAGTCGCTGAGGAGGGCGACGCCCGGGTGGCATTCGGGGTGGCTCACCACCTTGAGGCCCGGATTCTGACTGCGGAAAAAGTTGATGAGCTCGGAATCGTAGGTCTCGTGAACGTAGCAGCAGCCGCTGTGGAGCACGATTTCTTTCTTGATGCCGCGCTTCTGCATCTCGTCAATCAGGTTCTGGCCCATGAGGCCATCGGGTACGAACACGATCTTGTCGTTTTCGAGGCTAGAGACAATCTTCATCACGTTGCTGCTGGTGACGCACACGTCGCAGTTCGCTTTCACGTCGGCGGTGGTGTTGATGTAGCACACGAAGGTGTGGTCGGGGTACTTTTCGCGGAGTGCCTTGACCTCGGCGCCGGTAATGGAGTCGGCGAGGCTGCAACCCGTAAGCGGGCCCGGAATGAGCACGTCCTTGGTCGGGTTCAATATCTTGGCGGTTTCGCCCATAAAGCGCACGGCTGAGAACACAATCGTCTTCGCGCTCACCTTGGTGGCGTCCTGACTCAGCTTGAAACTGTCGCCGTCGTAGTCGGCAACGCCCAGGATGATTTCGGGGGCCACATAACTGTGGGCGAGAATCACGGCGTCGCGCTCCTTCTTGAGTTCGTTGATTTCATTGATGAGCGGGAGCATCTGTTCGCACTTTTCCATGGAATAAGTGCAAAGCACGGCGCCTGGTTGAATGGTCTTGAGACGATTGTAAAGTTCTTCTGCGGTCATAGGAGTAAATATAGAAAGTGCTAGTAGATAAGTTTCAGGTCGTCAATAATCAAAGTCGCGTTCTTCACACCCTTATAATGGTTTCCGTCGGCGCTCGAGGCGAAAACGACGCGGATATGGGTGACGGATTCATTCCCATCACCTTGAATCAGCGAATTGTCGATGGCTGACTTATTCGAGGACTGTAGCGAGGTGGCGAAAGTGGAGGAATTTTCGATAGGGGAATTTTCGAGTGGCGAGCCGTAGCGGAACTTGAGGCGCAGGGTCCGCATGCCGTTTTCGTCCTTGTCCGAAATGCTGACGACGTCCGGGTTTTCGCGGCCGGTGTTGTCATCGGTGGTAGAACGGTACCAGGTGCTTGCGACGAGCTTGTTGATATCGTCGGAACCTCGGTTGATGTTCTTGTCTCCATCGCGGCTTTCAAGGAGAATGTAGATGTCGCAACTGTCGCCGCTGCCGTCGTAGGAGAACTTGACTTCGGCGTATTCAGGTCTTGCGTTGAAGTGCTTGCCGAAATCGATGAGCTCGTTGCCGTCGGGCCAGGTCGAGGAACTTGCCATTGAAAGAGTTCCGACATTATTCGGGTTGAAATCGGCGGTGTACAGGCTTCCGCTTGCGGTCTTGCCGAGTAAAGCCGTGGTGGCGATACTTGCGCCTGTCATGGATCCGGAGGTGTATTTTTTTGTGGTCGTGATGAGTGTGTTTGCGTTGCCCCAGAGGGAATCGGGAATAACGTCATCTCCTTTCCAGTCGTTGAAACTTGAACCCGGAATCTGATAGCCCGCCTTGACGATGTAGGTGATAGGTTCGCCGTCGGAATTCTTGATGACGATTTCCTGCCCGACGCCGAAATCGTAGGTTTCGCCGATCTTGTGGCTTTCGCAGGTGGCGCCTTCAGAAAGTTCCAGTTCGGTGAGTTCCAGGTTCGAAAGATCCGCGAGGAAGGGGAGCGTGTCCAGATGAATGTGAATCTTGCCGCTGTCGATGGTGGCCTCCATGGAGGCTATCTTGAGCGAAAGAATCTTGGGGGCATCGGCAGGAATATGCGTTTCTTCTGAACTTTCTGAGGACGAGGCTGTGGATGCCGGGGAATCCGGAGTCTTGCTCGATTCTGAAGATGATGCCGAGGAGGAACTCTTGGGGGAATCACTACCTGTCGAAGACGAAGACTTGTCCGATGATTCGCTCTTTGCCGAAGAAGAATTTCCTTTGCCGGAATCCTTGTCGGATTTGGTGTCGCATGATTCCGAGGGCTTCGAGAAGGCGATTTGCCAGAGGGCGGGAATGCCACTTTCCGAGACTACGACAATGTAAAGAGTGTCGTTTTCGGGAATTTCTATCTTGGAGCCTATCTTGATTTTTTTGCTTTCGTAGCTGACCTTGCGTGCCAAAGAATCCAGTACGGTCGAATCCTTGGGGAATGAACCGATGGAATCTAAGACCGTGTGGAATGTGGCGAGGGAACTGATGCTCAGGTCGTCAATGGTGACTGAATCCCAGGAACAGTCTTTATTTGAACTGAGCTTGACTGCGATGCGTTGCTCGTTAGCGTTGATGGATGGCCTTCCGTCCTGCTCCTCGAACGAGATCTCGTTGAGGACTCTGTAGTCGGATGTTCCGAAAGTGTCAATATCGGCGGTGCACGAAGCGGTAGTGGCTAGGATGCCCGCTATGGCGGCCCATTTTAAAATAGTTTTCTTGATCCCCATGATAGCTCCTAGAAGAAGTAGACCAGCGACAGGTCAAGCGCTAGCAAGTTGATGGAAAAGTTTGCGATGTTGTAGATCACTTCGCTGTGGGTCTCGTTGTTTTCTTCGACGTCAATGACACTCGTCGTAAAGCCGAGCAGTCCGACGGATGTTTCGATGGCAACTCCGTTTAAGATCATGATGCAGAGTCCCGGATCAAGTCCGATTCGAATTGACCAGGTGTTGCTACGGGTCTTGTTGAGATCTTCGCCGTCATCTGTCTGCGAAATTCCGTACGAATAGCCGAAGGAAACCGATGTTTCATTGAATAGGTAGACGGTTCTGGAATCAAGAACCTTCAGGTAGTTCTTGACGAAAGGTTGCAAGAAAAATCCGTTGCTGACATATTGACGGTGCTGCTTGAGGTCGCCGAGGTCTTCGAGCAGGGTGAAGTCAATGTCGAATTTGGTGTGGGAGTAGCCTCCCCTGATACCGATGGCGAGCGCATCGCGGATGAAGTAGCCGCCGAATGCTTCGATTGAGAACATGGACCCTTCGGCCTTGTAGATATCTCCGATGATGATGTCCAGGGCGTCGTCGTCGGTACTGCCCTGGATGAGCGAGAACGTGGCGCCAGTGAGGATGTGTCCCTTGGCGATGGATTCGTCGGGCTCGACAGCAAATAGAGCTTCTAGAAGACCGCTACTCTTGGCGTTTTTGGCGGAGTCGGGGGTCGCTTGGTTTTCTGCGTGTAAAAGTACTGCAAATGCGATGAGGGAAAAAAGAAAAGCTCTCATGAGCTCAAATATAAAAATTGTTGTCCGTTATTACTATATTTGTTGCCAAAATTTCCTGTGCCCTGAAAAGCTCTTGCCGTTGCCTAGTTGGGTGCGGCAAGGAGAGAATCCCGTGAAAGCCGGGAGCGGTCGCGCCGCTGTAAGGGAGGACGAAACCGGCATAAGCCAATGCGTGGAAACCGAAAGGGAATACATGTGTGAAGGAGCCGGAAGTAGGTTGATCCCCGAGCCAGAAGAACTGTGGGAAATGTTATGTTGAGGAACGATGCGAACGACGTCATTCTACAAAGCCGCATACACTGCGGTTCTTTGGTGTTGGGCAGCCATTGGCGCAGGTAATGCCGTGGCTGCAACTTCGGAAAATGCTCCGGAGGATATTTCAGTTGTTTCTGCAAAGTCGGTCGCCGCTGATGATGCGACGGCCGTCCGTGACCTCGGCGTGACCGATGTGTTGACCGAGGGCGAAGCAATCCTCAAGAATGATGCAAATTACACCGAAATTACCGCTGCGGCCTGGGAAGGAAAGGCGCTTTCTGCTGCGGACTTGCTTTCGACGCTTCCTGGAATCCAGTCGTACAGGCAGGGCGGACTCGGTAGTTTTCAGACGGTCTCGATACGAGGAATTGCGGCGCGCAATATCATGATCTGTGTCGACGGAGTTCCCCTGAACGATGCTAGTGGTGGAGCAGTGAATCTAGGTTCCATCGACTTGAACCAAATGGAAAAAGTCGAAGTCTACAAGAATAATGCCCCGGCGAAATTTGGCGTGTCGGGGCTTGGCGGTGCCATTAACTTTGTCACGAAAAATGCCGTGAAAAAGGGCGGACGAGTTTTAGCGGCCTACGGAAACCACAATACGTGGGAGGGCTCGTTCCAGGTGGCGGCTCCTGTGGCCGACAGCATTATGTTTGCTTCGTCTTTTGCGACACGCCATAGCGATAATGACTATGAATACCTGAACCGTAATGGTACGCAGTACAACGACGAAGACGACTATACGGCAACGCGAGAAAATGCCAAGTACACCGATGTGTCTGGCAATGTCCAGTTCCGCATGTTGCACGGGAACGGGTATTTTTCAACGCTTGCGGTAACGGCAAGCCGGTACGAGGGCGGCAACCCAGGCAAAGAAGAACAGCAAACCAAAGTGGCAAAGTTTGTAGGGGAGTCGGCTCTCATTCGTTATAGTCTTGAATCAGACAGTTACTTTGATGATAGACTTTTCTTGTATGGAGGACTGTCTGCGCGATTCGACAAGAATTTGTCGAGTGCCTATTATCCGTTAGACCATATCGGTTATGGCAACAATCGCTTTATGGAATATGGCGCCGCTACCTATAAAATTGTTCCTGAGATTTCGGCTGATTTTACGCCTGTAGAACGCTTGAAGGGCTCTGCTCGTATTGCAGGGGAGTGGGAACGGGCCGAGGCGCGAGGCGATTCTAAGGAATGGTCTCTGGATAGGTGGACTTTGATGGGCTCAGGTGATTTGTATTACCAGATATTTAAGTATGGAGGCTTGGGAGGCGAAGGCTCAGCTCAATTTTTGAAAGATGAATTGAATGATGGCGTTTTTGTGCAGCCTTCTGGATCGCATATACTAGAAGATGCGGCAGGTCGCGATGCCTCTTTTGCGGGAAGGCTTTATACGCGCTTGGGTGCTTCCGAATCGCCTTTGACTGGTGAAGTTTCGATAGGACGTTTTTACCAGCAGCCCGCCTTGATGGAGCTTTATGGAACATTCCCCGGTGCATTATCAAATCCGGACCTCAAACGTGAAAAGGCCACTAAATTTGAGGTGGCAGGGCTTTACAAATTCCCTGGGAAACACACAACGCTTCGAGCGGCTTATTTTGAGTCGCATATACAAGATGGAATTTGTTGGGTTATTTCGGTGGAACTCTTGCGTGCCGAAAATGTGGCTCGGTCGCTTGTGCGCGGTGCGGAAATTGAACTTAATAGCAGTCCTTCAAAATTCCTGGATGTGCTGTTGCGAGCGACCTTCCAAAAAACAGAAGACCGGAGTAATTCTAATACGTACCGTGGTAATATGCTTCCTGGTGAGCCTGCACGCGACTATTTTGCCGAGGCGGCAATCCATTTGCCGTTGCATTTTGATTTTACGTGGACTTCGCAGTGGCGAAGCGTAATTTATAGCGATCGAGCGAATAAGATGGATCAGCCTGCCGTGGCAACGCACCGGGCAAACCTTGCGTATTCTCTGTTCGATAAGACCCGATTGACTTTTACCGTGGATAATATTACCGACGAAAAGTATCGAAATTTCTATACGCCCTTCCCTATGCCTGGGCGAGAATACAAGTTCACAATCATACAGGGGTTCTAGCCCCCGCGCTAAATGCGTAAAGCCAGAAAAGGAAAAAAAATGAAACAGATGAAAAATAAACTTATCGCGGGCGCTGCTTTGGCAAGCCTTGCTTTCGGTCTCGTGGCTTGCGGCGACGATTCTAGCTCTTCGGCGTTGGCCGCCGGCGACGACACGGAACTCAGTTCTTCGTCCAACGACGATGCTAGCAGCTCTAGTGTCAAGGCTGAAAGCAGTTCCTCTGTTGCAAAGGATGAATGTAGCAGTTCTGTGGCGAAGGACGAAAGCAGCTCCTCTGTTGCCAAGGAAGAAAGTTCTTCTTCTGCCGAGGAAGTCAGCAGTTCTTCTGCCGAAGATGTCGTTACGGCAGCTGTCTTTGGCTCTGACTATAAAACGGGCGAACTCCGCTGGGTAATCAACGGTAAAAAGCTTTCTGAAAAGAGCGTTGCGTTCTTCCAGGATTCCAAGGTGATTGCAAACGGTTCTGACTTGTATGTGCTTGAACGTATGGGAGCCGACAATATTACGAAACTGAATCCCAAGGAACTTGAAGAAAAGGTTGAAAAAGCAGTTGTCTGGCAGATTCCGCTCGATGATGGCGCAAATCCGACAGACGTTGCCTTCAGTGGCGAAAACGCCTGGGTTGCTCTTCAGAACGCAGACTCCCTTGTAAGGATTTCTACCAAGGACGGCAAGATTTCTAAGTCCATCAAGACAACGGATTTTGCTTACGAAGGTGAAACCTCTCCGTATGTAGCTGACATTGAACTTAACGACGGCAAGCTCTATGTGTTGATGCAGCGCTACACGCTGGATCCGGCTACTTGGGCAACGACTTATCCTAAGGGCCTCCTTGCCATTTACGATGCATCTACTGGTGACCTGAAGGATACTGTGCAGTTGCTGAAGAAAAACCCCACTGCCATGACGTTCTTTGACGGTAGTCTTTATGTGGCAAGCCAGGGCGAATACAATGCCGCTTATGGCACCGATGCCGATGAAGAACGCGGTATTGAAAAGGTAAATCTTGCCGAAAAGAAATCTGAACTGATCGTGTCTGGCAAGACTCTTGGTGGTGGTATTTATGCCTTTGCCGCCGAACACGGAATTGCCTATGCCGCCATTTACAAGTCCTATGGCGATGTGCCTCTTGCCAAGATTGATCTTGCTGCAAAGACGGCCTCCACGGTTGAAGGCATTGCCGATGCCGAAGGCTCCCTCGCTGTGAAGGGTGGCGTTGTTTACGTAGGTGACCGCAGTTTCGGTGCCGAAAAGGTCTTTGTTGTCAAGGACGGCAAGGCTTCGGCTGTTGAAACGGTGGAAGGCGCTCTCGCTCCGTACAGCATTACGCTGCTTTAATGAAGAACCTTAAGGTTCCGTAACCAAGTCCATAGCCCTGCGGATCATATCCGCGGGATTGTTTGTTTTGGGGGCGTTTTCGCCGAGGTACTGGCGGAACTTGCGGGCGCCGGGTTTGCCGTTAAAAAGTCCGTACAGGTGGCGCACCAGAATCGTGGCAGGGGTGCCGCGGGCAGCTTCCATTTCTACATAAGGAAGGTAGGCTTCGAGCAAAGCCTTGCGACTAGTCGTTTTCGACCCTCGAAGAGGGGAGGGAATCCTTGAAGAATCATGATGGATTTCGTCGCCGTTGGTGTCACCGAAAATTCTTTCGTCGGCGTCGCGCAGGAACCACGGGTTTTCGTAAGCTTCGCGGCCCACCATCACGCCGTCTAAATCCTGCAACTGTTCCTGCACTTGGTCAAGCGTCTTGATGCCGCCATTAATCGAAATGTTCAGCTGAGGCATTTCTGCCTTGAGGCGGTGCACAAAGTCGTAATGCAGCGGTGGAACTTCGCGGTTTTCCTTGGGACTTAGGCCCTTGAGCCATGCCTTGCGGGCGTGGACAATGAATACGCGGCAGCCTGCGTCTGCAATGGTGCCGATAAAGTCTCGGAAAAATTCCCAAGAGTCAAAGTCATCGACACCGATGCGGCACTTGATAGACACGGGAATGCTCACGGCGTCTTGCATGGCCTTGAAGCAGTCGGCGACCAGGTTCTTGTCTTTCATGAGGCACGCGCCGAAGTTGCCATTCTGCACTCGGTCCGAAGGGCAGCCGCAATTCAGGTTGACTTCCTGAAAGCCGGATTCCTCGACCATCTTGCTGCACTTGGCCAAATCGGCGGGATTAGAGCCGCCCAGTTGCAGCACCGCGGGGTATTCGAATTCCTGATGGCGCAGGAACTGGTCCGGATCGGTATGCAGCAGCGCATTGGTCGTGACCATTTCGCTGTACAACAAGATGTGCTTCGAAAGCAACCGCAAAAAATACCGTTCGTGACGGTCGGTGCAGTCGAGCATCGGGGCGATAGATAATCTGCGGTTGAAGTCAAGATTCATAGAGGCCGCTTCGCTTTGAGGTGTGAGGTCGTGCTAAAGCACTGTGAGGTCGCTTCGCTTTGAGTTTTTTTGCTCATTGCACATGCCTCAGAGAGCCGAAGGCTCGACCCCACTGCCACTAAATAAACATCATCGTGTTGAGTTTGGCGCGGTATTTCCACGTGAGTTCGTGCTTCGGACCCAAGACTCCGAACAAAGTAAGCATCGCCTTCTTTGCGGCACCGTCGTTCCATTCCGGAGCTTCTACGTACAAGTTCAGGAACGCCTGCAAGGCACTTTCGAAATCTTCGCTACAGGCGAGCTTGCATGCTTCGTGGTACACGATTGCTTCTTTACCTTGAACGTCTTTCTTGGCGGCTTCGGCGTGGAAGTCCAGAAGTTCCAGCAGCGATTTTGCTTCGCGGTACTGGTCGTCGGCTTCGGTGAACTTGGCAAGAACTTCCTTCGCCTTTTCGGTGTCGCCCATGCCGAGGCTTGCCTTGGCCCACAAGAGCTGCAGCTTCTTGTCGTCGGGGGTCTTGGCGAGCGCTTCGTCGAGCATCGGGAGCGCCTGGTCAAAATTCTTTTGGGCGATGGCGTCTTCGAGGGCTGCTTGAAAACGTGCTTCGTCCGAAACGAAGAATTTTTCAAGACGCTTCTTGAGGTCTGCTTCGGGGAGAACGCCCTGGATGACGTCTGCAATCTGGCCCTTGTCGACAATGTGAACTTCGGGTACCGAGCGCACGCGGAATGCCTGGATTAGCTGCATGTTTTCGCGTTCGTCGCAGCTCACGACACCGAGCGTAAAGTCCATGCTGGTTGAAAGAGATCCCAACAGTTGGGAATACGGTGCGCAGTCGGGGTACTCTGCAGAAGAGAAAAGCACTGCTACGGCGCGGGTTTCAGAGGCCTGAGCGACCTCGGTTTCGAAATTTTCAGCGGTAATTTGAACTACTTTAGCCATACGCTAAATATAGAACTTAGAACTTAGAGCTTAGAACTTAGAACCAAGATAATGTGCTTTTTTCTAAGTTCTACCAACTAAGTTCTATCAACTAAAATACTATATTCCCCAACATGAATACTTGCCCTTATTGCAAATCGGAGGTGGCGCAGATCAAGTTCCAGCATCTGGACTTGCGTATTTGCCCCAAGTGCTTTTCTACGTTTTTCCCTTGCGACCAGACCATGGCCTTCCGCAGCGATTTGACCGACAAGTCTCGCGAACTTTGGCTCAAGGCCCTGCTAGCCAAGAACGTGCAAGACCCGGTTTGCGATAATCTATGCTGCATTGACCACGGAGAACCTCTTGTCGCGGGCAAACTCCCGGACTACGGTTACGACGGCAAGGTGACGAACTGCTGCAAGATGTTCCACATGCCGCCTTCCATGACGATTCAACTTCTGAAGCGTACCCTGGAACACCCGTTCCAGCAACCGGCAAAAGAGGGTAAGCATCATTTCTTCTTTATCCGCTTGCTCGATGCCCTGGTAGACCGACTCTTTGGCGAGAAGATGCCTGACGAAGATCCGTTGGACTTGGTGCAGTACAGTCTTCATCTCAAGCCTATTTTGGAACCCGAAACTTCAAATGACTAAAACCTATATTACAATCATCGCAATCGCAGTCGCGGTAATTATTGGCTATTTTGCGATGCCGAGTCGTTACTTTATCGATTCGGTGTTTCCGTTGCATGGGGATGCGTCTGTCGTTGCGTACGACGACACCTACGACAGTGGTTCTTCCCAGGTGGCTTTTACGCAGGCGGACTCCTCGCTTTCGTTCAGCTGTACCCTGGGGGGCGAAGAAGGTCAGTCTGCCTGGTGTGGCTTTGTGATAGACCTGCGCGAAAATGGCGAAGAACGATATCGCGACTGGACATTTGTCGATTCCGTCATCCTAGACCTGTACGCCGAAGGAACCGATGAGGTCCTTATGAAAATATGGACGTATGATCCGGATGTCACGGATACCTTGAAGGCACGAACCTTCCGTCTGTTGATGAAGGAAATCCCGCTTGTGGCCGGTCGCCAGAGAATCTCGATTCCGATGGAACAGTTCTACACGCCGGAATTCTGGTTCAACGACGAACATGTGGATTCCTCCTTGGTCGACCGTCATCAAGAAACGGTGGCCCGCGTAGAAATCGCTCCCGGTTGGAATCATCCTCGCGGAAAGAAATTCTCGCTGAAAGTCCATGAAATTGCAGTCAAGGGTCTCAGTAATTTTTCGTTTGGCGTCGTGATGTTCATTATGCTCGGCCTTATGATTGTGGCTATCGGTCGGACTCATTCCTACAACAAAGAAAACGAAACCCAGAAGACGGAATCTGACGCATGAAAAGAATCGTCCTAGCCTCTGCGGCGCTTGTCGTTTTGATTGCGTTATGGGTAGCCTTGTTTGTCACTTTCAGGTCTACGGAACAAGTGTTGTTCCCGGGCGGAACCTACCAGGTCTATCCGGTGACGGATTCTACCGTCGGCGGTTTTTCGACGGTGGAACTTTCTCAGTCGGATTCTGTGATTTCGGCCCGTGTCAATATCCGGTCCGGTATGGCGTATCCCTATGCTGGCATGGGTGTGAACTTGCTTTCGATCCACAATCGCCCGGCATCAGGATATTTTGATTTTTCGGATTATGATTCCTTGATCATCGATGCGGAAACGGATCGCATGAGAAAAATTGGAGTCAAGATTTTAAACGACGATCCCGTCTATAGCCAGAAAAACGATTACCGGAGTTACCGACCGATGATTTCCCAGGTGCAGGTCCGCAAGAACGGGGTTGCCGTGTCGATGCTGGACTTCAAGGTTCCCGAATGGTGGTTTGCCATGCAGGGGCTCGAAAAGGATGATGGCCTGCGTTACATGAACCGCGGAATGTTGTTTGAAATTACGAATGGCGAAGGAACGATGCTTGGCATCCCGGACGAAATTACGGTACGCTCTATAAAGTTGTGGGGCGAAAACCGGACGTTCAAGGCGCTGATGTATGTCGCTTTGGCGGTAATTGCCGCTGTGTATGCGGGTGTAGTCGCTCTAGCCGTTCGCGGCTCGGAACGGTCCGTGAAAAAACGGGTGGAAAAAGAGGAGAACCTGAAGTCCCGTATGGCCTCGGCGGCAAAACTTTTGAGGGAGTCGGACCGCTCGGTGGCCGAAATTGCGATTGCGGTCGGGGCGGGAAGCCCGTCGTCATTTGAAAAAGACTTTGTCCGAATCTACGGAGTAAAGCCCTTAGACTATAGGAATCAAAAATGATTAAACGTATTTGGACGATTGACCGTGTCATGCGGCTCCTTTTTATGGCGACGGGACTTGGTATCCTGCTTTGGATACTGAATTACCTGAGCGCGGTACTCGCGCCGTTTTTTGCGGCTTTTTTGATGGCCTATATCTTTGATCCGCTTGTATGTAAAATTCAAAATAAAGTAAAGTACCGTGTCGTCGCCGTGGCAATTGTTATTTCGATGATGGTGCTGGTAATCGGCGGGGCAATGTGGATTTTTATTCCGATGGTGGTTGGAGAAATTCGGCATTTAGGGGTGCTTATCCAGAAATTGTTCAGTGATTCGACTTGGATGGAACGTCTTTCAGCCTTTGTTCCACAGGACTTGTGGCGGGAATTCAGGTCCCTGATTTCTTGGGACAAGGTCGCGGTGGCGATGCAGAGCCTTGATTTCTGGAATGCGGCACAGTCCGTGGCGGGGAAGGTCCTGCCGAGTGCCTGGGGCGTGGTGACGAAGACTTCCAGCTTGGTAATGTGGCTGTCGGGCGTGGGCCTCATCTTTATGTATCTCGTGTTCATTATGCTTGATATGCCGAAACTTCGTAAGGGGGTCAAGAATCTGTTCCCGACAAGGTATAAGCAGGGTGCTTCGGAGTTCGCGATGGAAATGGACCGTTTCATGGGCAGTTATTTCCGTGCGCAGTCGTTTGTGGCTCTTTCGGTAGGTATTTTGTATGCAATCGGCTTCGGCGTCATCGGACTGCCTATGGGGGTTGCCTTTGGCCTTTTCTCGGGCGCCCTGAATATGATCCCTTACTTGCAGCTCACGACGATTCCGTTGGCGTTGCTGTTGGCGGTGGTCTACGCTTTGGAAAAGGGGATGCCGTTTTGGGAGGTGGCCATCATTGTTCTGGTGATTTATCTGGTGGTGCAACTGATTCAGGATATGATCCTGGTGCCCAAAATTGTGGGGTCGTCCATGAATTTGCCTCCGGTGGGCATACTCCTGTCCCTTTCTATTTGGGGCAAACTCCTCGGATTTTTGGGCCTGATTGTCGCGATTCCCTTTACTTGCCTGTGCCTCGTTTATATTGAAAAAATTCAGAAGAAAGCGGATGCTATCGTGGAGTCGGATGTCGAACCACCGCCTGAGGCCTGATTTTATAGGGTTTTTCAAAAAATTTTCAAAAAAAATGTGCCACGACGCACAAAAAAAAGTATAATATCATCATAAAATTCTTAACCTACTCAAGGAGTAAAAAATGAATAAGCAAGATCTCATCGAAGCCATCCTCGCCAACAAGGAAGCTGGCATTGAATCCAAGGCCGCTGCTGCTCGCGCAGTTGACGCTGTGCTCGACGGTATCACCGCCGGTATCAAGAAGGACGGCCTCGTTCAGTTGATCGGTTTCGGTACTTTCTCTGTTAAGGAACGTGCTGCTCGCGAAGGCCGCAACCCGCTTACCGGTGAAAAGATCAAGATCAAGGCTTCCAAGACTGTTTCCTTCAAGGTCGGCGCTGGCCTCAAGGAAACCGCTAAGAAGACCAAGATCAAGAAGTAATTGGTTTTTAAGCGATTTGCTTGCACCTGGGAATTCTCCCGGGTGTTTTTTATTTATTTCAGAACTTAGAACTGATATGTTGTGTCGTGCTTTGCCGCAGCTCTCGCCTTTTACTATATTGTACTGTAATGTGTTGAATGTCAACTAATTAGAGAGGGATGATATGATTCGTAAGTTTTTGGGAATGCTTTGCCTTTCCGCTTTTGTAATGGCGGCAATCGGTTGTGGTAGCTCCAGCAGCGGCTCCGATGACGACGAATGCACCAAGGATCCGGAATCCGTGAATTGCAAGGTCGAAAACACGGATGACGTCCTGACGGACGGAGTGGAACCGTAACGACTGTTTTTTTTACATATTTTAGTATAAGACATTGAAAGATTTACAATATTTGTCTATATTTGCGCAAGTTTAAACCTTGAGCGAATTAGACAGGAAGATGAACAAAAATCTTGCAATGTCGAAGCCCCAGAGCTGCGAGACCTGCGCAATCCACTGCGCAACTGCAACGGGTTTTTCCAAGGTTAATAGTTTTTCTGATTTTGCTGGACTTTTTAGTTCAGCAATTTTTTTACCCCGCGTCAAAGCGACGCTCACCCCTCACGTCACCCTGGAGCGCAGCGATAGGATCCGAGACGGTTTCACCCCTCA
>NZ_CAMGVQ010000022.1:0-54988 GCF_946062555.1 uncultured Fibrobacter sp.
TGAAAGTCGCTGCACTGAAAGTGCAGGGTTTTAACCATTTTTTGGACAATAAAACACCTGCAAAAAATGCCCCGGAAAAAACCGGAGCACCTAGAACCAAGAAACCGATTCGGATTACTTTTCGATTTCGTACTGAGCAACGACGTTGCCTTCGTTGTCGAGAGCGCGAACAACATTTTCGTCACGCTGAAGGGTCAGGTTGGCCTTTTCACCCTTGGCAGTGGTCAGTTCCACGGACATAGAACCGTCTTCATTCTTCACAGCGGCAATGGTGTTGCCCTGGGCGTCCTTTTCGAAGTAGGAATCACCGGAAGCGAGCGGGTTGGAGCCGGTCCAGAATTCGATGGTGTTCAACACGAGGCCGTCCACGAGGAACAGGCAGATGCCGTACACCGGCAACCAGAACAGGATGAAGTGGACAATGGAGTTGATCCACTTGTCACCGAGGGTGCCGTTCCAGTCATGAAGCTTGTTGAAGCAAGCGTTTTTGCCATAGCAACCGGAAAGAACAATCATACCGGCGCAGAGAAGGGTGACAATACCTTTTTTCATTTTTTTTACTCCTTAGGATTGTTTTAGCGTCTTTTGGACAGCGGGAAATATAACTAAAACAACAGGTTAGCAACACATTTGCGTCCTTTTTTCCAAATTTTCGACAAAAAAAAACGTTTGCTTTTGTTTACAAAGCTAAAGATTATTCGCAAATCAATATTATATTTTAGTGACGGATTTCAGATAACGAAAATTTTTTTTATTTTAGAGATATACCTTTTGAATAAGATTTGAAAGGACTAAAGGAGTGATAATGGGTAACATGACGAACAAGATGAAGCTTTCTGTATTTGCAGCTCTTTTTGCAACGGCAACCGCCATGGCGGCTCCCAAGCCGTTAACTATTTGGATTATGCCGAACGGAGCCTCCCCTCAAGAGACTCTAGAAAAAAGACTTGAATTGTTTACCAAAAAGACCGGCATCCCGACCAAGGTGCAAGTGCTGGACTGGGGTGAAGCCTGGAACCGCATCACGCAGGCACTGGCTAACCAGCGGGACGGAGCCCCCGATGTCGTCCAGTTGGGAACCACCTGGATACCCTATTTCGCCTCCCGCAACGAAATCAAGCCCTTGAACGAACACCTCAGCGAAATCCAGCCGGCGCGGTTCGTCCCCGTCAGCTGGAATACAACGCATATCGATTCAGACTCCATCATCTACTCCGTACCTTGGTTCATCGACATCCGTCCGGTTCTCGCCAACAAGAGAATCCTTAAGAAATACGGCATCACCAGGGAATCGGTCAGGAGCTACGACGGTTTCAGGAACGCCATCCGCAAGGTCAACGAAGCCAATGAAATTTTGGAAGACGGAGCCCATGTCCGCGGTTACGCTTTCCCGGGCAAGAGTGACTGGAACATCCCGCACAACTTTGCCCCATGGATCTGGAGCAACGGCGGATCATTTATCCAAAAAGACAGTGCCGGCTGGCATGCCAACATTCTTTCCAAAGAAACATTGCTCGGTATCGCAAGCTACCTGCATTTCGTGATGGACTCGCTAGTCATGCCCGAAGCCCTGCAATCAAACACGGCCCAGATTGCCCAGCAGTTCAACAACGGTGAACTGGCCTTTATCGTCAATACCTCCGAAATCGTGATGCAGACCCGCATCCATGGTAACCAGGGCGGCCTTTCCAATGCACGCATCGGTAGCGATAGCGTCTTGGTGCTCCCGATTCCCCAAGGTTCCAATGGCAGTGTAAGCTTTATCGGAGGATCGAACCTCGCCATTCCTTCGAGCAACAACCGCAAGGAAGCCCTCGACCTCTTGCTGTTCCTAGTCAACGACGAAAACCTGGACGCCTATACCAAGCAGATCGGTCTGTTGCCGCCCTCCAAGAAAGTCTTGCAGGAATGGGCCAAGGACGAAGATTACAAGACTTTGACTATCGCCCTCGAAACTGGACGCACTTACGTTCCGATTCCCGTATGGGGAGAACTGGAACAACAGTTCGTATCCATGTTCAGCACCATCTGGGAACAGATGGAAATTCCGTCGCTCTACTCCGAAGACAAGCTGTATGAAATATTCAAACAGTACACCATTGAAATTGACAAGAAACTGAACTACCCCACGGCCAGTTTCATGACCCTCGCCGAATTCAAGGAGAACTGGAACAAAGTCAATACGCCCCTTGAAGAAAAGACGAGCAGTTCCGCCAAGGATACGACAACGAGCGTGGCCGACGCCAACCTGAAGAAAGCGCCGTTCGTATTTGTGGCCATGCTTGTTCTCGGCTTCCTGTTCGCCTTTTTCCGCAAGAAGAAAAAATAAGCACTTAAGGTAATTTCATGCCTATCGGTTCCTTTTCTGGTTTTTCACGAAGCATCGTCTTTAAGGTTTTGCTAGTGCTGATAGTCTCCATGACCCTTGTGGTCACGGGGAGTATCATCATTTTCAATAATAAGCAAACAGACCTGATGCTGGACTGGAGCTTCAACAACAACGAAGCACAGCTAAACCAGATTGCCAATATGTCGAGCCTCGAGATGAAACAGTTTGGAGAAAGGCTTACTTTGCTCGCCAAGACCTCCGAAATTCAGAGCATGGACCCGACAATCGCAGCCAGTTACCTCAAGAGCTATAACATTTCATCTCTATTCATTTCGGGCGAAGTCATTACCTTGTACGACAAGGACACTCATTTCGTTTGCGACAATTCCATGGTCGGTCTGCAGACTGATCCTGCATACCCCATTGAATTTGCACGAATCACGCCACACCGTCCCTACATCACCCCTTGGTTTAGGGATTCCAAGGACGCTCCGCCCAAACGACTATTCGGCATCACCATTTCGAACCGCAACGGCGGTGACGGAAGCCTTGTTGCCAGTTTTTCACTCCGCAGACTCTGGACGAACTTTCCTGATTACACCATCGGCAAGAAAGGCTTCCTAGTCGCTATCAACGGAAACGGAGAAATTCTCTACCATCCTGATTTGAAGAAATGGATGACCGACGTCCACAAGATTTCCGAATTGGGATTGGAAGACATCAACCCGCGCAATTACAAGATTGACAAGGCAAAGTTCTTCAAACTGAAAGACGACGAATCGTACCTGTTGAACATCAACTACAATTCCACTTACGATTTCGCCCTCATATCATTCCAACCCAAGCGCGAAATTGACGAGCTGATTTCATCGGCAACACAGGCAAGCATCGCAATCCTGATTGTTTCAATTCTCATTATCCTGATTATCGCCACATGGATGTTCTACATCCTGGGCGTTCCGCTGAACAAGCTTATCCTGCACATCAAGCAGATTACCCAGGGCAACCTGGACATCCGGGAAATCGATGTCGGAACTCGCTACGACGAAATCGGACAGCTGGGCAAGGCATTCAACATAATGCACAGCACCATCAAGCGTCAGATTGGCGAACTGAATGCTCACAGGGATATCCTTGAACAGGAAGTCCGTGAACGCACCAAGGACTTGGAAGAAGCCAACAAGAAACTCGACCTGATTTCCAAGACCGACGAACTGACGGGACTTCCCAACCGTCGCGACATGAACGAGACGATTGCAAACGAAGTCGGACGCGTGCAACGCACCCACAAGCCTTTCTGCTTTATCTTTATCGACATTGACCACTTCAAGAACATCAACGACACCTACGGCCATGCCTGCGGTGACGTTATCCTGAAATCGGTCGCACAGACGATCCGCGGTCAGCTTCGCAAGTACGACGTTTTCGCCCGCTACGGTGGCGAAGAATTCCTGACCCTTCTCCCCGAGACGGATTTGGAAGGGGCGGCCGTCGTCGCCGAACGCTTCCGCAAGCAGATCGAAAAGATGACCGTCCGCTATGCCGACTTCAACATCAAGATCACGATTACGCTGGGTATCGCCAAATACGACGACCGTCTTGGAGCCGACCGAAGCATCCAGATGGCAGACAAGGCGCTGTACCAAGGTAAGGAAAGCGGTCGAAATCGCGTCATCGTATGGAAACCGGAATGGGTGACGAACGCGGACTACGAGGCTGCCGCCATCGAACTTGCCGCCCTGAAAAAGAACTCCGAAGGTTCCAAGACGGAAAATTTCCAGGTAAGTCTGGACTATATCAACGACACGTCGGACAAGCAAGATCTCCCGAGTTAGCGGATAATGGCAACGGGCACGCCAGAACGCAAGCAGGTTTTGAGTTCCCTTGGCACTAAAATTTTTCGGAATGCAAAAAAACACCGCGTAAACGCGGTGTTTTTTATCGGGATGACTGAATTCGAATCAGCGACCTCTTGAACCCCATTCAAGCGCTCTACCAGGCTGAGCTACATCCCGTTGGATCTTTGGTGGGTCAAAATTAGATAAAAATTAGCTTTTTTGCAAGGCTAACGCCTCAAAAAAGCCAAATTTTTACTTCCAATAACCGACAATCAGAACCTCTGGTGTTGCCTTCGGATACTTTTTGCTCTTGAACGAGACTATCTTGCGGATACTCTTCTGCTTAAGTTCCCAACCTTCACGGGAAAGGCCGTTGGTCGCAAGGGTCACCTTGAGTCCCGGAACCTTGCCGCCTTCCTTGATCTTGTCAAGCTTGTCAACATTCAACATCACGGGTTTGGCAGACATCTTGAACTGCTTGGCCGATTCGGGATCAAGTGTCAAATCGGGGCGATTTTTCTTGTCGGTCTCCCACACATAGAAAGTCCATTCGCGTTTTTCGCCCTTGGCATAATACCCTGCATCAAAGAGTTTTTCGCCGAAGAAGAACGGAACTTTCACGATGCCGTCCATATTCGCAGTGTAAGGCTTGCCCGTCGTATCGACCAGCACGACCACAGGGTTGATTTGGCCTTCCATGTCGGCAGTACTCAGGTCGAATTCAATCGTTACGGTTCCCTTGGCAGGAATCTTGTTCGGGAACTTGAAGTTCGACATTCCATTGCCCTGTCCGAACACATTCTCTAGGACAATTTCACTGCCGGTCGTATTCGCTCCCTTGAGCACGATATGCTTGACATCGCCCTGGTTCAGGACTCCGATAGGATAATTTTCGGGAACAAAGCGGATAGCCTCGTCGGCCATGGCGGCAGTCGAAAAAAAGAAAGCCGCTGCAATAGCAACTGTTTTAAAATTCATAGGTATAATATACAAAATTCCCTTAGACAATCCTACGCAGAAGCTGGCATAATTCTGCATAGCTGAGAACGACATTGTCAGGTTCAAGCGACAGAAGATTCACCGGTTTTCCGAAGCCGCAAAGGAGAGTCACGCAATCGGTGCCCGCGTCACGGGCGGCCAAGATATCAGGTTGGTCATCTCCCACCATGACAGTATCTTCACGGGAGACATGGGCCATTTCGATGATTTTTTGAAGTCCTGCCGGACTAGGCTTGCGTTCGGGCGCCGTGTCGCCGCAAAGAACGAATTCGAATCGGTTACGGAGCCCAAAATGCTCAAGAATCTTTTCAGTCGGGCGAAGCGGCTTGTTCGTAAGCAAGGCCACCCGGACCTTACTGCGGTTGAGGAACTCGACAATTCCTGGTACTGGGCGAGTGCGTTCCGTGCAATGCTCCCAATAGAAATCTGAATAAACTTTGTGAACCTTTTCGACAGTCACCCCCGCGCGGGCGATATTTTCAGAGAGCGCGGCCTCCCCCATGCTCCGTTCGATCAGTTTCATGGAACCGTTCCCAATAAAGCTACGGACCTGTTCCTCGGAATGTTCCGGCAAGCCAAAATGGCGGAGCGCATAATTCACCGCCACGGCAAGGTCGCCGAGAGTATTGAACAAGGTACCATCAAGATCAAAAACAACAAGGGATTTTTTAGAAAGCATAGAAAACCAATTCCGCAACAGCGCCAAATTTAGAAAAGAACATATCCCATTAGGCCTATGTAATGAACAGATAACATGCTTTACAGAAAAAGCGCCATCCTGCATTAAACCGAACGACGCTTTTGGGGGTGTGTTATAGGAATTTTTTAGAACTTGTTGAAGAAATCCCAAGTAGCCTTCGGAACCCAGGACTGCTGCTGGCCCGGATCCTTATGGTCCCAGATATGCCCGCCGTTCTGCGTGCACCAGCGAACCGGGAAACGTTCTTCAACCGTGGTATAGTCGTAGCACACGTGCGGACCGTTGCCGCTATATTCCTGGGCATGTTCATTCTTGGCCTTGCCACCTTCGGAATTGAGCTCCAAAATAATATCGCGAGCGGCGCGCCCCATTGTCGGAGTGCAAAGGTTGTCTTGCAAGCCGAGCACGCCCATCCAGCCGATACCCATCTGCTTGCGCTGCGGGAGCCAGATATTGCGTTCGGCAGTTTCGTATACAGCCACGGCGCGGAGCACATCCTGATGGTTCCAGGAGAGACCATTACTGAACATGGAACCGTAACTAAAGCCCGTTGAGAACACGCGAGAAGAGTCGATGCAGAAATTGCCTTCGAAGTATGCAAGGAGTTCATCAAAAAGCAAGTAGTCGTCCTGACCCCACGGGGCCTGGTTACCATTGCCTTCCGGAGCAACGAAGATGGCGGAATTGTCTGTATCGAGCGGTTTCAGGCCATAGTAACCTTCATCCTGCACGCCACCGGCCCAGCCGCCCATGCACTGCATGCCGAAAATGAGTTTGTACGGTTTATTCTTGTCGTAGTTCTTCGGAATGTCAAGACGCACCGTGCGCGTACCCTTGCTCCACTTGAATTCGATATATGGCTTGTCGCCGCGATACTTGTAATCAAGTCTTGTATCCTTGCCGCAACCACGCGTAGGTACAGGATCGTTCTTGAGGCCCCATCCATAGGCATACTGCGGCTCAGGTTTCGTAAGCGTTAGCACCAGGTTCGTGTCGAGATTCGCAAGTTTTACAGTCAATGTATCAAAGCCATCGGCAATCACGCGGAGATCGTCAGTATCATTTGTCTTTTTAAGGGCATTTGCAACACTTGCCGACTTGCCACCAAAAGCGGCTCCGTAGTTTCCTTGCGAGGTAAAGCGGATATTGCGCTGGACACTCCCGATTTTGACAAGAGCATAGTAAGCCCCCTGAGCCTTGACACAGGCCTGCAAATCGAGACTCCCCGAACCATAAAGCGTTTCCTTCAAAAGGCGGTTACCCATCATGTCAAAAATTTGCACCTGAACGGGTTCGCTTGAACGCTGAGAGAACGAAAGGATGCCGTTATTCACGCTAATGTAACCCGGCAGAACACGTCCCAAACTAGCTCCAGGAAGAGCATCCGTATCGGCAGATTCATCCTGATGCAAGGTAAATTCGCCGTTGTCGTCGGTAGTAGTTTCTAGCCCTTTCTGCAGTAACTTTACCGCTGCGCCACTTACCGTTTTCCCTTGTTCATCGCTCACCTTGCCCGATACCGTAAAGGCGTTCGCCGAAACGGCAAAGGCGCAGGCGAGAGCCAATGATTCCCAAACACTTTTTTTCATAAGAGCTCCTTTTTCAGCTTTTCCCTTAAAAAATATCTCTAAAAAAAGGAAAAAATTCTATTGTAAAAACAAAAGTGTGGACAATTAGTCAAGGAATGTAGACAAATTTTTACCGAACAAATTCCATTTCCACAAGGAATCGGTAAAAGCAAAGCGCCGACACGCCCAAGATGAACACCAGCACGATTACGAACTGCACCGGATGCTCGCGGAAACTGTAATCCGCCTTGCCGTAAGAGAACTGCCCACGAACAATCGCACTGATGAAAAGCGCCAAGAAGATTAATGCTAGCAGAAGGGACATAGAAGAGTGCGTTATCGGGATTTCAATAGTAGCTTATTATTTTCTTGGAGGCCGTCGTTGTCGAAGCGGACGGTGGGATTCTTGCCACTTTTGTAGGCATCTTCGCTCTCGTAGAGGGAGAGCGCCACGGAAACGCCAGGCTGGGTTGCAAGATTTGCCTCGCCCGCCGGAACCGCGCTCGGCATAACTTTATACGTAAAGGAGAAATCCTGCGAAGCGCCGTCCTTGAATATACCCTTGGGAATGCGGACGGTCTCACCAATCTGCGCAAGCGCCTTGCCCGTACTGTCCACGAATTCTGCCACCAAATACACATCGAAGAAACAGGGCGCCACGCCGGTGTTCTTGATGGTAATATTCAGCGTATTCGTCGCAACATTGCCTGCGGCGGTGTCGGCGGAGTTTTCCGCAGTTGATGCCGCATTATCAGCCCCCGCGATCGTCAGCAACTCCGCACGCGTCACGGTAAAGTTGTACCCGACGACCTTGCTCATGGAATCGGCCAGCGCCTTGTTGTCCTTGTAGAAATAGTAACCGCAGTCGTTGTCCTGATCCAGAACGTAGTAAGTCAGGTGCGCCGTAGTAATCGCATCCACCCAGCGTTCCGCAGTCCACTTCTGGCTACCTCCGGGAATCAGGTCGTCGTAGGTCAGCATCGTCTTGTAACCGGCGATGTTTTCGGCGATGGTCGGGAGGTTCGCATTGTACGCCCGCAGCAAGGTATCGGGCCTGCCGGGAATGCCAATGAACCCGTCGTCGCGCTTGGTAATGCCGAGGTTGAGCGCATGCGTATAGACATCGCCAAAACCGTTGGAAGGCAGCACCAGCTGGGTTTTCTTGAACACGGACGCATAATAGTCCAGCATGTCCTTCAGCACCGAGTCGGCAGGCATCACGCTCCCCAATATGTGCGAGGTATGCCATTCGCCCCACTCGCCAAAGGTGCGGATATCGATGTATTCGATGCGCGGGTCGCCATCGTATTTTTCGGCCAGGGCCTTCGCGAACTCCTTCGCCGCCCAAATATAGATGGAATCGTCCCAGACGGGAGCGTACGCATGGTATTCTGTCCCGCGCAAATCAATCTGGATTTTCTTCGCGCCCATCTCATAGACAAAGGGCGGAGTCCAGTCGTAAACGCCCTTAGCCGGATTTAGCTTGTTCCACTGCTGGTAACCGGAACCGTACGAAACCAGGTCCCACGCCCTGTTATTCAGGGAACCGTAAGGGCCGTATTCAAATTCCGGGACAAAAGTCCACGCGCCACCCGTCGGCACCGTGAAGCCCTTGTGCGGGTTAGAAAGCGGCCCGTCAAAAGGCTTGAGCGCGTAGGTGATTTTTGTGGTGTCTGAGAATGTCGCAGAACCGGAGTCACCGCTGTTAGAGGATGTCATTCCGGCCCCTGAGCCGGAATCACCATTTACACTGCTTGATGAGACTTCTATAGACGAATTCGACTCTTCAACGGCGCTGCTTTCTGTATTCTCGGGTCCGGAGCCGCTCGAATCATCGCCACAAGCGACAAGGAGGGCAAATAAGGACGCAAAAAATGCGAGCAAAAACTTTGGGCGATTCATATCAAGTTTCTTTCTTTGCCCTTATCAAATCATGGACAGCTGGGTTCAAAATAAAAAACGCATGAATAAAGTCTTTTTGAATCCACCCTATAATGACCAGAGCCCCTTTTTGAAATAATGCTATAAGAAGAATCACATGGTGTTTCCACAGAATCAATAACAATATATGTACTGTTCAAATCCTTCCCACCTACAATATAATCCAAAGTATCGCCCAAGACAACCACACTCAAAGATATGGTGTCTTTATATCCATTTTGAAACGGAATTTCATAAGAAGAACATTTATCCGAACTACAATTGCTGTAAGAGTGCCTATTAGAAAGAATCGTATCAATAGTCACAACCGATTTTATTTCCAAATATTCTTCAGTATCAGAGCAACCGGCATCACAAGCCACAAGCCGCGCCGCTGCGGCCATCAGAATAAACTTCCCAAGGTATTTGCGTAAGAACTTCGCCATGATTTAAGTATAACAAAAAAATGTCTTTCTCCCGTTTTTTTTGTATATAATCCACGGACTGATACCGGTAGCAGAATTCCGTCTACAAGCCTCGTTCGACTCAAAATGCCGACTTTTGAAAGGGTCATGGAAGCCCCGAAACATCATGACGGACTGTATTTCGTGCCGAAAATGTGAGAATTCCACAAAAAGTCCTATAAAAAATGTAATTTCTGTTGCAAAAGTCCTATGACTTTTGTATATTAAAGGTATGAAACGCGAATTTTTGAAAGATTTGGTTGCCTGGGAAAACAGTAAGCGCCGGAAGCCCCTGCTTTTGACGGGTGTTCGCCAATGCGGCAAGACCCATACATTAAAGGAATTCGGAGCAAAATACTTCGATAACGTATGCTACATCAACTTTGAGTCTAGCGACAAGTTCGCCGCCATTTTCGATTATGACTTTGATGTAGAGAGGATTGTCAGGGAACTTGAACTGCTTACGCAAAGCAAAATTGAGGCCGGCAAGACGCTCCTGATTTTTGATGAAATCCAGGAAGCTCCGCGGGCAATCACTTCCTTGAAATATTTCTGCGAGAACAAGCGAGAACTCCATGTGGCATGCGCGGGCTCCTTGCTCGGCGTTGCTCTCCGTCGCGAAAACATTTCCTTCCCTGTCGGGAAAGTCAACCGCATGCAGATGTTCCCGATGAACTTCAGGGAATTCTTGACCGCCTGCGGTAAAGAAAGATACATTGAACTCTTTGCAGAATGGCCTATTGATCGGACGATTCCCGAAATCTATGCAAAGCCCATGGAACGCCTGCTGAAGGAATACCTTGTTGTAGGCGGGATGCCCGAAGCGGTGAACGAGTACGCAACCTCCAAAAATTTTGAAACCGTGGGAGAAATCCAGGATGAAATCCTTGCGGACTATGCGGACGATTTCTCGAAGCACGCTCCCGTAAATGAAATTGAAAAAATCCGCATGATATGGGATTCCGTGCCCAAGCAACTTGCCAAGGAAAACAACAAGTTCATGTTTTCGCATGTAAAGAACGGCAAAAGGGCACACGAGCTGGAGGCCGCGTTACAATGGCTTAAGAACGCCGGGCTTGTCCATTTGGTTGAGCTTGTGCAGAATGCAGAAGTTCCCTTGTCTGCAAATTCAGATGCAACGAATTTCAAGGTGTACCTTTCGGACATCGGCCTGCTGGGCCGCAGACTTTCGCTTGGCTACAAGGATATCTTGATGGACGATACGCCCAATACGAATAAGGGTGCCGTCACAGAAAACTATGTTCTGAACGAACTGCTCTGCATGCAAAAAAGCCCGTATTTCTGGCGCTCGGGGAACAGTGCGGAACTTGATTTCCTCTTTGAAAATGACGGGAAAGTCGTTCCAGTCGAGGTCAAGGCGGCTACTAACACGCAAGCCAAAAGCTACAAGCAGTTCTGCAAGAAATTTGCACCGACAAAGGGGTACAAGCTTTCGCTCAAGAACATCGCCGTGAATGATTGTGAAGGATGCTCAACGGTAAGCCTGCCACTTTACTTGTTGTGGACGATTCGTTGACTTTGGAAGGGAGAAATCATCAAGTTCCTGATGATTTTTTCCGCATCGACTAGTCGCGCTCCGTTACTGATTTCGGAGATGGCTTCAGAAAGTTACGCGTATATGTTGTCTAAGGACGCGACCGTTACGAGCCTTGTCTAAGCTTTTTTGCATTCTGACAATTCCTTGTATTTTTTCTTGACATCGGAAAGGACCATCGCGGCGGGGCGGGTGCGGCCTTTCAGCATGTCGTTGTAGCCCTTCTCGAGTTCCGCATCGAGGCGTTCTTTAGACCATTTGGCGGAGTTTTCTGGAGCCTTGGGCAACTTCACGTCGAAGGGAATTCCCTGTTGCAGAATAATCTGCTTGTAGAACATGTTGATGGCGCTGGAAACGGATATGCCGAGGGTTTCCAGGACGTTCTCGGCCTGTTCCTTAACATCGGGCTCTATACGAGCGTATAAATTTGCAGTCTTGTTCATGCCACTCAATATATATTTTTGTACGCACAAAAGCAATACATTTTGAAAATTTTTAACACTCTCGCCTAGGGAGCGTATTATGACATTTTCGAAAGTGCCATTGTCAACAATGCCGCGACTAGACTTGCTAGAATTGTAAATCTAGAAGGCTCTTGCCGAACGAGTAAACCCTGGTATCTTTCTTTTTATTGAAGAATCCTTTTCCCTATATCGGCTACAATTTTTTTGAGGACGTCTTTTTCTGCACTTGAAAACTTGCCGATAGACAAAACTCTTGTTTTCCAATGCTCAAAATATTGTTGAGGAAGTTCCTTTTTATTGAATGCTTTGGCAATATCAGCCTTCCATTCGTTAATTTTGCCTATTACCTGCGGGACATTCACCCCATTTACGACCGTGCGACCACCAGCGGAAAAATTATCGCGGAATGATGGACAAACAACGCCTTTTCTCTGTAGTAACCATTGGCAGGCGTATTCATAATCACCCCCCAAAACGCTCGGAGATGCGATAAGCATTTCAATTTTTATCTCTTGTTTTTCATCTGCCGAAAGCTTATTCCAAAATTTCACTTTATTGTTGACAAGTGAACTTGCGAATTTTTCTTCCGCTAAATCAAGTTTTGAAAATTCATCTATACTTGGGCTAAACCACCATAAGTCTTCACCATCACTTGTTGCGTTACGCTTCATTTTAGAATCGACCATATAGGTTCTGAACGCATCAAAAGGATTTTTCATATGACGGATTTCATCATATGATTTACCCAATCTCTTAAAAAGAGATTTTTCTCTTGAAACATTCATATCCAGCATATAGCGAGGACTATGCGTAACGGCAACATCTTCTACGCAATCCTCAAACGAGCGGTATTTAATTTCAAAAGGGTTTTGCTTGCCGCAAAATACATGGATTCTGCTGACATCAGGGATCCTTGTAGATTCCATGATGCTTCCTCCCATTACCTTCCATGAATCATTTCGAGTACTGAGTGTTTTGACTTCTATGCCCAAAGCTTGATTTTTGTTGATTCTTGCGACAATATCAGGAAATTTATGACCGCCAATATATTCAATATTCCAATCGGGAACCCCAACAAAATCTTTTGACTTGTCTAGAGCTTTGCATACCTCACCTTCAAAAATCTTCCAAAAATCACCGCTAGCAAATCGAGATGAATCCCTCTGCAATCGTTCTTTCGCACACGAGAGCAGATTATTGAAATTCTCCAACGTCCTTGGGTCACAAATTAATTTTTCGCCAACGGAAATGGACATAATTATTCTCCGAACAAATCATTCCAAAGAGATTCAAGTCTTTTCCCAATTGAGTAACCAAGCAAAGGTGGGACCGCATTCCCGATGACTTTATAGGCATCAGATGAATTGACTTTATTGGTTCCGTCGTTAAAGATGAATTCATAATCATCGGGGAACGTCTGAATTCTTGCGCATTCACGAACACTTAAGCGACGTTCCTGCAATCCTTTGTTCAATTCAGATGAAATCTTTCCGCCATGTTCTTCGCTCAACCTGCGATATTCAATATTGCCATGATGTTCGCTTCGGATTGTCGGACCGACACCGTCCATATCGATTTCGGAGCTGCCCTGCATTTTGCCATAGTATTTCGCTTTTGAATAAGATTGTTGTGCTGCATCTGAGCTTTCGTCAGGCTCTTTCAACCCAACGAAGGCATCCTTGCAGGTGACGATTTTTTGAAGACCGTCTCCATGCGTCTTTATCGGGTACGGATAATATGGCGATTTTTCGGAGTTCCTTTCTATGTCGGCAAGAATTTTGGGATTTGCGTACTTTCTAGAAATGCCAATGAAAACAACACGCTCGCGACTTTGAGGAACGCCGTATTCCCATGCCTTCAAGACCTGAGCATCGACAACGCAATACCCTTTGTCGATGTTGCGAAAATCGGTTTCAATAATCTTCTTGGCGTCGCCTAATGAAACGAGACCTTTTACGTTTTCAGCTATAAAAACTTTTGGCTTGACGATTTCGATGACCTGTTTCATCCAAAGATACAGGGTTCCTCTAGATTCATTTTCAGCGTGTTCTTCGTTTACACCATTGTGACTTTTGGCAGAATCAAACCCAAGACGTTTTCCTGCAACTGAGAAATCCTGACAAGGGAAACCGCCTGTGACAACGTCTATATTTTTAGGGAATTGGAATTCACCCGATTTACTCTTCTTGACTAGATCCACAATGGATTCTACTCTGTATATCCCTTCGATTTTCTTTCTGTTGCCGAAGAAGTGGTTCCACGCCTTTTGCGCACAGGACAGGATGTCATTTGCAAAAACAGTCTGAAACCGATTCTTATTCAGGCGAACGAAATTTCGGTTGATATTCTCTTCAATCCAATCCGGATGGATTTTTTCATTAACAGATTTCCTGAGAGTGGTAAAGCCACCCTCAAGCCCAAGATCGAGTCCTCCGCAGCCGGAGAACAGAGAAAGCACACGAAGTGCATTCTTGCCAGAAGCCATAACGCCTCGATGTTCCTACGGAACAGGTGAAATGTTCTGTTTTCACTTCTGTTCACGAAACATCGATGTGCTTCGACAAGAGAATGCCCAAATAGAACTCACCCCAATGAGGTGAGTCCCATTTGTCCAATTCCTGCTGCGTTAAAAATTTGGTCGTATTTTAAGGACGCAAGAACGGGAGCAAAAACGTTTGTCTTTGTTCCTACCCTCAATATTCGATAAAACAAAAAAAGCGTGGTATCGAATACCTGTTCGTCCTTAGGCAACGACCAAGAAGCCCTACGCAAAACAAGCAAACGACCCACGCCCTAATTCGGGTGTGCGTTGTAAGCCTTATTCTTATTGCGTAAAACTTTGGTCGTGTTTTAAGGACGCGAGAATAAGAGCAAATTACTCTAAAACCGGTCGCCCTTCACCTTGCAGTTCAGGGCTATGTCAATGAAAAATATACATAATTAGGAATGAAAAGGGAGATGTCGGGTCAAGCCCGGCATGACAATTCGCACAAGCACGAATGGCGATTTTCACCTGAAAACGCCATTTTTTCAAAAACTCCCTTGAAAAAGTGTATTCAAACGCACAAAAGTGGGTTGAAAAAGTGCATTCGGGGGTGTTAGGGGGCGGAGCCCCTTAGGCGAGGGGGTGACGGAAGACTTGCCCTTATCACGCTGTGGAATGAAAAGTATGGATCCCGTCGCCATTTCATAGCTCCAGGATGACGCAGAAGGGGCAAGGCTGCAGGCAGGGGGACACCTCCCCCTTTCATAAAAAAGATTCTATCGCTGCGCTCCAGAATGACTTTTCTAAGCTCTAAGTTCTAAGTTCTGCCAACTAAAAATGCTATCTTTACCCGCATGAAAAAATATCACTTGGCCACATACGGCTGCCAGATGAACGAGTATGACTCGGCGATGATTGCCCAGGAGCTCGACATGTGCGGTTGCGTCGAGACGAGCAACCAGGAAGATGCCGACTTTATCATCGTGAACACCTGCAGCGTGCGCGAGAAGGCCGAGGAAACCGCCATCGCGAACATCAGCAAGCTCAAATACCTGAACAAGAAGAACCCCGACGTGAAGGTGGTCGTTTGCGGCTGCATGGCGAAGAATCGCGGGCCGGAACTTTTGAAGCGCCTGCCGAACGTGAGTTACATTGTGGGCCCGGACCAGTACAAGAAAATTCCGGAGTTGCTGCTGGGCGATGCCAAAAGTCCATTGCACCAGACGCACCACAAGATGTTCGTCGACGAGGACCTGAGCGAGAACTACCTGGGCGAATACGCGAAACTCCAGAACGACTTCAGCACCTTCGTCGCTATCCAGCGCGGTTGCAACAAGCGCTGCAGCTACTGTATTGTGCCGTATCTTCGCGGGCCAGAAAAATACCGCGACATGGAAGATGTTCTTGCCGAAGTGCGCAAGGCGGCCGACAAGGGCATTACCGAGGTGACGCTCCTTGGCCAGACGGTGAACGCCTACAAGACGGAAGGTGGCAATTTTGCGGACCTGCTTACGAAGGTTTCTGAAATCGGGGGCATCCGACGCATCAGATTCACGAGCCCGCACCCGAGACACTACACGAACGAACTCATCGACGTGCTGCTGAACAACCCGAAGGTTTGCCACTACGCGCACATCCCCATCCAGAGCGGCTCCGACGCCATGCTCAAGAAGATGCGCCGCCAGCACAACATGGAGCAGTACCTCTCGATTATCGAGCAGCTGCGGAGCCACGACCCGTTCTACGGGATTTCGACGGACGTGATTTGCGGATTCGTGGGCGAAACGGAAGAGGACTTCGAGCAGACGCTCAAGGCATTTGAACAGTGCCAGTTCGACAGCGCCTTCATGTTCATCTACAGCCCGCGCAAGGGCACGGAATCGTACAAGGAAGCGGAGACGCTCACCGAGGCCGAAAAGAACGAGCGCCACACGCGCCTGGTGGAACTGCAGAACGCCATTACCCTCAAGCGTAACCAGATGATGCTGGGCCGCACCGAGGAACTGCTGGTAGAAAAGAACTCCGTGCGCGACGAAACGGAAATGCGTGGCCGCACCGACAACTTCAAGAAGGTGGTGTTCAAGCCGGAAGTTGGCCAAATCGTAAAGCCCGGCGACTACGTGAAGGTGAAGCTGGACGACATTCGCGGATGGACGATACGAGGAACGCTGGTGTGAAGTGTGAAGTGTGAGGTGTGGAGTGTGGAATGTGTTGTGAGAAGTGCGAGGTGTGAAGTGTGGGGTGTGAAGTGTGGGGTGTGGAATGTGTAGTGAGGTGTGGAGTGTGGAATGTGTAGTGAGAAGTGCGAGGCGATGAGTATGAAGTTTTGGAATATTCGCGGGATTGCGTTTGCATTGCTTTCTGTTTTTGCAGCAAGTGCATTTGCGCAGTCGATGGCAGATGCACACAAGGCCTACGTTGCAGGAAACTGGAAAGAAGCCGCCGCAGCATACGAAGCCGCATGTCCAAAGGAGTCAGATTCCCGGCGTGCCGAATGCTACCTGTGGAACGTTCTCGCCCTTTCGCAAACGGGAAGCGCCCAGTCGTTCAAAATTGCAGGCAAGCGCCTCGACAGCCTCATCCAGACGACCAATCCGCAACGCGCCATCTACGCCGACCTCATGATGACGAGCGCCCAGTTCAGGCTCTACCTTGGCAAATACGACAAGGCTGCCGAAGACTTGATCCAGGCCATAGAGACTTCGCGCCCGCACCAGGCCGTCGTTCTCCAGAAAGTGTGTCAGGCCGTAAAAGCCAAAGTAAAGTCGGACGAACTCAATGACCGCTGCAACCTGCTGAACAGTCCCGACTCGCTAGCAGCAATGCAAAAATCAAAGGCCGCCACAGTAGCCCCAGCCGAACCCGCAAAGGTTTCCGCCCCGGCTCCGAAAAAAGACTCTACCATAGCCGTCCAACCTCCTGTGGCAGACAGTACTCCCTCAAAGGTCGCCGAGCCACCCAAACCCACCCCTGCAGTTGTTCCGACCGCCACCGCTACACCGACCGCAAACGTTCCTGCAGTCACCAAAGCCGAGCCCGCCCCGGAATACTGGACACTCCAGTTGGGCGCCTTCGGAACAAAATCCAACGCAGACCTGCTCGTCACCAACCTCAAAAAACTGAAAATTTCCTGCGCCATCATCGAACAGCCACGGGCGGAACGGACTCTTTACCTTGTACAAACAGGGCGGTTTGAGACAAAGGAACAGGCCGTCGACTTCGCCGCAAACAAGCTCGTGCCCCTGAAAATCGAATACCAACCCCTTCTGAAAAGGTAAAATTGCACAAAAATGGGTATTTTTCTCTTATTTACCCTGCAAAAAAGCAAAAAGTGTTCTATATTTGTGCAAACCCCGCGCCGGGGTGGTGAAATTGGTAGACGCGCCGGACTCAAAATCCGGTACTCGCGAGAGTGTGAGGGTTCGATTCCCTCCCCCGGCATTAAAAACTGAAGGATGAAATTGATGGCGAATTGGTGCAAGATTCTCTCAACAGTGTTGCTGTGCGGCTCTATTGCGTTCGCCCAGTTCGATGACGAATCTTCCGAAGATTCATACTCTTACGGAGCATCTTCCGAAGCATCCGATGACGCATTTGCAAACGACGACGAAAACGTTGGAGAAGCAAAAGCTTCCGGAGACGAATGGCAGGGTTTCAACTACGAAGAAATGGGACTTACCCAGTGGGAATTCCAGCAGGCCAAGGAAGAAGGCGTGTCTAGGGACAAACTCACGAACCTTGTCGAAATGGGAATCCGCCCGTCCGAATATCTCCAAAAGCCCTGGGAAAAGCTTGGTGTTTCCGAAGAAGAATGGATTAGCCAGCGTTCCGGCGGACTTGAAGATGCCGATATTGACCGTTCTTATCGTAACAATGCCGGCGATCAGAGCTACGCTTACCTTTCCCTGTTGATTCCCTCGCTTTACCAGTGGCACAAGGATGAATCCATGAAGGCCATCTGGATGGACGCCCTTTGGGTGGGAAGCGTCGGAACAACGGTCTACCTTGCCACTGACGGAAACACGGCTTGGTGGTACGGCCTGATTTTTGTTGCCGCTGCCCACATCTGGTCTTTCGCAGACGCATTCTTCAGCACCCAGTGGGACAGCAACCCGGACGCAAACCGTTTCAGCTACGGAATCCTCCCCACTCCTGAAAATGGTGTTGCAGGATTCTTCAACGTAAAATTCTAAGCGCATCATGCAGCTGGAATTACTCAAAAGCAAAATTCATCGCGCAACTGTAACCGACGCAAACCTCAACTATGAGGGTTCGATTACTATTGCCCGCGATTTGATGGATGCAGCAAACATCCTCCCCTTCGAAAAAGTCGGCGTACTTGACGTGAACAACGGTTCCCGCCTGGACACCTATGTGATTGAAGGCCCTGCCGATTCTGGCGTCATCTGCCTGAACGGCGCTGCGGCCCGCTTAGTTCAGCCGGGCGACCTCGTGATTATCGTGGCCTATGCGACCATGAGCGAGGAAGAAGCCAAGTCGTGGAAACCCACCGTGGTCCACGTGAACGCGAAAAACGAAATCGTGTAATTCGATTCCCCATAATTGCTATATTCTAGGCATGCGGTTAAAGCCGTTTTTGATGATGTCTTTAGCAACGGTAGCCTTCGCGGAAACCCCTGCGAAGGTTGATTCCGCTATTGCAACCACAGCTACAAAATTTGTGGCGACGGCGCCCGCAACGGTGAATGCGGCCCCGAAAGACACGATTGTTGACACAGTCTATGTGATTCCCGACGACGGCATTCCCTGGAACCGCGAGCATTTTGACCCCGAGCGCTTGGTGCGGCACGAAACATTCGACCCCGCGCTCAAAGTCGCATACACCTACTCGGTGAGTTTCATGGGAGGAACCTTTGGGACTTTCGCCCAGCAAAGCTACCTCGCCCACCTGGCCTATGAATTTTCGCCGGAACTTCACTTGTACGCAAATGTAGGTCTCTGGATGCCGCTTTACTCGAACTTTCGCTTCGGCACGCCGATTGCCCGCGAGGACGTGCGACAGGGCAACGTGGACGTCATCCTCCCCGACATTGCGCTCGAATATAAGCCTAACGAAAACATGAGTTTCAGGCTTATGTTCGTGAACGAGAACGATGCCTTCAAGGCGTACGGCCCCTACCGCCACTTCTACGGCGGATGCCCCTGGAGAACGCCTTATTATTGTAGATAAAAAAGTCCTACTCTGTTGAGTAGGACTTTTTTCATTTAGGAAAGCCGAATCTTATTAGGCGAAAGGATCATCTAAAGGCAATTCTTGGTATTCGCTACCATCATAGTAATAGTAGCTGGACCCCTGCTCATCGCCGCCATTATTCCATTCAACATTACGACCATAATATGTCAGGCCCCAAGAGGCCCCCATATCACTCCCGATTTCCCATTCTCCAATACGACAAAGCAGAGTCGGAACATAATAGCCGGCCGCAATAGCCTCTTCCGCGACATTCTTAAAGCCATCTTTCCAAACATCCCAGAAATCCTTTTCTATGTCGCTTGCAAAAGGATCCGGCAATCGAAGACCTGCAAATTCATTATCCATAGCTTCACGAGTCGCATGTCCTAATTTTTTAATCTGAACAACAGCTTGTGAATCTTCGAGGAAATTTTCAAGGCTGATTTCGGAGTTTTGCATAATGAGTTTCATCTTATTAGATTCATCACCATCGAAGAATACTCCAGTTTCGAAATCACCCGTGTATAGGTCTAACTCAAGATCTTCAAGTTTCAAAGTCCATGCACATCTAGAATCAGCTTCGTCCGAAACAGCGATAAAATAAAAACTAGTATCGCAATCAATAGAGCGGTAATCGTCTTCTCTATTTTCATAGATTTCAGAAGCTTCATTTTCGTCTTCAACAGTTTTAATCAAGACCTCGTGACCAAAGTGTGCAAAACCACTAAAGCCAAACGAACGCTTGGGTATGTCACATTCGTAATATTCGGCATTCTCGTCAATGTTTGTTCCTTGCAAGAACGAAGGCAACATGATTTGGTATCCAAGATCAATAAAGTCTTCTGCAAAGCCAACAATTGTCGGCGGAATCTTAAAAACAACACTGCCAAAGGGAACATCGATATCTTCAAAATCATCGTACTTCAAATTAAGGCAAAGCAATCCTTGAGGAAGTTCCACAACAATGTTTTCATCATCCTCGGTATTTTGGGCATTTTGAAGAATATCCTTGATTTGTTCAATTGCCTTCGCAGAAAGAATCTTGTATTTGCCTTCAAGGCAAGATTCATCAAGCTTAATTGTTTTCATTTTATTTTCTCCTTGTTGTGTTTGATTCGGATCAATCTTGCCATACTTTGTCAAGAATAAATTCAGTAGCAGCTGAGCATCGGACTTGGACCACGCTCCTTTACAGACGCCAGCCAAATCTTCAATGTTTTTCAAGTCCCAGTTAAAGATGTTTCCTTTGAACAGAGACCCTTCAAAAATCATCTCCATATTTTCAACGTTTGACACGTTCCACGCACTGATATCTCCATTAAATTCAGCTTGATAGAACATCGTGCGCATATTGGTAACATTAGAAACGTCCCATCGGCTGATATCGCCCTTGAAGGGGGTCATAAAGAACACGCTTCTCATGTTCGTTACATTAGACACATTCCAGTTCGAGACATCACCCGCAAAAGCGGATGAAGCAAACAAGCCTTCCATATTCGTAACATTCGAAACATCCCAGTTAGAAATGTTCCCGTTGAACTTTGACTTGCGGAACATCCGTTCCATATTAGTGACATTCGACACATCCCATCTACTGATATCGCCATTGAAATTCGATTCCTCGAACAAATGACTCATATCGGTAATCTGCGACACATCGATAAAGTTCAAGTCAACAAAACGACCGCATTTAGCGATGGCTTCGGAGATTATTTTCTTTAGTTCTTCTTTGTTTTTCGGTTGCATAGTTTTTTCTCGAACAAGTTATTTCAAAACTTCGGCTCACTTATGCAGCGTAATGCCACATTCTTTATACCTTGCAGTCGGATCCTTGGTAAAATCACAGTCTTTGGGCATTTTGCTAGTCAGTTTTGCCTCTCGAAGAGATGCGTCCTCTTCTTCAGTAATAAACACCACTTTGCAATACTTCTTGACAAAATTTTTAAGATCCTCTCGGGACAATCCTCCCCGCGCCAGATAATACTTTTTCAAGTGATTATGTAGGACTTTGACCGGTATCATGTGTTCAATAACAAACCCCTTTGGTCTGTCTGAACTAAATAGGAAAACTTTTCCATTAACCACCCAACGGCTTTTTAATTTATTCAACTTCTGGAAAGCTTTTTCAGAAACAGCCAATTCCATTTTCGAACTCGGCAAAGCACAACCACCCAAAATAAATTGCTTCGTCCGTTCCGAAAAAAGATTGCCCGGCCTTGCTGAATAGATTACATCAATCAGCTTTACCTTGTCTTCAACAGACATTTCTCTAATTTCATTTGAAGCATCATAGCTCATAATAGCACCTCTCTTTAAAAAACACTCAAAAACCGCCTGGACCAAAACGATTGTCGGCAAAACAAGAACACATCCGAGGCACAAAGCCACGGATTAAAGCAAACCTCCAAACGGAGTCACTTAGTAAAGTAAACTTTACAAGAGGGGGGGGGGTAACGGTTTTTGCAAGACCGAGCATGGCCACACGGGCACAAGTGGAAATGCCCATGGTCATAGATTCGTGGCGTATCAGCAAAGTATCACCCAATAATTCCATACAGCTAATATACATTATTTTTTACAAGCGGTCGATTTTTATAAAAAAAAACGATATAATCCCCCCAAAAATGATGAAAACGCCGAAATTGAATCAATTTCATGAAATTTGACCAGAAAGATCACTGCCACGACATAGTCAGTTTGCGTTTTGTATTTGCGCAATCCGTCAAGTACGAGTCAATCAGCACCTGATACGGAATACCAAGTTCCGCAGCCATATTCTTGAAATAGTCAATTGTATCGGAATTCAATCTTATGGATATTTGCTTCTTGAGAAGCTTCGCATAAGGATTCTTCTTAGCCTTCATCTTTGTAAAATCATATTCCTTTTTCATAAGCAATCTCCTTTTCTAGCATTCCAATAATACTGAAATTCCTTTTTTGTCACTTTTCGAGCGCTAATAATGCGGTTTATTAATTGTTCGGGAATAATTCCGCTACGCTCTGTAAATACGACAACCAAAGTCCTCAACTGATTAGACAAACCGATAAGAATTGACCGATCCTCCTGAACCGAATGTTCCGCATCAAAGAATACTCTAGCATAATCATCTTCGAAGCAGGTCTTGGCCTCCTCAAACGAAACACCGTGTTTCTTTTGATTTGTTGCATTTTTCTTGTCATCCCAGACGAATTCTACTTGCATATAGAAAACCTCCGGATAATTATAATATAATTATAAAAATAAAAAGAAGCAACTCCTTTCTGGTGCAGCCACCATTTTTCTGTAGTCATTCGATCCCTTTCAAGGATTCTTCGTAGAACATTCTACAAAGAGACATCGAAAACGTTTCTGTCTATACTATACACGTTTTTTTCGAGGTAAAAAAGCCTCTCCTTACGCGTAAAATTTTCAAAACAGTCTTTTGGCCCCAAAAGTACCTATCGGAAGTCTCTACGAAATAATGATGTTACCAAAGGTAACTTACTAAAAGTAAGTTGAAATTTTCTACATTTCTATCAAAGAATGTACCTTCATTTTTCGAAAGCACGCTCGTTTGCATCGGCCGCCGCAACGGTGGCTTCGCTGTTGTTTGTGGCAACGGCGTTTTTAGGTTGCGAAGAGGAGCAGAAGAAGGCGCCGGTAGAAAAGGTGGTGCGCACCTACAAGGGCGATGTTGAGGTGCTGAACAGCTGCGGAATGCAGGGGGCGGCAGCCAAGATGCGCTCTTACCTGCGCGCAAACGGATTTGACGTCGTCAGTTCTAGAAACGATAGATTACAGAACTACGATGAAACCGTGCTGGTGCTCAGGAACCCCGAGTGGGAAGGCGCCAAGGCGCTCGCCCGCGCACTCAAGACGAAGAACGTACTCGTGGTCCACAGCAGCCGCGCCGTCGTAGATGCCGCCGTGTACATCGGCAAAGACTTTGAACAAATAGTAGAACCCGAACAGGGAGAAACAGATGACAACGAATAAGCAAGAACTTCCCCAGTCCGTCCAAATGGGCGCAAGCATTTTGTTTGAGCTGCGCGCCCAGAACGTGCAGCTGATTGACCTGCGCGGCATCAAGGATGTCACGGATTATTTCCTCGTGGCAACCTGCGAGAGCGAAGCCCAGATGCAGGCAATTTTGAACGAACTCCGCAAGGAATTCAAGGCGAACAAGCTCCCCTCCGTGGGCGTGGAATACAAGGAAGGAGTGCGCTGGGCAGTGTTCGATGCCGGCCTCGACCTAATGGTCCACCTGTTCGAAGAAGAAAAGCGTAACGAGATTTCGCTTGACCGTCTCTATGCTGACGGCAAGATTGTGGAACTCGACGAAAATGACTTTGTAAAGACCACCGACAAGAAGGCCGACGACAATGAACTCGTTTGAGCAAGAAATCGCAGAAGCGCTCGCCGCTACAGGTTCCTTCGAGAAGGAAGCCGCACTCAAGCTTATCTCCGTGCCGCCTGACACCACCCACGGCAACTTCACCATTCCTTGTTTCTCCTTGGCCAAGGTGATGCGCAAGGCCCCGAAGATGATTGCCGAAGATCTCGCCGCCCAAGTGAAACTCCCCGCAGGCCTCTCGAAGGTCGAAGCCGTGAACGGTTACCTGAACTTCTTCATCGACCGCGGATTCCTCGCGAAATCCACTCTCGAAGAAATCGCCGCAAAGGGCCTGGAATATGGCCACGCCGCATCGAACGGGAAGGTCGTGTGCATTGACTTCAGTTCCCCGAACATCGGTAAGGAACTGGCCTTCCACCACCTGCGTTCGACGATGATCGGAAACTCCCTTTCCCGCATCTACAAGGCCGCAGGCTACAAGGTGGAACGCATCAACCACCTGGGCGACTGGGGTACCGCTTTCGGCAAGCTCATCGTGATGTACCTGCGCGAAAAGCGACCGACCGACGACGCCACGCTGGATAGCCTCACCGTGAAGGAACTCAACATTCTTTACGCCGCCTTCTCCAAGGCCAGCAAGGAAGAGCCAGGTCTCGAAGACGAAGCGCGCGCCGCATTCACCAAGCTCGAACAGGGTGACGAATTCTACCGCAAGCTCTGGACCGCCTTCCGCGCCGCAACGCTCAAGGAACTCATGCGCATCTACGATATGATGGGCGTGGGATTCGACCACTACACCGGCGAATCCTTCTTCGAAGACAAGATTCCGGCCATTCTCGACGAACTCCGCGAAAAGAACCTGATGGTGAAGAGCCAGGATCTTGACGTGGTGATGCTCGACGAATTCGACCTGAACCCTTGCCTGATCCGCAAGAGCGACGGTTCTACCTTGTACGCCACCCGCGACTTGGCCGCCGCTTGCTACCGCAAGAAGGAATACAACTTCGACAAGTGCCTCTATGTGGTGGACCTGGGCCAGGCGCTCCACTTCAAGCAGGTGTTCCACGTCTTGAAGAAGATGGGCCGTGAATGGTACAAGGACATGTACCACATTCCGTTCGGCGTGATTCTGCAGCTGGTGGACGGCAAGTGGGAAAAAGGCAAGACCCGCACGGGTACTGCAAGTCTGCTTCGCGACGTGATTGAAGCCGCCCAAAAGAAGATTCTCGAATTCATTGACGAGAAGAATCCGGGCCTCGAGAACAAGGAACTCATCGCCCGCCAGATCGGCATTTCGGCACTCACCTTCAACGACCTCAAGAACAGCCGCCTGAAGGACGTGCGTTTCGATTGGGACGCCGTGATGAGTTTCGAAGGCGATACCGGTCCGTATGTGCAGAATGCCCACGTGCGCCTCTGCAGCATTATGCGCAAGGCCGGCATTGAACGTGCCGACCTCGCCGTCGCAATCAAGGACGTGAACTTCGCTGAACTTGGCGACGATGCCGCTTACAGCCTCATCAACATCTTGTCGAAGAAGGGCAAGAAGATTCTGGACGCTGTCGCCGGAGACGAACCCAGCGTGCTCGCCCAGTACGCCCTGGAAATCGCAGAAGCTGCGCACAAGTTCATTCACGAAGACCGCGTGCTCGGATCCGCCGAAGAGAAGTCCCGTCTGTTCCTGGTTCAGGCCACGCAGATTGTGCTGGAAAACGTGCTCGATTTGCTCGGACTCTTCCCGATTCGCCAGATGTAGTGCGCTTTGTGCACAGTAGACGGTAGACAGTAAATTTGCTGCTCAACCGAAATCAAAAAAACGAGAGCTTAAAGTTCTCGTTTTTTTGTAGATCCCGTCGCTCACTACGTTCGCTCCAGGATGACTTGCTAGCGGGAGTTTGTTTATTTCGTGAAGCGTTTTAATTACGTTCGCTCCAGGATGACATGCTAGCGAGAGTTTGTTTATTTCGTGATGCGTTTTAATTACGTTCGCTCCAGGATGACATACTTGCAGGAGTTTGTTTATTTCGTGATGCGTTTTAATTACGTTCGCTCCAGGATGACATACTTGCAGGAGTTTGTTTATTTCGTGAATCGTTTTAATTCGGAGTGTTTTTCGTCAGTAACGGCAACATGGTAAACACCTGCGGGCAGATTTCGCACATTCATAGCCGCCGTACGGAAGGCTTTGTAACGCATCACCTCTCGGCCCTGCAAATCCAGAATGCGAACAGTCGCGCCATTCTTAAGGTCACTCGCCAGTTCTACAAACAACATGTCGTTTGCATAATGGACTGAAGTTCCGTACACACTTGCATAGTTGCCCAAGTACGGAATCGCAGTCCTACCGGAATCGGTAACAGATGAATCTTTCTTCGTCGTATCCTTCGAAGGAACCACATCGTCCTTGCCAAGCAAACGCCACATCTGGTTCCATTCCCAGTCGTCGGCCCTGCTCTGCACCACGCGTTCGCCATCGGTCGTTGCACGCAAGTACAAGCCGCTGTGCAGCATCTTCATACGCACCACGGAGCCTTCGTAGCCGGACTGCTTCTCCATGACAACCTTCTGATGTCCGCCACCATTCCACTTGTACAAGCCCATGGTAATACCCGCTTCGGTAGATTCATTCGGAGTATCAATGGACAAGTCACCGAAGCCGAACCGGTAAGTTGTCGAAGAAAGCGGAGTAATCGTAACTACGGCAGCATCGGAATTGCAGTCGCCGAGAGCAAGCTTGTCTTCTGCAGTTCTAACCATGCAAGAGCCAAAGTTCATCGAGAAAATGCGAACCGTATCGGGCTTCGCAGGTTTCGCCTGCCACACGCGCACCCAGTCCGCTTCAAAATATGCGGGCTTGTCCGCCGTGATGGCGATATCGTCGCCGGCCCAGCCTCCAATCGCCAGGTTCACGATAATGTACTGCGCCGAGAGCTGCTTGATTTCAGTCGGGCGGTTGTAACTTGCAAACTTCTTGTCGTCAAAGTAGAAGCTGAGGGTTGATTCATCCCATTCCACGGCGTAGTTGTGGAAGCCTGCGGAACGATCCACGTCGTCATCCTTGTGGCCACCGAAAGACGCCTCGTGGTCCCATGCCGAACCATGGCTGTTATACCAGTTCGGGTCCGTGTAATGCAAATAATAATGGTGCTGCTTGCGCGAAGCGGGAATTTCCAAGATATCGATTTCGGGAGGCCAACCGTCTTGCAGAGTCCAGAAGGCAGGCCAGGTTCCCTTCTGCGACGGAGCCTTGAAGCGGCCTTCAATGTAACCGTACTTGACTTCGAAGTGTCCCTTGGTATCGATGGCGCCCGAAGTGTAGTCGACGGGGATTTCCTTGTTGTTGAACTTCGCCTTTTTCCCGTTGGCATTCGGATGGACTTTCTTTTCGCCTTTAAGCTTGAGTGTGCCGTCAGAGACAATCACGTTTTCTTCGGCGCAGTAAGCTCGGTGGTTGTGCGTAGGGCCCCAGTTATACGTAGGGTTCCACTTTTTCTTGTCAAGGCTGGTGCCGTCGAAGTTGTCTTCGAACACCTTTTCCCAGCCGCTGAAATTCGCCGGTGGGTCGGCAAAAACCAGAGAGGCCGATAAAGCCACTATACTCGAAATTATAAAACTTTTTTTCATATCCAACTCCAATCCTCACCCACAACACCCAAAAGCCGTAGGCATTATAAATATACCTACGGCTTCGCTTTTTTCAAAGTCAACAGTTATTAACAAACTGTCAAAAGACCCTATCTAGTTCTGCGAGGCAGCTCAGAAGCGTGCTTTTCGAGCCACACGGCATCTTCGAGCGCACGTTCGGCTTCGGCCGCCCAGTCGGAATCCGGGAACTGCTGCACCACTTCGCGGTAACGCACCACGGCGCTGTGGAAGTCGCGGAGTTCGCGGTAGGCGTTGCCCAGCTGCAACATGGTAAAGTAGCGGTCTTCGGGCTGCTGATCGGTCTCAAGTAGAGCCTTGTACATCTTGAGGGCGGACTCGATGCTTCCTGCGCTGTAAAGCAGGTTTGCATTGGCGAGAGTCGGCGTACTAGACGGGGCATCGGCAATGTCAGCCACCTTCGGTTCTGCAACCGGAGCTTCGGCAACTTGCGTCGGAGCAGGCACAACCGTTTTCGGCGCTTCGGCAGGCTCAGCGACCTTTGAAGCGGCGGCAGCAGATTGATTCTTGCTTTCTTTTTCAGCCTTGATTTCTGCAATACGGGCTTCAGCGGCAGCGCGGTACTTGGCGTTCGGCGCCGCCTTCTTCATATACGCGGCAAGGAACTTCAGTTCCTGATCGGGTTTATTGGACTTTTGCGCAATCTTTGCCAAGAAGAAATTGGCGTCGTTGCCTTCTTCCTTGTATTCAAGGCCCTTCTTCAAGTTGAATTCAGCCTTGTCCATTTCGCCGAGTTCATAACGGGTAAGGCCCGCATAGAAATACGCACCGGCGTGTCCCGGCTGCTTGCGAAGCACTTCGCGCCACAGGGGTGCCGCTTCCTTGTACTTGCCTTCGGCGAAGAGAGCCTTTCCCTTTTCGAACGGGTCAGCCGGAAGCGCGGCAGATTCTTCTTTCACAGGTTCGGCCGCCTTGGTCTCGGCAACCTTTGCTGGTTCCGGTTTCGCCACCTCCGCAGTTTTTTCGACGGGCTTCGGTTCCGGAGCGCTCACCGTTTTCGGCGCCTCAGCTACAGGCGCGGCAGGAGCGGTCTCCGCCTTCGGAGCATCTGCCTTCGGAGCTTCGGTAGCAGCAGGAGTTTCCGCAGGAGCGGCGGCTTCCTGGACCGGTTCTGCGGCAACAGGATTGTTCTTCGGATCCTTCGCGCGTTCGGCATCCGCTTTTGCCTTCTGACCGAGGACCTCATAAACCTTGGCGGCACCTTCGTAGGCGGCGCTCATGGCCGGTTCAAACTTGTAAGCAAGGCGGTAGTTGGCAAGCGCCCCGCTGTAATCCTTCATTTTCATGCGAACTTGCGCGGCGGCAAAGTATGCTTCGGCACTCTTCGGATTTTCGGCCAAGACGGCTCGGTATTCGCCGAGAGCCATTTCGAAATCACCCTTCGCCTCAAAACGGGCGCCCTGTTCCATTCGCGGGTCGGCACTGAACGACAGTCCCACCAAACAAGCCAATGCAATCGCAGAAATACGGATATTCATGTCTTCAATTTAGCAAAATTTACAGCAAAAACATTTTCCTTACGCCAAAGAAATACTACATTCAGGGTATGAGCAAAATTATCGCACGACTTCTTGTTGGGATTCTCGCCGCACTCGCCCTGAAACTGATCAGCCCCCTGCTCCTGCCCACGGCAATTACCGAAAGCGAGAGTTTCGATGCGGTCATCAGCCTTTGCTATGCGGCATGCATCATCGTCCCGTGCGTCATCTATTTCGTAAAGGCTCCCCCCGGAAAAGACAACCGAGGGTAAAAAAAGCCATTTTTTCTGACAACCTATCGTAACGATCGCCACAAAAAAGCCCTCCTGCGGGGTAGCAGAATGGCTCGTTGAAATTTATTTTTTAATTTGTTCTAGCTAAATCAGACGGAGGATTTCCTGGGCGGTCTGTTCTGCGAAGGTATTGTCCTGGACAAAACGACGCACCTCGGTCGGGTTGATTCGGGCGTATTCCGAAAGGGCACGACCGATACCGTTCCTAATGTAGTAATCGTCGTCCTTGGCGCAGGTCAGGCAGAACTCACGGAGCAGCGGCCAGTCGGTGCGGTCCTTGTACTGGATCTGGAAGATGATTGCGCTACGGCGAACCCACACATTCGGATCGCGGATCCAGGATGCGATTTTACTGCGGAGCGCGGGGAGGCGGAGAGCCAGGTCACCCAGAACGCATGCAGCGAGCGTATCGACCGTGTCGCGCCAAGCGCGGGTCTTGATGAGCTTTTTCAGGAAGGCCAGGTGCTGACCACCGAGCAGGGCCCTGTGACGGAACAGGTAGTCGCAGGCCGCATACTGAATTTCACGATACGGCTGTGCCCACATGTCCTCGACCCTGACCACCAACTCGTCACCGTCTTTCGGCGGGTACTTGTCGAAAATGGGATAGGTCACCTCGCGGCGGGGAACAAGACGAATTCCAAGGAAGTCGAACTGTTCACGAGCCTTCTTAGACATTTCATGAGCCTCCTCCTCATTGGAGATGGCGCGGAGTGCAAGTAATATATCTTGTGTAAACCGAAGCATGTTATGCCAAAAATAGTCCAAAAAAAATTTTTTTTCTAGGTCTTGACAAGCATTTTTTTTCATTTTTTTTAAATTTGGTCTGCATTTTTTACAATAAAATGACATTTTTTACTCTTGACAAGTTAAAAAAAGGCCAAAAATCAGTTTTTATGCATCAAAACACGGTTACGGACGCACTGAAAACCATTGAAGTTCCCCCCGAATTACGGGGTCTTTCCGACGAAGAAATTATCCGGAATTCCGAAGAATTCCAAAAAAAATTTGAAGGGAAGCGTAAAAACGGGGCAGCACGTCCTTCCAAGAGGGAACGACTCGCCCAGAAAGAAGAAAAAGCCAGGCGCGAGACCGAAAAAATCGCCGCTGAAATTTTCGGGAAGAGCCCTGTCCTGGGCAATATACCGAAAGACATGTCTACGCCGTTTCCGCCAGTTACGCCCCTCAACGAACTTTCGAACGAAAAGCGAAAAATGCTCGAGGACGCCTTCTCGCCAAGCAGCAAGGGATACTCCCTTCTCAAAACCGACGAAAAGAGCGTACACGACGCACCCCGTTCCATGATTTCAGAAATGCCTAAACCCGCTTCGGGAAGAGTCCTCAAAGTCTCTTTCGGCGCCAAGAATGGCCCCGCCCCCAAGGCTGTCATCGTCTCGGCGGCAGACCTCGCAAAACAAAAGGCCGAAGAACGCGCCAAGAAAATCCAGGCGTTTTTCAGGGCCAAGCATCCGGAAGCAACTACGATGCCCGACGGCGCTCCCATCAAGCGCCCCCGCGGCAGGCCCCGCAAGAACCCCCTTTAGCACAAAATTTCGTTTACAAACAAAGAAATCGTAAAAAAAACTTATTTATATATGGCAATGGGGCTGTTTGCCCCATTTTTTGTGTAGATTTATTTTGATATGAGTCAATTCAAGCTTATTTACCGCCCGTTGGGCACCATACCCTGCTTCGTGATGCAACGCGACGACGGAGCCGAATTTGAAATTTTGAGCGGATTCGGCGGCGGGCTCAATGCCTGGCGCGTACCGGTCGAAGATCCGGAAAACTCTCACAGCTCCAAAATGCTCGACCTGCTCTACGGCTACAGGGACGAGCCGACACTCCGCAAGATTTCGCCCGACACCAATGCAGGTTGCAGACTCACACCGTTCCCCGGACGCACAGCTTACGCCCAGTTCAAATGGAAAGGCGAAACCTACAAGTTGGTCAACAACGTCAGCTGGGCGCCACATGCCCTGCACGGTTTTCTGCAAGATAAGGAATGGACTTTCGAAAGCTTTGAAAGCGACATCGACAGTTGCACGGCTATTTTCAGCTGCGACTGGCCCGGCGCCTTTACGGGATTCCCTTTCCCCTACCGCGCCATCAACGAAATCACCTTTACGGGCGAAAGTGTCACGGTTACGGCTAGGGTCCAAAACATCGGCAAGGCGGAACTCCCCTATTCCGAAGGTTGGCACCCCTACTTTATGCTGGGCGAAAAAATCGACAACCTGACGATGACGCTCCCACGTAGCTCGCTCGCGCTCCTGGACAGCGCCGACCTCCCCACGGGCAACTTCAAGGAAGAGTTGCGCTTTGTAGACGGCCGCAAGATTGGCGACGAATTCATCAACGACTGTTTCTGCCTCGAAAAGGAAGTGACGCAGCTGAAGGCGACCGATTCCGACTTCATCAACAATGTACACGCCTCACTCGAAAGCGACCGCTATACGCTTGACATTTGGCAAAAGGCCGGCATCGAACAGTACAACGCCATCCAGATTTACACGCCGCCCGACCGCATGAGCATTGCCATCGAACCCATGACCGGCGAGCCAAACGCCCTGAACCACCAGCGTGGCCTGATCGTGATCCAGCCCGGTGAAGAACGGACATTCACGTTCGGGTTCCGTTTCCACGAAAAAACGGGTATCGAACTTTAAGTTTGAAACCGATTTAGCGCGTTTTTTACGCATTTTTTGCGAAAATCGCGTAAAAATATTTTTCAGGATCCGTCTTTCGGGGCGGATTTTTTGTTGAGAAATACCCAACGATTTATTCAACGCCACAGAAAAAATTCTTTAATGAACTCCTTTTTTAACCTATTTTCCAAACGGACAATATAGGAGTTATCATGAACTTTACTAAAACCATTCTCGCATTCGGTCTTGCTGCAGCAGCTACCGCTAGCGCTGCCCAGTACGAAGCCGAAAATGCAACCCTTTCCGGCGATGCAGCCTCGGGCACAAGCACCGAAGCTTCTGGCGGCAAGTACGTCAAGATGAACGGTGGAGACATCACTTTTTCTAATGTTTCTATCGACAAGGCCGGCCAATACACCATAACCATTCACTACATGAACAACTACGGTGGCGACAAGATCAACAATGTCGAAGTTGGCGGTACATCTTCCCAGGTCTCTTTTCCGGTGACCGAAAAGGGCAAGTTTACCGATGTTGAGACGGTTCTCGCACTCGCTGCAGGCGAAAACACCATCGCCATCACCAATAGCTGGGGTTGGATCGACGTAGACTACATCGACGTTAGCCCTTACCAAGCTAAGGCATTCGACCTTTGCAATGCACCTGTAACCAAAACTGCAACCCCCTCCGCAGTAAAGCTCTACAACTTCTTGGTCAACAACTTTGGCAAGAAGACTATTTCTGGCGTCATGACCGGCAATATGGACAAATACACTATGGGCGATGCCACCCAGCACGAAGACGTGCAAACCGTCTATAAATACGGCGGCAAGTACCCGGCTCTCGTCGGCGTCGACCTGATGAACGCCACCGGAGCAAACAAGGACCAGGACTGGTTCAAGGAATACACCGCAAAGACTGTAGATATCGCGAAGAGCATCTGGGCAAAAGGCGGCATCCCTGCAATCACATGGCACTGGCGTCCTGGTGAAGAAGTTGAATTCTACACCGTCAACGGCAACAAGACCAACAACACGGATTTCGACTTTAGCACGGCCTTCTTGAAGGGAACCACGACGTGGGACACCCTCTCTACCGCCTATAAGGCAATCACCGGAGACATCGACCTCGTTTCCGAAATCTTCCTGGATTTGCAGAAGGCCGGCGTCGCCGCCATCTTCCGTCCGTTGCACGAATCCGGTGGAAACTGGTTCTGGTGGAGCACGAATACCGGCAAGCAGTTCGCAGCCCTCTACCAGCTGGTCTACGAACGCATGGTGTTCAAGAACGGCGTAAACAATCTTGTCTGGGACTTCAACCCGCAGGACGCTTCCAAGATTTCCTGGACTCCGGGCGAAACCTACTACGACGTTCTTAGCGTTGACATCTATAACAAGGCTAACGACCACCAGAGCAACAGCGCCGCATTCATTGACTTCACGAACAAGGGCGGCACGAACAAGATCATTTCGCTCAGCGAAAACGGTCCCATCCCTGACGTAGACAACATGTACAACGAAGGCGCCACCTGGAGCTGGTGGATGCCGTGGTACGACTCCTGGGGATCCGACAAGCACATTAGCCAGACCTCCGCAAGTGTGTGGCAGAAGAACCTCGCCGACGAACGCATCATCACTCTCGACGAAATGCCCGGCTGGGATAATTACAATGAAGCCGCATCCGCCACAAAGGTATGCGCGACTTCTACCGCCAATGCCAAGTACGGTGCAGGCTCTGCTGAAGAAGTCAAGAACCTGATGATGGCCGTGACCTACACAGCACTCAACGACAGCGGTGCAAATATCGAATTGCAGAAAGTTCCCAACCTCACCGGTGCAAAGACCGTTTCTCTCAAGATTACGAACAACGGTTCCGGCGGTGCAGATAACGGTATCTGGGTTGGCCTCGCCTTTGTCCGCAACGGTATGAAGGACGACGCCTGGACTTGGGAGATGTCAACCTCCACCGGCTGCTGGATTAACGACGGAGCCACAACTACTTGCGAATTCGACATCACCAAATACGAAGATGACGACAAGGTAGAACATCCGATTGATCTCGACAACCTCTTCTCCGTCACGCTGATGGTTGCAGCAGTAGGCTTCGAAGGGACGGTCATCTTTGACGACCTGGTTGCCGACAACGGGAAGGTGATTTCCGCATTCGACAAGAAGACTGAACTGTTTACCGCCGCCACGCAGAGCAAGGGGCACATCGCCAAGATTGAACTCGTTGACGAAACGGGAAAATCCGCCGCCATCAAGCCGGTGGCTGCAGCAAGCGCCGCCGCCAAGTTGAGTGTATCGGGCAAGACTGTTTCGCTCACCACCGCCAAGGCAGGCATGGTTGCAGTCGAAGTGTTCGGCATGAACGGCAAGCGCGTCGCAACGCTCTACAAGGGAAACCTCGCCGCAGGCACCAGCGCATTCAGCCTCGCCGACATGCCCAAGGGTCGCTACATCGTCCGCGTGAAGGGAGCAGGACTCGCCGCAACGCAGCCGATTCTCGTTAAGTAATTTTTCTTTCATGACTCCTGGTCCCTGCGGGTTTACTCCCGCGGGGGCTTTTTTTATGATCGTTAGCCACTGAACCGTAATAAAATTTGCCTATCACGATAATCCGATTGGCGCCATCGGTGCATGAATTGGTGTGGACAAAAAACGGGATTTATGTCAACACCCCTAAATAAAAACCGTGCCATTTGCGTCTTATTTTTTTAAATTCCCGATGAACGCCCCTGACAGGCGTTTCGAGGAGTTATATGAAAAAATTGAGTTTTGCAGCTCTTTGCGGAGCCTTTTTGCTCGGTGGAACCGCTTTTGCAGCCCCGGGCCTCACGGTGAGCGGCACCGACCTGCTCTATAACGGTAAGAAAATCTTCTTTTCGGGCACGAACCTCGCCTGGAGCGATTACAATTCTGACGTGGGGGCATCCCCGCTGAACGAAAACGCCTGGCGCAAGGCTGTGGAAGGCACGCGCGCCGCGGGCGGTAACGCTATCCGCTGGTGGCTTTTCAACAACATGAGCCAGAGCCCCGAAATCGACCAGACGACGCACCTGGTTTCGGGCCTCAAGGAAAACACCATCAACAACATGAAGAAGGCCCTGGACATCGCCGAGGAATACGGCGTGATGGTCTCGATGTGTCTCTTCAGCCACAACCTGATGGAACCCAACCAGTGGGGACTTTACGACGAAAAGCTCGACATCACGGCAAACGAATTGCTTTTTGAAGATGAAGGCACACAGGCGTTTATCGACAATGCGCTCATCCCGGTGGTGAAGGCGATTGGCAACCACAAGGCGCTCATGACTTGGGAAGTCTTCAACGAACCCGAGGGCATGACAAGCGAATGTAGCGGCTGGACTACCAAGAAGATGGCGCTTTCCAAGATTCAGGCGTTTACAAACAAGGTAGCGGCAGCCATCCACACCGAAAACCCGGAACTGCTCGTTTCTACCGGTAGCGTGAACATCCAGTATCAGAAGTACTGGAACGACGCGGCCCTCGTGGCGGCGGGCGGCAAGGCGAACGGCACGCTCGACTTTTTCCAGACGCACTACTACCCGTATTACCAGAACGATGCGGTGAGCCCGTTCGTGAATACGGCAGCCCAGATGGCGAGCACGTACGGTTACGATAGCAAGCCGATGATTATCGGCGAATTCCCCGCAAGCGGCTGGAAGGGCGATACCTATACCGCAAGCATGGCGGCAAAGACCCAGATTTCGACCGAGGAATGCTACCGCAAGGCGTTTGACGGCGGTTACGCGGGCGCACTCGCCTGGCAGTACATCGGCGACAAGACCGAATCGAACTTCGGCGGCTACACCTACACGATTGACCCGGCACTCGATGCCATGAAGGCGCTTGCCGCAACGGAAGAAGCGAGCATCAAGATCAAGGACGTAACGATTAGCCAGGAAGGCGGCGATGGCAAGATGGCCGTGACCTACGGAGGCGACAATGCGCAGATCGAATACCAGAAGACGTGGGACCTGAGCAAGGCCAACACGTTCACGTTCGAGGTGAAAAACCAGGGCGCGAGCGACGCCCAGCTGCATCTGATTTTCAAACTGACTAGCGCATGGACCTGGACCCCGGTGAACGACGATGCCGGTGCGTGCATTGTGTCCGCGGGCAAATCTACGGTTTGTTCCTTCGACATTTCCAGCTTCGCTGACCGTAACCAGACCTTGAGTGTCGTCATTGCGAACTATGCAGCAGGCTACACCGGCACCATCCTGTACGACAACTTCAAGGCGGGCGACCAAGTCCTTTGGGACTTCAACGAAGACAAGTACGATGCCTTCAGCCGCGGTTTCGAAAATACAGAAGAGATGATTCCCGAAATCAAGATTGTGTTCGACGAAGGTCCCATCGGGATTGAGCCTCGCGCAGTCTCGCCCGCTGCGGGTGGCACCTTCAATATCGCAGGCAATACGATTTCTCTTGTGACCGCGAAGGCGGGCGACGTGAGCGTGGATGTTTACGGTATGAACGGCAGGCGCATCGTCACCCTCTTCCACGGCACGCTTACGCAGGGCAGCTACGCGTTCAGTCTCGAGAATATGCCCAAGGGAATGTATATCGTGCGCGTAAAGGGTGCGGGAATAGCAGCCACAAGGCCTGTACTTGTAAAATAAAGAGTTTCTGACTCCTCGCCCCTGTGGGTTTATACCCGCGGGGGCTTTTTATTGCGAATCAGACAACATCTTTTCCGTTGTTTTACTTGCAAACGGAATATTCTGATTTTTCAAAAGTATATTTAAGGCATAAATTAAGGAGTGTTGTATGGGATGTAAATTACTCGCGGCACTGTCCGCGTTCTCCATTGTGTCTGCTTTTGCAGCCCCCACAATCTACGAAGCCGAAGAATTGCCTGACGCAAGCGTTGCCGAAGGGGCAGATTTTTCGGGCGGAAAATACGCAAAGACAGCAGACCCTAGCGGCATCACATTCACCGTCAAGGTCGAAGAAACCGCCGTCTACGACATTACCACCAAGGTTCTGATCAAGCAATACGACTGGACCACCTCTAAAATCGCGGTCAACGGCGTAGATGTAGGCTCCATGCTTACCACCCCGCGCAACTGCGATTCGAGCTACGTGGTTTCGGCATCCGCCAAAATGAAGGCCGGCGAAAACAAGATTACCGTGGGTAACCAGGCTCTCGGCGTGGACTACATTACCGTCGAACGCCACCCCGACGCGGTATTCAAGATTAGCGAATTGCCGGTAACACCGAACGCGACGGAATCGGCCCGCAAAGTCTACACCTTCCTGCGCGAAAATTTCGGCAAGAAGACCGTTAGCGGCATGATGATCAGCGACCAGAATTTCAACTACGATTATGGCAACATGCGGCTCATTCCGCCTGGCGGCTGCACGCCCGCGGATTCCTGCAAGTTCAGCGACGAGGAAGTCTCGTGGAAGGGTCAGACCGACATCGCCGAGTTCTACAAGCGTAGCGGGCACTACCCCGCCATTGGCGGCTTCGACATGCTGTTTGCGGCAGGCGGTCACCACGAAGAAGGCTGGTTCAAGGGCTACACCGAAAACAACCTGGTGATGACCGAGCAGCTGTGGGAAATGGGCGGCATTCCGACTTATACCTGGCACTGGAAAGTCGGGGAAGACACAATTTTCTACACGCAGCAGCAAGGATACAGGAATACGGGTTGCACCGAAGGCGTCACAAAAACGGCCGACAACAACACCTGCTTTAACTACACGAAGGCCTTCAAGGATTCCACCTGCAAGGAAATTGACGCGACTTCGCAGGTCTACAAGGACATCGTCGCCGACCTGGACATTGTCTCGGGCTACTTCAAACAGCTCGAAGAAAAGGGAATCGCCGTCGTATGGCGCCCCTTGCACGAAGCAAGCGGAGGCTGGTTCTGGTGGGGAGTCGCAAGCGCCGAATGCTATGTACAGCTGTACCGCTTGGTATTCGATCGCATGGTCGAAACCAACAAGCTCTCCAACCTAATCTGGGTCTGGAACATCAATACCGACCCGAAATTCGGTTACGACTACAGCGCCCTGAATGCAGCATGGTACCCTGGCGATGCATACGTGGACATTGTCGCTGTTGATATTTACGACCCGCTGAACGACCACAACTCTGCAGCCAATTACTACAACAAGATTGTGAGCGACGTGGGCACAAGCAAGATGATTGCCTTGAGCGAAAACGGCGCCATTCCGGACATTGACAGCATTGCCGAAGACAAGGCCTATTGGAGCTACTGGATGACCTGGAGCCAGACCTGGAGCGGAAATTTCTTGGAAAAGACTCCGACAGACATGTGGAAACGCAACTTGGATGACGAACGCATTATCGCCCTCGACGACATGCCCGGTTGGGACAATGTGAAGGCCGACATCAGGAAGGTTCGCCGTATGAGTTCCAACAACCCGACCGTCAATATGCAGGGCAACCAAGTTACCGTATCGCTTGCTCAGGCCGGGACCGTAAATATCGCCCTGTTCGACTTGCTCGGCCATAAGGTCGCAAGCCTCGCCCAAGGAAACCTGCCTGCAGGAAATACTGCATTCAATCTTGACGGTATCGCCAGCGGCCATTACATTGTGCGCGCCAAAGTCGGCAGCACCAGCCTCGCAAAAAAAATTTCACTAAAATAATCAACACCGAAAATAGACAACACCATATTTCTAGTCAGGAAAGCCGATTTTGAGCAAAAATCGGCATTTTTTCTTTTGTTAAAGGCTTTCACGAATATTAAGCGACCGTGGAGCAAAATTATTGCCGTTTTTACATACTTTTCATATAAAAAAGAGTCTTCAGTATGTAAAGAGCCTCTTCTTTTGTTTATTGTTACATACTTTTTTCATTTTCAAGCAACTTAGTATGTAATTTTTGTCAAAAAAAGAGGGGAAAACGGCAAAAAATCCCCTAAAAATCTTTCTACAAGCACCAAAGTCTCTTATTTTTGCACGAAAAAATCTGTTTTTTACATACTAGCCGCACTGTTTTTAGCTTTTAGTATGTAACGATGTCCGGCAAAGCACAAAATATAGCCTAATTAGGCATGTAAAGCCATTCATATTCCTCTTTTAAAGTCCCTGTTGAGAATTCTACACCGCAAAAAACGCGCAGGAACATATTTTTCTTTATTTTCGAGGTCCCAGAATCTAATTTCATAGAAAACAGACAACCGGGCAAGTCATGCCCACACATACCATATAAGGAGTCAAAATGTTTGGTATCGGAAAGTTTGGTATCGCGGTCGGCGCGCTCTCGCTCGCCAGCACGGCTGCGTTCGCCCTCCCCAAGGCGACCGAAATCTACCCCAAGATGGGTCTCGGCTACAACATCGGCAACACGATGGAAGTGCCGGGCAACCAGGGAGGCCCGACAGGATGGCACAATCCCTTCCCCGACGCCGCCTATGTAAAGGCCATCAAGGACGCAGGTTTCAACACCGTGCGTATTCCCTGCGCCTGGAACAGCCACGCCTCTAACGGCACCATTAACGCCGGCTGGCTCGACTCCGTAAAGACCGTCGTCGATCTCGTCATCAACAACGGCATGTACGCCATCTTGAACAGCCACTGGGACGGCGGTTGGCTCGAAGACGAAGTCTTTAGCGGCGGACACATCGACCGCAACGGAAATCAGGCCACAACCGACTCGTCCAAGGTTCGCGCCCTGCAAGAAGGCTACTGGAAGCAAATTGCAGACTACTTCAAAACCTACGACGAACATCTGATTTTCGCATCCGCCAATGAACCTGGCGTGAACGATCACCGTGGTGGTTCCGCTGCAAATGGTTACACCGACAATGGTCAGTTGGCTTTCAATGAAGACCGCATGACCATCTTAAAGCGTCTCCACGAAGCATGCCTACGCGCCGTACGCACTTCCGGCGGCAACAACGCCACCCGTATCGTAGTCGTGCAGGCCCCACGCACCGAAATTGACAAGGTTCCGCTCCTTTCCGCGCAATACCCGACAGACCCGGCAGGCGACGGCTACACCATGGCCGAAGTCCACTACTATCCGTATCAATACTCCCTGATGACTGCTGACGAAGACTGGGGCACTCAGTTCTATTACTACTTCGACTTGCCCAGCACAACGGATAAGACCCATAACATGGGCTGGAACGTTTATTCTAAGTCCATTGACGATCAGGCTCTCGGCACCCCCAAGCAGATTGCCAAGGCCTTCGGCGAACTGAAGACCATGTTCTGCGACAAGGGCATTCCTGTCGTGATCGGCGAAATGGGTGCAGTCAAGCGTCTCGACGCACTTTCTGGAGCAAACCTGAAACTCCACCTTGAAGGCCGCGCCGCTTGGTACGGCGAAGTGGCAAAGGTCGCCAAGGCAAACGGACTCGTTCCCTGCGTATGGGACACCGGTGACGAAGGCGATGGTAACATGACCATTATCCGCCGCCAGGTGAACAAGTTCGGCGGCAACGTGGGCGACATTACCGACTTTGAAACTTTGAACGCCATGCGTGAAGCATACAGCCTGGCCGCTCTCCCGGGCAACAGCATTGATTCCCTCGTCAACCAGAATCCTGATATTCCCGAAACCGAAGAAGGCAAGGGCGTGCAGTTGACTTACCAGACAGTAACTTCCGACTCCAGCGAAGTGGGTACACTACGCATCAACCTTGCTAGTGGCAAAAACAATCTTTCCAAGTATGTTGGCATCGAAATCCGAATGAAGGGTTCTGTTGAAACTGCAGGCGGTTGCACCGGCGAAAGCGACGGCTGCGGCGAATACGGTTGGGCCTCCATGGACCTCTTCATGATGACAGGCAGTAGCTGGGCATGGTTTGACGCCTCCGTTTTGGAACAGGCTGACCAGCAGCTCGATGCCACCAAATTCCAGACTTTCCAGATCAAGTGGACAGACTTCCGTACCGAACCCACAGACCTCAACTTGGTGAATGCCATCGGCTTGAACCTTTACGGCACGCAGGTCACCGGCACCATCACCTTCGACTACATCAAGGGCATCAAGGCCGACGGCTCTACCGAAATCATCGATGACTTCGACAAGAAACCGCAAGTCGACGGTATCGCAACCGCCAAGATCGTTTCCGTCAGCGGCACCAGCGCCATCAAGCCCGCAGCAGTCGCCGCAACGTCCAAGATGTTCGTGAACGTTCAGTACGGCTCCGTTATGGCTCAGTTTAACGCTGCAGCAACCGCTCCGGCCAAGGCTATGCTCCTGAACAGCATAGGGCAGGTGATCGCACAGCAGAATTTCACCGCAAGCAAGGGCATGAACACTGTTGAACTTTCGAGCGACTACCGCGGTCCGGCAGTACTCATGGTCAAGCAGGGCAGCCAGCGCTATATGCAAAAGGTGATTCTGAAGTAAGTTTCGTGTGGAGTCCCGGCAGGTTGGAGTGTCTTTGCCGGGATTGCTCGACAAGAAGCAAAAGGACTCGGTCATCAATATCGAGTCTTTTTTTTGTATTCTATTACTTCTGTAGGGGGCCAGGAAATGTTACAGCACCGAAGCGGAATCCAACGCAAAGATTTCGCCTAATTGCTTATCATCCATGTCGGCAAGCCAGGTTTCACCGGCGTTCACCGTCATCTCGGCGACGGCCTTTTTGGCTTCGAGCAGCGCGTCGATTTTTTCTTCAAAAGTACCCTTGGTAATAAAGCGGTGTACCTGCACATTCCTGGTCTGCCCAATACGGAACGCACGGTCCGTCGCCTGCGCTTCGATAGCGGGATTCCACCACAAGTCATAGTGAATCACCTGCGAAGCGGCGGTCAAGTTAAGACCGGTTCCTGCCGCCTTGAGCGAAAGGATAAGCACCTTGTCTTCGGGGTATTCCTGAAACCGGCGCACCATTTCGTTGCGTTGATTCTGTGTACAGCCGCCGTGGTAAAAATCCGCCTTGATTTGCAATTCGCGTTCAAGCGTTTCTTGCAGTAGCTCGCCCATTTCGCGGAACTGCGTAAAGATGATAGCCTTTTCGCCCTGCTCCTGAATAGAACGCAGCAAGTCGAGAAGCATCCCCAGTTTTCCGGAATCTTCGATCTTCGCCTCCCCCGCCTTCAAGTAGGTACGCGGGTGGTTGCAAATTTGCTTGAGCGCAAGAATCATCTGGAGAATAAGTCCCTTGCGCTTGAAAAGGTTGCTTGCGCCAGCAGGAACCGCAGAAGCTGACGCGGCATCCGCGCCGTCGGCAACCGCGAGCACATCCGCACCGATATCCATTGACGGGCCTTCTTCAAGCAGTTGCAATTCTTCCATGAACTTGTCGAGGATCTTCTTGTACAGCGCCGCCTGCGACCGCGTCAGTTCCGCATACTCGTTCTGCTGAATCTTGTCGGGCAAGTCACTGATAATCGTCTTGTCCGTCTTCATACGGCGAAGCATAAAGGGAGCGGTTATCTTCTTGAACTTTTCAGCGACCGCTTGGTTTGCATTCTTCTGGATAGGCGTTTCGTACTTGTCGCGGAATTCCAGCGCCGAGGGCAAAAAGCCACGGTTGCAGAAATCCATAATCGTCCAGAATTCCATCAGACGATTTTCGACCGGGGTTCCACTCATGGCAATCTTCATCGGAGCTTTGAGTGCTCGAATTTTGCGACTCTGTTCGCTGTCGGCATTCTTGATGTTCTGCGCTTCGTCGATTACGACCACGCGCCAGTTCAGCTTTTCAAGCTTCTTGAAGTCGAGGCGGCAAGTCGAATAGGTCGTAATCAGCAAGTCCGCATCGAACTTTTCCAGCTTGCGGCCCGCTCCATGGTAAGTGAACACCTTGAGTTCGGGCGCGAACTTCTTGACTTCCATCTGCCAGTTGCAAAGGAGGCCCGCCGGCACCACCACAAGCGCACGCCCTTCGGCAAGGCGCCCTTCCTGTTTCAGCTTCAAGAGGAAAGCAATCACCTGGAGAGTCTTTCCAAGGCCCATGTCATCGGCCAATATGCAGCCGAAGCCCATCTGGAGATTCTTGTACATCCACGAATAGCCGCGCATCTGGTAGGGGCGAAGTGTCGCGTTCAGGTTTTCCGGCAAGTCCGTCTCGGTTTCTCCACGCCACACGTCCAGTTGCTGTTTCAATCCGTCAGTCATGTCGACAGGGATGTCGTCACATTGTCCCGTCAGGCAGGCCTGCAGAAGTTTCGCCGTCGAGGGAATAAAATCCTCGGAAGACTCATCTACATCGGAATCCGCGGCGTCGATAGCATCCGCAGCCTCACCCGTAGAATCCGCGCCATCAATGGCACCGTCAACAACAACTGCACCACCGACCTTTTTCTTTTCGCGTTCGTCGATACGCTGCTGCAGTAGCGCGAGGTCCTCCGCCGTATATTCAACGTAGCGGTCCTTATACTTGAGGAGTCCTTCGGCATCCTTGGCAAGCCGCATGAATTCCTCGGCGGGAATCTTCTCGTCGCCCAAAGCCACTTCCCAGTCAAAGTCCAGCAGGTCACCCGCGGTGAACGCCCCGATACCAAGACTTCCCTTGAGCTTCATCTGCGTCTTGGGGCGTGCAATTTCCTTGAGGGAACGCGGCATCTCGGTCACGATGCCGAACACCTCAAATTTCTTGATGGAATAAGTGACAAATTCCTTGAGTTCCGCGCCCTTCATCACGATCGGTTCTACCGCGTGATCTGCCAGGTAATGTTTCATCGGCTTGAACGTTTCCGAGACGCAGTTGAGCACGTTCATCAGCGACAGAAGCCGCGGATCGCTATTTTCGAAGAGAGTCTTGAGCGGTTCGCGACCCACCGACGATTCCACGAAAACATCCAGGGCAATTTCCTTGCCAAGTTCCGAGCAGCGGAAAATAATCTTGTGATTGAATTCCAGCGAATTGTAGACAGAGAACCACGCCTGAATCTTTGACGGAATCTTGAGCCCGTTCGCCGCCAGTTTTCCCGACTTGCAGTCAAAGAAAAATCCGAGCAGGTTTTCGTGAGTTCCCTTCTTGTAACTCTGCGCCGTACGCGCAAAACGGAGCAGCTTGCCGATAAAAATCGAGAGGATATGTTCGGCGGCTCCGTCCAGGTCTTCGCGTAGCAAGTCACGCACTGTAAAAGCGAAATCGTCGGGAACACCCTTTTCAAGTTCCGCCACCACCGCAAGCACATCAGGAAGCATCTCCGCCGGGAGCCAGCGCACCTGCGCCGTCACGCCGTTCAGCCAAAACACCTGCGGGTAAATCGCACCGCAGCGCACCAGGTAATACGCCACCATCAGGAGCTGGTGAACAAAGCGCACCGTCACGTGGTTATGCCAAACGCAATCCTGGTTCAGGCGGCAAAGTGCTCCCATGATATTTTCGACGGAAAGTCCCTCGGCCACCACGCGCTCGTCTTCAAGCAGGCTGAACGTCCACTGCCAACCCCGTGCATGCACCACCTGCAGGCGTTCCCGTTCCATCAGGAACGTATGCGCATGGTAGATTCCAAAATCCTGTGCAAACTGTTCAAATTTTTCAAAATGGTTGTAGAACAGGCGGCAACGTTCCAGTTCGTCAACAAAACTCTTCTTGAAATTCCCCGCTGGACAAAAATCAGGACAATTCGACAACATCGCCGGGAGCACATGGGAATAATCGCGCCACTCATTAAAATTGAACTTGGGGACGCGCGGCATCTCTGTACGGTCGTTTACCGGCAAGATCCGCACCAGAGTCGATTCGCTCGGCACATCCGATTCCACCGGCTCCGGCTTATAGTCCTTGAGGTAGGCGATATCGATTCCGTGAATCCTGAAAAGCACAAACGGGTCCAAAGAAATCATTTCGCCCAGCTTCAGGAACACCGATATCACGTAACGGCAAGGCAGCGGATCCTTGCAGTCACAGTTCATGTTCACGTGGTCGCAGGTTTCGAATAGAGATAGCCCGCATTTAGAAAGGAGCAGTTCGATAGAGGGGTTCATCGCCTCATTCGAAAGCGCCGTCAGTTCCACCGGCTGCTGCTTTAGGAGCCCCACAAAGACATTGGCTCGTTCCTTGTCGAACTTCGGGAAAACGAGGTAAACATTGTGCGAACCGCCATTCGGCCCCTTCACCTCGGCCATGACGCGGTTGTCGGACACCGTAAAGGGCTGGACCTGCCCACGCCCCACATACTTGAAAGCCAGGTCAATATCGCGGGCGGACGCACCCGAAAGCAAGTGGTCTAGCCACTTCTTGCTCCACCAAGTACTTCCGTATACACCATATTCCATAGCCCCCAAATATAGTAATTTTTTGTATTAAAATTTGCTCATTTGAGCAATAAAACTACAAATGGCAGCGGACGGTGCTTACAGATCCCAGACTAGGGACCATCAGGTAAAGTTCCTGAAAAACTCCGGGCGGTGAAAATCGGGTTTCTCGGTTTCAATCTCGAATGCGCTCAGGTAGTGCGGCGTTTTCGCCTTGTCGGCGCACTTGTAGAGGTTTCCCCTGAGTTGGACTCCGTCGAAACTTTGGATGCCAAGGACGCTCGCCGGAATCTGCACCGTCATTCCCCAGCACACCAGGTTGCCTGCCACACAGGCGAGTTGCTTGGTTCGAATCACCTTGTCGGTTTCCGACTGCGGAAGCACCGTGCGGTTATTGCGGTCGGGGCCACGGGCCGCCAAAAGGTAGCCACGGCAGGTCGTTTCGAAGTTGAAGTACTCACCGGGATTCACTGGACTCTGTAGGAAAATTTCGACGCAGGAATCTTCCCAACTGCGGCCGTTGTCGCCATCGACTTCGGCACGGAAACAGTCCGAAGGTTCTTCCACCGTAAAGTGGATCGTGAAATAATCCGCGGAAAGTTCCGCCTCGGCAAGCACGGTCGGGAGAGCGATTCCCTGATTCTGGGGCCAGTTCATATTCGGTTTCAAGAGCATGTGTTAATAATAGTAAACTGATTAATCAGTGATTAATCGGTGATTAATCACCTCGGCCGATTCGTCTTTTTTTGAAATTTTCATTTTTTCGTTTAATTTCGCCGTTTTTTCAAATTGGCACGGTTCTTGCAAATAGGGTTCCGACAACGGCACGGGCAATTCGTTACGTTGCCAACAAATTCACACATAAACTAGGAGGCCTATATGGCTGAAGAAAAGAAGAAGAAAGAATGGAATGCGACCGGGGCGTTCGACTGCCTCGCCGTCACCAGCGTGCAGGTTTACCCCTTCAAGGAAGGCCCTTCCATGGGGCATATCAAGGGGCTTGCCTCGGTCGTGCTCAACGACCAGTTCCTGGTTCGCGGGCTCCGCGTGATGGAAGGCGAAAACGGCATGTTCGTGGGTTACCCGATTGATCCGTTCTTCAAGGGCGAAGATTTCCGTAGCGTATGTTTCCCGATGGCACGCAACCTGCGCGAGCATATCGAAAATTGCGTTCTTGAAAAGTACCAGGCCGCAGTCGCCTAAGGAGAATCCATGTTCCGTCGAATCCGATCTTACTGCTTGTTTGGAATAAAGGCTGTCCCAGTGAGTGTCGAAATCGATGCCTCGCAGGGGCTGCCGGGTTTCACCATGGTAGGGTTACCCGACAACGCGGTAAGGGAATCACGGGAACGTGTCGTTTCGGCAATTCGTTCCATCGACAAGGTAGTGACCGGTTTCCGGACTACGGTGAACTTGTCGCCCGCGGATTTGCGGAAAGAAGGAAGCGCCCTGGATCTGCCACTTGCCATCGGGCTGCTGGTTGCGACCGGCGAAATCGAAGTTCCCCAACTTGAAAACCTCGTTATCGTGGGGGAACTTTCGCTCGATGGCCTGCTGAAGCCGATTCGGGGCGCGCTTTCGATTGCCATGAGCCTTTCGGAAAAGTCCAAGAACATCCTGGTGATTCCTCGCGCGAACGAAAGCGAAGTCTCGCTGGTCGAAGGAATCCGCTATGTCTGCGCAGATACCCTCAGGGAATGCGTCGAGGCTTTGGAAGCGGGTGCAGAGAATGTTGCCAGGTGGGCCACCGGCTTCCGATTTAAGAATAAATTAACTATTACTGCAAATGACATTCCCGATTTCAAGAATGTCGTCGGGATGGAGGGCGTCAAGCGGGCGCTGGAAGTGGCCGCGGCAGGGGCGCACAATTTTCTGCTGGTAGGCTCGCCCGGAGCGGGCAAGACGCTCTGTGCAAAATGCCTGCCGGGCATTTTGCCCGAAATGACCGAGACCGAGATTCTAGAGACAACCCGCATCCACTCGTGTGCCAGAACCGCCGGCGATTCCGACGAATTCAAGCCGGTCATGACGCGCCCGTTCCGCACGCCCCACCACAGCGCGTCCATGGTGTCCTTGGTGGGGGGCGGCACCCGGCTAAAGCCGGGCGAAGCGAGCCTCGCACACAACGGGGTCCTCTTTCTGGACGAGCTCCCCGAATTCAACCGCAGTGTCTTGGAGGCCCTGCGCGAACCGATGGAAGAAGGATCTATCTCGGTCAGTCGCGCGAGCGGCACCGTCGTCTGGCCCGCCCGATTCATGATGGGAGCGGCCATGAACCCCTGCCCCTGCGGTTACGCCATGGATCCCAAGCGCCACTGCACCTGCCTCCCCGAGGCACGCAAACGCTACCAAGAAAAAATTTCAGGACCTCTCCTTGACCGCATCGATATCCAAGTGAGCGTTCCTCCCGTAGACGCCTCGCAATTTGCATCGAAGGCCTCCGCGGAGCCGTCCGCAGAAATCCGCAAGCGAGTCTGCGCCGCCCGCGACATCCAACGCAAACGGTTCAAGGGAACCCGCTTCAAGACGAATGCGGAAATGAGTTCCAATTTCGCCAAGGAAAGCTGCAACCTCTCCCCCGCCACCGAAAAATTCGCCGTCAACGCCGCCGACCGAATGAACTTGAGCGCCCGCGGTTACTATAGACTATTAAAGGTCGGGCGCACCATCGCCGACCTTCGAAATTCAGAATCAGTTGAAATCGAGGACCTCTCCGAAGCCCTGCGCTACCGCGCCTTCCGCAGCTAAAGACCTCCACACTCGTCATCCTGGAGGGAGTGTAGCGATCGACAGGATCCACGCCCGTCATCCTGGAGGGAGCTCTGCGACCGACGGGATCCAAAAAAAAATTATACGAAACCCTATGAAAAAAAAAGGCTTTACATACATTTTATTTAACAAGCGATACGGAACCCTTTACATCGGAGTAACCTCTAATCTTAAAAAAAGAATTGCTGAGCATAAGTCAAAAAAATATCCTGGGTTCACTCAAAAATACAATGTAGACAAATTGGGTTTCTACGAAGAACATTCTTCTATCCGACTAGCAATTGAAAGAGAGAAGAAACTTAAACGCTTGCATCGACAAGAAAAAATTCAGTTAATAGAATCTATCAATCCTACATGGCAGGATCTTTTCGATTCTCTCAGTTAAAAAGTAGAACGCTGGTTATGGATTCCCTTCCGCGCTTCGCTTGGTCGAGAATGACGAGCATTGATACAGGCTTCCAGAGTTGTCGCACAACCGACAGCGTTCGCGCTGCCATCCTGACGAGCACTCTTCAACTGAAGGATACCACACTCGTCATCCTGGAGGGAGCTCTGCGACCGACGGGATCCACGCCCGTCATCCTGGAGGTATTCTTCGATTCTCTCAGTTAAAAAAGTAGAACGCTGGTTATGGATTCCCTTCCGCGCTTCGCTTGGTCGAGAATGACGCACTTTGTACTAGCGGATTATCTTGATGGAAGATTCGGCGCCGGCGCTTTGCGGGATTGCGAGCGGCTTGCGGACAGAAACTTCTGCCGCGACGGTCTTCGGGTAGTGGTTCAGGATATGTTTCGCGGTTTCTACAACCAGCGTTTCTTCTAACTGAAAACGGGACTTGCAAACGAAGTCCTGTACGTCATCAGCTAACTGAACATAATCAATGGAATGAGCCAAATCCTCGTTGCGAGCAGCGAGGGTAAAATCAAGCCACACGGAAATGTTCATCACGACCGGCTGCTCGTTTTCGCGTTCGAAAGGGAGCGTGCCGATAATGCAGCTGAACTCCAGGTCCCGTATAGAGATTTTACCCGTTTCGACTACCATACGAAGAGGACAACAGCGCCAGCAATGGCACCGGCAGCGACACCGAACCAGATGTTACGGGCGGTGGCGTAAGAATCGTGAGTCTTCTTGTTTTCGTCCATGCGCTTCTGCATGTTGGCCAAGGACCAGTCAGTGTTACCGGCCTTCTCGGACATCACCGCGCGGCACTTATCGGGATTTGCGTCGGTGTTGCAAGCACTCAAGATCTTGTCGTTGATTTCAGAAAGTTCGTCGTAAGCATCCTGAGCTTCGCCGGCCTTGCTTTGCTGGACGATACCGATTACGGCTGAAGTAACTGCGAGAGCGGAAAGACCGACAGCAGTCCAGAAACGGACTTCATCAGCAATACCGAAACGGTCGCCCACATCGCTTGCAGCGTCGCTTGCGGCGTAGTCGCGATCATCGGCAGATGTATTGTCAACCGGAGCGGAAGTCTTGTAAGAAGTGTAATCTTCTTCATCTTCGTCTTCGCAGTCCGGATCGTATTCGTCACATTCTTCTTCGTCGCTAGAGCTTGCGGCGGGAACGGCAGCGGCAACGGTTTCTTCTTCAGCAGCGGGAGCGTCGCCCTTCAAGGTCACCGGAGAACCGTCAATAAAGACAATCGCTGTCGTAAGACCAGGAGCGTAAACAGCCTTGCCATCGAAGTAGACCTTCTCGACATCCTTATCGGCGGACATACCGCGACGTTCATAGAGCTTAGCCGAAACGAGCTTGGAATAGTCAACGCCATCGGCAGTCAGAGCTGTCATCGAGGAAAGGTCACCCTTGCCACCCTGATAGAGCTGGTAAGAGGTTTCGGATTCACCAAACGGATCTTCGAACTTCTGACGGACGACCAGGCGGCCTTCTTGGAGCGTTTCGACTTCATCTGCAGGAGCGACCTTAAGCGTTCCGCCAAATTCGGCAACGATATAGTCATCCGGTGTGCCCGCATCCTTTGCGGAAAATTCTTCAATATCGTATACGCCAGCAAAAGCCGATACGACAGACAGGCAGAGAACCATCAAAAGTGAACGTTTCATTTATCACTCCAAATTGTCTAATTTTTTTCTGAAATATATAAAAAAATATGGACAATTGCATCAAAAATATGCCCCAACATTACACATTTGTGAATATTATGTTTTCCCATCGGGCGAATTGTTTCCCAATGTTTACAAGCATCGCAGAAAAATGCAAGCGGGGCGTTACGGGGCCGGCGATTACAGAAACCCATGACGCTCGGTCATAGCCATGCAAGCATGGCTGCGACTCTCGCTTACAGGGTTTTGAGGCCCCGTTCGAAGGGGTAGCGCCCTTCGACAGACTCAGGGACCTATGTTCCTGAGGATGGCGATGGAAGCGAGGGGGAGACTTCCCCCTACAACTTCTACTCTGGATCCCCTCCCCCATCGTGCTACGCACTCCGGGGTCGAGGATGACTTATGTGAAATCGGGCGGCTCAATCCGGGGTCGAGGATGACTCATGTGAAATCGGGCGGCTCGGCGATGCCCCAAAGCATTCGTTTTTTGTCGCAGCACTCGCCTTTGACGCTCTTCAAGCGTCTTTTGCCGGCTCAAAAAGGGATTTGCAAGCAGCTCCGCATTGTTCGCCCTACGCAAAGTTACTATATGGCGTCCCTTCGGAACGCATATAGGACGGCTCGGCAATGTCAAAACAACAAGTTGTTTTGCCGCTGCTCTCGCCTTTTACTATATTTTTGCGCGTAAAATTTTAACCCTAACAGAGGATTGCTACAATGGCAAAGCTTTCTATCGAAGATCTCGAACTCGCCGGCAAGCGCGTGTTCATCCGTGTTGACTTCAACGTTCCGCAGGACAAGGTGACTGGCGAAATCACCAACACCAAGCGTATCGAAGCCGCGCTCCCGACCATCCAGTACGCTCTTGACAAGGGTGCAGCCGTCGTGCTCGCTTCTCACCTGGGACGCCCGAATGGCGAAAAGAACATGAAGTACACGCTCGCTCCGGTTGCAAAGAAGCTCGAAGAACTCATCAAGAAGCCGGTGAAGTTCCTCTCCGACTGCGTGGGTCCGGAAGTCGAAGCCGCCTGCGCCGCTATCAAGCCGGGTGAAATCATCCTCCTCGAAAACCTCCGCTTCCACATCGAAGAAGAAGGCAAGAGGAAGATCAAGAACGCTGATGGCACCGAAACTAAGGAAAAGGCCGACAAGGAAGCCGTGAAGACCTTCCGCGCAAGCCTCACCAAGCTCGCTGACGTCTACGTGAACGACGCTTTCGGTACCGCTCACCGTGACCACTCTTCCATGACTGGTGTTGAACTTCCGCAGCGTGCCGCTGGTTTCCTCATGAACAAGGAACTCAAGGCATTCGACCAGGTGCTCAACAATCCTCCGCGTCCGTTCCTCGCCATCCTCGGCGGTGCCAAGGTCGCTGACAAGATCCAGCTCATCAACAACCTCCTCGACAAGGCCGACAAGATCATCATCGGCGGTGGCATGGCTTTCACCTTCAAGAAGGTTCTGAACAACATCGAAATCGGTTCTTCCCTGTTTGACGAAGAAGGCGCCAAGCTCGTTCCGGATCTGATGGCCAAGGCCAAGGCTGCCGGCAAGGAAATTATCCTCCCGGTCGACTACATCGCTGCCGACAAGTTCGCTGCCGACGCTGCCACGAAGGCTGTTTCTGACGCCGAAGGCATTCCGGCTGGCTGGATGGGCCTCGATGTGGGAGCTGAATCCACCAAGCTCTTCGTGAACGCTATCAAGTCCGCCAAGACCATCGTCTGGAACGGCCCTGCAGGCGTGTTCGAATTCGAAGCTTTCGAAAAGGCTACCAAGGCTATGGCCGACGCTATCGTCGAAGCTACCGCTGCCGGCGCAATCACCGTGATCGGTGGTGGCGATACCGCAACGGCAGCCAAGAAGTACGGCGCCGACAAGAAGGTGACCCACACTTCTACGGGTGGTGGCGCATCCCTTGAACTGCTGGAAGGGAAGGTTCTTCCGGGCGTCGCATTCCTCACGGATAAGTAATTCGTCGATAAACTTCGCTATAATGCGCCACGCGAGCTCTCGCTGTATGTCTGATACAGCTTCGGCTCGCGTTTCTTGTCTTGCTCGTTTCTAGACGAATTACAGTTTATAGTTAAGCAATGGTTCTCGCCTTGCTCTGCATGTTTCTAATCAAATTTTTGTTTGATTTATAGAGGCCCTCGTTAGCGAGGGTTTCTTTTTTTTATTTTTTACTTATGAGATATCTTGTTTTTATTCTTTTATTTGCAATGTCCGTGTTCGCACAAGAGACAAATTCGTACGCTCCGGCCGAGGCTTCCGCAGCACAGCCCCAATACGCGCAATACCCGAACCAGCCGCAAAATGCGTCGGTTCAACAAAATGTGCAAACTCCGCAATACGCCCCCGCACAATACGGTCAACCCAACCAGTATCCCCCGCAACAGCAGTACGCACCTGCGCAGTATCCGGCACAATACCCGAATCAAGCTCCAGCCCAATACCCTGCCCAGCAGCCTTATTACGCTCCGGCACCGTACCCCGTTGCTCAGCCGAAGTACCCGCCTCAATACTACCAGCAGGTTTTCTATGACGACAGTGTCGCCTACTACCAGAACATGATTGAAATCTACACTCAAAGCGGCAATTCGAAGCGGAGAGCGGGCAACGCCATGATGATCGGTGGTGGAATCGGAGCCGGCATCGGAGGGATTATGATGATCGGCGCATTGGATGATATCGACGGCGATGACTGTCGCTACAATGATTACCGGTGCAACGAAGACCACGAAGATAAAGAGAACATCGCCATTGCAGGTTACCTAATCCTTCTCGGAGGCGCCGGCGTTTTCATCGCAGGCGTCGTCGTAAAAATAGTGGGCGGTTCCAAGCTGCGCAAGGCAGAGCGTTTCCGCAATTCCCTTGTGCAGTACAACTACAGAAGGCAACACGCCCTGCAACTGCAAATCGAGCCTTTAATCAACGCCCGCAAAGGCTCCTACGGCAGCAGACTTTCTTTGAATTTCTAATTCGCTTTCCTAACGTCAAAAGCCCCTTGAAAAAAGGGGCTTTTTGTTGCAGTACACCGAAGTTTATAGGTGAATTTAAGTGGAGAATTTTTTATTCGTGTGAGCCTCGACCACATTCACCACATAGTCGCCGAGTTTTTCACAGTCGTTCACCACATCCATGTAGTGCACGCCCATTTGGTAGCTGTACTTCTGCGATTCGATGTCGGCAATGTTTTTCTCCTTGAGGAGCTTGCGATAATCGTTGATTTCGTTCTCCATATTCAGCGTACGGTTTGCGTCGGCAGTCACAGCATCGCTAATGACATCGATCATGTTTGTAAGCGCCTTGTCGCACAACTGCATAATGTGCTTGATGCGGTTGTACTGTTCTTCGGTAAAGTCGTCGGAACTTCTAAACTTGCGGTTGATGGCGCGGGCCATATTGTAGCAAGCGTCGCCGATACTTTCGATTTCAGAAATTTCGCGGAGCATCGACTGGATATTCGTCTTACTTTCAGGGCTCAAGCGACCTTCGGAAACCTGGTTCAGGTATTTGGCGATTTCAATTTCCATGTTGTCGCTAATGCCTTCGTACTTCTCGATGCGGGCAAAGAGCTTCACGAAATCGTTTTCATCCTTCATCTCGAGCAGTTCGGGGACCATGCGGAACATTTTTTGCGTGCGGGCTGCAAACAGGTTGATTTCCTTGCGGGCTTCGAAGAGCGAAAGTTCTGCAGTGCTCATGAGGCCCGCACTGATAAACTTGACCTTGAAATCTTCGCCATCTTCCTTATCGTGGATAATCTTGCAGATGATTTTTTCCATCGGTTTAATGAACCAGATGAGGATCAGCACGTTGCAAAGATTGAATGCCGTGTGGAAGGCAGAAAGCGCGTAGGTCACGCGCACACCCGCCTGGGCAATTTCTTCTTCGGTGTGCGGCACGAACGTCGGGTCAAAACCCACGATGCTACACACCATATTCACGAACGGGCGGAATACAATCAGAATCCACACCACGCCGAACACGTTGAACAGCATGTGGGCCAAGGCGGCACGCCTAGCCTGCGTACTTGCCGAAAGGGCCGCAAGGTTCGAAGTCACCGTGGTACCGATGTTTTCACCCATCACAAGCGCTATGCCCTGGTAAATCGGGAGCACTCCACTGCTGCAAAGCAAGAGCGTAATCGCCATGATAGCCGCAGACGACTGCACGCACATGGTCAGGATACTACCCAGCAGCAAGAAGAGGAGCGTGCTGAAGATACCCCAACCGCCAGTCGTCGCAAAGAAGTTGATGACCGTCTGGTTGTGAGCCAAGTCCATAGCCACCGCATTTTCACGCAGCGTGGTAAGGCCGAGGAACATGAACGCAAAACCGAACACGAATTCGCCGATGCTCTTGGTCGAATTCTTCTTGGTGTAAGAAAGGATGATGCCGAGGGCGAAGAAGGGCCACACCACCGAGCTCATGTTGAACTGGAACCCGAAAACGGACATAATCCATGCCGTGGCCGTAGTACCGATGTTTGCACCCATGATAACAGGAATGGCCTGACTCAATGTGAGCAGGCCAGCATTAACGAAGCTTACGGTAAGGACGGTCGTAGCGGTAGAAGACTGCACCGAGGCTGTCACAAAGGTACCAGTGAGAAGGCCTCCGATGCGGTGCTTGGTCATGGTTCCAAGGACAGCACGCAGGTGACCGCCCGTGAGTTTCTGCAAGCCTTCGCTCATGGTCTTCATGCCGAACATGAGGAGCGCAAGGCAACCGATCATTTTAAGAATCATAAATGTCATAGGACATTCCTACGGAACGCCACTACCGGATCATCGTCGCTGCCTTTCAGCTAGTTCGGGCTCATGGCGGTGAATTGTTTATTGTAAAGAGTACGTAAAAATATAGTAAAGTACCAGCATTTTCCCATTCCATAAAGGGCTATAAAAAAGGAATATATTTATTACAAGCAAAGCCCCCATCAGTTGACGGGGGCTTTTGTCTCAAAAACTAGCGGATATTTACAATTGGCAACCTCTAAAAATTTCCCCAAAACGACTGTTTACAAATAAACTAACATTTAC